>JAUNDC010000013.1 GCA_030526355.1 Bacillota bacterium | reverse complement strand
TACACCGGCATTACCTTCCCCGGAGGTCATATAGAGCCGGGAGAAGCTTTTCACGATGCTATTATCAGAGAGGTCAGAGAAGAAACTGGCCTCACAATACATAACCCGATAATGACAGGGACGTACCAGTGGTATAAAGGCAAAGTACGTAACGTGCTGCTTTTATATAAAGCGAAGGATTTCAGCGGCGAGCTGACAAGCTCAGATGAAGGTAAAGTGTACTGGATGCCTTTGGAAGAGTTCCGCACAAAACCACTTGCAGAAGGAATGCCGGACGTGCTGGAGATAATGGAAACCGATAAAAGCGAGTGCGTATGCAGCTATGGTGAAGATGGCGAATACATAGGAAAACTATATTAAAGGGAGAACGATAAAAATGAGCAAAGTATATCTGGTCCGTCATGGACAGTCAGAGGCAAATATCAATAAAATATGGGGAGGGGATTATCCTCTGACAGAGCTTGGAAAAGAACAGGCTGCCACAGTTCCGGGCAATATTCCGGAAAAGCCTGATGCGGTTTATGCGTCATGTAAGAAGCGGGCTATACAGACGGCGCAGACAGCATATCCGGAATACAATATAACCAGCTACCCTGAATTTGACGAGATATTCACAGGTAGCTTGGAGGAGACTACATATAACAAGGAAACAGCTATTGAGGTTAGAAGCAATCCGAAACTTATTTGCGAAGTTTATGGCGGCGATGATCTGAATGTGCGTGCTGAAGCTGCGCTGGCGAAACTGAAGGAACTGGCAGAAGGTCACAGGGTGATCGTTATAGTTTCATCTGATTACCTGATCTGCTCAGTCCTGTCGCTTTTGGAGTACGGTACAGCGGACAGAATCATTGAATATAAAATGAAGAACTGTGATAATGTCTGCCTGGAAATATAGGAAAAGGATTACACTATAATTACATCAAATTTTCCTCTTTGAAAAAGGAGTGCATGTTTTATGGAAATACCCCGAAAGGGGCGTTTTTTGACTCGCTGAACGGATGCTTAAATTGCGATGGCCAGTTTGGAATGATATAATATAGATGTAGATGTTCGTACAATTAACGAGCACATCATGAAGGTTTTCAAAGATTCGGAACTTGAAGAGGATTCAACTATACGGAATTTCCGGATAGTTCAAACTGGACCTAAGTCAAGACCTTGGATACAAAAAGTTGAACTTTTTCT
This sequence comes from Bacillota bacterium, assembly GCA_030526355.1. Lineage (GTDB taxonomy): Bacteria > Bacillota > Clostridia > Peptostreptococcales > Anaerovoracaceae > Lentihominibacter. Next base: position 75,809 of record JAUNDC010000013.1, on the reverse strand, counting down.
CTCCCTGCTTTAGCTACAAGGAGAGATGTTTCTTAAGCTGCTAGAGCCTCATCCTCAACCTGTTGTGGTGTCTTGTAATCAAGAGCACTATGGCGCCTTTTACGGTTGTAGAAAGACTCGATATATTCAAAGAGTGCTGTTTTTGCCTCCTCAAATGTGTGATAGGTAGTTGTATAGACTTCTTCCTTTAATGAGATAGTCCCTTCACCAGTATTTATTGCTGGAGCAAGGTTCTTGATCCAGGTAGAGATTGTGCCTTTAGGTATGCCATATTCGTTACTTAATTCGGTTATGCTTTTGCCAGCTTGGCAGTGTAAATCAACGATTTGCTGCCTGAATTCTGGTGTATAAGATTTTTGATTTTTAGCCATTTTGTTGAACTCCTTTTTTTAAGTATAAGTTGTTCAACATTTCGTGTCCATAGTTATATCCTAACACCATAAAGCGAATAAAACTTTTTCAGGATTTGGGACTATCTCTCAAAGAAATTTCGGCGGTGATAGATGCTTCGGATGAAGTTCTGAAACCTGTGCTGGAGATACAGATTAAAAAGCTCGAAGAGAGTATTGAAAGAAATAGGAAGCTGATTTATAAAGCAAATGAGTTGATAAGAGAAATTGAAAAGAAGAGGTGAAAATTAATTTGCTTAAATTGGAAGGCGGTGCGCGTTTATTATCACAAACAGCAGATTATAGGATATAATGTGATAAAGGACACAATCTTATTGGAATGAATTAATGAGGGAATCCAGAATAAAGAATAATAATTCAAGGAGTAATAACAATGGAACCAATTAATGAGAAAGACCTTCTGGAAAGTGTTGAAAAAGCAGCTTTTGAGGGGGCTAAGGCAGGGGCTAAAGAAGGAAGGAAGACATCCATAGTGGCAAAGGCAGGCGGCAAGCTGGCAAGCAAGATACTGGCTGTGTTGCTGGTTATCGTTGTTGCGATGGCACTTTTTCCGAAAATTAATGTTATGTACAAAATAAAGCAGGAACTGGGATTCGATAAGAATGTCAGTGGATATGATCTGACACTCGACAATAACGGGATATTTGGATATACCGCTGCTGATTTTGCCGAAGTTGTGCTGGGAGATGCAAGCAAGCTTAAGAAGATTGAGGTTTATGAGAGAGAGGTTACGGATGTTGCGACGATTACCGATGCTGGGCTGCTTAAGATTAAGCTTTTCTCGAAAAGCCAGGAGATTAAGTACAGCGGAGTTGCTACTTATGTAGTTGATATGAGTTATTTGGGTAAAAACAGCTTTTCCGTTGATGAGAGAGAGCACGTTGTTACAATGAAGATTCCTCACGCAGAGCTTAAGGATCTGAATGTAAAGAAGGTTGAAATTGCTGAGGTGAAGAAAGGCACACTTGCTTTTGGAAAGATCAAACTGAGTGCTGAAGACAGTGACAAGGTGGACAAGGAAGTTGAGAAGAAGATGCTCAAAAAGCTTGAAAACGAGAATGAGGCGGAGAAGGCGGACGAGTTCGCACAAACAGTAATCTGGGATATGTTCTACCCTCAAATTGCAAAAGTCTCGCCGGGATACTCGCTTGAGATAGAATTCAAATAGAATAATAATGTTTACATATTAGAATCAAGGAAGTTGGAGTCGGCAAAGGACATAAACAGGGAGGTGCTTATTTGATGGGTAAGGAGAAGGTGTCTTTGGTCGGATTGAAGACGATGGCACAGAAAGGCATTGCAGGTATCGACACTGAAGTTATAAAGGAAAAGGCAGAGGTAGCAACTAACAAGCTGAAAACAAAGGCAAGCGATGCAAAGGATATGGTAGTAGATGTTAAGGATGATATTACAGAAAAGCTAACTGAACTTGATCGCATGCTTAAGGATTCTGTTACTGAATATAACGATGCATATACACTTATGAATGACAAAGGCGTAAAGCTCTTTGTTGAAAGAAGCCGAGCTGTCGACAGCATTTCCTTCGTAGAAGGCCTCGTAAACAGTATCGCGAACAAGCCAAAATCATTTACTTCAGACTTCGAAGAAATCATGTTAGACAGAAAGAAGTTTACCGAAGCATGTGATTTTGCAGAACGTGAACTGATGGATGCAAGGGTGGCAGCAGCCGGGGCAGGAGCAGGTCTTGCGGCAGGTGCGTCGGTAGCTTTTATGGCACCAACGGCTGCCATGTGGGTAGCAACTACATTTGGCACGGCATCAACCGGAGCGGCAATTTCAACACTGTCAGGAGCTGCTGCAACAAACGCTGCACTTGCATGGCTCGGTGGCGGAGCCTTGGCTACCGGAGGACATGGAATAGCCGGAGGAACTGCATTCCTGGCTATGGCAGGTCCAATAGGATGGACGATTGCAGGAGCCACGCTGCTCTCATCAATACTTATTTTTTCGACTAAAAAAATAAAATTGAATAAAGAAAAGAACGAAGCGATACAAGCTGTCAAAGAGAATATAGAGCGTGTACGGGAAATGGATGCAAAAATAGGTGCTGTCCTAGATGAAACAACCGAGATAAGAAACGGTTTAAACAGGCAGTACGCAGAGGCTGTGAACCTTTATGGAGCAGACTATCAGTCACTGAATGAAGATGAGCAAATGCTGCTGGGTGCACTGGTGAACAACACGAAGTCATTGGCGGTTATGTTCGGCGTTACGGTTGGAGAATAAGCAATGATAATTAATAAGATGATGATAAATGACATTGCGATAAATATGCTGTTTAAGTCTCCAATCGGAGAAAAGCTGGATAGTGCCATCGCAGGAATTGAAAAATTTCAAAGATATTTAGCAGCTGCAGATTCTAAAACAGATGAGAATGAATTAAACGGAATTAAGGCAGCTACTATAGCTGTGTTTGCTATAATTAAAAAAATTCAGGCAGGAAAGATTCTTTCTCAATTTGATGATTCTGACTGGAAAGATGTTATTAACAGTATTTCTGAATATGTACTACTGTTACCTGATAGTGAATACAGTGTTTTTGTCTTTGGAATGTATGAAAGATACATTCGTTCTTCCGTGGAAAACATTCGTGCTTATGCATCTCCGGAAGCATGTGATACCATTGTCGGACTGGCAGATGAACTTCAATCAAATGCAGAATTATTTCATAACGATTCAATTGACGAAGTAAAGTATACTGAAGAATGCCTGTGGATTGCTTTAGAAGCTATGTTTAAGCTGCTTGCCGCTACATGCTTGCCAATAATCAAAGATGAAACTTTGCGGGAGTTCAGCAATGCTTTAACTGATTTTGCCCTTGAGTATGGACGGCTGATGCTGTACAAGAGGGAGCAGGAGATTATTACGGCATATATCAACGCGCAATATGAGCTTGATTCTGAGCTTGAACATAAGTATGCATGTTATGTAGAAGACCTGAAAAAACAGACTGAACAGTTCAGCACTCTTATAGACAATGCCTTTGATGCGAACTTTAAAGATGCATTTCTCAAGTCGGTACTACTTGCGCAGATGACAGGAGTAGAAGATAGTCAGATATTGAAAAGCAACGAAGATATTGATGAATTCTTCCTGAATTAAAAGGCTATATGAAAGTCTTCTGGAGACTATGAATAACAGATATACATACCCAGCACAATACGGTGCTGGGGCTTTTTAAATTAGCGATGAAACAATTGCATCTTACCTCAATGCACTTCGCGAAAAATACAAGCCCTTCTATAGAGATTATTGCAATTCTTTATGGAAGGAGACAGACGATGAAAAAGATTAAAGACGTGATTGAGCTATCGGGATTATCAAGGAGAACTCTTCAGTATTACGATGATACGGCGCTCATGTACAACAGCAGAACACCGGAAAACTACAGACTCTATGGAGACGAGGACCTCGAGCAGCTCTGGAAAATAATTTTGTATAAAGAGATGGGGTTTCAGCTGAATGAAATCAGAAAACTTTTGAACTCAGATGAAAGCGATATGAGAGCTTTGCTGAAGACAAGAGCGGATTCTATTGAGCAGGAAATAGTAGAGCTTCAAAGGATTCTTGATTTCATTGAAAAGGTTATTGCTTATGGACTGCCGGATATGAATGCTGAAGAATTCAGCGCTGACGGCATGACAATGGCAGAAATGGCAGGAATATTTTCTGAAAGATTATAAGAGGGAAATTTCAGTATTGCTGTCACGTATGCGTGATAGCCTACAATCTGAGTAAATGAGAAAAAGTTGGCTCCGCATAAAATCATGTGGGGAAAGATGAATTGAGCGAGGAGTGAAAGCATATGAAAAAGGTAATCGTATTTGTGCTGGCAGCAGTAATGCTCTGCAGTCTGGCTGCCTGCGGAGGGGAGACTGTTTCAACCGGAGAGAAAAAAGTATCTGTAAACACCATTGAAGAGCTGGAGGAGATTGTTCAAAAGGACGTAGCTGACACTGTAGACGGTCTGAGAGCTGAATATGACCAGCTTACAGCAGAGATTGATACATACGACAAATATGTCAAGAACACTGCAAAGGTTAATGAGTTCTATAACAGAATCAATGAAGAAAACAGAGCTATCTGTATCAGAATGAGAGAATACAGCATCACTTATACGGAACTTGTACTTAAATCCGCTGGATCAAACAGTGATAAGTACGATGCTATCGGAGACCTTTATGACTGCATCTATGATGACGCGTGCGGTGATATCTATGACGGCATCTACGATGACCTTATGGGAGATATGTACGACGCGATTTATGATGGAGTGGTAGAAGACGGCTACGACTATGCACCATACAAAGAGTGGTCCGACACATCATCCGAAGCATATAAAATATGGTCAGACAGTCTTTCTGATATATATGATGAATGGTCAGATGCCCTTTCAGACATTTATGATTTCTGGTCTGATGTGAGCAGTGATCTGCTGGACGGTGATACGGACAAGGTTAATGAGGAGATAACAAAATTCAGGGAAGATATTGATAAGCTTAAAGAAGAAAAGTAAAAGATATTGAGATCACATGGGACTATGGAAAACAGCCAGAGTCCCTTTTCTATTGCTCGAAATATGGAAAGAAGAATTCTATGGCTGATATAAAGGTTCAAGAAGTCAGCAAAGGAACCATAAAAACCATAGACCGCAGTATTGCCTCTTCGAGGAGAATTCGAAATGTTGCATCAGAGATAAAGACCCAGACAGGAGCTCATCAAAGTTGCCATGATGCAGGAGTACGGGGGCAAAGGCAAAGAACCGATGCAATCCTCAAAATGTGGAACATGTGCTGAGGTCCTATCCTTACGGCAACTATTCATATGATGTTATAAACACAGGTCCCGGAAAGTTTGGGCTTCCTATCAAAGGCATGAAGCAAGGAAAGGATAGCGATGAAATTATCCGGAAGGTATATGAAAAGATTGAAGAACGAGAAATCTGGATACCTTATGATGAAGTATATGACCACTATCTTAAGAAGAAAAACAGAATTAACAAACGTGTCCTTGGGTCCTTTGAGCATAAGCCGGAGCAGGTGCTGCGCTATTATCAGAGAGGTCAGAGAAGAAACTGGCCTCACAATACATAGTCCGGTAATGACGGGAACCTACCAGTGGTACAAAGGCAAAGTACGTAACGTGCTGCTTTTATATAAGGTGAACGATTTCAGCGGCGAGCTGACAATCTCAGATGAAGGTAAAGTGTATTGGATGCCTTTGGAAGAGTTTCGCACAAAACAGCTGGCAGAAGGGATGCTGGATGTGCTGGAGATAATGGAAACCGACAAAAGCGAGTTCGTCCGCAGCTACGGTGAAGATTGAGAGTATATAGGTAAACTATATTAATAGGAGAACAATCATAATGAGCAAAGTATATCTGGTCCGTCATGGACAGTCAGAGGCAAATATCAATAACATGTAAGAAGCGGGCTATACGGACGGCGCAGCAGACATAATCATTGAATACAAAATGAAGAACTGTGATAATGCCTGCCTGGAAATATAGGAAAAGAATTACAATATAATCACATCAAATTTTCTTCTTTGAAAAAGGAGTACATGTTTTATGGGAATGCCACGAAGGGGGCGTTTTTTGATTCGCTGAACGGATGCTTAAATTGCGATGGCCAGTTTGGAATGATATAATATAGATGTAGATGTTCGTACAATTAACGAGCGTATTCGTGAGATACGGGCAAGTGAAAGGAAGTTCTATCAGAAAATCACAGACATTTATGCCGCCGCAATAGATTATGATAAGAACTCAGCGACAACTAAGAGATTCTATGCCACCGTTCAGAATAAAATGCACTATGCGGTTCACGGTCACAATGTAGCTGAGCTGTTAGTAGCGGAAAGCTGTGAATAAGGAGAATCATATGAACCTGCCACAATCTTCACAACTGAATATAGGGTATTTCAGCAGGCTGTTTGATAACACCACAAACTGCTATAAGTTCTTCTGGTTTAAGGGACTGCTGAAGAATCTGGAAGACGGGAAAGTACGGATTACATTTGACGATATACTCAATGAGATGATAGCAGATGCATGGTATATGGTTACAGCATATCATCTGCAGCTTGGTCCGAATGGAAGTAAGGACAATCTTGAAGAGGTAGTTAAATACATATTTGACAAGGAGAACTTCATCCCATCCGAGAATAGAGATAAACTGCTTGCTTATCTGAGAAGCAGCGAAGACAGGAATATAATCAGGTACAAGAAAGAACTGATAAAAAATGTTCCATACCGACTGCAGGCACCGTTTTATGATATAGATATTAATCGTAAGGAATGGTACGGAAGTCCTCAAGCACTTGCACGTAAGATAAACGCCAATAAAAGATTGATGTACTACTTTGCATCAATCAACGGTATCAGCTCCGTCATAGAGGTGGATCCGCTATGGGTAGAGTATCTGCTGCAGAATATAGAAATTATACGAGGCTGGCTGGAACTTAGTCTGATTCACTATTTACAGAAGAGAAATCCGAGCGTTCCGGGAATAGCAGACAAGCTTTCTGCACCACAGGAAAGAAAGCTGGACAAAGCAAAGAGGTACTGGAAGTCGGTCATTGAGGTAACTGAAATAAGAAATATATATACAGGAGATATTATGACAACAGGCGACATCTCCATAGACCATTTTGTTCCATGGTCATATGTGGCTCATGATGAACTGTGGAATCTGGTGCCTACTACGAAAACAGTCAACAGCTCTAAAAGCAATAATCTGCCGGATTGGGATATATATTTTCCACGTCTGGCAGCTGCGGAGTATAACGCGCATCAGGCGGTTTGGAAGTATGATGGTATCAAACAACTGCAGAAGGCTGCAAATGATTGCCTTAAAGAGCACGTAAACAACGAAGAAATAAGATACAAACTGTATAGCACGGAACTTGACAAGTCCAGATTTACAGAGCAATTATCTAATATATTGAGACCATCCTATGATTCGGCAATGAATATGGGATTCAGGGTGTGGAATTATGAATGATAATGATAAGATGTTGCAATACTATATTGATAATGCAAAAGAATATGCACAGCAGACTGTAGATGTGGATATGAGTAATGTTATGGAAAAGTTTATCAGGAGGATTCCTGATAAGGGAAGCATACTTGATCTTGGCTGCGGCAGTGGAAGGGACAGTAAAACCTTTCTTGAAATGGGCTATAAAGTAACCGCGATTGACGGTTCTATGGATTTATGTAAGCTTGCTTCAGAATATACAGGCCTTTCGGTTAGATGCCTGATGTTTCAGGACTTAGATTACGATAACGCTTTTGAAGGAATATGGGCGTGCTCCTCTCTGCATCATTTGCCACGAAATCAACTCAAAGAAACACTACCGAAGGTTATAAAGGCTTTAAAACCCGGTGGAATTTTATATACATGTTTCAAATATGGAGAGAGTGATTACGATGATGAAAAGGAACGACATTTTACATGTGCAACTGAACAAAGTGTTAATCACCTGTTAGAGGTAGTAAGAGATGATATAGAAAAGTCGGAAATGACCGTATGGATTACCGGCGACAACCTTAATGGCAGGGAGCTAAGATGGGTTAATGTAATTATGTCAAAAAAAGTAAAATAAGTAGTTTGGACAAGGTGTTTCAATGACAACAAGAATTTATGAAATGAGGGAAGGCTTTGAAACTGCTTTTGTAGATGGTAATCTGGCATCGAATGCAGAGTACAGGCCTTCATTTGTATCGAATAAGCCGCAGGACGGGAAAAAGGTAATATCTTCAATAGAGGACGAGCTGCTCAGATGCGAGGGGTTTCAGATTAGTGTTGCTTTTGTTACCATGGGAGGAATCACACCTCTCCTTCTTGCGTTAAAGGAACTTGAAAAGAAGGGGGTTCCAGGTAAAATATTGACAACCAATTATTTGAACTTCAGTGAACCAAGAGCTCTTGAAAAACTTAATGAGCTTACAAATATTGAACTGAGAATGTATGATTCAGAGGCTGCGGATACCGGCTTTCATACAAAAGGCTATATTTTCAGGAAGGACGAGACCTACAGAATAATAACCGGAAGCTCGAATCTGACCAAAACCGCACTTACAAGCAACGTTGAATGGAATACCAGAATTGTTTCTACTGAACAGGGCGAAGTTGCCCGTGATATTCTACGTGAGTTCAATGAACTGTGGGATTCGGAGTATACAGTAGAATTCGACAAGCTCTATGAGGTCTATAAAGAAAGATATTACATAATAAAGAGGCAGCGTGAGATTGCCTCACAGGGAAATGTTGTATCACTTCAGAAGTATACCCTCAAGCCAAACTCCATGCAGGAACAGTTCATCGTCAATCTTAAGAAGATGATTGCAAAGGGTGAAGACAGGGTACTTCTTATTTCTTCCACGGGCACCGGCAAGACCTATGCGTCAGCTTTTGCAATGAGAGAATGCGGCTTCAAAAGAGTCCTTTTCCTTGTCCATAGAGGACAGCTTGCAAGGCAGAGCAGGGAGTCATACCGTATGGTATTTGATGATAGTATTTCGATGGGCCTTGTTGGAGCAGGACATAGTGAATATGATTGCGATTATGTCTTTGCAACTGTTCAGACTCTGAACAGGGACAAGCATCTGTTCAAGTACGAGAAGGATGCTTTTGACTGCATTATCCTTGATGAGGCTCACCACAGCAGTGCGGGCACTTATCAGAAGGTAATGAACTACTTTAAGCCGAAGCTCTTCCTAGGTATGACAGCCACTCCTGACAAGATGGATGACAATCAGGAGGGCAAAAACATATACGAGATATTCAACTACCAGCTTGCACTTGAAATCAGGCTTCAGCAGGCTATGGAGAATAATCTGTTATGTCCTTTCCATTATTTCGGCATAACAGAGGTATCGTCGGTAGATGAAAAGAATATGTCCGTAAAGAAGCTGTCTACTGAGGATTTCAGAAGGCTTACGAGCGATACGAGGGTTAGGCACATTATTGAACAGGCTGAATATTTCGGATATAGTGGCGATAGAGTTAAGGGACTTGTTTTCTGCAGCAGAATTGATGAGTCAGAGGAACTGTCGAGAAAATTCAACAACATCGGATACAGAACGATTGCTCTTAATGGAAGCGCCGGTGAAGAAGAACGTATCAGTGCTTTCGAAAGACTTGCAATGGATGAGAGTGAAGCTGATGGAGACCATCAGCCTCTCGATTACATATTCTCAGTTGAGATACTTAATGAGGGCGTTGACATTGTAGAAGTCAACCAGGTAATAATGCTGAGACCTACACAGTCACCTATTGTGTTTATTCAGCAGCTTGGAAGAGGTCTCAGGAAGGCAAAGGGAAAAGAGTATGTGGTTATACTCGACTTTATTGGAAATTACAACAAAAACTTCATGATTCCTGTAGCTCTTTCAGGGGACAGAACATACAACCCTGATAACATAAGAAAGTATGTAATCAGTGGTAACAATACTATTCCGGGTGCATCTACAATTCATTTTGATCAGGTGGCAAAAGACAGGATCTTTAATTCTATTGATAACATCAAGGGAATTAAGTCGATTATTAGGGAAGGATATACAAATCTTAAGAACAGACTAGGAAGAATTCCGTATCTTTATGATTTCTATATCAACGAGGAAATTGACCCGATGCTTATTATAAGCGAGTACAAATCGTACTATCGCTTTCTTAAATCAGTTGAGCCGAACTATGATTATATTCTTTCCGAGCAGGATGATATGACAATCGAGTATCTGTCTAAAACAGTCCTTAGTGGCGTAAGGCCGTGTGAACTTGAGCTGCTTCGAGAGATGACGGAAAAGAGCGTCGTTGATCCGTCAGAGCTGAGCGATAATCTGAGAAAAGCGTTCGACTTTGATACCACACCTTCGCTTGTTACTGAGTATGCAGAAGTTCTCAGCGGAAGATTTGTATCGAAAGAAGATGAGCTCCTAAGATATGCCGATATTGAAATTCTGAGACGTGACGACAAAGGCATGATATGGCGTATGGAAAGCTTTGCAAGCAGACTTGGAAACTGTGAGTTCGAAAACCTTGTAAACGATATTATTGACGTAGGTCTTTCAAGATATAATGACAGATATAGACAGACAAGCAGCGATAGGCAGTTTGTTCTGTACGAGAAGTACACAAGAAGAGATGTCAGCTTCCTTGTAAATGCGGGCAGGGACTATTCATCAACAATGTATGGAATGAAGCGATTTGATGATGATGTATTTCTGTTCGTTACATATCACAAGGTTTCCGCTGATGATGAAGAGCGTGTGTTTGTAGAAGGTAAGCCGGATTATGCTGATGAATTTATTAGCGATGTGATATTTAAATGGGATTCTAAAATCGGATGTGGACCTGAAAGCAGCTACATGAAAGATGTAAATGAGGCGGCACGGAAACATCTTTTTGTCAAAAAAAGCGATGCGGAGAAAAACTTTTACTACATGGGCGAATTTGACATTATCGATCAATATGGGGATGTTAAGCTCGATAATTCCGGAAAGAAGCGAGCTATTACGAAAGTAACTATGAAAATGCATAACACTGTGAGAGAAGATATTTTGAGATATCTTCAGAGCAGCATCTATGTGGAGGCAGAGTAAATGAAGAAAATAGAAGTTGTTGCAGCAATTATCGTTAAGGAGAAAAAGGTTTTTGCAACGCAGCGGGGATATGGCGAATTCAAAGATGGCTGGGAATTTCCCGGTGGAAAGATTGAGCCGGGCGAGTCACCCGAGGGGGCTCTAGTTAGGGAAATAAGGGAGGAACTTGATGTCGATATCAAGGTTGGAAGGCTCCTTGAAACAGTTGAATATGACTATCCCAGGTTCCACCTGACCATGCACTGCTTTATATGTGAACTTTTGTCAGAGGAGATTATCCTTAAGGAACATGAGGATGCAAAATGGCTTGCAGAAGACGAGCTGTACAGCGTTGACTGGCTGCCGGCAGATGTGAGCCTGATAGATAAGATCTTTGCATAAAGAACGGAATCAGAAAGTGGCATAAAAAAATAAATTATATACAAAAAAAGTAATAAATATGCTTGAGTGAAAATACATACAATAGTATAATTCTTTCCGTGACAATTTGTTTAATTTACACAAAATAATTCCAGATACACAAGAACATATATATGAAGAAAAGGAGGATACAATGCAAAGCGTAAAACTTGATTTCAGCAGATGCAAAGGCTGTTATCTGTGCGTTAGCGTCTGTCCGAAGGGCGTGCTTGTTCCGTCGGATGAAATAGGAGCCAAGGGGTTCCCTATTGTACAGATTGATGATACTAAGGAATGCATAGGCTGCGGTGCATGTTTCAAGATGTGCCCTGACTACTGTATAGAGATAGAAGAAAGCTAAGGAGGGAAACATGGCAAAAGTACTGATGAAAGGCAATCAGGCACTGGCAGAATCATGTCTCCGTGCCGGATGCAGATTTTTTAGCGGATATCCGATTACACCACAGACAGATATTCTGGAATACCTGAGCTGGAGAATGGATGAGGTTGGAGGCAAATGCGTCCAGACAGAGTCGGAGCTCTGCGGTGTGAACATGCTGTTTGGAGCAGCTGCCGCAGGAGCAAGAGCCCTGACAACAACGTCAGGTCCGGGTTTTTCGCTTAAGCAGGAAGGTATCTCATATCTCTGCGGAAGCGACCTGCCGGCTGTAATCGTTGACGTGCAGCGTATCGGCTGCGCGCTGGGAGACATTTTCATGGGACAGGGCGACTACTGGCAGCTGACAAGAGGCGGCGGCCATGGAGATTACAGAACAATAGTGCTGGCTCCATGCAGCGTTCAGGAAAGTGTAGACCTGGCATACGGTGCCTTTGATCTGGCAGAGAAATACCGTCATCCGGTTATTATCGCTACAGATGCGGCGCTGGGACAGATGATGGAGCCTGTGGAGCTGCCTGAGATGAAAGAACATGACATGGAGAAGTACGACTGGTACATAAGACCTCGCAAAGAGGACGAGCCTCAGAGAGCAATATGGAACAGGTACTGGGACTGGGAAGACGGCGGACACAAATATCCGGCATATATTCTTGACAAGTACGGCCGGATGGAAGCAGAGGAGCAGCGCTGGGAAGAGGTTGAAACAGAGGATGCAGAGATTGTAATCGTAGCATACGGAACCAGTGCGAGAGTTGCAAAGTCAGCAATAGCCAGAGCGAGAAAGGAAGGCATCAGGCTGGGAATGATAAGACCGATCACCCTGTGGCCTTTCCCTAAGAAGGCCTTTGACGAACTGGGCTCTCAGGTAAAGGGCATTCTGGATGTGGAGAGAAACATCCTGGGACAGATGAAGGATGACGTAATACTGGCTGATGAAAACAGACACCCTGTGGAATTCTACGGGGAGTACTGGGACAACACCAGTGAGTTCAAGATAGTTGAAATAGCTAAAGAAATGCTGGAGAAGTATTAAGGAGGTGCCTGAATTGGAATACAGATTACCAAAAGACATAGATATGACACAGCAGGCATCCTGGTGTCCGGGCTGTGGACACGGTATAGTGTGCCGCGTGATTGCCGAGGCGGTAAGTGAGCTTGGAGTCAGTGACCGGATAATTACAGTGGACGACGTTGCCTGTGGACAGTTCGGCCAGTTTGCGCTGAAATACAACACAGTAATGAGTGCCCATGGCAGAACAATACCTGTAGCAGCGGGAATCAAGAATGCCAGACCGGATGCGCTGGTTATTGCCCGTCCGGGAGACGGTTCCGCATACAGCATAGGAATTGAATCAACACTGTACAGCGCCATAAGAAATGACAACATTCTGGCAATAGTAATAAACAACAGTGTATTCGGCATGACAGGAGGACAGATGTCACCTACATCCCTGCCGGGAATGAAGACATCGACCACGCCTTTTGGAAGAGACGAGAAAAAGGACGGAAGTATGGTTGATATAGCGAAAATTCTCGGACAGACGGATATGGCTTATCTGGCTCGCTGTGCTGTGAATACACCTGCAAACATCGAAAAGACAAAGAAAGCAATAAAGAAGGCCCTCACGAAGCAGATGAACGGCGAAGGCTTCTGCCTGATAGATATTCTCAGCATGTGTCCAACAAACTGGAAGATGTCCGAAGCGGATGCATGCGAATTCATCAGGAACACCCAGAGCAGCTATCTGCCTCTTGGAGAGTTTGTCGACAGGGGAGGTGAAGAATAATGATAGAAATTATCTGCTCAGGAGTAGGCGGACAGGGAGTTCTCGTGGCTGGAACAGTTCTTGCTGATATAGCCATGGAGGAAGGAAAAAACGTTTCCTGGTATCCGTCATACGGCTTCGAAATGAGAGGAGGAGCGGCAAACTGTGAGCTGAAGATAAGCGACGGAGAGCTGCAGAGCCCGTACTGCCTCGAGCCTGACATCCTGCTGACGATGAGTGAGTCGGCAATTGACACCTTTGAAGACAGACTCAAGCCTAATGGAATTCTGCTGGTTAACAGCAGCCTGGTAGGCGAAGACAGGAAGTACAGAGATGACATAAGGGTGGTAGGAATTCCTGCAACTGAACTTGCTGCGGAAATCGGCAACCCTCGCGGAACAAACCTCATAATGCTGGGAGCACTGGCAGAAGCATCTGAGCTTTATGACGTGGATGAGGTAAGAGCCGGAATGAACCACTATTTTGAAAAAAAGGGAAGAAACAACCCGAAGAATACTGAAGCGTTCAACAAGGGAGTGGAGGCAGTGAGAAACAATGGGTAATCAGAAGACACCGGTTAAGCTGCCCCTTGAGGGCGTGAAGGTTGTGGAAATGGCTACAGTTGTGGCGGCTCCCACAACGGCACGAATGCTCTGTGCCTACGGGGCTGAGGTCATCAAGGTGGAAACAGTCTCAGGAGACGTGATGAGACTTTCGGGAACCCATGAGTTCACTCCATACGAGGATGACTGCAATCCGCTGTTCACAATACACAACAGCAACAAGAAATTCATATCAGTTAACATCAAAACCGATGAGGGTAAGAAGGTTCTCCTGGATCTTATCCGGGACAGCGATGTGTTTATCACAAACGTCAGAGAGAAATCACTTCAGCGCAGCGGGCTTGATTACGAATCCCTCTGCGAAGTGAATCCAAGGCTTATCTATGCTCACTTTAAGGGCTACGGCGACAAAGGTCCTTCGGCAAATGACCCGGGCTTCGACATCAGCGCATTCTGGCTGAGGTCAGGCCCTCTGGGGGACTGGCAGACGGAAGGTTCATTCCCATTCCTGCCGACATATGCCTTTGGAGATATGGTAACAAGCTCCACATTCCTGTCGGGAATACTGATGGCCCTCTACGCCAGACAGCAGACAGGCAAAGGCACCAAGGTGGATACATCCCTCTTTGCAAGCGGAATATGGTGCAATGCCATAGGAATAGTACAGACCCAGTTTGACCACAAGCACATGAATCCGCACCCTTTCAGGCCGACTGATCCATTTAACCAGACCTACAAATGCAGTGACGGCAGATGGATTGGCGTTTACTGCAACGAATACGAAATGGACAGAGAAAAGTGGTACGGTCTTCTGGGAATTCCTGAGTATGCGAATGATCCCGATTATGAGAGCATAGCAGTCATGCAGGAAAAGAACACAATAGAAATCGTAATTGCACGATGCAATGAGATTTTCCTGACAAAAACAGCTCAGGAATGGAGAGACTACCTTAGTTCAAACAACTGCGCCTGTGAGATTCTGAAGCAGCAGCACGAGGTCAGCAGCGATCCTCAGGCAATCGAAAACGGCTATGTGGTTCCGGTGGAATACCCTGATGAGAAACACACCACTGTCATGATGCCTGCTCCGCCTATTCATTTCAGCGAGTACGGCAGAAGGGCATACGAGCCTACAGGTGAGATAGGAAGAGATACGGATGAAATCCTTAAATCAATGGGATACGGACCTGAGCAGATTGCAGAAATGAAGAATTCAGGCTCCGTACGTTAAGATTGGGAGGTTATCATGAAACATAAGTTTATAGCGAAAAGATACTGGAAGGATCAGAGCACGGCAATGGGTCAGTCGGACGTTCTGGCGAAGTCCTTTGACGATGTAATCGACCTGAGCCTTGGGGATCCGGATCTTATCACAGATTCTCTGATAATCGATAAGGCTTTTGAAGATGCAAAGGCAGGACATACGAAATACACGGATTTTCAGGGAGACCCGGAGCTCAGACAGGAAATAATAAAATTCTACAAAGAGGAATACGGTATGGAGGTCGCTGATGAAGAGGTGTACATCACAACGTCGGCATGCCATGGCATGTACCTGGTTATGGAGGCAATTCTGGACGATGATGATGAGGTACTTGTTCAGGCACCGTACTTCACTCCTTATCCTCAGCAGGTTGAGCTGGCAAGGGGAATACCTGTAGAGATGCCAACCTATGAGGAGGAGGATTTCCAGATTAACACCGACCGTATGGAAAGCATGATAAACGAGCGTACGAAGGCTTTGCTTATCAATACTCCAAGCAATCCTACAGGCAACTGTCTGACAATGGAATCCATGAAAAAAATTGCAGAGATTGCAGTGAAGCATGACCTCATTGTGATTGCAGATGATATTTACACAGCCTTCAGCTACCAGAATCCGTTCGTTCCAATCGCGTCACTGCCGGGAATGAAGGAGAGGACCATAACGCTCAATTCATTTTCGAAGAATTTCACCATGACCGGCTGGAGAATAGGAAACATCATAGCACCGGATTACATTATCAGAATTATCCAGCAGATTAACGAAAACGTGGTGTTCACAGCTCCGTCCATATCTCAGAGAGCGGCAATATACGCGCTTCGCTACAGAGATAAAGTACAGCCGCCAATGGTGGAGGAATACCGAAAGCGAATGTTCTATGCGGCGGACAGAATTGCGAAGATTCCAAAGATAAGCGTTATTAACCCGCCAAAGGGAAGTTTCTATCTCTTCATTAACATCAAGGAGACGGGACTTTCCAGTACGGAAGCAGCAGAAATGTTCCTCATGAAGGCACATGTCAACACTCTCCCGGGAAATGCATTCGGAGAATGCGGGGAAGGTTATGTACGTATAGCATGTACCGTGGGAATTGAGGAACTGGAGGAGGCCTTTGATCGAATAGAGAAGGCTCTTCAGGAATAACATGAGGAAAAATGACACAGTTTACAACTATAGACATTGCAATATTAATAGGTTACATGATTATGCTCGTTGGAGTGGGAATATGGACAGCCAAGAGAACCAAGACCACAGAAGACTTTATGGTAGCCGGAAGAAATATAGGGATATAGAGATTTACAGCGGCCATGGCTGCATGTGTTCTCGGGGGAGCCCTTACAATGGGCGGAACTACACTTGCATACAACTACGGTGTGGGAGCCATCTGGCTCGGAGGCGTAGCAGCCTTCAGTATTTTTCTGCTGAGTCTGTTCCTCAGAACCAAGCTTTCCAACATGAGAATACTCAGCGCCTGCGAAGGCTTCGGGGTGTTCTATGGACCTCAGGCCAGAGTGCTCAGTGCTGTAGTCATGATGGTATACATGTTCATGGTTGGAGTAGTTTAGGTTGTTGCGGTTGGTACAATCGTAAACGTTATATTCGGATGGTCCACCCAGATATCAATGCTGATTGGCGGTGTCGTAGTTCTTACATACGTTGTAATCATAATAATCGGACTTTGTCTGGTTGTCGCAATGCCTGACATGGAAAACCCGGATCTTGCCTTTGCAACAGCAACAACAACCTTCACACCGACAGGAGTAAGGGGAGTTCTGCTGGCAGCAGCTCTGGCATCTGTAATGTCCACAGCATCAAGTGAAATCATGGGAACTGCCACAGTAGCATATAACGATCTGGTATGTGCATCAAAGCCTGACATGTCCGAAAAGCAGGGAATCAGAATTACGAGAATCATTGCGGTAATAGTAGGATGTCTGGCAATCGTATGTGCCCTCTGGATTCAGAGTGTACTGGTTGCACTGGATGTAGCATACGCATTCATTTCCGGATGTATTTTCATTCCGCTGGTATTTGCTTTCATCATGAAGAAGGTAAAAGGCGGGGCTGCTGTCACTGGTATGCAGCTTCGTAACAGTACTGGCATTTCTTATCAAAGACGGTCTCACAGCAACAACACCTATTATGTACGGAATCCTTGTG
Source organism: Bacillota bacterium (assembly GCA_030526355.1). GTDB lineage: Bacteria > Bacillota > Clostridia > Peptostreptococcales > Anaerovoracaceae > Lentihominibacter. The sequence continues at coordinate 58,220 of JAUNDC010000013.1, read as the reverse complement.
AGCGCAGTTGTGTTCTTCCTTGTGAATGCAATCGATAAGAAGAAGCATGAGGTTGTAATAAATGAAGACGGAACGGTTTACGTTGACGGCGTGAAGCAGGAGCTGAAGAAGAGAAAGTCGGCAAAGCAGTAAAAGATAATAATATTAAAATGAAGGTCGGCTGTTACACTGATTGCCCAGTGCAACAGCCGCTTTGTTTCTTTATCAGGAAATATCAATCTGATTAAGTATCACATGTGGAGTTTTAAGCAAGGTTTAAAAATACAGGAGGTACTGAGTGATATATGTGATTGGTGATGTACATGGAAAGTGTGAGCAATTAAAGAATCTCATCAAGAAAATGAAACTGAGACCGGAAGATGAACTCTATATCTTAGGCGATATTATAGACCGTGGACCGGATTCAATGAAAGCTCTGCGATTTCTGATGTCCTTGCCAAATTGTCATTGTATAGCCGGAAACCATGAGGTGATGCTGCTTGAGAACATGAAGTTTCTTTTAAGTGAAATTACTGACGATTTTTTAAATCATCTGTCTGAACAGAATATGGAACTTCTTGTTAACTGGATTAATAATGGCGCTTCAGGCACTATTTCCGAATTCTCAAAGCTTTCAAAGGAAGATATAAAAGATCTTCTTGAGTTTGTAGGCGATTTCGAAGCATATGCTGAGCTGGAAGTAAACGGGCAGAAGTATCTGCTGGTTCATGCCGGCCTTGGCAATTTTTCTGAGGATAAAGAACTGTATGACTATGCTATTGAGGAACTTGTATGGACTCGCGCTGATTATGAGGTGCCATATTATAAAGACGTTATAGTTGTTACAGGTCATACCCCTACTCAGAAAATATTAAAAAATCCGAGACCGGGATACATTTTCAGAGGCAATAATCATATTGCGATGGATTGCGGCGCATGCTATCCGCATGGAAGGCTTGCAGGAATCTGTCTGGAAACCGGAGAAGAGTTCTATTCTGATTGCTAACAAAAAGGGCGAGGAACAGGCTGTGGCTTAATTAACGAAATGACACAGTGAAGAATAATCTGCGAAGGAAATAAGTACTTGAAATCAAGTGGAAAGGTGAATAGTATTTGTTTTATATATCTTTTCAGAGTATAATATTTATGAGCGATTATTTAGTTGAAGATATTACAGATTCAGTTATAGAGAGGGATTAATTTCAAGAGAAGCATTTTGGGTGTTGGTTAAATTTAAATATCCTACACACCAGATTACATTTTGTACAGAAAAAGCTATCAGTGCGCTTAAATTTGAAGGGAGTTATGAAGTATGACTAACATATTCTTCCCAGATGAAAAAGTAACTAAAGATGATGTGTATTTTATTTGTTATATGGTTGAGCGAGTTGCAAGAAAGTTGAAACAGAGAAACAGTTATGTGGTTAACACTATCGGATTAGATGAATTAACACGCCTGTTATGCCTTGCAAGTGTTTTACATTCAGAGAATCCGATGCAGGTTGAAGATGATTGGATAAATGAATATAATCTTAAAGAAGGTGAATTTGACATTACAGCTGTTGATAAAGAACTGTCAGATAAAATACCTACAGCTACACAGATGGGCAAAGTATATAAACGACTAATCTTCGACACATTACTGCCGGATGAGAATTTTGCGCAGGCAATAATTCGTGTGTACAATGACTCCATTTGTGAGATTATTGATAATTATAATTCCAGCGCATATTATGAGCCATCGTATGTCATCGCTCGTGCATATAATAATGGTGGTTTTTAGGGAAAGTGGAAATTAAGAAGCAATAAAGCATTTGAAGGGACTTCAGGAAAAATACGAGGTCCCTTTTATATTACACAGAATATGGAAAGCAGAACGCGACCGGCTTTTGTACCGCAGCATCACATTGAGGGGATATTGTGGTATAATGTAATCAAAGAGAAACGAAAGCAAACAAAATGCCGTAGGATGAGCTGATGCAGCATTTGGAGCTATAGGGAGGAAAATCAGAATGAGCAAAGTATATCTGGTCCGTCATGGACAGTCAGAGGCAAATATCAATAAAATATGGGGAGGGGATTATCCTCTGACAGAGCTTGGAAAAGCACAAGCTGCCACAGTTTCGGGCAATATTCCGGTAAAACCTGATGCAGTTTATGCGTCATGTAAAAAGCGGGCTATACAGACGGCGCAGACAGCGTATCCGGAATACAATGTAACCAGCTATCCTGAATTTGACGAGATATTCACAGGAAGCTTGGAGGAGACTACATATAACAAGGAAACAGCTATTGAGGTCAGAAGCAATCCGAAACTTATTCGTGAAGTTTATGGCGGCGACGATCTGAATGTGCGTGCTGAAGCTGCGCTGGCGAAACTGAAGGAACTGGCTGAAGGTCACAGGGTGATCGTTATAGTTTCATCTGATTACCTGATCTGCTCAGTCCTGTCGCTTTTGGAGTACGGTACAGCGGACAGAATCATTGAATACAAAATGAAGAACTGTGATAATGTCTGTCTGGAAATATAGGAAAAGACTTAGAACCTACCCCTTTTCGTACCTGAATAAGGCTTGCATGTTTCATGTAAAAAACTTCGAAAAATTGCCTCTGTTGGCGACCAGGAAGACAGTGTTTACACTGCTGCAATGGTACAGGGAGTGCTAGATACATTTTGATATCGATTTTATTGATTTCTTTAAACTATAGTGAACGGGGAGGATGCACAAATGGCTAGAGTTGCGACAAACAAGCTGCGTACACTTTACATAATGGATGAGCTGCTTGAGAAAAGTGATGAGGATAACCGCATATCAACCGGGGCGTTCGTTGAAATGCTCGCCAACAACGGAATCAAAGCAGACAGGAAGACTTTGTACGACGATATAGAAACCCTGAAGAAATGGGGCATGGACATCATTTACACCAAAGAGAAGCCGGCGGGGTATTATCTTGCAAGCCGTAAGTTTGAGCTGCCGGAGCTGAAGCTTCTGGTGGATGCTGTCCAGTCCTCAAAGTTCATAACAGAGAAAAAATCCAGAGAACTAATCAGGAAGCTGGAGAGCCTTGCCAGCGTCAATGAAGCGAAGCAGCTGCAGCGTCATGTTTACATAACTAACAGAATCAAGACACCGAACGAAAGCATTTACTACAATGTTGACAAAATTCAGGAAGCGATTCTGTCGGACAGGAAAATCAGCTTCATATACTTCAAGTGGAACATCGAAAAGGAACTTGTTCCACGCAATGAAGGCAGGCCGTTTGTTATAAGCCCGTGGGCGCTTACATGGGATGATGAAAACTATTATATGGTGGGCTTCGATGATTTCTCGGGGCTGGTCAAGCATTACCGCGTTGACAAGATGCAGAGAATCGAGCTTACTGAAGAAAAGCGTACCGGGGAGTCCGAGTTCGATAAGTTTGACCTGGCCAGGTTTGCAAAAAGCACGTTCGGCATGTACGGAGGTAAGGTCGAAAATGTAACTTTTGAATGTGATAACAGCATGATAGGTGCTTTTATAGACAGATTCGGAAATGATATCATAATCTGTAAAGCCGATGATGAACACTTCTGTGTAGGCCACGAAGTTGCCGTAAGCGGGCAGTTTTTCGGATGGGTGGTAGGTCTTGGCTTAAAAGTAAAAATCAAAGGGCCTGATCATGTTGCCCATGAGTTCAGAGATTGGCTGGACAATATCAGAAATAATATGAAATAGTGATAATCCCCTGGAATTTGTGTTTAGGCGCAGGTTTCAGGGAGTTTTTTCTCCCTCAGATAATGATAAACTGTAGATGCAAAGGAGAAGTATTGATATGTATTCCAGAAATAAATACTATAGAAATGTTGAAGAGTACGTACAGGATCTGACAGGATATACAAAAAAAGAAAGCGATGGTGAGTTGCAGCTTATTGGTGGAATATGGGTTATTGTTGCTATTCTTGCTTTCACAAGATTTGTACAGGAAAGTATATCCGATACGGATTCTATACTACTTGTACTTGCAGTCACGTTACTTTTGCCTGCTGTACTGATTGCCTGTGCAGTTCTGTTCTTTAAAAATCATAATGATGATAAGAAAAAGGAACGTGAGTTATATATTAAAATTCTATGGGCAATTACTCGCCTTCCCAGAAAGTCACAGTGTATGGAATTTGATCAGGTGTTTGCAAATCTGATAGCGAGAAATCTTATTGATCAGCAAACAATTGAAAGGATAAAGAAACTCAGGGTGGAGTGTTATGACGATAGAATCAGCAGTTCACAGGAGCTTGATAAACTGGCAGATTACGCGGAAGCAATAGATGAAGCAAGAGAGAAATGTGGCATTGAAGATAACTTTGATGATGAAATAGCAGAATTAAGGAAGGAAGCAGCTGGCATACGCAACACAGAAAAGAAACTGCAGATAGAACAGAGGAATGAAACAATCAGGAATATCAGAGATAAGGTGATTGTGAGATATCCAGAGCTGAAAAATAAGATAAAACTTGACAGCAGTAAGCTGGATTTACTGGAAAGAAAATATAGAGAAATAAGAATGCTATCGAAGGACTACGAGTTGTATACCGGCAGGGCGAAGGAAATTGAAGGAAGATTCCTAAAGTTTGTGGAAGGGTATTTTATGCTCAGCACAGCCTCAATACAAAGAGAAGGCATTAAAGAAGCTGTTGAAAAATTGGTATATGATGAATCTGATGTGAATAGTGTGATGGATAAAATAAATCGCAACAAGCCGGTACTGGGGCTTGACCTGAGATCGGGAGATATAGGATACAGGAATCATCTCACAGATATCGGAGTATTTTATATACTTACATTTATGTTAGCTAATGATATGCTTACTGAATCTTGTATGAGCACTTGCTCATCATATAGCTTCAGCGATTGGAATTCTGAAGATTGCAGTGATAATGATGTGGATGATTATGCATATATTTCAGACGATGAATCATATCTGGACGACGATTTCGATAATGACAGATTTGGCTATGACAGTGAAGCATTCGATTTTGACATGGATGGATTTGATGATAATTTCAGATAAATGTGGTTGCATTTTCCAAAGCAAAGAAAAAGAAGAAAACCGCATGTAAGAAATGTGCGACTAAAAGGAATATTACAGTAAAATACAGTCGCGTGAGCGGATCGGCAGGCTATCAGGTAGCTTATAAAAAGGTCGGTTCAGGTTCATGGAAAAATGCATCAGTAACATCTTCAACTACCAAGACAATCACAGGCCTCAGTTGCGGAAGCAAATATGCTGTCAAAGTGAGAGCTTATAAAACAGTTAATGGAAAGAGAACAGATGATAATTTATATTGCATAGATGATTAAATAATTCAATATAAAAATGATGTTTAAAGAAATGGGTTAATGCAGTATAATATTTAAAAGAGCCTTTAGATTGTGAAAAGGAGATTGACGCGGAATGAAAAAAATTTTTGTTTCAAATATAAAAATTGAAAAAGTAAGACATTTAAGGAATATTGATATTACGTTGTCTAAAGAAGAAGCAAAACATTTGATTTTTACAGGCAAAAATGGAAGTGGCAAAACAAGTGTTTTGGATGCTTTATCGTATTATCTCGATTTGCTCACTATATCAAACAGAGCGGATAAAACACAGACGCGTCTGCAAGTGTATAAATCTTCATTGGAAAGGTTTAGACACCATGATGTTGGAAATTCATTAATTGCAGAAGAAAAGAACCTCACAAGATATGGAAATAATCAAAAAATAATAAAAAGTGGGATAAGTGTAGAGTTTAATGAACCTGCAGACATAATACGTTATTGTTTTGAAGAAGGTCAGTTTATATTGGCTTATTATAAGGCAGATCGAATTTTTGAAGCAGATATACCGGAACATGTTGAAAAAGTCAATCTAAAAGAAAAGTATTCTATAAATGAAGAACCACGTCAGGTATTTGTTAAATATTTACTTGACTTGAAGGTTACAGAAGTTTTTTCAAGAAGTAATGGTAATATTCAAAAGGCGGAAAGTATTAATAAATGGTTTATTAAATTTCAGGAGTTATTAAGAAGAATTTTTGATGATGAGTCATTAGAATTGATTTTTGAAGAAGATGCATTCCAGTTTTATATAAAAGAGAAAAATAGAGAGATTTTTGATTTTAATACACTTTCGAGTGGATTTGCTGCAGTCTTAGATATCGTCTTAGATATTATAGTAAGAATGGAAAAAGCTACGAATAAATCGTTTGATTTTAATATACCAGGGATAGTATTAATTGATGAAATTGAAACACATTTACATCTTGAATTACAAAGAAATATTTTGGAACTATTGACATCTGTTTTCCCTAATATTCAGTTTATAGTTTCAACACATTCGCCTTTTATTCTTAATAGTCTGGATAATGTAGTGATTTATGATTTGGAAAATAATATTATTGTTAAAGACGGGCTATCAAATGTCCCGTATGAGGGCATTGTTGAGGGATATTTTAAAGCGGATTCCATGTCAAATCTACTTAAGAAAAAATATAACAGATATAAAGAGCTAGTAATAAAGCAGGATCTGACAGATGACGACTTTGAAGAAATAGCAGATCTGGAAGTGTTTTTAAATGAAATACCAGATTACCTAGCATTAAATATCACAACTGAATACCAGAGACTGAAAACAGAATTTGAAAACAGAGAGGATATATAATGGTTAAAATAGAACGTACATTTCCGGCTCCGGCATCTTTGGAAGCAGAAGCTAAGAAGTTATCTGGTAAATATGATAAACCGGATGTTGTAAAGCAATTGAGAGAAGATGCACATGATAAATGCTACATATGTGAAATGAAAGGATTGCAGGATCCGGTGGTCGAACATTTATTGCCTCATAAAGATGGGAAATATTCAGATAGAAAATTTGATTGGAATAATTTGTTCTGGGTATGTGGACATTGTAATAGTGTGAAAAATCAACAAAAATATGATGAAGGAGTAATTGACTGTTGCAAGAAAGATCCAGAAGAGTTCATTAGCTTTCGGCTGATAAACGAGGAGATTGATGTGCATGCAAATAATCCTGACAATAAGGAAGCGGTGCTTACAGCGACATTGGTAAATGAAGTGTTTAGCTTGAAGAATACAGGTATGCGAGTATATAAAAGCAACATGCGTTTTCAAGAGCTGAATAAAGAGATGAATAAGTTGTATGACAATCTTGAGGAGTTGAAACAAAAACCAGATTCTAAAGTGGTTTTAAGGAAATTAAGAGCATTATTGAGACGCGAATCTTCGTTTGCAGCTTTCAAAAGGAATTATATAAAAGATAATAAAGACAGGTACCCACATTTGATAGAATATATTAATTGATAATTGGAATCGTTTTGGGATTACATATATTAAAAAAAGCCTTTGATCATTGGAAAATCAAGGTTTAATGAGATTATTCCGTATGCTACCCTATGCCGATGTAAATGTATTAATAGTTCAGGAGGTACAGAAATGTTAAAGAAAACAAAAATTGTATGTACACTGGGGCCTGCCAGCAGAGAGGAAAGCATAATATCTGATATGCTGAGAGCGGGAATGAATGTTGCTAGGCTTAATTTCTCACATGGAACACATGAGGAGCATAAAAAGACGATAGATACCTTCAGGAAGGTGAGGGACGAGCTGGATATACCTGCTGCAGTGCTTCTGGATACTAAAGGCCCTGAAATCAGATTGAAGGATTTTGAAAACGGAAGCGAACTGCTGCTGGAAGGAAGCACATTCGTGCTGACATCCGGAGATTACCCGGGAAATGCAGAGATGGTGAGCACAACATACAGTGCATTGCCTGCACAGGTGGAAGCAGGAACAATGATATTGATCGATGATGGGAAGATTCGGCTTAAAGTGGTTGAAACTACTGAAACAGAAGTTGTCTGCAAGGTCGTATCAGGAGGAAAAGTAAGCAGCAGAAAGGGTGTCAATATCCCGGGTAAATCATTGGATCTTGAATATATAAGTGAGGCTGACAGGCGGGACATATTATTTGGTATTGAAATGAATGTTGACTATGTTGCGGCGTCCTTTGTGAGAAGCGGCGACGATGTAAGGCAGCTCAGAGCATTGCTTGATGACAATGGCGGAAGTGATATCCGAATCATTTCAAAGATAGAAAATGTGGAAGGAATCGAGAACTTCACTGATATTCTTGAATTGTCAGACGGTATCATGATAGCTAGAGGAGATATGGGTGTTGAAGTTGATTTTGAAAAGCTTCCAGGACTGCAGAAAAAGCTAATAAAAGAATGCTGCAGGGCAGGGAAAACTGTTATTACAGCAACGCAGATGCTGGAATCTATGACGTCAAATCCGGCTCCAACAAGGGCTGAAATAACAGATGTTGCCAATGCAGTTTTTGACGGGACATCAGCAGTGATGCTTTCAGGAGAAAGTGCTGCAGGAAGTTATCCTGTTGAAACTGTAAAGGTTATGTCAAAGATAGTAAGCCAGGCGGAACTGGATGCAGAAGAAGTTAACCAGTACAGATTCCTTGAGATAGAATCAGATGAAAGTGACGTATCCAATGCCATGGGGCATGCAGCGTGCACCACAGCACGTGATATCAGGGCAGGTGCGATAATAGCGGTTACAACATCCGGATATACGGCAGAGAAAATGGCTAAATACAAACCGTCAGCACCGGTGATAGCAGCGACGCCTAATCTGAAAACCTATCATCAGCAGGCCTTGACAAGAGGTGTATATCCTGTGCTTACGGAATACAGCAGCAACTGGAACGATCTGATGGATGAAGCTGTTGCAGGAGCTCAGCGAATGAATTTCGTGAAAAAGGGGGACTGTATTGTCCTTAGTGCGGGCATGCCTCTGCAGGTGGCAGGAACTACCAATTTAATTAGAGTTATGGCAGTGGAATAATAATGCTGTCAGATAATATTTGATAAATAATATTCTGTAGTAAAGATCTCAACCAAAAACCCCGATAGCGATATCGGGGTTTTGTATACGCCTATTATGTTTCTATGCTTCTGTGGAAGCATTTTCTGCTTCTGCTGTTTTCTGTGCAAGAACCTTTTCATATTCTTCGAAAATAGCATCACGTATTTTATTCCTTGTTTCTGATAATAATGGATGAGCAATATCTCTAAAGTCACCTTCGCCCATTTTTCTGCTAGGCATTGCGATGAACAGTCCATTCTGACCTTCAATGATTTTAATGTCGTGTACAACGAATTCGTCATCGAATGTAATTGAAACGACAGCTTTCATCTTTCCTTCATCGTTAACTTTGCGAATTCTTACATCAGTAATATTCATTGGTAGTACCGCCTTTCGTGCCGCGTTGCTTCATAGTAATTACAAACATTATAATACAGAATTTATCGATTAACAAGTAAATTTTAAAAAATCTGAAAATTCGGTATAACCTCAACAGTCTTGTTTGTTTCGTCCACTTTACCAAGATGTACGATAGGGAAATAATCACTGACTTTTTTTCTCTCAGGCTCGATATTTGCGATGGCTACACCTGTTCCAACCACTTCGATGTCAACTTCGGAAAATATTTCAACAATACCCTTGATGCTGCCGCCGCCACGCATGAAGTCATCTATGATAAGTACTTTTGAACCAGGTTCGGCTGCACGCTTCGATATGGACATTTTCTGGAGTCTCTCTGAAGAACCGGGAAAATAATTTATGCTTACTGTTGCTCCTTCGGATATTTTTGTTTCACGGCGGATAACAATAACGGGAAGATTAAGGAAGTGCGCAGTCATGAAAGCGACAGGAATTCCTTTTGTTTCAATAGTAGCCACATAATCCGCATTGGAATTGATGAATTTTCGAGCAAAAATACGTGCCATGCCCTTAACGATTTCAGGATTATACATAATATCCGAGGTATAAAGGAAACCACCGCCGAGAATTCTGCTTTCCTCTTTGAGCAGCCGACAGAGATTGTCCTGCACCTGTTTTGCTTTTTCAGGCGATATTGCAGGAACATATTTTACCCCGCCGGAAGCGCCCTGTATAGTTTCGATATATCCGTATCCAGCTGCCTCGACAGCAGCCCTGGCCGCAGCCATGTCCTCGCTTACGGTTGATTTTGATACGGAAAATATATCGCAGAAATAGTTAAGTGTAAATATTTTCGCCGGCGATTCTGTAAGAATCTGACATATAGCGCCGACTCTGTGGCTTCTTTTCATTAGACCCTCCGTATAAGATGAGATGTGCAATATTTATTGGATAATAATAATATTACCGGCATTTTTTGTCAATACAGCCATAAGGCATAAAGAAATTGATTTTTTTATAAATAGGACGCAAAAATAAATTTAAATATGGTATAATCGTTTTAGTCATAAATAGGAGGCAGGTCAATGATCAATTTGTCCGATTTTAAAAGGATTCACTGTATTGGAATAGGAGGCATAGGATTATCTGCAATAGCGGAAATTCTGCTGTCAAGGGGATATCAGGTGTCAGGCTCTGACATGAGAGAAAGCGAGATAACAGAACGGCTCTGCAACGACGGAGCGATGATATATTTAGGCCATAGAGCGAAAAACGTAGAAAATACCGACCTTATTATTTATTCGGCTGCGGTTGGAAGAGACAATCCGGAGCTTGCCAGAGCCGAAGAGCTGGGAATACCGGCGATAACAAGGGCTCAGGCGCTGGGTGCGCTGATGGATGAGTACGAAAACAGTATTGCGATTTCAGGAACTCACGGTAAAACTACAACAACCTCTATGGTTTCTTTGATTCTCAAGAATGCAGGTAAGGAGCCGACTATACTTGTGGGAGGAAATTTGTCTGAAATTAAAGGCAATGTATATGTTGGATCAAATGAGTATTTTGTTACTGAAGCCTGTGAATATATGGATAGCTTTTTGAGCCTTAAACCAAAGATAGAAATTATACTTAACATAGATTCAGATCATCTGGACTATTTCAAGGATGTTGAGCATATAGCCAGCTCATTCGATAAATTTGCCGGTCTGGTACCTGAGGACGGAACGGTAATAGCATATGATGCAAATCCGTTTGTCAAAAGCGTGATAAAGGACAGGCCTAATACTATAACCTTCGGAATGAACGAGGGCTGTGATTACAGTGCAGCTGATATAAGCTTCGACAGTGAAGGAATGCCGCGATTCAAGGTGATGCACGGCGGTAATGTGTTATGTGAAATAGAGCTTTCGGTACCTGGAGAGCATAATATACTGAATGCACTTTCAGCTGTTGCATGCTGCCATATACTGGGCGTAGAAGCTGATGACATAGTAAATACTCTCGAAAAGTTCACCGGAACACAGCGTCGTTTTGATGTTCTGGGGATAACAGGCAGCGGCATCAAAATAATAGATGATTATGCGCATCATCCAACAGAGATAAAGGCAACCCTTGCAGCGGTGAGGAATATGAAGCACAAAAAGCTCTGGTGCCTTTTCCAGCCACATACCTACACCAGAACACTGGCGTTGCTTGATGACTTTGCCACGGCATTCGGAGATGCTGATAAGGTGGTGCTGGCTGAAATATATGCTGCAAGAGAAAAGAACATATACAAGATAAGCTCAAAAACTCTTGTGAACAGAATCAAGGAAGCTGAGCCTTCAAAAGAAGTGTATTACTTTGAGGATTTTGATGAGATAGCAAGCTTCGTATATAACAATGCTGAAGAGGGTGATCTGGTGCTTACCATGGGAGCCGGAGATATTTACAAGGTCGGGGAGATGATACTGTCAAAAGACAGGAAGTTTTAGGAGAGAAGAATGGATATTAAAGAATATGAAGCTTTGGAAAAAAAGCGAATCGAAAGAAATCTTGCCTATATGGAGGCAGGGGTAAACTTTATTGATATCAGGATGGCGTATATAGATGAGGGTGTCACAATAGGCAAAGGCACCACGATATATCCATGCGCAGTTATTGAAGGCAATGTAACTATAGGAGAAAACTGCACAATAGGTCAGAATACCAGGATAAAGGATGCAGAGATAGGTGATGGTGTCACTGTTCAGAGCTCTGTTATTCTTGAAAGCAAGGTTGGCAGCGGTACGACAATTGGTCCGTTCGCATATCTCAGACCGGGAAGCAATGTCGGAAAGGGATGCAAGGTGGGAGATTTCGTGGAAATCAAGAACTCCACTCTTGGGGATGGAGCCAAGGCTTCACATCTGACATATATCGGAGATTCCGATGTGGGAGAAAGAGTAAATCTGGGCTGCGGTGTTGTTTTTGTAAACTATGATGGCAGCAAAAAGTATCGTTCGGTAGTTGAAGACGGTGCTTTTATCGGCTGCAATTCAAATCTTGTATCCCCGGTGCATATCGGAAAAGAGGCATATGTTGCTGCAGGGAGCACGATAACGGATGATGTACCTGATGGTGCCCTTTATATAGCGAGAGCCAGAGGAAAATCCCTCGAAGGCTGGGTGGAAAAAAGAGGCATCTTAAAGAAATAAGCAAAGCATAAACCATATTCATTAAGAGAAAAGAGAAAGAAGAGGTAGGAGAAACGTATGAAAAACAGTGCATTTTCGAATTTCAAGGTATTTACGGGCAATTCACATCTGGAGCTTGCCGAGGAGATCGCATCCATAATGGGTAAACCTTTGGGAAGAGCCACTGTAACCAAATTCAGCGATGGGGAAATTTCTGTGAACCTTTGGGAAACAGTTAGAGGCATGGATTGCTATATAGTGCAGTCAACCTGTGACCCCGTAAATGATAATCTGATGGAGCTCCTTATAATGATAGATGCCATGAAGAGAGCATCAGCAGGCAGAATCAATGCTGTTATTCCTTATTACGGATATGCCAGACAGGACAGAAAGGCCAAGGCCAGAGATCCGATTACAGCCAAGCTGGTAGCTGATATGCTGGTTGCTGCAGGCGCTGACAGAGTGCTTACAATGGATCTTCATGCAGCACAAATCCAGGGATACTTTGATATTCCTGTGGATCACCTGATCGGAATGCCTATTCTGGCTAAATATTTTGCAGAAAAGAATATGGAAAATGTAGTAGTGGTATCTCCTGACCACGGAAGCGTTCCTAGAGCAAGAAATATGGCTCAGATTCTCAACTGCCCTATCGCGATAGTTGACAAGAGAAGACCTGAACCTAACAAAAGCGAAATAATGAATATTATAGGTGATATAGAAGGTAAAAACTGCATTCTGATGGATGATATGATTGATACAGCAGGGACTATTACAAACGCAGCTAATGCACTTAAGGATTTAGGCGCGTTAAGCGTAAATGCCTGTGCAACTCATGCAGTTCTGTCAGGACCTGCAATTGAGAGAATCGAAGCTTCAGCTATTGAAGAACTGGTTCTGCTTAATACAATACCTCTTCCGGAAGAAAAGAAAATAGAAAAAATGACTCTTCTTTCTGTTGCACCTCTCTTTGCGGAAGCGATGACAAGAGTATTCACCAATGGTTCAATCAGCACACTTTTCGAATAATGCTCGTGAGGATAAACAAAGAAAGGTAAACATATATGTTTGTAATTGCAGGACTGGGGAATCCCGGCAGAAAATATGAAAACACAAGACACAATATGGGATTTCTGGCAGTGGATAAGCTTGCAGAAAAATACGACATAAAAATAAATAAATTAAAGCATAAGGCTCTGGTCGGGGATGGTATCATCTCCGGCCGGAAAGTTCTTCTGGTAAAACCACAGACATATATGAATCTGAGTGGAGATTCTCTTCGTGAAATTGTCAGCTATTACAATATAGATATTGAAAACTTGATTGTAATTTATGATGATTTCGATCTGGCTGCAGGCTCGCTGCGTATAAGAAAAAAAGGCAGCGCAGGCAGCCATAACGGGATGAAATCCGTTGTACAGCAGCTGCAGTCGGAGAACTTTCCGAGAATAAGGGTAGGCATCGGCAGCAGTGGAGGACTGGACTGGAAGGATTTTGTAACAGGCAGAATAGGAACCGGAGAAAATGATATTCTTGCTGAGGCTGTCGATAAAGCGGCGGACGCAGCTGCATGCATACTCCAAAAGGGAATAGACCGGGCAATGAACGAATATAATATAAAACCAAAGCCTGAAAGAAAGGAACCCAGTGACGAAAAAAGGAATGATTAACATAACAGGTGCTTCAGAGGGACGAATAGCACCTGTCATAGCTGATATCATCGAAGAAAAAAAGGGTCAGAGCCTGATTGTAGTGTCAACCTTAAACAGGGCAAAACGATTGGCGACAGACCTTTCTTTTTTTGCTGCGCAGAAAATATATATACTGCCTCAGGATGATGAAACCTTCGTACAGTATGAAGCCAGAAGTAATGAAGAACTGCTTGAACGGTTGAAAGTGATTAAAGCTGTAGTGAGGGGTGAAGACTGTATAATAATCGCTCCTGTTACAGGCGCAGTAAAAAAACTGCCACCAAAGGAAATCTTTGAAGAAAACGTTCTTGAAATACAGCGGGGATGTGAAATAGACATAGAAACAGTCAAAGCTAGGCTGTCCGCGATGGGTTATGAGAGGACTGCTATGATAGAAAACAGGGGTGAATACAGCATCAGGGGAGGCATTCTTGATATATTCACACCTGACGGTGACTTCCCATACAGGGTTGAACTGTTTGATACCGAGGTGGATTCCCTGAGAACCTTTGATATAGAAACGCAGAGATCGATAGAAAGCCTTAAATCCATTACCGTTTATCAGTGCTCGCAGCTTGCAAGAGATGAAAAAATCTTTGAAGCAGCAGGCAAAAAAATACGCAGTGCCTATGAAAAGCAGATAAAGAAGGCTGAAGCAGCCGAAGGAAACAGTGAAATTGTCCATAATCTCAGGCTGCGTATGCATCAGCTTGAGGAATACACCGGCAACATGATAAATCTTCAGTATATGGAGAAATTCATCAATTACTTTTATGATGAAACAATGTATATATGGGATTATATGGATGATCCCAGGATTTTTATCGATGACCCGGCCAGAATTCTGGAATCGCTGGAGGTTTTTGAAAAGGAACGTGCTGAGGATATCGAAGCCATAGTATCGGCTGGCAGAGGCATAGGCGAGGATTTCGTTTCAATGTCAGGGAGCAGAGACTATTTCAGACTGTATGAGAAGGAAGGATACATCTTTACCCCGTTTGCGTCAACTATTAAAAACGCACCTTTTCTTAAAGAGCTGATAACCATAAACTGCAGACAGATGCCGGCATACAACGGCAGAATGGATGTCCTGAAGGGAGATCTGGACAGTTATGCAAGACGTGGATTTGATGTTACCATCGTATGCAGCAGCAATGAACGCGAAGAAAGCATGCGTGAATTTCTGATAAGAGAGAAGCTGGACAGCAAAATTAAGCTCAAGCAGGGAGTGCTTACGGCAGGTATGGAATTTGCCGATAAAAAGCTGTGTTATATCTGGGAAGGCGATATTTTCGGCGATCACAAGAAAATCAGAAAAAAGAAGCAGAAAACAAGAGGACAGCAGATCAAAAGCTTTGCAGATGTGCAGACAGGTGACTATGTTGTTCACGAAAGTCATGGTATAGGAAAGTTCATGGGAATAGAGCAGCTGGTGGTTCAGGGCGTCAAAAAGGATTACCTCAAGGTGAAATATGCCGGAGAAGACTCTCTATATATTCCGGTGGATCAGCTGGGAATACTGCAGAAATATGTAGGCGGCGACGGTGTAACCCCAAGGCTGAACAAGCTTTCGGGAAATGAGTGGAAAAATACTAAGGCAAAGGCCAGAGCGGCAGTAAATGATATGGCTGATGAGCTTATCAGAGTTTCAGCTGCCAGACTTAATGAGAAGGGATATGCGTTTTCTGAGGATACTGTATGGCAGGCTGAGTTCGAGGAAAGCTTCCCGTATACGGAAACCGAGGATCAGCTCAGGTGCATAGCAGAAATCAAGAGTGATATGGAACGGGATGTACCTATGGACAGACTTCTGTGCGGAGATGTGGGCTTCGGTAAAACCGAGGTGGCAGCACGTGCTCTGTTCAAATGTGTGGCTGACGGAAAGCAGGCAGCAGTTCTGGTGCCTACAACATTGCTGGCAAATCAGCATTATTATACGTTGAAGGACAGATTTGAGAAATTCCCGTTCAAAGTGGAGATGCTTTCAAGATTCAGAAGCGGCAAGCAGCAGAAAAAAATACTTGAAGGCTTGGAGAAGGGTTCGGTGGATCTGCTGATAGGTACACATAGAATGCTGTCAAAGGATGTGAAGTTCAAGGATCTGGGGCTTCTGGTAGTAGATGAGGAGCAGCGATTCGGTGTAAAGCACAAGGAAACAATAAAGCAGCTCAAAGAAAACGTGGATGTTCTCACGCTTTCGGCAACGCCTATACCGAGGACACTTCATATGTCTCTTTCGGGAATAAAGGATATGAGTACTATTGAGGAGCCTCCTGAAGACAGACTTCCTGTACAGACCTATGTTATGGAGCAGGATGATTTCGTAATCAGGGAGGCCGTGGAAAAGGAACTTGCCCGGGGAGGCCAGGTGTATGTGCTATATAACAGAGTGGAATCCATAAACAGAGTTGCGTCGGATATAGAGAGACTTGTGCCTGATGCGACAGTCGCGGTCGGACATGGGAAGATGGCGGAACGACAGCTGGAAAATGTGATAATGGCTTTTGCAGAGGGTGAATACAACGTTCTCGTTTCAACAACGATTATTGAATCAGGAATGGATATACCTAATGTAAATACGATGATAGTGCTTGATGCCGACAGATTCGGACTGGCACAGCTACATCAGCTCAGAGGTAGAGTAGGCAGATCAGGCAGAGTGGCGTATGCATACCTTATGTACAAAAGGGATAAAACCTTATCTGAAATCGCCGAAAAACGTTTGCGTGCAATCAAGGATTTCACAGAGTTCGGCTCAGGGTTCAAGATAGCTATGAAGGATCTTGAGCTCAGAGGAGCAGGGAATCTTCTGGGAACAGAACAGTCGGGTCACATGTTGAATGTAGGTTATGAGCTTTACTGCAAAATGCTGGAAGAGGCTGTAGAAGCAGCCAGGGGGAATGAAACAGCGGCGCCTGTTGAAGAAACTGCATTCAGTTTGCCGGTAAATGCGATTATTACCGAGAGGTATATCGAAAACGAAGTGCTGAGGCTGCAGATGTATAAGAAAATAGCAATGATCGAGAACGATAATGATGAATCTGAAATCGTAGATGAACTGCTTGATAGATTCGGAGATATACCGAAATATACGATGAATCTGATTAAGATATCCAAGATCAGATCAATGGCTGCAGTTATCGGAGTAAAGGAAATTACCCAGCAGGGCTATAAAGTTATTTTTAGATTGTGGGAAAACATCAGACTTAATGAGAATATGATGTCTAAGCTGGTGGCCGTATATGGAGGCAGGCTTATGATAAACGGTGGTAAAGAGCCTTATATAAGGCTTACTATAAACAAAGAGGATCCACTGAAGGCTATTGAGGCTTTTCTGCAGACTGCATTGCATGAACGAAAGGAGAACTGATAATGGTAAAGATAGTGATAACGGCTCCGAGGGGGCATATGGACAAGCTTATAGTGGCAGCAGCACATAAGCGCGAGGACATTCAGATAGTTGGAGGTGTCGGTACACCGGGCAGAGATTATATCGGCAAGGACATAGGAATTGCGGCAGGTATGGGAGAAGAAGCGGGTGCGCTTGTATATGACGATATAGAGGATATCATCGATCAATGTGATCTGGTGGTGGACTTTTCTACTGTGGAACTGTCAATGCAGGTGCTCGAAAGCTGTCTTAAACATGGCAAGGCATATATATGCGGAACAACAGGCTTCAGTGAGGAACAGACTCAGAAGCTTCTGGCTGCAGGGGAGAAGATCCCTATGATGAAGGCTGCGAATACTTCGTATGTTGTCAATGTTATGAGAAAACTGCTGGGACAGGCAGCACTTAAGCTTGGTGATAAATGCAGGATAGAAATAATAGAGATGCACAGTGAAACCAAGGTGGATGCACCAAGCGGCACAGCTATTGAGCTTGCTGAAGAAATGGCCTCATGGGCACCGGATAAGGATTACGATGATATAACATTTCATTCAGTCAGAGCAGGGAACACGCCAAGCACGCACAGAGTTATCTTCGGATGTATGGGAGAGAAAATGGAAATATCACATGATGCATATGATTGGACATGCTACGCAGAAGGAGCTTGTGATGCAGTATCCTTCATGGCAGGCTGCAGACCGGGACTCTATACAATGGAAGATGTCATAGGGGATGTGTAAACGTTACATATAAAGAAAAGTGTGCGCTTTGCAAATTCTTCATTGACATTTATCACGCCGTATAGTACAGTTGGAACTGTGCCTGTTTAACAGGATAAAGCGATAAGACTGAAAATGGTTATATTAATTAATAGTTTAACTGATTTGGAGGAAAAAATGAAGAAGAGATTATTAAGTGTTTTAATGGTTGTTGTAATGCTTGCAGGTGTATTCGCACTGACAGGCTGCGGTGGATCCGATTCTGAAGAGACAGCAGCGGACAAGCTTGTAGTAGGTCTTGATGACACCTTTGCGCCTATGGGCTTCAGAGACGAAAGCGGTGAACTTGTTGGGTTCGATATCGATCTGGCAAACGCTGTAGGCAAAGAAATGGGCGTAACAGTTGAATTCAAACCTATCGACTGGGATGCTAAGGAAATCGAACTGAAATCCGGAACTATCGACTGCGTATGGAACGGAATGTCAGTAACTCCTGAAAGAATGGAAAGCATGGCACTGACAGACAAATATCTCAATAATAAAATTGTGCTTATGGCGCTCAAGGATGAAAATGTGGAGGTTACAGAAGCTTCACAGCTGGCTGATATCAAGATAGGAACTCAGGCTGATTCATCAGCACTGGAAATGCTAAAGGCAAACGAAGAATATGATGCATTCAAGGACAATATCAGTGAATATGATACGTATGATGCAGCTATCATGGATTTGAAGGCTGGCAGAGTTGATGTGATTGCTGTTGACCAGGTGCTTGGAGAATATACAAACAACAACTTGGGCGGAGAAATGAAAGAATGTGAATACTCACTGGGTGATGACTACTATGTTATCGGATGCGCCAAGGAAAACACCGAACTCAGAGATAAGCTCAATGAGGCTGTGAAGACTCTGGTGGATAACGGTAAAGCTGCTGAAATCAGCGAAAAATGGTTCGGTAAAGATATCGTTGTATTCGAGCCGCTGGAGGATTAATTCCTAGAGGTGCAGATAATGGATAAAATAATGGAATTTATGCCCTTCATGCTTGAAGGAAGTATAGTGACCATAGAACTATTCGTGCTCACACTTGTGCTGTCTCTGCCGCTGGGACTTCCGGTGGCACTTGGCAGCAACAGCCGAATTAAACCGCTGAGCTTTATATGTAAAGTGTACGTGTGGATTTTCAGAGGAACACCGTTGCTTCTGCAGCTGTTCTTCTTTTACTTTTTCTTCCCGCTGGTGCTGAACGTTCAGCTTGATGTGTTTTTCACGGTTGTGCTTACATATGTGCTGAACTATGCTGCATATTTTGCAGAAATTTACAGAGGCGGCATTAACAGTATCGACAGAGGACAGTATGAAGCTGCTCATGCACTGGGACTTACAAAAAGACAGACAATGGTAGATATCGTTCTGCCGCAGACAATGAAGGCGATTCTGCCTCCTGTAGTGAACGAAGCCATAACGCTTGTAAAGGATACAGCACTAGCATCCACACTTCCGGTTATAGAGCTGATGAAAGCAACAAACAGTGCGGTAAACAGAATGACAGATATGACACCGTTCTTTTTTGCGGCAATCATATATCTGATAATGACCTTTGTTCTGACGATTATCGCAGGAAGACTCGAAAAATATTTCTCCAGATATGATGCAAGGGAGGAATGGTAATGAGCAGAGAAACGATACTTGAAATGAGAAATATAGTCAAGGACTACTCCGGATTCAGGGCAGTCGATGATGTGAATTTCTCAATGCACAAGGGTGAAATTGTGGCAATAATCGGACCGTCAGGTTCAGGAAAGAGCTCGCTGCTGCGCTGCATCAACGGACTCAATACGATAACATCAGGGGAAATGGAGCTGAAGGGTGAAACCGGCATGGTGTTCCAGCATTTCAACCTGTTTCCGCATATGACCTGTATCGAGAACATCACCTATGCACCCATCAAGGTAAAGAAGGTGAAGAAGGAAGAAGCATACGCAAAGGCGCGTGAGCTGCTGAAAATGGTAGGTCTTGAATCCAAAGCAGATGTGTATCCGGCACATATTTCAGGCGGGCAGAAGCAGAGAATCGCCATCGCCAGAGCACTTGCAATGGAGCCTGACCTGATGCTTTTCGACGAACCTACCTCTGCACTTGACCCGGAAATCACCGGAGAGGTATTGAATGTAATGAAGCAGCTGGCGGAAAAGCATACTACAATGATTGTAGTGACTCATGAAATGGGTTTTGCAAAAGAAGTGGCAGATAGGGTTATCTTTATGGATGAAGGGGTTATCGTGGAAGAAGGATCGCCACAGGAAATATTTGATAACCCGAAAAACGAAAGACTTGTTTCTTTTCTGGGCTCCATGCTCAGAGCATAATATGGAAATCGCCAAAATCCCTTGACTTTTCAACGCCCACAATATAGAATGACAGAGTATGAAAAGTCAATAACACGGCTGTGACGAAGACAGTAGCCCCGCGTAATACCCTTACAGAGAGGTGACCGTTTGCTGAGAGGACACCGGTGAGGCGGATCGTGAAAATCACTTTTGAGCCGGACACTTTATGAGCGACGGGATGACAGTCCCGTAACTAGGGTGGTACCGCGGTTTATAATCGTCCCTAACTCATGTTGGGGGCGTTTTTTGATACATGAAAATCTTGCACCGCAAGGAGCATACAATATTGAAGAAAGGAATAAAAATGATCAAGAATTTATCTGAAAAGCCAATCGCTGAACTCCAGATGGAGCAGGCGGAGCAGTGGGAAAAGGAAGACCTGCTGCATAAGTGCATAACAACAAGAGAAGGAATGCCATCGTTCATTTTTTATGAAGGCCCTCCTACAGCTAACGGACGACCTGGAATTCATCACGTTATAGCCAGAACCCTTAAGGATTCTGTATGTCGCTACAAGACAATGCAGGGATACGCGGTTAAGCGTAAGGCCGGCTGGGATACTCACGGACTTCCTGTAGAAATAGAGGTGGAAAAGCAGCTCAACATGAGCGGCAAGCAGGATATCGAAAAGTACGGTATCAGGGAATTTAACGAGAAGTGTAAGGAATCAGTTTTCACATATGAAAGCATGTGGAGAGAAATGACCAAGAGAATGGGATATCTCATCGATCTGGACAACCCTTATATCACTCTCGACAATAACTATATAGAGACATTATGGTGGATCATCAAGGAATTCTTTAATGCTGATATGATCTATGAAGGACATAAGATCCTGCCGTACTGTCCGAGATGCGGAACAGGGCTGGCTTCTCATGAAGTAGCACAGGGCTATAAGGAAGTGAAGGTAACAACTATCACGGCTAAGTTCAAGAGAAAGGATGCAGACGAGTATTTCCTGGCATGGACAACAACTCCATGGACACTTGCATCTAACGTATCGCTTACAGTAGGCCCTGACATTGATTATGTAAAGGTAAAGATGACTGCAGGCGATGAAGAGGGAAAGGTGTTCTATGTTGCCAAGGTGCTTGCAGACAAGGTTCTCGGTGCTGAGAACTATGAAGTGATCGAAGAAATGAAGGGCAAGGATCTGGAATACGTTGAGTATGAACAGCTTATGCCGTTTATCACTCCTGACAAGAAAGCGTTTTTCGTAACATGCGCAGATTACGTTACCATTGAGGATGGTACAGGTATTGTTCATACAGCACCGGCATTCGGTGAAGACGACTATAATACAGGAAGAAGATACAATCTGCCTGTTGTGAACCCTGTGGATGAGCAGGGTAAATACACAGATACTCCTTGGGCAGGAAGATTTGTTATGGAGGATGGACTTGATGTAGAGATAATCAAATGGCTTGCAGCTGAAGATAAGATTTATGCCAAGGAAAAGATAGCCCATAATTATCCTCACTGCTGGAGATGCGGCACACCGCTTGTATATTATGCTAAACCAAGCTGGTATATTGAAATGACAAAGCTCAAGGATCAGCTTGTGGCCAACAATAATACAGTAAACTGGTTCCCTGATTTCGTAGGAGAGAAGAGATTCGGCAACTGGCTCGAAAACGTTAACGACTGGGCAATTTCCAGAAACAGATACTGGGGTACACCGATTCCTATCTGGAGATGTGAATGCGGACATCTGGAATGTATCGGCAGCAGAGCTGAGCTGGTGGAAAAGGCACAGGAGAACATCACCGAGGATATCGAACTGCATAGACCATATGTTGATGACGTTCATCTGACATGTCCGGTATGCGGCAAGCCGATGACAAGGATACCTGAGGTTATGGACTGCTGGTTCGACAGCGGAGCTATGCCGTTCGCACAGCAGCATTATCCGTTTGAAAACAGTGAGAACTTTGACGAGGAAATGTTCCCGGCAGACTTTATCTGTGAGGGAATTGACCAGACAAGAGGCTGGTTCTACTCGCTGATGGCTATATCGACATTTATCAAGGGCAAGGCACCATATAAGAATGTGCTTGTAAATGACCTTATCCTGGATAAAGAGGGTAAAAAGATGTCAAAACATGTAGGCAATACAGTTGACCCGTTCGCACTCTTTGATAAATACGGTGCGGATGCTACCAGATGGTATCTGCTTCAGACCTCACCTGCATGGTCACCTACAAAATTTGACGAGGACGGTCTTATCGAGGTGGTAAGCAAGTTCTTCGGAACCCTTAAGAACGTATATAATTTCTTCGTGCTCTATTCAAATCAGGATGATCTTGATCCGGCATCACTTGAAGTGCCATATGATCAGAGACCTGAGCTGGACAGATGGATAATATCCAAGTACAACAACCTGATAAAGACTGTTACCGAGGAAATGGACAGATATGACCATATGAAGGCAGTCAGAACAATCAATGAATTTGTCAATGAGGATCTTTCCAACTGGTATATCAGAAGAGCAAGAAGAAGATTCTGGGGAGAAGAGCTTAACGATGACAAGAAATCTGTATATGCTACAACATATGAAGTGCTTGTCGGTGTATCCAAGCTCATTGCTCCGTTTGCACCATTCATTTCTGATGAAATGTACAAGAATCTTACAGGCAAAGAATCTGTTCATCTGGCGTTCTTCCCTAAGGCAGATGAAAGCCTTATAGATGCAAAAGTTGAAGAAAGAATGGACCTTGTAAGAGATCTCGTAGGTCTTGGCAGAGGAACGAGAGAAAAGGAAAGAATCAAGGTAAGACAGCCGCTTAATGAGATCATGGTAGATGGCAAGTATGAGGACATCATCAGTGACCTTACTCCTCTCATTATGGAAGAGCTTAACATCAAGAAGGTTGTATTTGAAAGCAAGCTTGATGAATATATGAATTACAGTCTGAAACCGAACTTCAAAGTTGCAGGACCGATGCTGGGCAAGAATATCAAGGCATTTGGAGGTGCACTGGCTAAGGCGGATGCAGCTTCAGCTGTGGCAGCACTGGAGGCAGACGGTAAAATCACAATGGATCTGAACGGAGAAGCTGTTGATGTTACGAAGGATATGGTAGATGTCAAGATTACAGCCAAGGAAGGCTTCGCTGTAGCTATGGAAAACAACATCTTTACGATTCTGGATACTACCATCACACCTGAGCTTGCCCGTGAAGGTCTGGCAAGAGAACTCGTTTCCAAGGTACAGCAGCTGAGAAAGCAGAATGACTATGAAATGATGGATAATATAAGGATCTTCATTGAAGCGGATGATGATGTTACGGCAGCAGTGGAGGCGCATAAGGATTACATCATGAAGGAAACACTGGCAGTAGCCGTTGAAAGCAGAGAAGGTCTTGATACTGCAGATCTTAACGGTCATAAAACCGGTATTGCAGTAGAAAGAGTATAATAAATTCTGAGAGAGGTATCCTGATGAGCACATCAATAGAAAACCTGAGGAGAGTATCAAGGATTGACGTGAAGGATCATATTGCGGTTTTTGATTTCTATGTTACTTTAGGCAGGGACATAGAGCATCTATCAATAAGAATGGGAATTGATCCACAGGATATTATCGATATCCTTGAAGGCTATGGCGAGAAAATCATAGTAGACGGCAAGCTTGACTATGCAGGAAAGGGGAGATGTCCGCATATGTCAAGGGAGCTGATTGAAGAATACATTACCAGGTTCTATCCGGGGATTGCTTCCGAGAATCCTCAGAATGACTGGATTTGCCTCGAAAGCTATCTTGATCAGACCCATCAGGGGTGGCACATGCATCAGGAGAAATAATAATGACAAAGATAAATCTTCTTGGAATGACAATTGAAGAAATGATAAGCTTTGCCGCGAAACTGGGGGAGGCCCCTTTTCGCGGCAAACAGCTCTATAAGTGGATAAATCGCGGAACGAGAGAATTCTCGGAAATGACGGACTTTTCCAAGGCTCTGCGCTCCAGACTGGAGGAAAATGCATGTATTGAGGGTGTTGAGATTCTCAGACAGCAGCATGATAAGAAAGATGGAACCCGGAAGTTTCTGTATGGCCTTAAGGATGGAAATGCAGTGGAAGGTGTATTTATGAAATATAAATATGGTAATTCCCTGTGTGTTTCATCGCAGGTCGGGTGCAAGATGGGATGCAGCTTCTGTGCATCTGCACTGGATGGCTTTATTCGCAATCTTACTGCAGGAGAAATAATTGATCAGGTGTTTGCGGCAGAAAAGCAGACAGGAGAAACAATCAATCATATAGTGGTTATGGGAATGGGGGAACCTTTTGATAATTATGATAATCTGAAGAAGTTTCTGCATATTATACACAGTAAGGAAGGTAAGAATCTCAGCTACAGGAATATAACCGTATCCACCAGCGGGATAATTCCCGCAATGAAACGGTTTGCGGAGGATTTTCCACAGGTTAATCTGGCGGTTTCTCTGCATCGTCTGGATGACTGCGGCAGAAGCAGACTTATGCCGGTAAACAGGAAATATCCAGTAGATGAGCTGCTTGACGCTGCTTCTGAATATACGAAAAGGACCGGAAGAAGGATAACCTTTGAGTATACCTTGATTGCAGGTGAAAACGACAGAAGAGAAGATGTGGAGCTTATGAAAAAGAAGCTCAGGGGAATGCTGTGTCATGTTAACCTTATACCCCTCAATAAAGTAAGGGAGACAGGCTTTGACGGCAGCAGCAGGAAGCGCGCTGAGGAAATAGCAGAAGAACTTGGCATAGCAGGTATTGCTGCAACTGTTCGCAGAGAGCTTGGCAGTGATATTGATGGAGCATGCGGTCAGCTCAGATTAAAGAATAATCAAAGTGACTGAGGATTTCTGGTTGCCCTTGACAACCACATAGTGTATAATATTAGTTAATATAAAAGCGCTTATAGCAATATATCGAGGAGGACAGTGTTATGGTGAAATTACTCATAGGACACAAAGGAAGCGGTAAGACCGGACAGATGATACAGCTGGCAAATGACAGCGTAGAGACAAGTAATGGAAGTATAATATTTATAAATAAAAATCAGCGGCTCATGTATGAACTGAAACACAGCATCAGAGTAATCTGCATGGAGGACTACGAGCACATTACAAATATTGATGAATATATCGGATTCATTTATGGTATTATCAGTTCAGACCATGACATTGAAGTGATATTTATTGACAGTATACTGAAGCATGCGGATGTTTCTCTCGGCGACCTGCCTGAATTTATCGACAGGCTCAAGGCTATTTCTGAAATCTATGGATTGAATTTCGTAGTAAGTGTAAGCGCAGAAAAAGAAGAAATGATCGGAGTTAACTTCGACGGATGTGAAATATTGAACTAATAATGACAGAGAGTAATAAAAAGGCGGTGAGAACACCGCCTTTTTTAAGGACGTGAATCAAATGAAAAAGGCGTATTTTTTTGTAGTATTAACAGCGTTCCTGTTTGGAACGATGGAAGTCGCCTGTAAGGCGGCAGGCAGTCAGCTGGATCCATTCCAGCTTACTTTTTTGAGATTTGCAATTGGCGGGCTTATTCTTCTGCCATTTGCAGCTATTGAACTTAAACAGAACAATATTAAGCTTACAGCGAAGGATATTCTTATTCTGGCAGGAGTAGGAACACTGGGAATACCTGTAAGCATGGTGTTTTTCCAGCTTGGAGTCATGAATTCAAATGCAGCTACAGCTTCAGTGCTGATATGTATAAATCCTTTTTTTACAATGGTATTCGCACATTTCTTCACAGAGGAAAAGCTTAACAGACAGAAATTCATAGTACTGGCGATAGGACTTGCAGGACTTGTATTTATGATAAAGCCATGGCATATTCAGGAAGGAAATACAGTTATCGGCATCGTATATATGTTGCTGGCAGCGGTTTTCTTTGGAGCATATACGGTTGCAGGCAAGGTAAGTGTTCAGAAAATGGGAATTATGGCGCAAACGAGCATAAGCTTCATATTAGGTTCACTTATTTTGCTTATAATAATAATTGTGACAGGAAAGCCTGTGCTGGCAGGAGTGGTGGATAATGCTGTACTGGTGCTTTATGTAGGGCTGTTTGTAACAGGTCTCGGATATTTTTCATATTTTATGGCGATGAAGAAATCGGATGCGGCAACCGGTTCATTGGCGTTTTTTATCAAACCTGCTATAGCCCCTGTAATGGCAGTTATTTTTCTGAAGGAAACAATATTGTGGAATACATATATAGGGATAGGACTTATTCTTGTCGCATCGTATATGAATATAAGATATCAGAGGAAAGCTAATGAAATCAGAGAAAACGCTGACAGCTGAGGCACTTGAAAATATTTTTGGAGAAAGGCCTGCCGGAGCAGAGGGTGAGTTTAAATACTTTTCTGTGCTGGTACCTGTAGTAAAAAGAACAGATGGCCTGTATCTGCTGTATGAGGTGAGAGCAAAGCACATGTCGACACAGCCGGGAGAAATATGCTTCCCCGGTGGAGAGATGGAAGCCGGTGAGACGGCAATGGAGTGCGCTTTGCGCGAAACATATGAAGAAATCGGAATATCCGGAAATAAAATCAATGTAATTAATCAGCTTGATACGATTTTTACCTATAGTAACTTCCTTATGTATTGTTTTTTGGGTATAATAGAGGAAGATGCAATGGAAGATATCAGCTTGAATCCTGATGAGGTGGGAGAAACTTTCCTTGTATCTCTGGATGAGCTGGTCGGAATGCAGCCGGAGGTTTACAGGACGACGATAGTTCCGGAGATTCCGGAGGACTTCCCGTACGATAAGGTTACCGGAGGGAAATCGTATAACTGGAGAAAAGGCAGTTCCACCGTACCTGTATATGATACAGGAGATAGGATAATCTGGGGACTTACTGCCAGGATAACCAGGAGGTTTACGGATATTATAAGAGGTGAAATATGTTCAGAATAGGATTATGTCAGATGAAGGGGTCCTTTGACAAGAAGGAGAGTATGAAAACAGCAGAAAGGTTTGTCAGAGAGGCTGCGGACAATGGGGCACAGGTGATTTCATTGCCGGAGATGTGGAACTGTCCGTATTCAAACGATTATTTCAGAGAATACTCGGAACCGGCAGATGGTCAGACGGTTGAATTCCTTTCTGAGCTTGCAGCAGAACTGGGTATTTATCTGATAGGGGGATCGATACCTGAGCTTGATGACGGTAAAGTATACAATACTTCATTCTCTTTTGACAGAAAAGGCAATGTGATAGGCAGGCACAGAAAGGTGCATCTTTTTGACATAGATGTGGAAGGTGGCATCAGATTCATGGAATCCGATACCTTGACTGCTGGGGAAGATATGACGATTCTGGATACTGAATTCTGTAAAATTGGTGTGGCGATATGCTATGATGTCAGATTTCCGGAATGGTTCAGGAAGATGGCACTGGCAGGAGCGCAGCTTATAATTCTGCCGGCGGCGTTTAATATGACAACAGGTCCGGCACACTGGGATCTGACTATGAGAGCCAGAGCTCTCGATAATCAAGTGTATTTTGCTGCTAATTCACCGGCCAGAGATGAAAACGGTCCTTACATTGCATATGGCAATTCATGTATCGTCGATCCATGGGGCGAATTCACAGCGCATGGCGATGAGAAGGAAACGATAATATATGGAGATATTGATCTGAAGAGGGTGAGTGCTGTAAGGCAGCAGCTGCCGCTTCTCAAACACAGGAGAGAAGCTCTGTATTAGGAGGAAGAGATTATGAAAAAAACAATTGCGGTATTATTGTCGATATTGGTCGTTTTTGCTTTTGCAGGTTGCGGCGGCCCTGTGGAGGAACAGCCGGAGGAGCAGATTGATTATGAAATAGCACTTGTGACCGATTCGGGGCTGATTATGGATGGCGGGTACAGTGAGGTGGCATGGAATGCCATTACGGATTTCTGCTCATCGGCGGGAGTATCACATAAGTATTACAAAGCTGCTGAAGCCAGTGAGAAAGCGTATGAGGAAACGATAGAAAATGCAGTTTCGTGTGGTGCCAAGGTAATCATTGCAGATGGATATTCTTTTGAGGATGTGGTATATAATTCACAGAAAGAATACAAGGATGTTGATTTTATCCTTATTGATGCGGAGCCTGTGGATGAAAAATCAGGGGAAACCAGGATTGCCGGCAATACGGCGGTTATTCATTTTGCTTCTGAGCAGGCAGGATATCTGGCAGGCTATGCAGCTGTCGCTGAGGGTGCATCTGAGATTGGATTCATTGGTGGAGCCAGACAGCCTGCAATAATGGATTATGGTTATGGCTATCTGCAGGGAGCTGATGCAGCTGCAGCTGAACTGGGCGAGGCTGTAAATGTAAAATACTATTACTGCACAGGGGAAGATGAGCGTGAAACCATTGTCAAAAAGGCAACGGAGTGGTACAAGGACAATACTGAAATTATTTTCGCATGTGGTTCCTCTGTGGAGCAGCCGGTAATCGAAGCTGCTGAGCTTACTGAAGGAGCGGTGATTGCCTGCGAGACCGACAAGAGTGAAATGTCAGATACAGTTCTCACATCTGCAGTTAAAGACATTTCATCAGCCCTGGAAGAAGTGTTGAAGCAGTATAAGGATGATGAGTTTCCAGGTGGAACTATTATCGAGAATAATGCCGAGAATGAAGGTATAGGACTTGAAATAAAAAACAGCAGGCTTCAGAATTTCTCAAAGAGTCAGTACAACAGTGTATTTGATAAACTGGCATCCGGCGATGTTGCAGTGAAAAAATCCGGTGTAAGTTTAGAATCGCTTGGATTGACAAATGTAGAAGTGATTGATAAGTAAACAGCCTTAAATTAAGAATATAAACAGAAAACGTCGATAGTGCGCGGGTGCGTTGATATCGACGTTTTTTAGTATTTGCTTTAACCGGTTATTTTTTAGGAATACGTATGTTTGATGTACGTTTATCAAGAGCCACATATTCTCTTGGTTCCTGAACGGAATTGTAAGCAGGTCGCATGAGCTTGCCGCCGGCAACCAGCTCTTCTATTCTGTGCGCACACCACCCTGAAAGCCTTGCAGTAGCAAAGAGAGGTGTAGCGATTGTAGTTGGTATATCAAGAGCATCATATACAAAGCCTGAATAAAGGTCTACATTTGCCGGCATAGGCTTTTCTACTCCTGTAATCTCGGCTTTAAGCTGAGGCGTTCTTTTTTCGATATAATCACAAAGCAGGAAATCATCTACGAGGTTCTTGCTTTCTGCCAGCTTCTTGGCCATGGATTTAAGAACCTTGGCTCTTGGATCTGATAAAGTGTATATTGCATGTCCCATACCATATACCAGACCGCTCTTGTCTCCGGCTTCTTTTTTGAGCAGCTTGACAAGATAATCATCCAGCTTGCCTCTATTGTTGAAATCAGGGACATTTTTCTTGATATCGGCTATCATGTTGATAACGGCGATATTGGCACCTCCGTGCTTCGGACCCTTAAGGGAGCCGATAGCTGCTGAAATTGCAGAATATGTATCAGTTCCCGTGGATGAAACCAGATGTGTGGTAAAGGCAGAGTTGTTACCGCCTCCGTGTTCTGCATGTAGAATCATGGAAAGATCCAGAAGCTTGGCTTCAATATCTGTGTATTCTCCGTTAGGGCGTATCATTCTGAGAATATTCTCTGATGTTGAAAGCTCAGGTATCGGGTTATGAAGGTGGAGACTCATGTTGTCATAAAACGAGCATTTTGCCTGATATGCATATGCAATCAATGCCGGAAAATACCCGATAAGCTCAATTGACTGACGAATGACATTGGAAACGGAAGTATCATCCGGATTGCTGTCATAGCAGTAGAGTGCCAGAACGCTCCTGGCGAGCTTGTTCATTATATTGTTGGAAGGCGCTGTCAGAATCATGTCGCGGGCAAAGCCCTGCGGAAGCTCACGCCTTGATCCCAGAACCTTTTTGAATGTTTCCAGTTCTGTTTTGCTTGGAAGGAATCCGAAAATCAGTAAAAATGTGATTTCCTCGAAACCGAATCTGTTCTCGACGATACAGTTGGTAACGATATCCTCGATGCTGTAGCCCCTGTAATACAGCTTTCCTTCTACTGGAATTTTATTACCCTTCTCATCCACATCGTAACCTTTGACTTCGCCGATCTTGGTAAGACCGACTACAACTCCAGTGCCGTTTGCATTTCTCAGACCCCTTTTGACGTTGTTTTTTATATATAAATCAGGATCGATTTTATCAACATCTGTAACGATTCTGGCGCTGCTGTCGAGAAAATCCTGCGCCAGTGCCGCCTTAACCTGAGACTTAACCTCTTCTTTAACTGCTGACTTGACTGTCTTTTTAAGTTCATTACGTTTAGGCATAAGTTTTGAGAGCATATATTGCCTCCCTTCTTTGATTTTTTGTTAGATAGATGTTATTATTATATCATATATTTGATGCAAAGTAAAACAAAACAGGAGTAGTAAAATGGCATTACGATTTAACACAGTTATATTTGATATGGATGGAACACTTCTTGATACCCTTGACGATCTGGCGGATGCGACAAACCATGCTCTTAATACATATGGTTATGAAAAACGCACGCGGGATGAGATAAGAAGCTTCGTGGGTAATGGCGTGGGATTGCTGATAAGAAGGGCTTTGCCGGAATCCGCAGACGAGAATGAATATCAGAAGGTCCTGGAAGAGTTCAAAAAGTATTATGCGGTGCATTGCAATGATAAAACAGGTATTTACGATGGAATATCGGAGCTTATGAAAAAGCTCAAGGAAGCAGGTGCGTTCATTGCAGTTGTATCAAATAAAATAGACAGTGCGGTTCAGGAGCTCGGAGAATTGTATTTTCCGGAAAATGTTGACTTCTTTATCGGTGAAAGAGCCGGTATGAAGAGAAAGCCTGAGCCTGATATGATAAACGAAGTGCTTAGGGCTTCAGGCAGAGGAACTGATAAAGCAGTATACATTGGGGATTCGGAGGTTGAC
This sequence comes from Bacillota bacterium, assembly GCA_030526355.1. Taxonomy (GTDB): domain Bacteria; phylum Bacillota; class Clostridia; order Peptostreptococcales; family Anaerovoracaceae; genus Lentihominibacter. The sequence continues at coordinate 26,648 of JAUNDC010000013.1, read as the reverse complement.
ATTCAGACAGCTGTTAATTCAGGGCTTAGTGGAATATCCGTAAGCTGGGGCTTCAGAGACAGAGATTTCCTCAAGGTTAAAGGCGCGGAAATAATTGCTGATAATACAGACCAGGTATTTCAGGTTATTACGCTGGACAGCTTTGCCAAGGTATTTTTTCGCTTGTATGACAGGAAGCTGTGCTCTGGAGAAATAACCTTCAGTGAAACGGGTATGAAAAAAGACGATTTTACCCGGCTTTGCATAGATGAAGGGTATGTGCTGCCGTATGAGGAAATCAGCAGGTTATGCAGCAGGATGCACCTTACCGAATTTGAGACCGACTTAATGCTCTCATTTGCAGAAAAGGAATGAGTTGTCAGGAAAACAGGAATCCAGTGATTATATTAAAAAAGAGTCTGGAAGCTTCAGACTCTTTTTTTAAGTAGTACACAAATATGTGGTGTATTTTTAGAATGGGTTTATAACTCCTGTAGCCATCAGTATAATGGAGAGAATCCCCAGTAAGACGATTACGATGGCAATATTTCTTTCAAATGGCCTGAAGGCAGGCAGTCCTTTTTCTCTGCGTCCCTTTACATAGACCAGAATACCAACGCCGTAGAGTATTGTAGTGATAAGGAACTGTACGAGCCCGGAGGATACTATCATCCATATTCCGTATATACTTCCTATGATGGCAAATATCCTTCCCTTGAGGTGTTCACCGTTTGAGACACCTTGCATGCCGTCTCTATGCCTTGTTACCTTTTCATAGTAAAGTGCACTTAGCAGATAAGGCAGCATAATCATCGATGAGCCGATTGTGTAGAATGCAAAGTAAGATGATTCGTTGAACAGGATAACAAGAAGGAAGAACTGCACCAGTGCATTTGTGATTATGGTTGCGTTTGCAGGAGCATCGTTTTTGTTGACCTTGGCGAAAGTCTTGGTGAATACACCCTGCTTTGCAGCTTCGAATGCACACTCAGCAGCGAGGATGGTCCATCCCAGAAGAGCTACAGTAAGTGATAAGATAACTGCAATATTAATCATTGTAGCACCCCAAGGTCCGACTGCAGCCTCAAAGATCTGAGCCAGCTGCGGGTTCTTGAGCTCAGCCATTTCTTCTGTTGTCATGATCCCCATGCTCATAACGGCAACAAGCACATAAAGAGCCAGAAGGCTGGTAAAGCCGATAAGTGATGCTTTACCTACATCGCTTGTTTTTTTAGCTCTGCCTGACAGAACTACGGCTCCTTCAACACCTATGAAAGCCCATACTGTAGATGAGGTGGTTGCCATAATCTGATTGCCGAGCGGGATATCACCGTTGCCCCAGAAATTATCCATGAATACATCTGTATCAAAAGCACCGATGAGAGGTATCATTACGATGAAAATGAGGATAGGTATTATCTTGCATATGGTACCGATTGTTGTGAGAAATGCTGCTGATTTAACACCTTTGCATACAAGTGCGGTAAGCAGCCATACAATTACGGACCCGCAGATAATTGAAATCAGATTGTTTCCTTCTCCGAACACAGGGAAAAAGTAGCCAAGTGCTCCGAACAATAATGTGATGAAGGATACATTGCAGATAAGGGCACTCATCCAGTAACCCCAGGCTGAGTTGAATCCGATGAATTCACCAAAGCCGGCCTGAGCATAACTGTAAATGCCGTTTTTGAGTTCAGGCTTATACTTGTTGAGTCCAAAGAATGCCATCATCAGTGTATACATACCGATTCCTGCTATTCCCCATCCGATAAGGATGGCTCCGGTATAAGCTCCGTTTGCAGACATATCTCCAACAGTCGTGAAGATACCGCCACCAATCGTGGACCCGATGATCATCGCAATAAGACCACCAAGTCCAAGCTTGTTGGATTTTGGTTTGCTTTCCATAATAATCTCCTTTTTCATTTTATACATACACCGCAAATAACATAACATGCGAAGATTGCATTGTAAACAGATAAAGTCCATGTTTATAAAAAAACCAATTAAATTCAGAATTGCTTGAAAATAAGAAAACACAGCCTTCATACTGCATATGGCTGCGTTTTCGTTATCTATTTTTATTTTTGTTGGAGATTATTATTTATCGATTTTCAATTATCTTATTTTAAGAAGGTTAGGGTTTGGTGCTTTAGTGCCGTCTTCATTATATACATAGAATCCGATGCCGGTTTTCCTGCCGAGGAAGCCTGAGTCTACCATTCTTCTCAGTGAAACAGCAGGTCTGTATTTAGGGTCTCCTATTTCCTCGTGGAGCACCTCCATTACGGCAAGCTCTACATCTATACCGATCATATCCATGAGTTCGAGAGGTCCCATCGGATGATTGAGTCCAAGTTTAACACCTCTGTCTATTTCTTCGATTGTTCCTATTTTTCTTTCAACCAGAACGCATGCTTCGTTAAGCATCGGAATGAGCATTCTGTTTACAATGAATCCAGCTTCATCCTGTGCGATGATGCATGATTTTCCCATGAATTCACCCAGCTTACGTGCTCTTTCCAGAGCCTTGTCACCGGTCTGATAGCCTCTGACGATTTCCATAAGAGGCATTCTAGGTACAGGACTGAAGAAGTGCATTCCAACGAATCTTTCAGGATTTTTGAAAACGCTTCCCAATGATGTTATTGAAATTGAAGATGTGTTGCTGGCAATTACAGCATCTTCCTTGGCATATTTATCGATTTCCTTCATTATGGACACCTTGATGTCCTTGTTTTCTGCAACAGCCTCGATGATGGCATCTGAATCGTGGCATGCTACAATGTCAGTAGTGCAGTGTATTCTTGCCAGTGAAGCATCTCTTTCTGATTCACTCATTCTTCCCTTTGAAACTGCTTTGTCAAGATTTCTGGTAATTCCTTTTATACTTTTATCAAGCTGAGTCTGTGAAATATCATAAACTGTAACATCAAGTCCTTTTACTGCGGCATTTTCCACGATACCGGAACCCATAAATCCGGCACCAATCACGAATACTTTTTCTATGTTCATAACTAACCTGCCCTTTCTGATATATTATAGTGTTTATCTTGTTAGGAGTTTACTCCATTGGCAAGGAATTTGCAATAGGGTAATAAATTGACATAAAATTTTGAAATAATGAGGAAAAAAGTTTCCGAAAAAAAGTTCTTGGCGTCCGCTAAATCGTTAGAAAATTGACAAGCTCCGGGATTTGCATGTTTTCAGCAATATCGAAATTCTTGTTAAGAAAATAGCAAGAAAAATAGCAGGAAACGGGCACTGTCTGACCCAAAAGTGAGCCAGAAAAGGCACATGAATAAGAATTTTTTTTCATAAATTTTTTTTAATGCATTTGGTATAAATCTGGTGTATAATAGTTTTAAAAGATTGGGCGGACATAGTTCATTGGTAGAATATCAGCTTCCCAAGCTGAGGAGGCGGGTTCGATTCCCGTTGTCCGCTCCAGTAAATATTAAAGCAGTTCATAAACAGGAACTGCTTTTTTTGCAGGTGTCATTCTTGATTTGGGTGGTATGAATCGCTGAGAAAAAATGATATAATAAATGATAAATGAAATCTAGAGGAGAACAGTATATATGAGAGAATTACTGATGGGAAATGAGGCGATTGCTATCGGCGCTATGGTGGCCGGTGTTCAGGTGGTTGCCGGATACCCGGGTACACCTTCGTCGGAGGTGCTTGAGACAATAGCTAAGCGAAATCCCGGAAATATATATGTTGAGTGGTCGGTTAACGAAAAAGCAGGAGCAGAGGTTGCAGCCGGAGCATCATGTGCGGGGGCACGAAGCCTGGTGACAATGAAGCAGATGGGGCTCAATGTGGCTTCGGATCCGGTTATGTGCGTCAATTACATAGGTGTTAAAGGCGGGATGGTTATATATGTAGCAGATGATCCGGGTCCGATATCGTCACAGACGGAGCAGGATACAAGATCCTTCGGAAGATATGCTCACATACCTGTTTTTGACTGCGACAGTCCGGGACAGGCATTTCAGGCGGTGCAGGATGCTTTTGACTTTTCGGAAAAGCACGGGACTCCGGTTATACTGAGATCAACGACGAGAGTCTGCCATGCCTGTGAGGATATAGAGGTACCGGAGATAAAGTCATGCGGCGAGTGCTCCGGATTTGAGAAGGATCCAAGGTGGGTTATTTTCCCTAAGAGATCGTATGAAGCCAAACTGAATATCATGTCAAGAGAGCCGAAGCTGTCAGAAGAATTTTCTGAGAACACGTCATGGAACACAGTCGAAGGAACAGGGCTTACAGGAATAGCCTGCGGCGGAATCAGCTACGCATATGTCAAGGAGGCAATTGCAGGATACGAAGAGCATTTCAGAATTCTCAAGATAGGAACACCGTTCCCTTTCCCCGGCACGCTGGCGGGAGAATTCATGAAATCTGTTGATAAGGTTATCGTTTTTGAGGAGCTTGACCCGTATATTGAGGATGCTCTGATATATGAGTGCGGCAGACTTAACATAAATGCCGACGGGTTTATCTCAGGCAAAAGGGACGGTGCCGTGCCGTCTGGCGGAGAGCTTGATCCTGTAATGGTTTCGCATATTCTGCAGAAGCTTACAGATATCAGTCTTGCTATTGAATATGATGAGCAAGATACACCTCCACTGCCGATAAGACCACCTGTGCTGTGTGCAGGCTGTCCTCATAGAGGGGCATTCTATGCTGTCAAGAAAGCAGCTGAAGGTAAAAATGCCATATACTGCGGAGATATCGGATGTTATACGTTAGGCAATGCAGCGCCGCTTAACATGGTGGATACGTGCCTTTGCATGGGTGCAGGAATAACCATGGCACAGGGGCTGAACCACGCAGATCAGGGTACCGTTAATTTTGCATTTGCCGGAGATTCCACATTCTTTGCCAGCGGCATTACCGGTGCTGTAAATGCAGTCTACAATCAGGCGGATATGATTCTGTGCATACTTGATAATTCCACTACGGCAATGACAGGTCATCAGCCTCATCCGGGAATGGGAATAACCATGATGGGTGGACGTACTGAACCTGTTGATATCGCGAAGGTGCTTGAGGGTATAGGAGTGGCTTCAATCCGAACAGTTGACCCTCTTAACTTTGAGGAAACGACGGATGCTGTCAAAGCTGCCATTGATGAGAAGGGCGTGCGTGCGATAATCTTCAAATCGCCATGTATTGCACTTGTCAAGCCGGATAAACCTCTGCAGGTAAACGCAGATGAATGCATCGGCTGCATGAACTGTATCAATGAAATAGGGTGTCCTGCGCTTATTACACATGATGGCAAGGCATTTGTGGACAGCAGCTTGTGCACAGGATGTACTTTGTGCTCGCAGATATGTCCAGCTGACTGTATCAGGAAGGAGGAGAAGAACAATGACTGATAATGTAAAAAGCTGTCTTCTCTGCGGAGTCGGCGGTCAAGGTACGGTGCTCGCTTCCAGAATAATAGCAGCGGCTGCTATGGCAAAGGGTCTGAGAGCCAGAACAGCTGAGACAATAGGAATGGCACAGCGCGGCGGTTCCGTAGTGAGTCATGTCAGAACAGGACAGGATATAGCTTCTCCGACAATACCGTATGGCAGGGCTGATGTACTTATAGGGTTCGAGCCCGGGGAAGCTGTAGCTAACCTGAAATACCTGAAGCGGGGAGGCACGCTGATTCTTTGCAGGCAGGAGGTGCGTCCTGTGACTGCATCGCTGGGGCAGAGCAGATACAACGGCAATGACTGTATTGAATTTCTTCAGAAGGCTGTGGAAAAATGCTATATAATAGATGGTGAAAAAATCTGCAGAGAGTGCGGTTCTCCGAAGGTGCTTAATGTGGCTGTTGCGGGTGCTCTCTGTGCTGACGGCGGGATGGAGCTTACTCTGGAGGATGTTGAGAAGGCAATCAGGCAGCGTATGAAACCGAAGCTTGTGGATATGAATATAAAGGCACTTCATATGGGTGCGGAGTGTATTAAATAATTGATAACGAAGGAATAAAGCAATGAGAATGAAACAGGACACACTGGAACAGATTAAAGTTCAGATTAGAAGAGTTAAAGCAGCCGGCGGGTTTTATGCTGAAAGACTGGCGGATATTGATGCAGATGATATCAGAACGCAGGAAGACTTTGAAAAGCTGCCTTTTTCAGAGAAGGATGATTTGAGAAATGCATATCCATTGGGGCTTGCAGCAGTTCCGACAGAGGACATTGTCAGAATCCATTCATCCAGCGGAACTACAGGCACACCTTGCATAATCCCGTATACTCAGAAGGATGTGGATGACTGGGCAGAGCTTTTTAAAAGATGTTATGAGATTGCGGGAATTACTAAGGCGGACAGGATTCAGATTACACCTGGATATGGACTGTGGACTGCCGGGATAGGCTTCCAGCTGGGTGCCGAAAGACTGGGTGCTATGGCGGTTCCTATGGGCCCGGGAAATACAGACAAGCAGATCAAGTTTATGGAGGATATGGAGTCGACAGTTCTCTGTGCGACATCGTCATATGCGCTGCTCCTCGCTGAAGAAATCGAAAAACGCGGTGTTAAGGATAAAATCAAGCTGAAAAAAGGTGTTATCGGTTCTGAACGATGGGGAGCGAAAATGCGTGCACGTATTGCTAACGAGCTTGGTGTTGAGCTTTATGATATTTACGGGCTGACTGAAGTATACGGACCGGGAATAGCCATAAACTGTGAATATGAAACAGGAATGCATTATTTTGATGATTATCTCTATTTTGAAATCATTGATCCGAAGACCGGAAAAAATCTGCCTGATGGAGAGCTGGGAGAGCTGGTTATTACAACCCTTCAGAAGGAAGGGGCTCCGCTTATCAGATACAGGACTCATGATCTGACTCGTATAATACCTGATGATATTCCTTGTCCTTGCGGCAGAACATATCCTAGAATTGATGTCATACTGGGCAGAACCGATGATATGGTAAAGGTGAAGGGAGTTAACATATTCCCGGGACAGGTCGAGGATGTCCTCAGGGAGATTAATGGTGCCAGCAGTGAGTATCAGATATTTATCGATCACGAAAACGGCAGGGATAAAATAACTCTTTTCATAGAAACTCCGATTAAGGATGTAGAAGGTAAAGCAGCTCTGGAGAAGGAAATCAGAGAAAGAATCAAATCTGTAATCAATGTAGGCATGATTGTCAAGGCTGTTGAGGTGGGAGATCTGCCGCGCAGCGAGAAGAAAACCACCAGGGTGTTTGATTACAGGTATTAAGAGAGGTACATTATGGCACAATATCCTAAACCGTTGTCAGAGAAGTCAATAGCAAAGCTGTATGATAAGGCAGGATTGAATGAAAAGAAAATATCATTTCTGCATGATTTTTTCACTGCTGCAGCTAATCTTTACGGAGCATTTCCTGTTGCACATATCTGGGAGGTATACAAGGAGTTATCTGAAAAGATTGAAGTCCCAAAGCTTAAGAGAAAGGAAATCGTTGAGGCTGCGGGCATCATGAGAAGAGAGAGCATGTGCTTTTACGTATTTGAAATTGATGAACTGTACAGTAAAGAGAAACGCAGCGAGCTTAACAGAGAAGTTGTACATAAAGACCTGATAAACGTCGGGTATGGGAAATATATGTTGTATTACAGATTCTGTGAATCACAGAACAATGTACCATATTATGTGCCGGAAGATTTCCTGCGATTTAAGCGTATTGAGAAAAGCAATGAGGAAAAAGCTCTTCTCAAGTTTATAGGTAATCTGGTTGTTGAGAATGACAGTTTTACAGATAGGTACAACGACAACGTTTGTCCATGTAAAGCCCCTAAAGGCAGGAAACTGAAGAGTTTTTCGTTTATGAACAGACACGAGGAATTTGAACTGAGATATGCAAAAGGTGAAATTCAGGGAAACAAGGGTAGACCGGATGTGGTTTCTCATCTGACAAAGGAATACAGCTGCAGTGAAGCTGAGAAAATTGTCAGGACATTAAAAAGAAACAGCAGTTATGGTGTGATTGATTCTATGGCCGAAATTAAGGGTGTATTTGATGAACTGAATGAAGTGGGTGTCAGTCTTACTCAGGCAAAATCGGAAAAGCTGCTGGGACTGATTAATGATTTTCATAACAACAGCCATCATATGTGCATCAGAGGATGGAAACCAGTAGAGCTTGCTGCAAGGAGAGAGATTCCTACGGCAATTTCATTTGGCCCTAGAATAAAAAAAGCCATTGCAGAAGGTAAAATGGATAAAGAAGAACTGATTGAGGGAATCAGCTCAATCGGATTCAACTATGTTGAGTAGGAATATAGTTTCGATTTTTCCGGAATATCAACAAAGAACTGTTGGTGTAAGGAGGCGAAACGCAATGATGATAAACGAAATTTCTACGTGTTCACAGCAAAATCAGCACTACACGTCGAAAAAAATTATATCTTATCAAACAGCTGACTGTAGGATTGGACAGAGGCCAAGATTATGGTAAAATCAAAAAAAGCATAGTGATAAGTTTCGTGAAGGGCAGGCTGTTTTCGCTGGAAGTGCCGATGCACTCGGTGTACACGCTGCATGAACGAAGTATTTACAGGGAGCTTTCGGATATTCTGGAGCAGCTGTGTGCATATATAAAAAGCACGGGGAATCCGGAGGAGAAAGCTTATGTTGATGAGCTTGTCAAAAAGGGGAGAGAGTTGATCGGAATGACTGATAAGGTGTTAAAAAAAGTCAGCGAAGATGAGAAACTGAGGGACCTCTGGCTTGTCAGAGGAAGAGATTGCTAAACTGTAAAAGAGATTCTATTAACTGGGGAAACATCATACAATATTAACTGAATTATGTCCGGAAAGGCGTCATGCCTTTCCGTTCTTTATGTAAAGCCCAAAGTGTATTTATACATATGTGCAATTGTTCACAGAACATTTGTTTGAATAAGTGCATTTGCTATGGTATAATGAACGCATTGAACGAAATGACGGCGTTGCCGAAAGGAAGCGTTCATTGAATCATGGCGTTTGATTCTAAGTTGCAGATGTGCGCCATGGTATAATGAACGCATTGAACGAAATAACGGCGTTGCCGAAAGGAAGCGTTCATTTTTTAGTGATATCAGAAGGGAGAAAATCCATGCCGGAATTCAAGGTTCATGCGGATTTTGAGCCGATGGGCGATCAGCCGAAGGCGATAGAAACCCTGGCAGAGGGCATAAAACAGGGTAAACGGGCACAGACACTTATGGGTGTCACAGGATCCGGCAAGACCTTCACGATGGCGAAGCTCATCGAGAAAGTCCAGAAACCGACCTTGGTAATCAGCCACAACAAGACACTTGCTGCACAGCTTCACGGGGAATTTAAGGAGTTTTTCCCTGAGAATGCGGTGGAGTATTTCGTATCCTACTATGACTACTATCAGCCTGAAGCCTATGTGGCTTCAACAGACACATATATTGAGAAGGATTCAGATATAAATGCAGAAATAGAAAAGCTGAGGCATTCAGCGACAGCAGCCCTTTCGGAAAGGAAGGACGTTATTATTGTTGCCAGCGTTTCATGCATTTATGGACTTGGAAGCCCGATAGATTACGAAAACCAGGTGATTTCTCTGAGACCAGGTATGGAAAAGGACCGGCAGGAAATACTCAGAAAGCTGGTGGACATACAATATACCAGAAATGATATGGTACTGGAGCGAGGAAATTTCAGAGTCAGAGGAGATATTGTGGATGTTTTCCCTGCCGGTGCAGAGAATGCAGTACGAATAGAGATGTTCGGAGATGAGATAGAAACCATCAAGGAAATAAACCCGGTGACAGGAGAAATAGTCGGGCTCAGAAACCATGTGGCAATATATCCGGCATCACACTATGTGACAAGTAAAGAGAACATAGAGCATGCAGCGGAAACGATAAATGAGGAGCTGACCGAGAGAATCAAATGGTTTCAGGACAGGGGTAAGCTTATAGAAGCTCAGAGAATAGAACAGCGAACCAGGTATGACGTGGAGATGCTGAGGGAAATAGGAACCTGTAAAGGAATAGAAAACTACTCAAGGCACATTACAGGGTTGCCGCCGGGATCAAGACCATATACACTTATTGACTATATTCCGGACGATTTTATGATAATAATAGACGAATCACACGTCATGCTTCCGCAGCTGAGGGCAATGTACGCCGGTGACAGATCCAGAAAGCAGTCGTTGGTGGATTACGGTTTCAGACTTCCGTCGGCACTGGATAACAGACCGTTGAAATTCGAGGAGTTCAATCAGCTGGTGAATCAGATAGTATATGTAAGTGCAACACCTGCAGCATACGAGCGAGAAGAGAGCAGAGGTATATCGGCAGAGCAGATAATCAGACCGACAGGATTGCTGGACCCGGTAATAGAAACTCACAGGACAGAAGGACAGATCGATCATCTTATCGGAGAAATAAACAAAACGACGGATAAGGGTGAACGTGTGCTTGTTACTACTCTTACCAAAAAGATGGCGGAAAGTCTGACTGATTACCTTAAAGACGCAGGTATTAAGGTCAGATATCTGCATTCTGAAATAGATACACTGGAAAGAATGGAAATCCTGAGAGATCTGAGGCTTGGTGTGTTCGACGTGCTTGTAGGTATCAATCTGCTCAGAGAAGGTCTTGATATACCTGAAGTATCGCTGGTTGCAATACTAGATGCAGATAAGGAAGGCTTCCTGAGAACAGAGACTTCACTGATACAGACAATAGGCAGAGCTGCCAGAAATGCAGACAGCAAGGTAATAATGTACTGCGACGGCATCAGCCCTGCCATGAAGGCAGCAATGGATGAAACAGGGAGAAGGCGAAGGATACAGGACGAATATAACAAGGCTCACGGTATTACACCAAAGAGTGTCAGAAAGGCTGTACGGAGCGTTATAGAAGCAACCAGAGTCGCTGAGGACGAAGCCGAATATGATGCAAAGAAGCCGTTGGAGATGACTAAGAAGGAGCTTAAGGATTACGTTAAAAAGCTTGAAAAGGAAATGAAGGAGGCTGCCGCAGATCTGCAGTTTGAGAGAGCAGCGCAGCTTAGAGATGTTATATTCGAATACAAAGCAAGGCTTTAGGCTGAGTGTGCAGCCTGAAGACGTGTAATTTATAACAGGAGAAAAGATGGCTAAGGATATAGTAATAAAGGGTGCCAAGGAAAATAACCTTAAGAACATAGATGTGACGATTCCCAGAGACAAGATGGTGGTTCTGACAGGATTGTCCGGTTCAGGCAAATCGTCCCTGGCATTTGATACAATATATGCTGAGGGACAGAGAAAATATATGGAGAGTCTCTCTTCTTATGCGAGACAGTTTCTGGGGCAGATGGAAAAGCCCAACGTGGAGTATATAGAAGGATTATCTCCGGCTATTTCAATCGATCAGAAGACAACAAACAAGAATCCCAGATCGACAGTGGGAACAGTAACTGAAATATATGATTATCTCAGGCTTATGTACGCCAGAATAGGTATACCTCACTGCCCTGTATGCGGCAGGGAGATAACCAGTCAGACAATTGATCAGATTGTGGAACTGCTTATGCAGGAAGGAGAAGGCACGAAGCTCACGATACTGGCACCTGTAGTAAGAAGGAGAAAAGGGCAGCACGAAAAGATTCTGGAACGTATAATGAAGGAAGGCTTCACCAGAGTCAGGGTAGATGAAGAAATGAAAGTGCTTGGTGAGGATGAGATCAAGCTGGAGAAAACCTTTAAACATACAATTGAGATAGTAGTGGACAGAATAAAGGTCAGGGACGGCGTTCAGAGCAGGCTTGCTGAAGCCTGTGAGCTGGCATTGGCTCATGGAGAAGGTCTCATTCAGGTAATCATTGATAAAGATGGTAGAATTGAAGAAAAAACCTTCAGCACAAGTCTGGCGTGTCCTGACCACGGGGTAAGTATAGAGGAGCTTGAGCCGAGGATGTTCTCTTTCAATAATCCTATGGGAGCATGCCCTGAGTGCAATGGGCTCGGATTCATACAAAGTATAGACCCGGATCTGATAATCCCCGATCAGGATAAAAGCATCAATGACAAGTGTCTCAGTAATATTTTCGCAACGATGGAGCATTCAAGCTTTTACTGGCAGGTAATACGGGCACTTGCAGATAAATACAATGCTGATCTTGATACTCCGTTTAACGAACTGCCGAAAGATTTCAGGCAGGCACTTCTTTATGGAACAGGCAATGAAAAGCTGGTATATACATATACCAGCAGAAATGGTACTGTTCAGCAGAGAAACCATACCTTTGAAGGTGTGATAAACAACCTCGAAAGGAGATACAGAGAAACAAGCTCGGAGTGGATAAAGCAGAAGATGGAGGAACACATGAGTGTTGCTATATGTCCTGAATGTCATGGCAATAAACTGAAACCGGAGCTACTTGCAGTGACAGTCGGAGGCAAGAATATAATGGAATTCTGCGATATGTCTGTAGCCGAGGCAATCAGATTTGTTGATGAGCTTGAACTGTCTGATGTACACAGAACGATAGCTGCGGAAATACTTAAGGAGATAAAAGCAAGGCTTACCTTCCTGGCTAATGTGGGACTGGATTACCTTACGTTGTCAAGAGCATCTGCAACACTTTCCGGCGGAGAATCACAGAGAATAAGGCTTGCCACGCAGATTGGCTCAGGTCTGGTTGGTGTTCTGTATATACTGGATGAACCAAGCATAGGTCTGCACCAGAAGGATAATGAAAAGCTGCTGGCAGCGCTGAGAAGACTTACTGACATTGGAAATACACTGATAGTTGTGGAGCACGATGAGGATACGATGTATGCAGCGGATCATATCGTGGATATCGGACCTGAGGCAGGAGTTCACGGAGGTGAGCTCGTAGCGCAGGGAACGGTGGAGGATATAAAGAACTGTGAAAAATCGATAACCGGACAGTATCTCAGCGGAAGAAAAAGAATAGAAGTGCCGTCTGAAAGGAGAGCAGGAAACGGTGAATTCATAAAAATTACCGGTGCAGCAGAAAACAATCTCAAAGGAATAGATGTTAAGATACCTCTAGGGAAAATGGTATGTGTTACAGGTGTTTCAGGCTCAGGTAAAAGCAGCCTAGTCAATGAGATACTGTATAAGTCTGTGGCGGCTCAGATGTACAAAAGCAAGGACAAACCCGGAAAACACGATGGTATAGAGGGTCTTCAAAACATTGATAAGATCATTGATATCAATCAGGCTCCGATAGGCAGAACGCCAAGGTCAAATCCGGCAACGTATACAGGAGTATTCACGCATATAAGGGACCTTTTTGCACAGCTGCCTGAAGCGAAGCTGAGAGGTTATGGCAAGGGAAGGTTCAGCTTTAATGTAAAGGGTGGACGATGTGAAGCATGCAATGGGGATGGCATTATAAAGATAGAGATGCATTTTCTTCCTGATGTGTATGTGCCATGCGAGGTATGTAAAGGTAAAAGGTACAATAGAGAAACTCTTGAAGTTAAGTATAAGGGAAAGAGCATATTCGATGTTCTTGATATGAATGTTACCGAGGCACTTGAATTCTTCCGAAATATTCCTGCAATTGCCCGTCAGCTTCAGACGCTGGAGGAGGTAGGACTGGGATATATCAAGCTTGGACAGCCGAGCACACAGCTTTCAGGAGGCGAAGCCCAGAGGATAAAGCTGGCTTCTGAGCTTTCCAAGAGAAGCACAGGCAAGACGCTTTATATTCTGGACGAGCCTACTACAGGCCTGCATTTCGCAGATGTGGATAAGCTGATAATGGTGCTGGACAGGTTGGTTGAGAGCGGCAATACAGTCGTAGTGATAGAGCATAATCTCGATGTTATCAAGTGTGCGGATCATATTATTGATCTGGGTCCCGATGGAGGATTCAGAGGAGGGAGAATAGTAACTGAAGGAACTCCTGAGGAAGTAGCACAATGTGAGCATTCATATACAGGACAGTTTTTGAAGAAAGTGTTAAAATAATATGAAAAAGCGCGAATTAATAGGTTATGGTGCTGCAACGATAGCAGATGCAGCGCCATATAATTTTGTAACGGTATATCTGATTTTGTTTCTTACGACAATTGCAGGACTGTCACCGGAAAAAGCCGGAACAGTTTCATCCGTAATCATACTTGCCAACGGAATTACCGGAGCTTTTATAGGATGTATATCTGATCATACGAAGTCAAAATACGGAAGGAGAAGGCCTTATATTCTGGCCGGAATGTTTCCGCTTGCAATAGGACTTTCGCTTCTTTTTACAAGTTTCCAGGCAGGCACGGCATTTCAGACTGCATTTTATATTTTCGCGGGACTCATGTTCTGGACAGGCTTCAGTACATACTATACGCCTTATACTGCACTGGGAGCCGAGCTTACTTCGGATTATAACGAGAGAAGTGTTCTGCGAACTATTGCCAGATTTTTCGGTATAGGAGGTAATCTGATAGGGTCTGCTCTTCCGCTGGCTGCTGTAGGATATCTGAAGAATACCGGTATGACAGACAGCAGCTCATGGTTTGCAGTGGCTGTTTTTGTTGCAGTCATATCCGGGACAGGAATTGCTGTCACCTGGAGAACCACAAGAGGAAAAGAAAATCCCTCTAATGTCATAGAAGGGAAGCTCAGCCTTAGGGATGTAATGGGTGAATACGTAAATATATTCAGGCTTAAGCCATTCAGGTATATAATAGGTATAGTTGCAGCATTTATTATTGCCAATACATTTTATAACTCCAGTATGGTATTTTTTGCGCGATACAGTCTGGGTATAAGCGATGGAGTAACATCAAGCATTTTTATGATTTCAATTGCTGCCAATCTGGTGTATACTCCTGTTATAGGCTTCTGTGCGGTAAAATTCGGAAAGAAAGCAACAGTTGCTGTTTCCATGCTTATTTCAGGGTTTGGAGGTATCATATTCTATATATGTGGTATAGACAGCTACTTTAAAATGGGGTTGTATACCGTTATATTCTCTCTTTCCTATACATGTTACTGGCAGCTGATAAATGCTCTTTTATATGATATCAGTGAGGTTGCGGAATATAAGATTGGCAGGAGGCTTGAAGGAACAATATCTTCGGCGACAAGTCTCGTTTTTACATGCTTTACATCTGTGGCGGCGCAGCTGCTAGGGTGGGTTCTGAAGTTCGGGTTTACTGATTCAGCATACATGCTTATGCCTGGAGTATTTCTGTGTATTGCAGCGGTAATACAGTTAAAATATCCTGTGAACAAGGAATCATTTAATAAATTAGCAGAAGCTCTTTCGTGCAAGAAAGCTGGCAAACCTGTGGATGAACACGGACTGGAGCGTATAATATGATAATTTTTGGAAATGGGCGGTGAAAGTTTGAATGAACGAAACAAAGCTATAGCGTTGATGTGCATGCTGGTATGCTTCTGGGGTCTTGATTATGTTTTTGCAAAAGATGCTCTTGAAGTGCTTCAGCCTATGAATCTTCTGTTCCTGAAGTATTCGGTAGGGTTTCTGGTGCTTCTGGCAATAAAGCTCAAGATGGATAGGAAAACGATAGTAAGGCTTAAGGATATCCCATGGTTTATCCTATGCTCCCTTACCGGAGAGATTCTGTACTTTTTCTGCGAGTACAATGCCATGGATTATATCCCTGTATCCCTGATTACTATTATTCTTTCATTTGTACCGGCAATATCAATAATAATAGAAAGAGTTGTATTTAAGAAAAAACCTACCGGAAAGATAATTCTTGGTGTGCTGTGCGGTATTGCAGGAGTTATTATAGTTATAGGTGCGGATTTCAGAGAACTGCTGAATGGAAGAATGGTTGGGTATCTGCTAGCCTTTGGTGCTGTGATTTCATGGAACTGTTATAATTTCATCACAGCTAAGGTAAGTGAAAGCTACAACAGTGCCACCATGTCATTCACACAGCTTACATGCACTGTTCTTATGGTGATGCCGTACGCATTACATACAATGCCTCCCGCAGAAGATTTTACACCGGGAGTGATAGGTGGTATAATATATCTCGGATGCGTGAGTGCAGGTATAGGATTTTTTATCCTTGTTCATGGCCTTAAAATTCTAGGTCCGACGATATCTGCAATGTTTTCAAATTTTCTTCCTGTTACTGCGACACTTTTCGGATGGATGTTTCTTGGAGAAACAATCGGAGTTATGCAGTTTGTGGGAGGAGTAATAGTAATAGCTTCATCATGCGTGGTAATATCAGAGAAAGGTAAGATGGAGGAACGATTAAATGATAGAGAAACTGAACCTGACGATGCTGACTGATTTTTATGAGATAACTATGGCTAATGGATATTTCTGCAGTGATATTGCAGACAATACTGCCTATTTTGACATGTTCTTCAGGAAAATTCCCGACGACGGCGGATATGCAGTAATGGCAGGGCTGGAGCAGGTTATAGAATATCTTAAGGGTCTGAGATTCACAGAAGAGGATATTGAATATTTGAGGAGCAAGGAGATATTCAATGAAGATTTCCTGAAGTACTTAGCGAAGTTCGAGTTTAAATGCGATGTCTGGGCAGTTCCTGAAGGAACTCCTATTTTTCCGGGAGAGCCGGTGATTACAGTCAGAGGACCTGTGATGCAGGCTCAGTTTGTTGAGACTATGATACTTCTGTTGATAAATCATCAGAGCCTTATTGCGACTAAAGCAAGCAGGATAGTAAGAGCAGCAGGCGGCCGTCCTGTTATGGAATTCGGCACCAGACGTGCACATAGCACAGCAGCAGCAATATATGGAGCCAGGGCAGCATATATAGGAGGCTGTGCAGGAACAGCATGCGCTGTTGCGGATATTGAGTATGGAATACCTGCACTTGGTACGATGGCTCACAGTTGGGTGCAGATGTATGACGATGAATATGAAGCGTTCAGAAAATATGCGGAAATATACCCAACCAACTGCGTTCTCCTTGTAGACACCTATGACGTTCTTAAATCGGGTGTACCGGCAGCGATAAGGGTTTTCAAGGAAATGAAGCCTGCAAAGATGGGCATAAGAATTGACAGCGGAGATATTGCATATCTTACTAAAAAAGCAAGGAAAATGCTTGATGATGCCGGCCTTCAGGACTGTACGATTGTAGTATCCAATTCTCTTGATGAATATATCATCAGGGAGGTTATTCAGGAAGGAGCATGCATCGATTCCTTTGGCGTTGGGGAACGCCTTATAACAGCAAGCTCGCAGCCTGTATTCGGAGGCGTGTATAAGCTTTCGGCACTGGAAAAGGATGGAGAAATGATTCCTAAAATCAAGGTTAGTGAAAATGTAGAGAAAATCACAAACCCAGGCTTCAAATCAGTGTACAGACTTTATGATAAAGACACCGACAGAGCGCTGGCCGATGTAATAACGCTTGACAGCGAGGACGTGCCTTCCGGCGATGACTATGAAATATTCGATCCAAGTGCTGTGTGGAAACGCAAGAGATTGAGCAATTTCTATGCGAAGAATCTCAGAGTTCCGATTTTTGAAGGGGGTAAATGTGTATATGAAAGCCCGTCAATAAACGAAATCAGAGATTATTGTGCTCAGCAGCTTGATTCCATGTGGAATGAGATCAAGAGATTTGATAATCCGCAGACATATTATGTGGATCTGTCATATAATCTATGGAAGCTTAAAAATGACATGCTGGCAGAAGCCAGAAAATAACATCCGGAATGTCATTTTCTGGAGATTTTATATAACTATCTGAATAAACTGGTACAGCAGCTTCAGTCCATAAAATACAATTATGCATCCGCATATTATGTTTATTATTCTCAAAATGCGTGGGCTGAATCTGCTGCTGAAGATGCTGATGAAAAAGGTTACTCCAATAAACCAACAGAATGATGCTGTAGCTACACCGCTGATAAATTTAAGACCTTCGGCAGCAGGAAGCGTTGCTCTGAAGGCTCCCAGCATCATTGTCCCGTCAATTATTGCCTGTGGATTGAACCAGGTTACCACACATGCAGTGGATATTACCTTGAGAATTGGTACGTTGACATCCTTTGAGGATTCCAGGCTGCTTTCTTTAGTGCGCAGCAGAGAGATGCCTATCCAGATAACGATAAGGCTTCCTATGAGCAGTACTGCAATTTCTATGATACGTGCCTTTTCCATGATGGCCCCGATACCGAAGAAACAGGCAAGAGCCAGAGTCACATCAAAGAAAATCACTATAAAGGCTGTCGCCGCAGCCCGTTTTCTGGTCTGTGTCAATGCAGTGTTAATGACAAACAGGTTCTGAAGTCCGATAGGTGCCACGTAGGCAAGCCCCATTATAAGCCCTTGTAAATAATTCATAAATCCTCCAAATTCAACCCAACCAAATTCTGAAATATGATATAATTTTATGAAAGTAATACTGCTTTGTAACCTACCAAAGCATTTTTTGTTACCCAACCAAATGAGGGGAGAGCATGGCTTTAAATGGAATTGTTGAAAATATTAATATTGACTGGTATCCTGACAGGAATTCACAGATGCCCATATATGAGCAGATAGTGAAGTATGTATGCAGGAAGGTTTCCAGCGGAGAGTGGACTGTAGGCATGAAAATGCCGTCCCAGAGAGAACTGGCGCATAAATGGGGTGTGAACAGAAGCACAGTAGTAACTGCTATGGATGAGCTGGCTTCATACGGTATTATTGAATGTGGCTATGGCGGTGGAACGAGAATCGCGGGTAATACATGGTCTGTGCTGATGTCAGAACAGGGTGCTGACTGGAACCGATACATCAGAGCGGGTGAGTTTCAGGCCAATCTGTCTACGATACAGATAATCAACAAGCTGGAATTTGATGATTATATTAGACTAGGTACCGGAGAGCCTGATCCAAAGTTGTTCCCTTCGGAGATGATGAAGGATATCATGGTGGAGCTGTCGGGAAACATGATATCATTGAATTACCTGGAACCTCTGGGCCTCAGAAAACTTAGAGAGGTGCTTTCTGTAAGGCTTGAAAAGGAAGGCATATATGCTCCGCCGTCATGTATTCTGATAACGTCTGGATCGCTGCAGGCTCTGCAGCTTATATCAATATGCATGCTTAAACGTGGTTCGACTGTGTTTGCGGAAGCACCTTCTTATCTCAAGTCGCTTCAGATTTTTCAGTCTGCCGGAATGAACATAGAGGGCATACCTATGGATGAGGAAGGTATAAGATACGAAGCTATAGCTAAACACATCAAGGGCTTCAGCCGGAAAGACTATGACCATATGTTATATACCATACCTACGTTCCAGAATCCTACAGGGATACTGATGTCAGAAATGCGAAGAGAGGAGCTGTTTTCTTTTTGCCAGGATTACAGACTGCCGGTTATTGAAGACAGTGCTTATAGCCAGATCTGGTTTGACAGGAAGCCACCGTTATCGTTAAAGGCACGTGACAGAAACGGAATGGTGCTGTACCTTGGAACTCTTTCTAAATCTCTGGCTCCGGGATTGCGTATAGGCTGGATAGTGGGTCCTGAATCTGTTGTGCAGAGACTTGGGGATGTTAAAATGCAGATTGATTATGGTGCAAGCTCACTATCGCAGTTGGTGGCTGCCAGGTTCCTGGAGACGGGTATGTACGATGAATATCTGACGGAATACAGAGTTGAGATGAAGAAAAGGCGGGACAATGCTCTCAAGGCAATGGAAAAGTACATGAGCGGAAAAGCGGAATGGAGGCAGCCTGAAGGAGGTTTTTATATATGGACTACTTTAAAGGGAAATGTATCAACGGATCAGCTGTTCAGGAAGGCGCTTTCGCAGAATATACTGTTGAATCCGGGCAATATATATGATTTTGCTTCTAATAAGGCTCTGAGAATATCATATGCATATGAAGATCCGGAGAATTTTGAGAAAGGGATAAAAACTGTGTCTGAGCTCATTTAAAATTACATAAGAGATTCCCAGCAATTAACGAAATCTTCGTTAATTGCTGGGAAATACCAAAGTTATTTTTCCGATATAAAAAAAGGAGCTCCGCCCTAACGGAAAAAACGTTAGCGCGACAGCTCCCATATCAATAAATTAATATAACCTTAATGTATGGTAATAATGTGCTGCTTCAATGCTTTGGCAAGATTATCTTTTGTCGGATGCATTAAGTACATTTCTGATCTTATGCTGAACCATGCCTTTAATGGCATCTCTTGCAGGTCCGAGGTATTTTCTCGGGTCGAAGTCTGCCGGATTCTCCTTAAGGTATTTCCTGACCTCGGCTGTCATGGCAAGTCTCAGGTCTGTATCGATATTGACCTTGCAGATACCGTATTTAGTGGCTGTTCTGATCATATCTTCAGGCACTCCCTGTGCTCCTGGTATATCTCCGCCGTATTCATTGCACTTGGCAACAAACTCGGGAAGCACTGTGGATGCACCGTGGAGAACCAGCGGCGTATTAGGGATGAGCTTATGGATTTCCTGAAGCCTTTCGAAGTCAAGGTAAGGCTCGCCCTTGAACTTGTATGCGCCGTGACTTGTTCCGATTGCTATTGCCAGTGAATCAACGCCGGTTTTGGCAACAAACTCTGCTGCTTCTTCAGGCACTGTGAATGTAGCATTTCTGGCATCCACCTTAATGTTATCCTCTACGCCTGCCAGCTTGCCGAGTTCAGCTTCAACAGACACTCCATGAGCGTGTGCATATTCAACGACTTCCTTAGTGAGTCTGATGTTTTCTTCAAAAGAATGCTTGGATCCGTCAATCATAACTGATGTGAAGCCGTCATCCACACATTTCTTACAGATGTCAAAATCTTCACCGTGGTCAAGATGAAGTGCGATATCAAGTCCTGTATCAAGGATAGCTGCTTCAACCAACTTGAGAAGATATGCAGGCTTGGCATATTTTCTTGCTCCTGCGGAAACCTGAAGGATAAGCGGTGCGTTTTCTTCCTGTGCAGCCGCCACGATACCCTGAATGATTTCCATGTTGTTGACATTGAATGCGCCTACAGCATAATCGCTTTTTAAAGCTTTTTCAAACATGTCCTTTGTAGTAACTAAAGCCATGAGTTGCCTCCTTAAATTAACATTAATTTGTGATAGTATTTAAAATTTTCTCAAATGATGAACCTTGTTCGATTTTAAACGTGCCGGACTGAATCTTTTCAGCCTTTCCCATATTGCTTATGTAACCTTCAAATTCAGTGGCAGAGTCAACAATACCTGCATCGGCAAGCTTCTTCGAGACACTGACGGAAGTGTCGGAATCTTTGATTGTTATCGACACTGTTTTGCCAGTCTTTGAAGCTTCAGTGGCGGTCGTGTCCGCTGAAGCTGATGATGCTTCTGAAGCGGCAGAGGTATCAGCTGCCTCAGAAGTCTCCTGTGTTGTTGCTGTTGCCTGGCTTTCCGCAAGCTTTTCAGGGTAGTCCATTATTACATTGATTTTAGTGTAAATGATGAATCCTGCAATAGCCAGTATTAAAAGCACTATAATTATATCGTTTTTATTATAAAAAAAGTCCTTGATTTTTCCCATCGTAAAACTCCTGATATTTTGTTTCAATTCTACTTTAACATATTTCATTTGTTTTCTCAAATCATAAAGCATCTTTTTTAATGAAATTTTCTTCACATTGACTACAATAAATTGTACTTATTACCTGATATGATGTATAATAAATTCTATGGTTAAATTGGAAATCAAAGAGAATGATGCGAATCAGAGACTTGACAGGTTTTTAAGAAAATACTTCAGGAAAGCATCACTGAGTATGATCTACAAGATGATACGAAAGGATGTAAAAGTGAACGGCAGACGTGCTAAAGAGGATACGGTGCTGTCTGTCGGCGATGAGCTCTTTTTTTACATGACCGAAGAAATGTTTGGGGAGCTGTCGGCTACAGAGAAAAGAAAGCCTGTTAAAAAGCAGTTTAAAATTGCATATGAAGACGATAATATATTAATAGTCAATAAACCGCGGGGGCTTATTATTCATGGGGATTCTCATGAAAAAAAGAACACTCTGGCAAACCAGGTAGCGGGATATCTTCAGGAAACAGGTCAATACGATCCTTCCGAGGAGAAAACTTTCACTCCGTCTCCTGTCAATCGGCTGGACAGAAATACCACCGGGCTTGTGATATTCGGCAAGAATGCAGATGCCCTGAGGATGCTGACGAGGCTGATAAGAGAACGCAGCTGCATAGAGAAGTATTATATGACTGTTGTTGCAGGGTGTTTTGATAAATCTGTGGTTTTTGGTGACAGGCTCGTAAAGGACAGCAGAACAAATACTGTAGAGGTTACCGAGTCGGATCTCGGCAAGGAAGCTCTGACATATGTTGAGCCTGTTAAAGCCGGCAGGAATTTTTCCATTGTTGAGATTAAGCTTGTTACCGGAAGAACTCATCAGATCAGGGTTCATTTGTCCCATGCGGGATTTCCGCTTCTGGGGGATCCTAAATACGGAAGCAGCCGTGCCAACCGGCAGGCTGAAAAAATGGGTATTAATACACAGCTGCTGCATGCATACAAGCTTGAATTCAGAGATATGCCTCATGAACTTGAAGCCCTTGAGGGCAGAGTCATTACGGCACCTTTGCCGGATGAGTTCAGGAAAATTGAAAAAATAATCTCCGAAGGGACATTAAAGAAAGGGCACAGGTGATAAAATGCAGAAGGATAAAAAGCGTTCAGGAAGTGGATGGAGGAGCAGAAACGCACCTTATATCATCGCATTCACTCTGGCTGTTGTGATGTTCATGCTTGTTGCACCTGAAGTCAATGAAGGAGATTCCATGGATCCTTCTATCAGCGGAGGGCAACTGCTGGTTGTAAGCAAATCATCCTATGCTCCAAACAGAGATATTCCTGAAAGAGACAGCATAGTAATACTTGAAAAAACCGAATCACAGAAAATATCAGATGACAATATAATAGCTCGTGTAGCAGGTCTTCCAGATGAAACTGTCGAAATCAAGGGTGGAAAAGTGCTGATAGACGGCAGAGAATATGTTACCGAAAACGGAATAAAGGGTGCTTCCGGCGACATGAAAATCAAACTGGGAAAGCGTGAGGTGTTCCTGCTGTGTGATAACCGGGAGGAGCTTCTCGACAGCAGAAACAGCAAGCTGGGCGCTGTTGATATGAAGGAAATTAAAGGGAATGTGCTGTTTCGCATCTGGCCTTTTTCTGAGTTTGGAGGAATCAAGTAAATGAAGGAGTTTATCAAGGACATAATAATTGCAGTTATAATAGTAGCGGCAATAACCATAGTAATCAAGCCTACAATAGTTAAGGAAAGCTCCATGGAGCCGACTCTGTATGCAAACAATTACCTGTTTGTAAACAAACTGGCATATAAGGGCAAGGATCATCCTGAATACGGTGATATAATCGTTTTTAAATCCGATATTGACCGCGATGACGGCAAGGGAAAGAAAATGCTGATCAAGCGTGTAATAGGAGTAGAAAACGATGTAATAACAATTACAGGCGGAGTGGTATACAGGAATGGTACTCCGCTTGACGAACCGTATACCCTTGAGGGATATACAAGCGGTGAGCTGTATGATCTGACAGTTCCTGAAGATCAGGTGTTCGTGATGGGAGATAACAGAAGTGTAAGTCTGGACAGCAGAGAGCCGAGTGTTGGAACGGTCAGTGAGGATAGTATTGTGGGAAAAGCTTTTGTAAGGCTGTTCCCGTTTGACGAAATATGCCTGCTGTAAAGCGCACTTGAATGATAAAGCTGCAGGTTTCAAAAGTATCTGCTTTTTAGCAGCAATACAGTACATATAAATTCAACAGGAGGATCTTTTATGATCAGAAGGATTATGTTATATGTATGTGCTGCTGTGCTGGGCATAATGTGTGCTGCAGCATCATCATGTGCTTTTACAACTGCTGAAGTTGCCGGAAATGGTATGGAGCCTGCTATAAGCAGCGGAAGCCGGGTCCTGATAAACAAGCTTGCGTACAGGAAATCAGGTGCTGTCCCTGAAACGGGAAATCTCATAGCCTTTTACAGCGATGTATATAGTGAAGAAGGCGAGGGGCGTATTCTTGTCAGGCGCGTTGCTGGAGCATCGGGGGATACTGTGGAAATAAAGGATGATATTTTTTATCTTAATGGTAGTCCATATACCGAATTTATGAGTGAGGCTGCACATATGGATGATTTGGAAAAAATAACACTGGGTGACGATGAAATCTTTGTCCTGAGTGATAACAGAAAATCAGCTATGGACAGCAGGAATGAGGCTATAGGGATTTTAGCCGTTCAGGATTGTATCGGCAAGGTGTGTTTTGAGTAAAAAGGAGACTGAAATAATTATGAAGGTAGCTGCCAATAATAAAAAAGCCAGACATGACTATTTTATTGAGGATACCTATGAGGCAGGGATAGCTCTTACCGGTACTGAAATAAAATCTGTACGTCAGGGTAAAGTAAGCATTAAAGAAAGCTATGCTAAAATCGAAAACGAAGAGATGATTCTCTATGGAATGAATATCAGCCCTTATGAGCAGGGAAACAGGTTTAATGTTGATCCTCTGAGACCAAGGAAGCTTCTCCTTCACAAGCGTGAAATAAGGAAGCTTATAGGCCTTACCAAATTAAAGGGCTTGACTTTGGTGCCACTGAGGATGTACATTAATGACAGAGGGCGTGCCAAGGTGGAAATTGCTGTAGCACGTGGTAAAAAGGAATACGATAAAAGACATGATATTGCCAAACGGGATGCTGACAGGAGAATGCAGCAGGCCGTTAGAAAGTAGAGGAGGTATCCTATGGGTTTTCTGGATAAGGTAGGTAAAACTGCAGCAGCGGCTGCAGGCAAAGCGGGCAATAAGGCTGGTGAACTTCTGGAGGTTGGCAAGCTTAAGGCGCAGATAGCTTCACAGAAGCAGGACATTTCATCGCTTAAGAAAGAAATCGGTGATTATTGCTATTCTATGTTTGACGGTGAAGAGCTTGGAACTCTTGATAATGATAAAATCAAAGATTTATGTCTTAAAATTGCAGTGGCTAATGCTGCTATAGCAGAGCTTGAGAACAGAATAGAAGCTGCAAAGGATGAACATGATGCCAGAGATGGTATTAATTCTGCTCAGGATTAGTAGTTTTCGAATAAGATTTTGTTATTGAATGACCACTGCTCAGGAGTAATTCTGTAGCAGTTCATATGGGGATGTAAAGGTTTCGACGGGGGTGTGGAAACCGGATAAGCGAGCGGTAGTTTGTCCAGTCTACCATAAAAAGGACACGTTAAATATAAACGCTAAAAAGAATAATAATTTCGCACTGGCAGCTTAGTTCTGCCCCGCGCGTTCTCTCAGGTTCACCTGCAGGCCTGAATCAGAACGTCAAACATGCAGGAAACTTCATGTGAAATCCTGGCAGCATGAGGGAACAACAGGATAGCCGAAGCTGCAGCCTGCTATTGGGCGGTAGCAGACGCGAAATCTTAAATCAATAGCTGCGCTCGGAGAAAGTCCGCTGGAAATGCTTTCGGACACGGGTTCGATTCCCGTCATCTCCACCAATTTTTAGGCCTAGGCAGGAAATGCCTAGGTTATTTTATTTCCAACGGTTTTGACCGATAAATCCAGTAGTATCAAGTCTTTCGGGCTTTCTCATAAATCATTTCAGACCCATTTCAGATTATCTCAGACCACTGAAACCGGGGATGAAACAGGAGGTTTTTTGCATGAATTGGGGATGAAATAGGAGGACTTCGGCGCCTTTGAAACTAACCGTTGTCGGCACATTTGACTTTTATTCCGCCTCTGTTAACCTAAAGCCGGGAGGTGAATATCATGAGACAACCTAAATTTGTACTTACTTTAGACAGTAACAGCTACGACCTTATCATCTACAGCTTGATCGAAATGAAGAACAGGCTCACAAGAGAAGGACGATATACAGACGCTGTGGACGATGCTCTGATAGAGCTTCTGAGCGTCAAACCAAGAAGAAAATAATTAATACTGAATGTTACATGCTGCATCAATAACGGTGCAGCTTTTATATTACCCAAAATTAAGGAGGTACAAGAGATGATTATATTCAAGAAGAGAGAAAAGAACGTTAACACAGAGACAGTAAAGGAGGAGAAGATGACGGAAACAGAAAGAAAGATGGCTGAGCTTGGAGCAGCGGCGTATTTTGAGTATCTTGAGATGTGCTTCGAGGATGAAGAGGGGGTTGGAATTCTGACAGGATATATCTACACTCTGAAAGCAATCAGAAACATGAGTGATGATGATGCATTTCTGTTTGTAAGAAATCTGCTTAGGGACAAGGGAGTAACTGAGTTCTCGCCAATCCTTACAGAGCTGTGCGGGGAAAGAGAGGATCTGCTTAAGGTCTTTCTGGACAGGTTTGAGGAGCTTGGCATAAGACACATCGTAAACCTCTTGTTCGAGGATGAGGAAGAGGAAGACGAAGATGATTGCTGTGAGTGCGGAAGTAGCTGTGAAGACTGTGATGAATACGGCAATGAGTATGAAGCCTTTGATGAGGCCGATGATGAATGTGAGGGAGAACTATGCGGGATTGCATTCAACTTCGATATCGGCAACGTGAACATCAACGGAACAATCACAACGATTGAGGACGACGAGGAGGATGAGGCCGGTGAGTAAGGTAATAGCAATTTGTAACCAGAAAGGTGGAGTGGGTTATGAAAAGTAAGTTGTTATGCAAAGTTGAGCCCATACTTTGTTGAAT
>JAUNDC010000072.1 GCA_030526355.1 Bacillota bacterium | reverse complement strand
CAAGTCGACAAATCTAAAGTTGTAGTGCAATTAGAGAGAAGATAAGGTGCAATATATGAAAAAAGAACCCTGGAAAATATTTTTACCAAGCATATGCTTAATAATCTATTTGGTTGTTGACTATTTTAATATTCCAAGTATTTTGAGACTACAGGTTGCACATATTAATCTTGATATACTGAATATAGTGATTAGTGCTGTTGTTGTAATAACACTGTACATTATTTCATTTTACTATATTGATAATCGTCAAATCGAAAAGGATAAAAATGCAAGAGCTGTTGTAAAAGTATTATTTGATAGAACGTATGCAGAATGCCTTGAAAACCTAATATTCCTTGACAATAGAGACGTGATTGAAATGTATATATTGCCAAAAGTAAATGGAGATAAAGCGGATTCAGAAAACAAAGTAATATTGAATTTACAAACCCTTCCCTTTTCTACGCAGGATAAAGTTATGTCATTAGCTGGAGAAGGTTATATATCGGAGAGTGGCTTAAAGCAATATCTTGACATAAAAAAAGAATATCAGCATTTAGTAAGCATGAAAATAACATTTTTTGATCGAGCTGATTATAAAACTCAAGAACAAAGGGAATTATCTATGAGTATTGATAATCGTGACAAGGAATTAAAGCGTATGCTTGAAAATAATACATATTAAATATAAATAATGAGGAATCAGAAATGAGTAATTTTGACTTCTTAACAAATGAAAAACAGTTCGAAGCCTTTGCAGGTGTGGCAATATCTGCGGAGAAGATTATCAGCATCGATACTGAAGCCAGTGCAATTAATTGCAGAAGGGCAATGGAGTTTGCAATTAAATGGATGTACTCAGTTGATGCGGCTCTTGAGAGGCCATATCAGGATAACCTTGTAAGTCTTATGAACAGCGAAGACTTCAGAGAGATAGTCGGTATAGATATTTGGAGGAGACTCGATCTCATAAGACGAATTGGTAATAATGCTGCGCATACGAACAAGAAGATAACTTATGATCAGGCAGAGCTGTGCCTTAAGAATCTACATATCTTCCTTGATTTTGTTGCGTACTGCTATGCAGATAACTACATTGAAACAGAATTCGATGAGAACCTTCTTGGGGCATCAGAGCCGGCAAAGACTGATTCAACTGCACAGCTTGAACTTGATTTAAAGAAGTTGATTGCTGAGAACAAGTCTCTTAAGGATGAACTGACTAGCAAGAGAGAAAAGCAGCAGGAAACATATAATCCTAAGCCACTTGACTTATCCGAGTACAAGACCAGAAAGATATATATCGATACTATGCTTCAGGATGCAGGGTGGCAGGAAGGAAACACATGGCTTAATGAAGTTGAACTTCCTGGAATGCCTAATAAGTCTGAAGTAGGTTTTGCAGACTATGTCCTATATGATGATTCGCATAAACCACTTGCGGTAATCGAAGCTAAGAGAACTTGTGTGGATGTTGCAAAGGGAAGACAACAGGCAAAGCTGTATGCAGATATAATTGAAAAGCAGTGTGGACGAAGACCGGTAGTATTTTTAACTAATGGTTTTGAAACACGAATTATAGACAACCAGCATCCAGAGAGAAGAGTTTCAGCAATCTATTCGAAGAGGGATTTAGAGAAACTATTCAACCTTCAGTCAACAAAAAGCAGTCTGGCTTTTATTGAGGTTAAAAAGGATATCGCAGGCAGGTATTATCAGGAAGCTGCAATCAGAGCTGTATGCGAGAACTTTGATAAGAAGAACCGCAGGAAAGCTCTGCTTGTAATGGCAACTGGAAGCGGAAAAACTAGAACGGTAATAGCATTAACCGATGTTCTGCTTAATGCCGGCTGGATAAAGAACATTCTCTTTCTAGCGGATAGAAATTCACTGGTAACACAGGCGAAGAGAAGCTTTGCGAATCTGCTACCGGATTTGTCGGTGACTAATCTTTGCGAGGAAAAAGATAACTACAATGCTCATTGTGTTTTCTCAACTTATCAGACAATGATGAACTGCATTGATTCAGTTCAGGATGACCAGGGAAAGCTGTTTACGTGTGGCCATTTTGATTTGATTATTTGTGATGAAGCACATAGATCTATCTACAACAAATACAAGGATATCTTCAATTACTTTGATGCTCCGCTTGTTGGATTAACAGCGACACCGAAGGATGAGATTGACAAGAATACCTATGAGGTGTTTGAGCTTGAAAATGGCGTGCCTACCTATGGTTACGAACTGGCACAAGCTGTTAAGGATGGATACCTCGTTGACTATCTGTCGGTGGAAACAAAGCTAAAATTCATTGAGCAGGGTATTGCCTATGAAGATCTGACAGATGAAGAAAAAGAAGAATACGAAAATACATTTGAAGACGAAGACGGAAAGCTTCCGGAAAGAATTGAATCTTCTGCATTGAACACATGGATTTTTAATGTGGATACAATTAAGCATGTTCTTCATATTATGATGACAGAAGGTGTTCGTATCAATTATGGCGAACGAGTAGGTAAAACAATTATTTTTGCAAAGAATCATGATCATGCGGAGAAGATACTCGAAATATTCAACAAAGAGTATCCGCATCTTCCTGATTTTGCAAAGGTTATAGATAACTACATGACATATGCTCAGAGTGCAATTGATGAGT
>JAUNDC010000035.1 GCA_030526355.1 Bacillota bacterium | reverse complement strand
AATACCAATGGATTGCAAGATTTTTTTAACAATAAAGTGTCAAAGATGAGATTATGTCAATATTTTTTGATGCTTATTCTAGTCAATTTCAACTATTTCAGAAATTGCTCCAGCACCTTCAACTTCTGCTGCGAATTCCTCCGCTGCTGCCATATCATCTCCGGAGCCCATCATAGGAACAATCTCGTCGATACCTTCTTCCTGGTCGTCTTCCATCTCCATTTCTCTCTGCATTTCCTTATATGCTTCGATAAGAGCTGTATTTACACCGTAATCCAGGTCGATAGATCTGTACTTTTTCATTCCTGTACCTGCAGGAATAAGCTTTCCTATAATTACATTCTCTTTCAGGCCCTGCAGCTTGTCATTCTTGCCCTTGATAGCTGCATCTGTAAGCACTCTTGTAGTCTCCTGGAAGGATGCTGCTGACAGGAACGAATTGGTTGCAAGTGAAGCCTTGGTAATACCGAGCAGAAGTCGTTCTGCATCAGCAGGCTGACCGCCGTTTGCTATAGCCTCTTCATTGGCCTCATCAATTTCAATCTTGCTGTACTGACCTCCAGGCAGAAGTCCTGTATCTCCAGGATCGTTCACTTTCATCTTCGAAAGCATCTGTCCCACGATAACCTCGATATGCTTATCGTTGATATCTACACCCTGCTGTTTATATACTCTCTGTACTTCCTTGAGCAGATACTGGTATACACCTTCTACACCGTTAAGTCTGAGAATATCCTTAGGATCAAGTGGTCCTCTGGTAATATTGTCACCGGCCAGAATATAATCGCCTTCGTTTACGCATATTCTTGCACCGTAAGGGATTTCGTACACTCTTTCCTCTTCACCTCTGACTTTGACCTGAGTCTTGTTATCCATTGTAGGCTCGATGGAAACTACTGTTCCGTCACCCTCGCAAATAACCGCAAGTCCCTTTGGCTTTCTGGCTTCAAACAATTCCTCAACTCTAGGAAGACCGTGTGTAATATCGGAACCTGCAACACCTCCAGTATGGAAGGTTCTCATTGTAAGCTGAGTACCAGGCTCTCCTATAGACTGTGCAGCCGTAATACCAACAGCTTCCCCGATATTAACACTTTCACCTGTTGCCAGATTTCTTCCGTAGCATTTAGCACATACGCCTGTCTTGCTGTGACATGTCATAACCGATCTGATTGCAACAGACTCGATGCCTGCAGCTTCGATTGCAGCTGCTGCATCTTCACTGATTTCACAATCCTGTTCAACAATCAGTTCTCCCGTTTCAGGATGACATATATCCAGAAGTGCAGTTCTTCCTACGATACGATCCTTGAGCTTTTCTATTACTTCCTTACCATCAGTAAATGCCTTTACCTCAATACCTTCATCTGTACCGCAGTCATCTTCTCTGACAATAACATTATGAGAAACATCTACAAGTCTTCTTGTCAGATAACCCGAGTCGGCAGTTCTGAGGGCCGTATCGGCAAGACCCTTTCTCGCACCATTTGTTGAAATGAAGTATTCCAGTACAGAAAGACCTTCTCTGAAGTTCGCCTTAATCGGAATTTCAATCGTCTTACCGGTTGCATTAGCCATAAGTCCACGCATACCGCCAATCTGTCTGATCTGGTTCTTGCTTCCTCTGGCTCCCGAATGGGCCATGATGAACAGGTTGTTGAGCGAATCAAGAGAATCCATCAGAGCATCAGCTACGTCATCAGTTGTCTTGTTCCAGATTTCAATAACCTTTTCGTAACGTTCTTTATCAGATACAAGACCTCTTCTGTATGCCAGTTCATATTTGTCAACCATCTTCTCCGATTCATCGATAATAGCCTGTTTTGCATCAGGAATTTCCATGTCGGAGATACTGATAGTGATTGCAGCTTTTGTTGAATAATGGAAGCCCATATCCTTAATATAGTCAAGCATTATTGCAGTTTCTGTATTACCGTGAGTTCTGTAGCATCTGTCGATTATCTGTCCCAGCTTTTTCTTGTCGCACAGGAAGTCGATTTCAAGTGAATATGGATCTGCTTCTCTGTCTTCAACATATCCAAGATCCTGAGGAATCTTTTCGTTAAAGATAAATCTTCCTACAGTAGATTCAACAAGCTTTCCTCTTGTATCAAACTCATCAGCATAACGTCTTACCTTTACTCTGGCGTGAAGTCCTACAACACCGTTCTGATATGCCATAAGCATTTCGGACATATCTGAGAAGACTTTTCCATCACCCTTTTCTGCATCGGATGTTCTCTTTCCTTCTTCCTGACCAGGATGTGTAAGGTAGTAGCTTCCCAGAATCATATCCTGAGTAGGTGTTGTGATAGGAGAACCATCCTTTGGTGCCAGAATGTTGTTCACAGAAAGCATCAGGAATCTGGCTTCCGCCTGTGCTTCAACGGAAAGTGGTACGTGAACGGCCATCTGGTCTCCGTCAAAGTCCGCATTAAATGCTGTACATACCAGCGGATGAAGCTTGATTGCCTTACCTTCTACGAGTACCGGCTCAAACGCCTGTATTCCAAGTCTGTGAAGGGTCGGAGCACGGTTCAGCATTACAGGATGTTCCTTGATAACGCCTTCAAGCACATCCCATACCTCAGGACGCACCTTTTCGACCATTCTCTTAGCACTCTTGATATTGTGAGCGTTTCCGTTTTCCACCAGCTTCTTCATGATAAACGGCTTAAACAGCTCAAGTGCCATTTTCTTAGGAAGTCCGCACTGCCAGAAGCGCAATTCAGGCCCTACAACGATTACGGAACGTCCTGAATAGTCAACACGCTTACCAAGCAGGTTCTGTCTGAATCTTCCCTGCTTACCCTTGAGCATATCCGACAGGGACTTCAGCGGTCTTGAACCCGGTCCCGTTACCGGTCTTCCTCTTCTGCCGTTATCTATAAGTGCATCTACAGCTTCCTGAAGCATACGCTTTTCATTTCTCACGATAATATCCGGAGCGCCCAGCTCAAGAAGTCTGTTAAGTCTGTTATTTCTATTGATAACTCTTCTGTAAAGGTCATTCAGGTCGGATGTCGCAAATCTTCCGCCATCCAGCTGTACCATTGGTCTGAGATCCGGAGGAATAACCGGAATAACCTCAAGCACCATCCATTCCGGTCTGTTTCCGGATACTCTGAGTGCTTCTATTACCTCAAGCCGTCTTACTATTCTTATTTTCTTCTGACCTGTTGCAGTTCTTAACTTTTCTCTAAGTTCTCCTGAAAGTTCTTCAAGGTCGATGTGTGTAAGCAGCTCTCTGATTGCTTCAGCACCCATGCCAGCCTTAAAATTCTTTGACGGATCGTCCTTTGCTTCCCTGTACTGGTTCTCTGTCAGTATTTCCTTGTATGCAAAGTCGGTATTTCCCGGATCAGTTACTATGAAGTTGGCAAAGTAGAGCACCTTTTCGAGAGTTCTTGGTGATATATCCAGCACCAGTCCCATCCTTGAAGGGATTCCCTTGAAATACCATATATGAGATACAGGTGAGGCAAGCTTGATATGCCCCATCCTCTCTCTTCTTACCTTTGCCTTTGTTACTTCAACACCGCACTTGTCGCATACGATGCCTTTGTATCTTATTCTCTTGTATTTTCCGCAGTGACACTCCCAGTCCTTCGTAGGTCCGAATATTCTTTCACAGAAAAGCCCGTCCTTCTCAGGTTTAAGTGTTCTGTAATTTATAGTTTCGGGTTTAGTAACCTCTCCATGTGACCAGTTAAGTATCTTCTCTGTTGATGCCAACCCGATCTGCAGGGATTCGAAATTATTCAACTCATAATTATTGTTATCACTCATTAGTTACGCTCCCCTTTCTTACGCTTCTTCATTCGGTTCATTTTCGTCATCAAGCTCGATAATATTGATACCGTCGTCATCTTCATCGAAATCATCAGATTCATCATCCTCGATTTCAGCTTCAAGCTCATCTTCGTCTGTTTCAACTATTTCAGAGCCTGCCATATCTCCAAGTTCAGGAATATCCTCCTCCATCTCGCTTGTTTCTTTAATCTCAATCTCTTCGTTATCTTCTGTCAGCACCTTGACATCGAGGCACAGACTCTGCATTTCCTTAACGAGTACCTTGAA
Source organism: Bacillota bacterium (assembly GCA_030526355.1). Lineage (GTDB taxonomy): Bacteria > Bacillota > Clostridia > Peptostreptococcales > Anaerovoracaceae > Lentihominibacter. The sequence continues at coordinate 13,535 of JAUNDC010000035.1, read as the reverse complement.
GGACTCAGGGATTCCCGGCTCAGGAATGTTTTCACCCTTTACGATTGCTTCGTAGGTCTTGACACGTCCAACGATGTCATCGGATTTCACAGTAAGGATTTCCTGCAGAGTATATGCTGCACCATAAGCTTCCAGTGCCCATACTTCCATCTCTCCGAAACGCTGTCCGCCGAACTGTGCCTTTCCTCCGAGAGGCTGCTGTGTAACCAGTGAGTACGGGCCTGTACTTCTGGCATGGATCTTGTCATCAACCAGGTGATGCAGCTTCAGCATATACATATATCCTACAGTTACAGGGTTATCAAAGTATTCTCCAGTCCTGCCGTCTCTAAGTCTGAGCTTACCGCTTCCATCATATCCGGTTTCCTCAAGCAGCTGGATAATATCCTTCTCGTTAGCTCCATCAAATACAGGTGTCGCTATATACCAGTCCTTGCTCTTTGCTGCAAGTCCCAGATGAACTTCAAGAACCTGACCTACATTCATACGCGAAGGTACGCCGAGAGGATTAAGCATTACCTGCAGCGGCTGTCCGTTTTCCATGAACGGCATATCTTCTTCAGGAAGAATACGTGAGATTACACCCTTGTTACCGTGTCTTCCTGCCATCTTATCTCCAACGCTGATTTTTCTCTTGGTTGCGATATAACATCTTACCAGCTTGTTTACTCCAGGAGGCAGTTCGTCGCCGTTTTCTCTTGAGAAAATCTTGACATCCACTACTATACCTGTTTCGCCGTGAGGTACTCTGAGAGAAGTATCTCTGACTTCTCTGGCTTTCTCACCGAATATTGCTCTGAGCAGTCTTTCCTCAGCAGTAAGCTCTGTCTCTCCCTTCGGAGTTACCTTACCTACCAGGATATCAGATGAAGTTACTTCCGCACCCTTTCTGATGATACCTTCCTCATCCAGATCCTTGAGGGCATCCTCACCTACATTAGGTATATCCCTTGTGATTTCTTCAGGCCCCAGCTTGGTATCTCTGGCTTCTGCTTCATATTTCTCAATGTGGATAGACGTCAGCACGTCTTCCATGATAAGTCTTTCGTTCAGTATTATAGCATCCTCATAGTTATATCCTTCCCATGTCATGAATCCGATAAGAAGGTTCTTACCCAGTGCTATTTCACCGTTATCTGTCGATGGACCGTCTGCAATTACTTCACCTGCATCAACATGCTCGCCGTTATATACGATAGGTCTCTGATTGATACATGTTCCCTGGTTGGAGCGTTTGAATTTAAGGAGCTTATATTCGTCCTTTCCTTCTCCGTCATCCCTGAGAACCACAATTTTATCTGCATCGACGAAATCAATGGTTCCGGCATGCTTGGCTATAATAACTACTCCTGAATCCTTAGCGGCCTTGTGCTCCATTCCTGTTCCTACATAAGGCGCTTCAGTAACTAGAAGAGGCACAGCCTGTCTCTGCATGTTGGAACCCATGAGAGCTCTGTTAGCGTCATCGTTTTCGAGGAAAGGTATCATAGCTGTTGCCACAGATACTACCTGCTTAGGAGAAACGTCCATATAGTCAACAGCTTCTCTAGGTACCAGGTCGATATCTCCGCCTTTTCCTCTTGCTGCTACCTTAAGGTTGACAAAGTAACCTTCAGAATCAAGCGGTTCATTAGCCTGTGCAACAATCTTATCTTCTTCGTCGTCGGCAGTCAGATACTCTATTTCATCTGTTACTCTGCCTGTTTCTTTATCTACTATTCTATAAGGAGTTTCTATGAATCCGTATTCATTGATAATTCCGTATGTTGTAAGCGAACCGATAAGTCCGATATTAGGACCTTCAGGAGTTTCAATAGGACACATTCTGCCGTAATGAGAATGATGTACGTCTCTTACCTCAAATCCCGCTCTCTCTCTGGAAAGTCCTCCAGGACCCAGTGCAGACAGCCTTCTCTTGTGAGTAAGCTCTGCCAGAGGGTTGTTCTGATCCATAAACTGTGACAGCTGTGAGCTTCCGAAGAATTCCTTGACAGCAGCTGTAACAGGTCTGATGTTCATAAGACCCTGAGGTGTTACTTCAGTAATATCCTGAGTGGTCATTCTTTCTTTTATGGTTCTTTCCATTCTTGACAGACCGATTCTGATCTGGTTCTGCAGCAGTTCGCCTACTGTTCTAAGTCTTCTGTTGCCCAGATGGTCGATATCGTCAATATTGCCTATACCGTAGTTAAGGTTGAGCAGATAACTTATTGATGCAATTATATCTGCAACAAGTATATGCTTAGGAGACAACTCGTTCTTTCGAAGCTTGAGAGCCTCTCTGATTGCATCCTGACTCTCGTTCTGTTCAAGGATTTCCATCAGAACAGGGTAATACACTTTATCTGCTATCTTCAGGTTCGATATATCGAATTCAACATATGCCTTGATGTCAACAAACTGATTTCCGATTACTTTGGTTGTCTGCGTTTCATCAACAGCACCCTTCATCATCACATATTCGATACCTGAATTCTCAATCAGTCTTGCAAGTTCCTTGCTTATCTTCTGATCCTTTTCGGCCAGTATTTCTCCTGTATTAGGGTCGATGATATCTTCAGCTGCAACATTACCGGCGATACGGTTGTATAATCCCAGCTTCTTGTTATATTTATATCTTCCCACCTTGGCAAGGTCATAACGCTTCGGGTCAAAGAACATTGAGTTAAAGAGCGACTGTGCACTTTCCACTGTAGGAGGTTCTCCCGGTCTCAGCTTCTTGTATATTTCCTTGAGACCTTCCTCATAATTAGTAGTGGTATCCTTCTCAAGAGTCTTGAGAAGTCTCGGTTCCTCACCGAAAATATCTATAATTTCCTGATTGCTGCCGAAGCCCAGTGCTCTGAGCAGGGTAGTAACAGGCTGTTTTCTCGTTCTGTCAACTCTGACTGAAATAATTTCATTGGAGTCTGTTTCATATTCAAGCCATGCACCTCTGTTAGGAATAACAGTTGTAAAGAACAGATTCTTTCCGGATTTATCTATTTCCTTATCGTAATAAGGTCCAGGGGAACGGACAAGCTGAGTTACAACTACTCTCTCGGCGCCATTATAAATAAAAGTACCTTTCTCTGTCATCAGAGGGAAGTCTCCCATGAAAACTTCCTGTTCCTTTACTTCGCCTGTTGCCTTATTTACAAGTCTTACTTTTACTTTCAGCGGAGCTGCATAAGTCACATCACGCTCCTTACATTCCTCCTGTTCGTACTTAGGAGAATCTGTAAGTGAGTAATCTATAAACTCGAGTACCAGATTATCGGCATAATCTTTTATCGGCGAGATGTCCTCAAAAACTTCACGAAGACCTTCTCTCACAAACCAATCATAGGAATCTGTCTGTATCTGAATCAGATTCGGCATTTCTGCCACTTCATTGATTTTTGAAAAGGTCATTCGCTCTTTTCTACCTAATTTTATCGGATTTGGCATAGTCATCACTCCTTATATATTTAACAAATTACATTTGCAGGGCAGTTTATTATGATACCATATGCTTGTCAATCCGTCAATGCTTTTTTGTAGATTTTTCCTTTTATTTTTTTGTATATTTTTTTATTGTGGTGGATTTGATGTAAAAGGCACACTATCTACTCGTCGCTATATGGATGCCATTTTGAGACTTTAATGTGTTCCACAGATCAAATTCACCAAATAGCGCCCTGATTTTTCTCATAAAAAGAAGACCACATCGCTATGGTCTTCTCTGATGCTTTTATTCTATGCAGCTCTGATAAGCGTTTGCTTATTTGAGTTCGATAACTGCTCCAACTTCTTCCAGCTGAGCCTTGTATCCTTCTGCTTCTGCCTTTTCGCAGCCTTCCTTCAGGTTTGAAGGAGCTCCGTCTACTAATTCCTTAGCTTCCTTGAGTCCTAAGCCTGTGATTTCTCTTACAGCCTTGATAACCTTGATCTTTTCTGCTCCAACTTCCTTCAGAACTACTGTGAATTCAGTCTGTTCTTCCTCTGCTGCGCCGCCGTCTCCTGCTGCTGCTACTACAACACCTGCTGCAGCTGATACGCCGAATTCTTCTTCACAAGCCTTAACGAGCTCGTTTAACTCTAAAACTGACATCTCTTTTATAGCTTCGATGATCTGATCTTTATTCATTTTATTTCTCCTTTATTCATTTTTAATTAAGTGTTTACACAACTCTTTGCCGATTCTCCGGCACTGCGTATTTTTGCTGCCTCATCAGGCAGCTGCTGAACGAATTACGCTTCCTTCTGTTCTGCAATCTGGGATACCACTCTTGCAAAGTTTGCAATTGGTGACTGGATGCTTCCCATGAATTTTGAAATAAGAACTTCTCTTGATGGAATTGAAGCGATAGCCTGGATTTCTTCCTTGTTGTATACATCTCCTTCTACAACACCGCCTTTGAATTCCATCTTCTTGAATTCTTTGATTGATTCATTCAGAACTCTTGCCGGAGCTGTTGCATCATTATAGCTGAATGCCAGTCCGCTTGGTCCTTCAAGTACTTCTGACAGAGCTTCATACTTTGTTCCAGCAATAGCTCTCTTAACGAGAGTATTCTTGTAAACAGTGTAATCAACATCTGCTTCACGAAGCTTTTTTCTCATTGCATCTGCCTGAGCTACTGTGATTCCAATGTAATCAATAACTACTGCAGATTCAGCTCTCTCAAATTTATCTTTAATTTCGTCAATAATTAACTGTTTCTGCTTCTGAGCTTCTTTCATTTTATTATGCGTTCTCCTTTCTAAAGATTCTCTGCAGCTGTGCTGCAAACCAGGTACGCTATAAAAAAGCCTTGTTATCTACGTCGAGACAGCAAGGCACATTTATTTACATTGTACCTCGGCGGGAAATTAAGGAAAATGCACTCTGCATTTCTGCTGCAGTTTATGCTTTCCACCCGCTGTCTACGGTTATTTACTTTCTTATCCGTGATAGATCTTATCCTAATTTCATAGGGTTGATCTTAACTCCAGGACCCATAGTTGAAGCAACTGTTACGCTTCTGAGGTACTGACCCTTTGCTGCTGCAGGCTTAGCCTTGATAATAGCTCCAAGCAGTGTGTTGAAGTTATCAGTCAGCTTTTCAGTTCCAAATGATACCTTACCTATAGGTGTGTGGATGATGTTTGTTTTGTCGAGACGATACTCAACCTTACCGGCTTTAACGTCAGCGATTGCCTTGGCAACGTCCATAGTTACAGTTCCGGATTTAGGGTTAGGCATCAGACCCTTAGGTCCAAGCACTCTACCTAATCTACCAACAACTCCCATCATGTCAGGTGTTGCGATAACAACATCAAAGTCGAACCAGTTTTCACTCTGGATCTTCTGAGCCATTTCCTCTGCTCCAACGAAGTCAGCGCCGGCTTCTTCAGCTTCTGTTGCTTTAGGTCCCTTTGCAAATACGAGTACCTTCTTTGTCTTACCTGTTCCGTGAGGAAGTACGATAGCGCCTCTAACCTGCTGGTCAGCGTGTCTTCCGTCAACTCCAAGTCTTACATGTACTTCTACTGTTTCGTCAAACTTAGCTTTGGCAGTCTTGCCTATGATATCCATTGCCTGTTCAACGTCATGCAGTTCAGTCTTGTCAAAAGCTTTAACAGCTTCCTTGTAATTTTTACCTCTCTTAGGCATTTCTTTCCTCCTTGTGGTTATAACGACCAGTGCTTATTTACACTGAAGTCTCCCATCTTATTAGTCTTCAATAACGATTCCCATGCTCCTTGCAGTTCCCTTGATCATTTCAGTTGCTGCTTCAAGGCTAGCTGCATTGAGATCCGGCATTTTTGTCTTAGCGATTTCTTCAGCCTGTGCTCTTGTCAGTGTAGCCACCTTTTTCTTGTTAGGCTCACCGGAAGCTGCATCAAGACCTGCTGCCTTCTTCAGCAGTACTGCTGCAGGCGGTGTCTTGGTGATGAATGAGAATGAATGATCCGCATAAACTGTAATTACTACAGGGATTATCATTCCTGGCTGATCCTGTGTTTTAGCGTTGAACTGCTTACAGAAATCCATAATGTTAACGCCGTGCTGACCCAGAGCAGGTCCTACAGGAGGTGCTGGATTTGCATTGCCGGCCGGAATCTGAAGTTTGATATAACCTTCGATTTTCTTTGCCATTTTTCTTTTCTCCTTTCTAAATATTCCCCCGTCGGGGTCGAATCTGAGCTATATTTTGTCAACCTGAGCAAAATCGAGCTCAACGGGTGTATCTCTGCCGAACATTGAAACTCTGGCTTTAAGTGTCTGTTTTTCCATATTGACCTCTTCAACAACTCCCATAAAGTTTTCGAATGGTCCGTTGATAACCTTCACTGTATCACCAACATTCACGTCCAGGTCGATATATATCTTCTCAATTCCCATTCTTCTTACTTCTTCCACAGTAAGAGGAACCGGGTCGGAACCATGTCCTACGAAACCCGTAACACCCTGTGTATTCCTCACAAGGTACCATGATTCATTAGTTACTATCATTTTTACGAGAACATATCCCGGGAACATTTTTCTTGTCTTGACCTTGCGCTGGCCGTTCTTTACTTCGACTCTGTCTTCCGTAGGCACAATCACATCGAGTATAAGGTTCTGCATTCCTCTGTTTTCAACGATTTTCTCGATATTGACTTTCACCTTGTTTTCATGACCGGAATAGGTATGAACAACATACCATTTTGCTTCTCCGTCACCACGCAAACCTTCAAGGCCTTCCAAGTCTAATTTTTTGTTTTCGTTATTTTCACACATTGTACCTTCAAGCTCCCATCATATATGTTTTAGAAACAGACAGCCTTGATAGCTGCAAGGACTCCTGTATCAACAGCCCAAAATACGAGTGCAAAGGCTGCACATGCTGCCAGTACCACCACGGTGAAAGAACCGAGTTCTTTCTTAGTAGGCCAGACAACCTTTTTCATTTCAAGCTTAACGCCCTTAAAATATTCTTTTATGCTGCCCTTTTTCTTTTTATTATTGGCTGCTTTGTTGGCTGCCGCTGCCATTCTGCTTTTCTTAGCACCGACATCCTTGCCATTTGACGTTTTTGCCATAGCATTATACTCCCTTATTTTGTTTCCTTGTGAAGCGTATGCTTCTTGCAGAACTTGCAGTATTTATTCATTTCAATACGATCTGCATTGTTTTTCTTATTCTTTATTGTGTTGTAGTTTCTCTGCTTACATTCTGTGCATGCAAGTGTAACCTTTACTCTCATTTCAACTGTCCTCCGTTTAACCTAAAGTAAGAGCAGAAACTGCTCCCGTCTAATTATTTTCATAAAGTCGCTAGATAATTATATATTGAAGGGTTGTCAATGTCAAGAATTTAATGGACATTCCTTGTAAAAAAACTAAATTCTCTACGGCATTTACCTTTGAAAAAATATACTGCCCGGCAAAAGCCGGACAGTACATTCTATATGAGCATTTTTTACTTTACTTCCTCCATATGGAGAGCTTCTGTAGGACAGATATCCACACATGCTCCACAGCCGATACATTTGTCATCATCGACTTTCCATGCATCCATTGGTGCTTCAATGGCATCGCACGGACATTCACTTTCACATGCAGCACAGTACACACATTTTTCTGTGTCCACTACAGGAAGGTTCTTTGTAGCAGGTGCTGCTGAAGCTTCAGGCTTTGCCGGTGCTGATTCTCCTTCTGCTGCAAGTCCAAGACATTTCTTAGGACATTTCTCAACACAGATTTCGCATTTAACGCAAGCTTCCTTGTCGATAGTCCATGTCTTCTCTTTTCTGTCAACTGTAAGTGCATCTGCAGGGCAGTTCTTAGCACACAGTCCACAATATATGCAAGTATCCTCGTCACATACAATATCCTTGCCTTCTGTAGGATCCGGCGCCGGACCAAGATCTCCCAGAGTCAGGCACTTCTTTGGACACTTCTCAACACATATACCACACTTGGCACATGCATCATCGTCAACCTTCCAGAGCTTTTCTTTTCTGTCAACGGTAAGCGCATCTGCAGGACAGTTTGTTGCACAGAATCCGCAATATGAGCATACATCAGTATCGCATTCCAGCTTCGCATCGGCAGCAGGTGCTGCAGCTGCGCCTCCGGCTGCTTCTCCGCCCATGGACAGACACTTCTTAGGGCATTTTTCGACACATGCTCCACATTTAGCGCATGCATCCTTATCAACTTCCCATACTTTTTCTTTTCTGTCTACCTTAATGGCATCTGCAGGACAGGCTTTAACACAAAGTCCGCAAAATACACAAGCTTCCTTGTTGCAGGTAAGATCTCCGTCTGCTGCTCCTCCAGCGGCCTTCTGAATAGGAACTTCAACTGAATCTACAACCTTCTCAGGCTGCGGCTCTGTATATTTCTGATTCATTGAAAGACACTTCTTAGGGCATGCTGCAGCACATTCTCCACACTGTATGCACTGCATTCTATGTATAGTCCAAAGTCCTGTGGCTCTGTCTGTTTCTATAGCCTTGGTCGGGCATCTCTTTGAACAGATTCCGCACAGAATACAGCTCTCTGCTTCAATATCTATACTTCCTCTTGTTCTTTCCTGCCATTCTCTCTGTACTACCGGATACATGAGAGTAGCTGGTTTATCGAATAAGCTCTTCATCAGAACCTTTGCAATTTTAAATGTTGCCATTACTCTCACCTACCTTTCTGTACAGCTGATGCATGGGTCGATAGTCAGTACGAGCATAGGCACGTCTGCCAGATCGCAGCCCTGTAAAGTTTTAACTAATGCAGGAATATTCTGGTTGGTCGGTGTTCTGACACGCATTCTCTGCAGGAATTTAGTGCCTGCGCCTTTAGCATAATAGTAAGCTTCGCCTCTAGGCTGTTCGAGTCTGGTGATAAATTCGCCTTCAACATTTCCTGTTACCTTTACGCTTACAGGACCTTCAGGAATCTGCGCTACAGCCTTCTCGATAAGTTCAATTGACTGGAACACTTCACCGATTCTCACTTTACATCTTGCATAGCAGTCACCCGCTTCTTCGATTACCGGCTCAAAGTCGAGCTTATCGTATACACCGTGACCATTTGTCATTCTGATATCCTGCGGAACACCGGATCCTCTTGCTACCGGACCTACTGCGCCAAGTTCCTCAGCATCTGCCTTAGTAAGAACGCCAACTCCGCACATTCTGTTCTTTACAGATTTATCTTCGATAAATACGTCTGTAAGTGACTTTATATCTTTTTTGATTCCATTTAATGTAACAACGATTTCCTTTAATGTTTCATCGTCGATATCCTTACGCATTCCGCCAACCTGACAGATTGAGAAGATTACTCTGCCGCCTGTCGTCTTCTCGAGAATGTCAAGAATAGTTTCTCTTACTCTCCAGCAGTGGTTGAACAGACTTTCAAATCCGAATGCATCTGCCAGAAGACCAAGCCACAGCAGATGGCTGTGCAGTCTTGACAGTTCATGTAATATAGTTCTCAGATATTCAGCTCTCTCAGGAACCTTGACATTCATAGCACCTTCGATAGCTGAGCATGCTCCCCAGCCATGACCGAAGCTGCAGATTCCGCAGATTCTCTCGATTACATATACCATCTGAGAATAGTCTCTCGTTTCCACAAGCTTTTCCAGACCTCTATGGATAAATCCAATAGATGGGATTGCTTCTACTACTGTTTCATCTTCAATAACCAGATCAAGATGAATAGGTTCTGGAAGCACCGGATGCTGCGGTCCGAAAGGAATTATAGTTTTCTTAGCCATATCATTTACCTTCCTTTCCTATTTCTTCGGCTTCCATGGAGTAGGTTCTGCAACCTTGAAGAACTTGCCCTGATAATCCAATGCACTGTGATTGAATTGAATACCGAACAGATCATGCATTTCATTTTCATAAATAAATGCTGACCAGAAATCTCCAGTGATGCTTTCAACTTCTTCTCCGTCTGAAATAACCAGTTTTAAATTTTTAAGTACATGTGCCTTATCAAATGAGTATATAATTTCAATTGTATCCCCCACTACAGTTGCACATGCCTGACCGAGTCTGTATCCTTCAGCCTTGAAGTTCTTAGCTTCTGTCAGAAGCTGTGAGGTATTGATAACTTTGAAGTTCTGTTCGTTAGTTACTCTTTCCATTATTCATTACCTCCTTCTCCGGTTTCTTTAGCACCCTTTACCATCTTGTCTCTCTTTTCCTGAAGAACTCCGAGACCCTTGACAACTCCGTCTATGATAGCTTCAGGTCTTGCTGCACATCCCGGAACGTAAACGTCTACAGGTACTACTGTATCCGAGCCTCCGAGAATATTGTAGCAATCTTTGAACACACCGCCTGAGCATGCGCAGATTCCAACTGCAACAACAACCTTAGGTTCAGGCATCTGTTCATATATCTGTCTTATAACGTCTTTATTCTGTTCATTTACAGCACCTGTAAGCAGGAATACGTCCGCATGCTTAGGGTTACCTGTATTAATGATACCGAATCTTTCCACGTCGTACATAGGTGTAAGACATGCCAGAACTTCGATATCGCATCCATTACAGCTGGATCCGTCATAATGAATGACCCATGGTGACTTTGCAATATATGACATTTCTACACCTCCTTAAATAATAACATAAAGTACAAAGATATTAATCACTCCGAATACGAGAGCAACTATCCATGCTGATTTGAAAGCAAACTGCCATTTCATTCTGGCAAAGCTGTTATCGATAACAACTTCGAAGAAGTATGTAAGCAGTGCAACAACAACACCTATTACTGTTCCCCATACTGTTCCGTTAGCGAAGAACAGGAATACGAATCCCAGCAGGAATACATTTTCGTACCAGTGAGATATTTCAATCCATCCAAGTGTCTTGCCTGAGAATTCTGTTGTCAGACCTTTTACCAGCTCCTGATGTGCATGGTGTGACATACTCAGGTCAAACGGTGATTTTCTGAATTTGATAGTCAGTATGAACAGGAATCCTATAAATAATCCGATCATTGGAAGGAACGGCATTGAAGTTCCTGCCATAACATCTCTTACAGCAAAGCTGCCGCAGTACATATAGAATCCTATTACTGTCATCAGAACCATTGGTTCATATGCCATCATCTGCAGAAGTTCACGTTCTGCACCGATTTCAGCATACGGTGAGTTTGATGAGTATGCTGCTATGATGAGGAACGCACTTGCAAGTGTCAATGTAAATATTATGAGAAGCATGTCCCCGCCAGCGAAGAATACTGCTCCTGATACGATAACGAAGATTACAAACACCAGAACATAGAAATCCTGAACTTTAGTAACCGTCTGGTCTTCCTTCTCAAAAAGCTTGAACACATCATAGAATGGCTGAAGAACAGGAGGTCCTACTCTTCTCTGCATCTTAGCTGAAAACTTCCTGTCAAGGCCTGCCAGAAGACCGCCTACGATAGGAGCCAGAATAAGGTATGCAATTATGGATATTACAGTTTTAATAATCATTATGCAACACCTCCTAACAGACTAACAAGAGTTCCAACCATAATTCCGATTCCCATAACCAGCATTACAGTTGATGCTATTCCGCCGATGAGATTCATCTTCTTTTCTCCGAAATAGTGTTCCATATGCCAGTTTCTTAATGAGAACTTAACTTCCTTACCCATGGAGCCCTGATATGTGAGGTTGTCTCCCATATTGGCACCTGCGAGGTAAATAGGAACGATCTTTTTCTTTGATTTGCCAAAGAAAATACCTGTAAGCAGTACAATTACCGCAACCATGATTACCATGATAATCATATTCTCGGATGCCAGAACTACAGCTGCAAGTCCGCCGAATACAACTTCGAGGTAAGGAACCAGCATATATGCTGATAAGAGCGGGAATATGAGACATACAACAACTGTCAGTATTACGAGAGTTGTATGTACGAAAGTTTCTTCTTTGTGAACATTCTGTTCAATGTTCTTTTCACCGGCAACGATAGCGGAGAGCTTGCCCATCCACTTAATCCAGTAAAATGCAGTAACAGCACTTCCGAAGCAGATAATAGCAACCAGTATAATATTGCCTGAATCAACGAAAGCAGTCATAGATGCCCACTTGGAAATCAGCATTCCGAAAGGAGCCAGGAACATTCCTGCGATACCTACCATCATGAATCCTGCAAGTCTAGGCATTCTTACAAACAGACCATCCATATCCTCGATGTCTCTGCTTCCGATGTTGTGCTCTGCTGTACCAACACAGAGGAACAGGAGAGACTTGGTTACTGCGTGGAATATTATGAGCATTATTCCTGCCCATACAGCCTCTGCAGTTCCGATACCACCGCATGTTACGATGAGACCGAGGTTTGCAATTGTTGAGTATGCCAGCACTCTCTTGGCATTGCTCTGTGATACTGCTGCAAATGAAGCCATAAGGAAAGTGATTCCTCCAACCATCATTGTCATGATTCCTGCAAAGTTGCCCATGCCGAGAACAGGAGCAAGCTTGATGATAAGGAATACGCCGGCCTTAACCATTGTTGATGAGTGAAGTAATGCCGATGTAGGGGTAGGAGCAACCATTGCGCCCAGCAGCCAGCTGTTGAACGGCATCTGTGCAGCCTTTGTTATACCTGCGAAAGCGAAGAATGCAGCAGGAATAGCTACGAGATCTCCGTAAACAGCACCAATCTGAAGCATAGTGCTCAGTTCAAGTGTTCCGAATACCAGACCCAGGATAAGGATTCCGATAGCAAATCCAAGTCCGCCACCCAGGTTCATAATAAGAGCTCTGAATGCGTTGTTTGTAGCTTCTTCTGTTTTGGTGAATCCGATGAGCCAGAATGATGAAAGGCTTGTGATTTCCCAGAAGAAATACATCCAGATCATATTGTTTGAAGTAACAAGTCCAACCATTGCACCCAGGAATATGAACATTACGAAGAAGAACCAAGGTCTTCTGTCCTTCTGATCAGCATGATGATGCTGGAAGTCTTTCATATATCCCAGTGCGTAAACTGTGATAAGTCCGCCAACGATTCCAATGATCAGTATCATAATCACCGAAAGTCTGTCAACATACATGTTGTACCCGATTTCGATACCATGTCCATGACTCAGTTCAAACCAGATAAGTAAAGGGGTCTGAATCACAGCAAAAAGAGATGCCAGATATTTCTTGTGCTTGATACCTACGATGATGATATACAGAGCCAGTAAAGCTTCAATAATCATCATGATGTAGTTGATTGCCTCAACGTGGACAGCAAATGTGTCCCCGCCTGATTTGAAATACTGGACAGCCACAACGATTGAGACAGCAGCCAGTGCCAGTGCGGCAACCTTAACTATCACATCTCTGAGCTTATCCTCTTTTGCTACTAAAAGAATCAAGGCAATAATTATCGGGAAAAAGATAAGAAAAAGTATTGTGCCCATATAATCCTCCTAATAATAAAATAACTGATGATTTTTGTTTACGTTATATTATATATATATATATAAGTAATAATCAAGTTAAAATCAAAATACGAAATAATCTGAAAACTCCTGCAATCACTCCCGTCTTTAGGAGTTAACACCATAAATATTTAGAAGCAACATACATATCCACCA
>JAUNDC010000001.1:126396-170231 GCA_030526355.1 Bacillota bacterium | reverse complement strand
TGGTGGATATGTATGTTGCTTCTAAATATTTATGGTGTTAACTCCTAAAGACGGGTCTCTAAGAAGATGTTGCCGATGATGTCAGCCTTTCGAAATGCCTTTCCTAACGCAATGGCATCGGCAAATGGTGAACTGAAAAGTTAACTTCCAGTTTATCATCCAAACCTGCCGGATTTTACTTTGGGAATTTGCATTGCAAACTTTATTTATAGAATTTTCAGAATAGTATTGACAAATGCATTTTTATGGCCTATAATAAAACCATCAAAAGGAACTGCTACTAAATAAGAAGTAGCTAAAATATAAAATCACGGAGGTAAGACCGAAAAAGTAATTTGTAAGCGTCCCTAGTACGAAACTAAATATTATGAAATGGAGGTTAGAACAGTGAAACTCAAAGAACCTAAGTAAGAGCCCATTCGGCAGGTTGTGCTGAATGGGCTTTTCAATATGGATTTTGACAAACAGTGACCAATTTTAATCAACTTTCTCACAGCCTCTTTCCCAAAGCGCGTCGAGCACGTCAAACGCGTCGGGCAAGTCAGGCATATCAAAGACTCTGTTAATTTACATCCGTTCTGCTGAGTATAGCTGCAGGGGTTTTCCTTATAGTTCTGAATACCGGAAGCAGTCCGAAAACAATATTAAATCCATATATTACGATTACGCATAATATCAGGATGCTCGGGTTAATCAGGAAGGAATCCTCAAACCACTGCATCTGAGATACCTTGTTAAGGATATATGCCATGAATGCAAATCCGGGCATGCTGGCCATAGTTGTAATTGCCAGTATCTCTCCGATAAACATTTTATAAATATCGCCCTTCTTGACACCGATTGCACGATAAACGCCCACTTCCTTAACTCTTGAGAGGAACGATGCTCTGATTATCAGGAATATTTCAAAGAAAGAAATCACAAGCATTACTCCTGCCAGTATCAATGATGACAGTATCGATTCCCATATATTGTCCCTGTATTTTTTCCTGCTCTCTTCATACGTGTCCTTGACATTTATCTGCGCATCCTTGAATGCCTGAAGTGATTCTGCCTTATTTACGGGACATATGGTAATATTGTTACTGTGTTTGATAAGGTCGTATTTTACTGTATTGCTGTTGGCCAGCATGAAGTCGCTGTCATAAGGATCGGAATAATAACCCACAACCTTGAGTTTTTTGCCGTTAACCTTCTGCTTTATCTCCTTGCCAAGCTTCATCTCATCTTTGTTTTTCTCGTTTACGATTACTTCATAGTCATTCTTTGGCCATTCTCCCTTTTTAAGGTCTACCTGGGATTTTTTCAGATTGTAATCAATAACGCTTAATGATTCACTGCTGCTATCAACCTCTTCCTCATACATTGCGCTTTCATCATTCAATGTATTTGCCAGCATATTGATAAACATACTCTTATCTGCGTATATGCACGGACTCAGCTTATCGGAGATACCTACGATCGTCATGTCAGGCAGGTTCTGTATACTTATCTTTTCCTCAAGAAAATCTTCAGGCTTTGAATAACCGGCAGATTTTGTGCTCTGTTCCTTTATTACGGACTTCAGCAGCATCCTGTCAATGACAAGCTCATTCTCGTTTTCCGGCAGACGGCCTGCAGACAGATCGCTTTCGGCCAGCTTGCCTGAATCAGACAATGAACCTGATATTGATGCCTCACCATCCTTTGTCTGGAAATAATTATCAAACTTCACCCTGAGGGTTATTTTTGAATCTCCCGGCATAATATACTGGAATGACTCATCATTTTCATATGCTTCGTAGGTTTCCACATCGAGTTTCTTGCCAACCACTGTAATATATGATTTATCTGCTTCAATGAACTCATCATCTGTAATATTAAGCACACCATATATATTGCTGATGGAATAGGTAATAAACATAGCTGAAATAAAGAATCCAACCAGCAGGATTTTCTTGATGACATTATAATTAAATACTGTTCTGAAGCCTTTTCTGATTAATGTCAGCGGGTTCAGAATTGATTTGTATTTACGCTTTCCTTTATGCTCCAGCCTTTCCAGATCAAAGCTTCCTTCCGGTGCATCATCTCTGGTAATCTGCTTGTAATGCTCTTCTACGAATTCAATCCCGGAGTTATCATCAATAACCTCCAGCCTTTCCGCACCGTTCTTGGCCTTTATATAAATATTGCCGTTCTTAACGACGATGTCCAGCTTTACATCACCATTGTTTTCATTATAAAAATCAATGTCATAATTGCCCGCTCTCAGGCGCTTATGTTCCTTGATATCCTTCAGGTATATCTTATTCTCAATGCGATAATCCAGACTTCCCGCATGATCGTTCTCTTTATCCGACACTATCATGCCATCCTTTATCCTGATTATCCTCGATGCATAAAAATCAGCCAGCTCCTCCTCATGTGTAACCAGAATAACAAGCCTGTCCTCGGAAATTGCCTTGATTATATTCATGACCTCCAGGGTATTTCTGCTGTCAAGATTTCCTGTAGGTTCATCAGCAATAACTATAGCAGGGTTCTTGACTATAGCTCTGGCAATTCCGACTCTCTGCCTTTCACCGCCTGAGAGCATATCGGCATATCTGTTCCTGTATCTGTACATGCCTACTTTTTCGAGCACGTAGTTTACTTTTTCTTCGATTTCTTTTCTGTCTTTGACGCCTATCATCTTCAATGCGATAGCCACATTGTCAAACACAGTCATATTATCTACCAGATTGTAGTTCTGAAATATGTACCCTATATTGATATTTCTTATATTATCGATTCTGCCAGCTGTCCTGCCTGTTATCCTCTGCCCGTTGACATAGACACGCCCCTTGTTTACCTTATCAAGCCCTCCTATAACATTAAGCAGAGTTGTCTTGCCGCAGCCGCTTGGTCCCAGCAGCGCCACCAGACCCTTATCGCCAAGCTCCAGAGAAGTGTTGTTGATAACATGGATCTCGTTCTTTTTTCTCTTGTTAAAATATTTATTTACATTTTCCAGCTTAACCATGATCACTCCTCCTCTCTAAAAGTTCCCAGCGCAGTTTTTCTGAACAGACTTCTGGCGAATTTCCCTGAAATAAGCAGCGCCATTATGAGCAGAACGACATAAAGAATCACGTAGTCCTTGATTTCCATATATTCCACCATCGTGCTTATGTAATCAATATACTCTCCATGCAGAATATGCTTTTTGATCAAAGCTATCAGAGCCAGATAGATAATATATGCAATATTGGTCACAGTGACCAGCTCGATATCCATTATCCTCCTGATATTTTTTCTGGCCAGCCCAAGCATTCTGAGAATACTGAAATATGCCGCCCTTGATTTGAGTATCAGCCTGATTACAAAATAAGCTATAAAGAACAGTGCCAGCACTATTATCACAGCTATAGGAACCTGTATTATCGAAGCCACTCCGCCTGCATCGTTTATCAGCAGCTCCTTAAGCGGCAGTGTCACATAGCCCATATTCTCCAGTGCTGCCAGAGTCTGATCCATCTGCTTGACATCATCTACATAGACAGAAACCTGATAATTTCCCTGCTTGAACAGCTTGTTAAAGTCTGCGTTGCTGATAAAGATCGTGCCGTAATAGCTGTCAAAATCCTTGTAGCCTGTGAGCGTGCTGAAGTTCTTTTCGGTATATATATCTGCCATTTTAAGCTTTACAGATTTCTTGTAAAACAGATTTTTCGCTGAAATTTTTATTTCTTTGCCCTTTGCTTTACCGCCGTTGTAAAAGTTGCTCACATCTTCAGGCACTATCGCACTTCCTTTGTCAACCTTGCTGTTCGCTGCTATCGTGTAATAGCTGGCTTCGCCTGCCTGGGTCTTGCCGTTTATTGTTATGCTTATACTGCTGTTGGCATTGTATACGCCCTTTCGAAGCTCGTCTGCAAGCTCATTTGTCACGAAAACGTCACCCGAATACATATAGCTGCTGTCCTCTGAATTTTTGTAAGCCAGCCCTACTATCTTGACCTTGGTTTCTCTGCCGTCATCAAAATAAATAGTATATTTTTTGTCTATCAGGTCATTGACTATTTCCTCGGAAAAGTAATAATCGTCCTTGTTTCCTGTCAGAATGACCTCGTTCCTTTTTTCAGGCATTCTTCCCATTAGCAGTTCGCCATCAAATTCATCTACCGTTCTAGGATATGCCTCCAGCGATATATTCTCATCTTCTATGTATATGGATCTGTCCAGTATTATATCATTCGGTGCTGTTGATTTCACATTAACCACATTGGCGATTGCCTTATAATCATCTTCTGTGAATTGTGAATCATCGCTTTTTTGGAGAACCACCCTGTCTTCACTGTAATTCCAGAAATAATCATTCCAGCCCAGCTTTTCCATTTCTTCCTTCTGATAGTTATATGAGGTGTACTCTGAGGTCACTGCCACTACGACGAAAATGAACACAACCAGCAGCAGCAGGAATTTATGGAAAATGTTGAACGTGTTTCTGATGCCCAGCCTTATTTTGCTGAGTACTGAAATGCTGCCCGCCGCTGTATTTCTTGTATCTTTGTCTGACTCGCTGTTATTACCCGCCGCTTCTCTGACATTTATAGCTGCCGCCGCCGCATTCGGCACGGATACTCCGTCATCCTCCGCAATTTTGCCATCGTGCATTTTTATTTTTCTTGTTGCATACGCTGCAAACTGCTCATAGTTGTGTGTCACCACAATCACAAGCTTATCCTTGGAAATCTCACTCAGAAGCCTTGCAATTCCCTCTGCAGATTCACTGTCAAGGTTGCCTGTCGGTTCATCAGCAACTATGATATCAGTATCCTTAGCCAGAGCTCTTGCTATGGATACTCTCTGCTTCTGACCTCCGGAAAGCTTCGAAACCTTGGTGTTTGCAAACTCCGACATTCCTACCCGCCTGAGGATATCTGTGATTCTCTTTTTGATTTCGTCCTTTTTGTATCCATTAATCAGCAGTATCAGTTCCACATTCTGATAAACCGTGTAGCTGTTTACAAGATTGAAGTTCTGAAATATGTTGCCTATATACTTCTTGCGGTACTCCTCAAAATCTGCCGCCACATAATGGCTGGTTTCTTCTCCATTGATATACATTTCTCCGTCTTCATATGAGTCCAGACCTGAAATCACATTAAGCAGCGTACTCTTACCACTCCCTGATTCGCCTGTTATCACTACGAACTCACCTATATTCAATGTGAGATTCACTTTGGAAATACCGCTGGCGATCATTCCCTTGCTGTAATAATACTTTGAAACGTTTTTTAACTGTATCACCGCGTAATAACCTCCTGTTCCGTCTACTCCTGTTTCCATTGTTTTCTTGATTATACCATAGTCAATCGCACATATATATAATAATTATTCCAAAAAAGGGATGTGCTGCACTAATGAGATTCAACTGCCTGCTGTACCGCTTCATGATCCGAATAATGCTCTCTGACACCGTTTCTTTCGATATAGCTTTCGTGCCCTTTCCCCAGGATTACTACAATATCCCCCGGGAGGGCATGCCTTATACCGTATGCAACAGCTTCAGTTCTGTTTTCTATTTCCATATAATGCCCGCCGACGTGCGAAATCCCTGTTATTATATCAGCGTTGATATCCGATACCTTCTCTGTTCGGGGATTATCCTCCGTCAATATGCAAAGATCCGCCAGCCGCCCTGCAGCTTCGCCCATCCCGAACCGTCTTTCACGTGACCTGTCTCCCCCGGCACCGAAAATACATATTAATCTGCCATCAAGGTACATTCTTAATGTACCGAGTACACTTTCCATACTGGCTCTGTTGTGCGCAAAGTCTATCATGACATATGCTCCTGCTGCAGTTTTTAACAGTTCAGTTCGCCCTTTCACATGAATATCCATAAGTGCTTCTGCTATCATATCTGCTCCAACGCCAATCAGGCTGCATACAGCTATTGCAGCCACAGCATTTGTAACGGAAAATGCGCCTGGAATGTTTATCGTGAATTTACAATTCATTATTTCAGGTTCATTTCTGCGCAGCGTAAAACTCATTCCCATCACGTTTTCTGTTTTATATGGCTCAGTTTCCATAATGCGATAATCCGCTTCTTCGCATGTTCCAAACTTCAGTATCCTGCAGGCTGCGCCACGCTCAATTTGCTCCGCATATCTATCATCTATATTGATAATTCCGGTCCGGCACTGTCTGAACAAGCTGCTTTTGCATTCCAGATATTCTCTGAAATCCTTATGCTCCCCCGGGCCTATGTGATCCTCCGACAGATTCAGATAAATACAATAATCAAATATTATTCCTGCTGTTCTGTCCAGCTTGAGGGCTTGAGAAGACACTTCCATCACCACACAGCTGCACCCTTCCCTGACCATATCCGCCATAGCTCTGTGAAGCTCATATGATTCCGGTGTTGTATTTGCAGATTCATATTTCATATCGCCAATTACTACCCCCGTGGTTCCTATCATGCCGGTTTTTCTGCCGCCTGCTTCCAATATTCTTTTTATTATATGGGCTGTAGTGGTTTTGCCTTTTGTTCCTGTAACGCCGATAGTTATAAGCTTGCGTGCCGGGTATCCGAAATAAGCCGCTGACAGTTCCGCCAACGCTCTTCGTCCATCTCCAACCTTCACTGCAGTGACTCCCTCCGGCAGCTCGGAAGCATACTCCTCATTTTCCATAAATACAGCTGCGGCTCCATTGGCAACAGCCTCATGTATATATTTATGCCCATCTGTCCTGGCACCTTTGATGCATACAAACGCATCCCCCTCGGCAACATCCGTCGAGCGGTAGCTAACGTTGTTTATCTCCTTTAAATAATCCCCCTGAAGTAAAACGCACTCGGTGTTCATGCATAAATCCCGTAATCTCATTCAGCTGTTCCCCTCCTACCTGCTGATTATATATTTATTTTACTTCAGATTATCAAATATATGAGTGCAGATATGTCGTCAGAATGTTGATAAAAATGTGTTGGTAGAAACTGGTTAGATTCGAAGTTGGTATAGAAATTGATATAGAAGTTGGTATAGATAAAAATTTCGACGTGTTTGTAAAAAAAACACACAAAACGTCGAAAATAAATTTCTCTTCTGGAGGAAGATGATTAAATTTCGACGTGAATGCACATAATTGCCTTCCTAACGTCGAAAATTTACTTTGAAATTTAGCTAATATAGATAAATTCAATTAATTATGCTGAACCATATCAAATATTTTCGACGTATAGTAGCTCTGAAACGAGGAACACGTCGAAAACTAATACAATTTATTTTTCAGCAGAACTAAATTTCGACGTGCCATAGCTTTAAACAGCAACGCACGTCGAAAACACATTTCAATTATCTATAATATTGTCGCTTACTTTCTACTGAAATGACCTAGCAGATCAAAAATCAGCCTCATAGCTGCCCATGATGTGATGTTGTTGACATCAAGATCTGGCGCAACTTCAACGATATCCATCGCTTTTACCGGAAGCTCCTCCAACATCATCTGAAACAGCTGAACAAGCTGAATCATCGTCAGTCCACCGGGCTGCGGTGTTCCTGTACCCGGTGCAAATGCCGGATCAAGTACATCGATGTCGACAGTAAGATAAATTGCATCGTAATCCTTGAATTTGTCCTTGAGCTTATTGAAAACAGCCTCCACTCCTGTCCTGTGGACTTCCATAGCTTTTACCACTGTAATGCCTGGGTTAGCTGCGATGGTTTCCAGTTCGATTTCCTCCGCAACTCTGATTCCGACGAAAAACAGATCCTCTCCTGAAATCACGTTTTCCAGACTTCGTGCTTCCGTACATGCATGGGACCATTTATGACCATCATACTCATCGCACAGATCATAATGAGCATCAAAATGGATAATGCCAATCTTTGCGTTTTCTTTCTTTTCCGTCTGGTACTTTCCAAAGGCCTGATGCAGAGGAATAGTCACTGAATGATCTCCACCCAGGAACAGGCAGAAATTACCGGTTTTCATCAGCTTATAGGCCTCGTCCTCCACTGTCCCGTAGTACCTTTCCCAGTTGAGGTCTACCGGGATATCACCTATATCATACAAAACACCTTTTTTAATAACGGTGTCATCCTCTGTGACATCGGACATGTCAACGGATAGAGTACGCATGGTTTCGGGGCCCTTTGCCGCGCCTTTTCCAAGGCTTACCGCATTGTCAAATGGAACACCCATGATGCAGACTTTCGCTTTTTCTTTTGTTTCCGCTCCCCATCTGAGCCATGAATCATTAAGCAGTTTCGAATTTTCCAGCATAGCAGATCAACTCCTTCTTATTCTCGTGTGGCTGTCGCCACCACGTTGGCTCCTGTGCCGCAGAGGTCTTTTATCAGAACATCGCCGCTTCTGACAGGCAGCTGCGGATGATTTCTGTAGATTTCTGCTGCGCATTTTTTGAGCATATCCTTAGGCACGGGTCTGTCGGTTTTAACACTTACAGGTCTGCCGCCTCCCTCCGGGCGCATCAGCACCGTCAGAACGCGAACAGGCTCTATGACTTCCTGTCTGGCATAGTCGATGCCTTTATTACAGAAATTACCGGTTATCTCCAGAGCTTCTCCCTGACCTGAAACCTTGAGAAGGCATCCTCTAGGACAGCTTATGCATATCAGTTCATTTCTTGTGTCAGCCATCAGTTGGCACCTCCTTCCAGTGATACGACGATATCTGCTCCGTCTGATGCTCCGATTTCCGATGCAGGAATATCAAGGCGTATCATCTCGCCCGGGGTTACGGCTACGAGTTTTTTTGTAAAAATCACGGTGCCGTTCTGCTCGGCTTTCACTGTAACGTCTCTGTATTTATCGCGGGGCCTAAACATTACTGTGACCTCATCTGTGCGAATATTTCTGTTTATCAGCTGTGGAACTGCAGGTCCTGCACCATTTCCGCTCTTCACATGTATATACCCGGCAGCAGGCTCACTCTGAGTACCACTCTCACAGGACGCATCGACACCGTGCTCCTTTTCCATAATATATCGGGCTGCGAATCTCCCGGCTTCTTCTGCCTCTGATGCCACGAAGTCAACGAGGTCGTGAACATGAAGCACGTTGCCGCAGGCGAAGAAACCTTCCTTCACTGTCTGCAGGTCCTCTGTGACAACGGCTCCCTTTGTGCCTGCCGATATTTCGATACCTGCCTGCTCAGTCAGTTCGTTTTCGGGGATGAGCCCTGCAGAAATCATCAGTGTATCGCACGGAATCTCAAACTCCGTTCCCGGTACGGGACGTCTGTCCGCGTCCACTTTGCTCACCATTACTGATGACACACGTTCTTTTCCGCGGATTTCCGACACTGTAGAGTTATAGTATACCGGAATGTTGAAATCCTCGATGCACTGCTTCATGTTTCTCGGCAGTCCGCCTGAATACGGCATGACTTCAACAACCGCTTCAACCTCGGCGCCTTCCAGCACGAACTGGCGGGCCATTATAAGTCCTATATCTCCGGAGCCCAGTATCACTACCTTTTTCCCCGGCAGATATCCGTTGATATTGAGATATCTCTGGGCAGTTCCGGCTGTGATTATTCCTGCGCCTCGCGGTCCCGGTATCAGCAGATTATTTCTTGTCCTCTCGCGACAGCCCATGGCGAGAACGATTGCCTTTGCCTTTATCTGAACAAGGCCTTCGTCAGGATTTACTGCTGTGATTTCTCTGTTTTCGTTCATTTCTATTACGAATGTATTGAGCATATACGGTATCTGAAGCTCTTCCACCATGCTGCAGTATCTGTCTGCGAATTCCACTCCGGTCAGGTCTTCCCGGAAACGATGCAGTCCGAAACCGTTATGGATGCACTGGCGGAGTACGCCGCCAAGGTATCCGTTTCTTTCAATAATAAGGATATCTTTTACTCCTGCTTTGTATGCACTGACAGCCGCTGCCATTCCGGCAGCACCGCCGCCTATTACTACTAAATCTATGTTTCTCATTCCAGTCCCTCCCCGCTGCACGCTTCACCTGCGAGAATCTGTGACTGGCCTCCGCACTGAGTTACTTCAAGAGGCGAAAGGCCAAGCTCTTCGCACAGTATTTCCAGAACTCTCGGGCTGCAGAAGCCGCCCTGACATCTGCCCATGCCAGCTCTTGTTCTCAGCTTGACTTCTGATACTGTTCGCGCGCCGAGAGGCCTTCTGATGGCATCTCTGATTTCTGCCTCTGTTACCATTTCGCAGCGGCATACCACTCTGGCGTAATCAGGATTCTCTGCAATTGCTGCTCTTCTTTCGTCATTGGTCATATTGCGGAAAGGCTTCTTAACTTTCCTGTATGGGTCAAAGCTTTCATTTTTCTCAGGCTTCAGCCTCTCTGCTGCGATTCCCACTACATGTCTGGCAATAGCTACTGCCGAGGTGAATCCCGGGGATTCTGTACCTCCTGCGTTTATGAATCCTGGTGCATCCTCTGCTTCTCCGATGACAAAGTCATTGGTGTCTGCGTGTGGTCTGCAGCCTCCGAATATTCCTATTACTGACTCCATCGGGAATTCGTCGCCGTCAAGAGGCAGGTATTTCCATGCTTCTTTGAAGTAGTCTATTATCTGGTCAATGGATTCTCTGCGTGTGGCTGTGAAATCCGGGTTTCCAACTTCTGTAGCGTCACAACCCAGAATCATTGTTCCGCCAGTTGTCGGTATTATCGCCATTCCCTTGGTATGGCCGCCTCCCGGCAGATCATGAGGGGTTTCCATTAACGTGGTTGTCAGCTTGTCCGAAATCTTCCTGTCCAGCACCACGTGTGCACCGAAGCGAGGGATTATATGGTAGTGGTTTTCTGAAACCATATTGTTTATTTTGTCGGAACATCCTCCTGCACAGTTGATGATGATTCTGCAGGTATATTCTTCTTCTCCGGCGCTAACCTTGAAATACGGTTTGCCATTCTCATCCTGTGCTTTTTCTATGGCGATGACTTCAGCTTCCTTCCTGAATTCCACTCCATTATGATGTGCGTTTTCCGCCAATGCGAAGGTAACCGAAAACGGTGTTGTTATTCCTCCCTCAGGAACCCAGAGCACGGCCTTCACATCCTTGCCGATATCAGGCTGAAGCTCATAGAGCTCCGGCGGCTCCACGATTCTCACTTCTACATGATTCTCATGAGCGAAGCCTTCCAGCTTTCTCAGCTCTTTCATGCCGCTTTCATCAGTAGCGAATATAGTTGTCCCGCTTTTTTCGTACGGCACATCCAGCTCGTCGCATATCTCATACATCATCTTACATCCTGGGGCATTGAACTTTGCTTCGTTCGTTCCCGGTATCGGGTCATAGCCCGCGTGAATCATGCCGGAATTGGCCTTGCTGGCTCCGGCACATATGTCGTGTCCCTTTTCCAGGACTAGGGTTTTTAATTTGTATCTTGAGAGTTCTCTTGCAGTACTGCAGCCTACAACTCCGGCTCCCACTACAATTACATCGTACATCTGCTTTCCTCCAAATTCTGTCATGCATAAACCCGGTACTGCAGTGTGACACGTGCCGCACTGTGCAGTCCGCGAAGCATACGCATTTATTATACATACTTCTGCCGCTTTAAGTCAATATTGTTCGAAAGCAGTCATCGCGCTGGTTCCGCAAAACTGATTTCAGATTCCTAAAATGCACCGGTTCCGGCAATAATATATATATCACTCGTATGGAGGCTATTATGCGGAATTCATTTTATGGATGGTACATGAAATGCCAGTCAGATTCACAGATGCTCGCGTTTATTCCTGCTGTACATCAGACCGGTAGGCATCGCACTGCATCAATTCAGATCATTACGGATAATGGTTCCTGGACAATTCCTTATTCAGCCGATGACTTCAGCAGGCATGGGAAAAATATTACTATCGAAAAAAACAGCTTCGGTAAAAACGGTATTTCTCTGGCTATACACACACCGAATCTCAAAGCTTATGGAAAGCTGCACTTCAGCGCCCTCAGCCCTTTAAAATACGATATAATGGGGCCCTTCGCGCTGGTTCCGTTTATGGAATGCAGGCACAGCGTAATCAGCATGAAGCATAATATCTGCGGAACGGTTGATATTAACGGTCAGGAGTATTCTTTTGAAAATGGTACCGGCTACTGGGAGGGAGATCGCGGCAGGTCTTTTCCTTCAGAATACGCATGGACTCAATGCTGTTTCCCCGGCGGCTCACTGATGCTGTCTGTTGCTGACATTCCATTTGCCGGATTTAATTTCACGGGAATCATAGGCAATATATCATGGAAAGAGCACGAGTACAGACTTGCAACCTATCATGGAGCCAGATTGACAAAGCTTCACGATGGAGTTATCAAGGTTGTTCAAGGCAGCCTGGAGCTGGAAGTCAGTCTCCTTGAATCAGCAGGGCACCCTCTAAAAGCGCCCTCAAATGGAGATATGATAAGGATAATCCACGAAAACCTGTCCTGCAGAGCATCATATTGTCTTAAAGAGAACGGACGTGTTATTTTCTCATTTGATACAGATCAGGCATCGTTTGAATACGAATATATTTGATACAGAGCAGGCATCGTTTGAATACGAATATAATAGATTATAATAAAATGTAATAGTTTTCCATTTAGTGTATTTTTAAAGCAACTAAATATTTTTTTACACGTTTTTTATAATAATTTTATTTGCATGGCATTTTAACATAAAATCCGAGACATGCAACAGCAAATTAATCAACATAAATTACTATTAGCAACAAATTAATCAATTATTTGCTGAGGTTACTTAAAAACCACTGGAATTATTCACAATCAAAAGAAAAAAACGTGTAAAATCAACTCTGGTTCAGATAATTATACACGTTTTGGGGAGTCAGAAGAATTTTAAGAACGCTCTAAATCACATCAGAAGAATTTTGAGAACGTTCTAAATAACAGAAGAAAAAGCTCCCGTTACAATGCTGCATAATATACCTATAGCCCACACAGCCACACTGATTATTCCCAGTACAAATCCGGCAGTTCTGATACCCTCATTATTTCCTTCGTTCTTCGCTGATACTGATAACACCAATCCTATCAGGCCGCAAATTCCGCAGCACACAATACCAAGTATACCCAGTACAAGTGATGCTACTGCCTTGCCATGTGCAGGAGGTACCGGCGGAGTCTGATATGTATACGGCTCATTGTTCATATCATTATACATCTGATTACTATCCTTTCTTTTAATTTCTCTCACTAATAATATAAATAACCGATATTTGATTCCAACAGTATTTTAAGGTAGCAGGATAAAAAAGTCAATTAACATACATTAAACCAAACGAGAATTACTCTGCTCTGATATCAGATCACATTCCTTACTATGCCAAAAACAATATACGCCGCCACATTCACATAAAAAATCCGAAGAAGCACCTTTCCCTGCCGCAGTGATGCCGGGTATCCGATATAACACCCTATACTTATTAAAACCCATACGGGCACTGTAACAAAAGCTACCGGATTATACATGAAGCCTTCAGCAAAGTCAAACCGCATTACTGCGAGAGCCATTCTTGAGGTCCCGCAGCCAGGACACTGAAGCCCTGTAATCTGATTGAAAAGGCACGGTATCCCAAACCCTGTGGTATAAATCAGCACAGTATATAACGCCCCTATGCCGATTACCGCTGCATATATTATCAATATCCTTTTTCTTACAGGGTCATGCTTTCTCATCCGCTCCACATTTCCAATTTTACCCTCATCCATATTCATAATCTTAATCCACCTTCTATTATACCTATGTAAATCCAGAATTGAAGTTCCAGTAATTATACAATAATCCGGCATTCAATATCAATATTTCATGATTATCATTGCGATGCAGTTTTTTCAATTTTTTATAAAAAATCCTACATATTATTGTTGTTTTGTGTTATTATACATATTGGCTTGAACGCTTTAACGTGATAATGTAATATCTCGATAAATCAATATTGTAAAACGAACGCTATTCAGACTGAAATTTTTTTACCAGAAAGGACTGCTTATGAAAGCTATAAGCTATTACGGCATACAGAATATCCGATGTGAGGATAAGCCCGTCCCTCAATGCGGTGTCGGCCAGGTACTCATCAGGATTGCTTACGCAGGCATCTGCGGCTCGGATCTCCACATCTATAACAAAGGCATGTTCATTCAGAATATACCTGAAATAATGGGCCACGAATTTTCAGGAACCGTTGTAGGCACAGGTGCCGGAGTCACCTCAATCAGGATTGGAGATAAGGTCACCGCTAATCCTATGGTTACATGCGGCGAATGCGTAGCATGCCGCACAGGCTTCCCCGGCAGCTGCAGCCAGCTAGGTTTCATCGGCGAGGTAAGACCGGGAACATATGCTCAGTACATCGTATTGCCGGAAAAGGACGTAATTGTTGCACCGGACTACGTTGACCTGAAGCAGCTTGCTCTTGCCGAACCGCTGGCAGTAGCACTCAATATATGTGAAAAAGCCGCACTCAAAGAAACCGACAGAATACTAATCATCGGTCCGGGTCCCATCGGGCTTCTCACAATTCTGGCAGCCCGTGCTGTATATGGCGTGAAGAATATAACGGTAATGGGTCGTTCCAAAGCGCGTCTGGAGCTGGCGGCACAGCTGGGAGCCAAGGTGATCACAGGTGACAGCAGCGTCAGTCCCGATTCGGAATCTTCGGACTGCATTGACGGCTTCTACGATGTGGCCATAGAAGCAGCAGGAAACGCTTCCGCTTTTAACACAGCAGTTTCCCGGACGCTTCCGGGAGGTCGGGTATACGTTGTAAGTATATTTGAGGATGATTTCATCTTTGATATAAACGAAATAGTTGCAAAGCAGATTTCTGTAACCGGCTGCAATGTCTACTGCTCTGAACACATACGTCAGGCTGCTGAGCTCATTGCAGATGGAAAGGTGAACGTATCGTTGCTGATTTCAGCCGTATACAAACCTGAAGAGTGTGAGGATGCATTCCGTGCGCTTTGCAGCAAGGATAAAAAAGTCGCAAAAATATTATTTGAAATGGAGGAAAAATAAATCAATGAATACGCTATCGTGGTTTTTTGATTTCCCTGTAAGCACCGGGGTTCTTATTATCGGGACTGTCGTGGTGGCAGTCATAGCTACAGTTACATTTGCCAAAGGACTTTGGAAGTTATAGGGAGGATAAGCAGAAATGACTAAAAACACACTTGAACAAGCACTTGGATTTGATATCCCGATCACTGTCCCTGTAATGCTGGTGCTTTACATTGCAGTGATCATGTTCGTAGGTCTCTGGGCCGCTAAAAAAGTTAAGAATTCTGAAGACTGGTTTGTAGGTGGCAGATCCATGGGTCCGTGGATTACAGCTCTGGCTCACGGCTCAAGCTCTCTAGGCGGCGGAATGTACATAGCCGGACCTCAGTATGGCTGGGAAGCCGGCGCCTCTTCTCTGTGGGCAGCTCCCGGAGACGTTTTCGGGCCTGTGCTCAACTTTGGTATCATCGCCAGAAGAATGAGGAAGTATACAGAAAAGTCCAAGGCTCTCACAATACCTGAGTTCTTCGGACATCGTTACTACAGCAAAGGTGTACGTTATCTTTCCGTAATAATACTCATCATCGCCATGATTATTTCTCTGCTGGTAGAGTTTATGGCTATGGGAGTGCTGGTTTCATGCATTACCGGACTTAATTACACTATTTCACTGATTCTGGGCTGCATCGCCATCCTCATCTATACAGGTGCCGGTGGATATCTGTCGGTAGCATACACTGATTTCGTCCAGTCGATTCTTATGATTATCGGACTGTTCATTCTGATTCCTGTCTGCATCCACAATGTAGGCGGTCTCACAGGTATGAACCACGGTCTCACAGAAATCAACGAAGGCCTGGCTACCCTGTGGGGTGAGGATTATTATCTGAAAGGCGCACCTCTGATGATTGCAGGTATCGCTCTGGTATATTTCATCGGCTACATGGGTCAGCCTCACCTTATTATTAAAACTGTTGCAATCAAGGACGAAAAATCCATCAAGCTGGTTCCTATGATTGGTGCTGCTTTTGGTTTCGTTCTGGCATTCGGTGTATATATTCTCGGTATGGTTGGTCGTGTTTCCTTCCCTGATGCTTCAATGCTTCCGGGCGGAAGTGCCGAATACATCATGCCTATGCTGGCTCTTACAAATCTGCCGCCTGTTCTGGCAGGTCTGATTCTGGCAGGTGCAACTGCAGCAATCATGTCAACAGCCAGCGCGCTGCTTCTGGTTATCGGTTCATCGGTAGGAAACGATCTGCTTACCATGATCAAGCCTGATGCCAGCGAAGCTCACAAAATGAAAATAACTCGCGTCTCCACATACATTCTGGGACTTATCTCCTGTGCTATGTGCTTCGTTCCGCTTTTCTCCGTAGGAGTTTACCAGCTCACATGGATTGCATGGTCAGTTCTTTCGCCAGCGTTCATTCCTTGTATCGTAGGCGGTCTCTACTGGAAAAACGGTACAAAGGAGGGCGCAGTTGCTTCCATGATTGTCGGTTCAATAACCGGCTTCGCATGGTACTACCTGCTACAGGAATCAACTAACATACATACCTTCTTCGCCGCACTGGTACTGGCAATCGCAGCTTACATAATTGTCAGCAAGCTGACTCCGAAGCCTCCGCAGGAAGTTGTGGATATGTTCAATTATGCCAAGAGCTTCGATGAGGTTGAGGATGCTGCTGTTCCTTCAGGAGTTCAGATGAGCGCAGATCAATTTGCCAAGGTAACTGCAGATGCTTAAGAAGATTGATGTTCTTCGCGGGCTTCGATACAGCCCTGAAATGTTCCTGAAGCGTATGGAAAAATCCAAAAAGCTGGACGGCATCACTGTCAGGCACGTGAACACGCTTTACAGCCTGTGCTGGGTTTTTCAGTTCCGCGTCGCTCTCAAGGCTACACGCAAAACGACCCGATACGCAGGCTATTATGCCGGTTTTGATGAAATAGCCATGAGTCCCGGCAAGCTGGCAATGCTGCCATCCGCCGAGGAAATGGAGGTTGATGAGGCCTGCATACTGGCAGATAAACTTTCAGAGGCTGAGGCTCTGAAAAGTGCATGGGATTACAACGTCACCGGCATCAACAGGAAGTTCAGGAATCTGAATGCTCCTGCTGTTCTGGAGGATCACATCACCGAAAGGATGTACAAGCCTCTTTACCTTTTCGAGTTTCACAATCTCGAGCTTGACGAAAAAAAATACAAGGTCCTGGATTCACTCACCGGCGACCTTGAGGACATTCATATAACCTAAATCAAAAAACAAAACCGGCTTCTCCGATTTTCGGAGAGGTCGGTTTTGTTTCTTACTTTTGACTATTATTTTAGTCTTCTCTCTATATCCGATGCACTATACAGTACATCCGTAACAATAACTCTGTCTTTCTTGATTACATAAAAAACAGAATAATTATCTACTAGCATTCTTCTTAAACCCATTGAAAGTTCTGGTTCTGAATCTATAATCTGAAACCGTTCAGGAAACATATCAAGCTTTAACACTGCATCGGCTATCCGATTATACTGTCCCATAGCATTCCCAGGAGAAAGTAATACATATGCAATATGATTATATATTTCTTCCATATCAATCAATGCTTCATCTGTAATTTCTACTACATATTGTTTCTTCATCAACGATTCTCCCTAAATTTTGCAAATGCATCAGAAGCGTTCTGTAATCTTCCAGACTCGATATCTTCATACCCTTTCTTCAGCTTTGCATGCAGTTGTTCATCAGTCATTAAATCTGCATTTACGGAGTCCGGTGCTTTCGGTAATGCAACTGCAAATGGAATCCCTCCCGTTAAATAAATCTGGTTTAAATACATATCAATTGCAGTTGACATCGGAACTCCCAGTTTTGATAATACAGTTTCAGCCCGTTCTTTCACCATAGGGTTTACCCTTAAATTCAGTGTAGCCGTTTTTTCCATTACATATCACCTCCCGTTAAGATAATTGTAACGCATTCAGCGTTACAATTCAAGTATTTATATCCTGCCTAATTCCATATGAGTTTTACTCATCGCCGTACTGCTTTCGTTCTTTAGAAAAATCCATACCAACAATACAGTTATCATACAGGAAAAGCTTCAGTTCCCCAAGCCTCAAGTTACTTTCCCAGATAATTGTCATTGAATATTTTCTATCGTAGTTCATTTTTTACCTCACTAGTGAAAACGTTTAAGCTCCTGCCGCATAAATATCGCTGATATATATATCTTTATTATCAAAGAATATCTCAACTGGTTTATTGCATAATCTATTTATTGTGTCAATATTATCCCGAAAAATTTGCACGCCAGTCTCTCGACTATTTCTAAATGATTCCATTGTATCATTTACCTGCTTTTCTCTAATTTCACTTAATTTCTCTCCGGCAGCTATCAATGTCTCATCAGCCTGCCCTTTTCTGATTGCGGGTATTCTAGCTACAGCTTCACCTGCCGCTTTACTTGCAGCACCTATACCGCCAAGTATTTTTTTCTGTACCGTGCCCTTTGCATAGCACTCAAGAGCATCATAACATTCAGTATAATCAATGCGGTATTGATCTGAATAATCTTTTATCTTCTCTGATATGTGATTTAGAAATTCTTTATTGTAATTCTCTCCCAATATTATTTCCATAAAAGATGCATACGAAAATAGATACAGTCCGATCTGATAATATTTAAAACTATGTTTCAAATCATCATTAAGCTTATCTGCTCCTTTGCTTCCATGAATCAGTTTCTGCTTGTCCAACGTATCATTAATTTGTTTCCTGAAAAATATGATATTGTGCTCTGCCTTGTTTTTTATTGAAGACACTATTGTGAGCTTGCTTCCTATCCATCTTTCATTATCACTGTTATATTTAAAGTTCTCATGGATATCTGCCAAACTGTTTACTGCACCCTCCAGATCCGCTTCTTTATCATTAACCATGAATTGCATTATTTCCGTCTGAGTTTCCTTGATTACATCAAGTTTTTTATTGATATCCAGCATAACTGCTGCGATTGCTATTGTTACAGGATTTATTGATAAAAGCACAGAATAATTTTCTGCCGGAATCCATCTAGCCTGTCCTGCTATACCATTCTGATTCACTATTGTACCTAGAAAAGCTTCATCCTCTTTAAAGCGTGCGAGATGCCCTTTTACACCATAAGGAAACACACAGCGATACAATCCCTCACTGCTTGCTGTATTTGCAACTGCTTCACCAATAGCTGTCCCTGCTATCAGAAATGATCCTCCTAAGTTTTTTACTGCGTTCAATGATAGTCTATATTTGCAGTATCCTACAATTTCTTCTCTCGGTATTGTCGGATAGTATTCTGCTGTAATTGAAAATAGTTCTGATATGTTTTTCGTCATCATTATGTTCACCTTTTTAGTTTATTAATAAAAAATTCCTTATTCATTCACGCTTTTCTTTGAAAGAGCCTTGCTTCGAAGTTTTGAACCGCTCCTAGCTAATACATTTAATTTTCTTACTGGTACGTTTATACTTAATCCTAATATCATATTTATAATCCAAATAAACAGTAATAATGTTAATATTGGTATTACGCAAGAAGTTATTATTAAGATTGCTGCAGCTTCAATAAAATTTCCAAGGATTTCTTTTGTTTTATCATATAAGTTAGATGCTCCCGACTTTACCTTTTTAAATAATTTTGTCAAAATGTTATCGTCATCACTATTTTTATTCAATAAATCTGCAGTTTGATTTGCTTCATCAACATTTTGCTGTATTGAAACGGAATATGTATCTTCAATAAAATTTGTTGTCCATGTACTCGCAGGAACTAGAAGAACAATACAAATGCCCAGCAAAATCATTTTACATGCATATTTCCTGAATACCTCCCTACGTGTAAAAATAAACGCAACAAGCAAAATGCATGCTGCTGGTATCAATAATCTAAACGCCAGTATACCTGCAAGTGTAAGCATATATTTTTCCATAAAAATTGCACATAACACTATCATTAAAGTAGAACTAAGATCAGCTAATTCATTTGCTAAAGGCTCTGCTACATCACCAGGAATTATAGTTAATGCTGTTGAAACAGATGCTGACGCTGCTGACATGGCAAGAACATCATTTCTTTTATCATCCAATGATTGGATAGTATCTGAATATGTCCCCGGATCTGAAAAATGATCTGCCAATATAGTGAAAGATATTAACCCCACACAGAGAACGATTACTATAAACATAATTGTCTTTATTTTTGATTTCAATTGCATGATATTTCCTTTCTCCGTTGTTATAAAATATTTTTAAGTTTACAGCACAATATAATCCACACTTCCTGCATCAATCGATGCCATGCAGCCATCTTTGACTTCTTCATCAAAGTATAGTCTAGCAGTTTTGCCATTTTTCCAGTTCGCCGCAGCTATTTCAAATGTGTCTATTATTTCTTCTCCATCAATCACGTTCACTTCCATTGACACAAGTTTAAAATCTATCCCTGTATCGTTACAGAATCTGAAATACTGCCTGACTTCACTATCCTCTTCCTCACAATATATTCTGTTGTTCGTCTGACATTGGCGCTCAATCCATCTGCTTATTCTTTTTATCTCCGTAAGTGAACTCTCATACATTGCAATTGAAGCAAAACATGTTCCTTTTTCAAGTTCCTGCTCCATTCTGGTCTGTATATGTGCCAGTCGTTCATTTAATTTCATTATGGCCTCTTTCCATTTTAAAACTCATGTTTTCTCTATCTCATAATTTATTATCCTATATACCACCTCTAGGAGCGTCACCCATAAATCACCTAAAAAAATCAAAAACCCAAACCATTCATATCGATTAACCTGCCTCCATCAACTCAACCGCATACTTGATAATATTGCTGACATTAATAATCCCAATCATCCTGCCATCCTGTATAACCGGTGCTTTCTTCAGATGGTTTTCCCCCAGCTTGTAGCAGACATTATCCAGATCATCAGAAGCGTCAACGGTTATAATTTTCTTCGAAGCTATGGTCGAAACCTCTTTTGACAGAAGTTTCACGATAGACTGATTGAATTCAATTTTTTCCAGCGAACAAGAATCCACAAAAAGCGAACGCTCTGAAGTGAGATGCCTTATGATATCTCCGTCAGATATGAAGCCTACGACCTCATCATTCTCATTTAAAACCGGTACACCGCTGACTTTCTTTTCAGCCAGAAGCTTAAGAGCATCCATCAATGAGTCGTTATTTCTGATTGTATAAACATCCCGCTTCATTATCCTGAGAAGAGGTGTATCCACCGTAATATCTGCAGCTGACTCTTTAGCTACAGCAGCATTAGCTCCAAGTATTTTATCGCGCGTTGTCCCCAGCACTCTGGTAATCAGCTTCAGATTAATGCCCACAAGAACTGCAGCAATAATTGTACCGATGCCTACACTCCCTAGACTCTTTATCGCTATGAGACATGTTATCAGTGAAATAATCACAACTGAAATATCAAAAGATAATTTGGCATTGGAGAATTTGATTCCTGTAACCTTTGAAACTGCCAGCATAACACCCTCAGCAGCCAAAGGTATGAAATTTGCCGGTACATAAAGAAAAATCCCGAATGCAATAAATACCGTACTTACAAGTGCCATGACAACCTGCACAGTCATATTGGCGGGATCCGGGAAAAAATCCATAAGATGGTTGCTGAATGTAGTAAAGCTACCGAACAATATGCCTACAGGCACCTGTATCAGATTAACCATCTTGAACGCTTTCCTGAGTATAATTATCTGTATGAGCACCAGTGCTGCGTGAAACAGTATTGTTGCGCGCCCCATTTCAATACCCCAGATGCATGTCATAGTATATGGAATCGAACTAACCGGCGATACCCCCATATCCGATTTAACCGAAATCGCGATACCTAAAGTCATTATCAGAAATCCTACAACATAAAATAAAATTCTTACCAATAAATTTGATTTGACTGATTCACTTTCCATCAACATTCCTCATTTCTTCTATATTTCCGACTTTCTCCAAATAAGTGCCATTTTCTATTCTGCATAATCAAAAACCGGCTTCAGGCATTCCATCAGCTTCTTGTACTTTTTAAGCAGTTCATCGTACACCGGCTTCTTTGACAGGTCGGGCTTATATTTCTTGTCCTCTTTTACAATCATCTCACAGGCCTGGTCGACCGAATCCCATATACCGCACGCAACACCAGCCAGAATACCTGCGCCCAGACAACCGGCATTTTTGTTGCTTCTGGTGGTTACTACCTCCTTGCCCGTAGCGTCAGCTCTTATCTGACACCAGACATCACTGAGTGCCCCTCCGCCGAAGCTTATAATCCTGTCAACATCAATTCCCAGTGACTCCGTTGCCTCGATTACCCTGCAAAGCACCATTACAACACTTTCCATAATGGCACGCACAAAGTGCTCTTTTCCATGAGCTATGGTCATACCATAAAAGCACGCTCTGGCACCGGCATTCATATCAGGGGGTCCAGAGCCCTGCAGATGCGGGAGTGCAATAAGTCCCTCACATCCCGGAGGAACAGTTTCCGCCATCACATCAAACTGATCATATGCATTGAGGCCTCCGTTATTTTCACTCTCAAGCTCCATTTCACCGAAATTGTCTCTGAACCATTTCATATACATACCGCCGGTGGAATAGGCATGCACCATATATAAACCAGGTATCACGCTGCAATAGCAAGGCATCTGTCTGGTAGGATCCAGAACGACATGATCCACCATTGCCATAGTGCAGAGTGCCGAGCCTGTACTGTCCGAAAAGCTTCCCGGCCTTACTGCGCCAGTTCCCACAGGACCGCACGCCAGGTCACAGCCTCCGATGTTTACAGTCATTTCCTCAGAAAACCCGAATTCCTCTGCAGCCTCAGCAGTAACACTGCCGATAAGAGAACCCGGTCTCACAATTTCAGGCAGCTGCGCTTTGCTGATTCCGATATATTCCAGCATGTCCTCCCAATACTCACGCGTATTTATATTCCAGTATATGCTGCTGCCCAGCATGGAATCATCCTCCACCATGCGACCCGTAAGCAGATATGTGAAATATCCATTAAGCTGAACTATCTTGTTTATTCTGTTGAAGTTTTCCGGCTCGTGTTTTTTGAGCCACAGCAGCTTGGCTCCCGGCCATATCGGATCCCGACCCACCTGACCTGTATGTCTCTGAATATTGTTGCTGCCGAACTCGTCCACAATTTCCGAAGCTTCCACAGAAGCCCTGTTATCGCACCACACAATGGCAGGTCTCACCTGTCTGTTATGTACATCGAGAAAAACCGAAGTCTCTGCCTGACATGAAATTCCCAAGGTTACAATTTCATCCGGTGAAACAGCAGCCTTGCGAATCACTCTGGTGGTTGCGTCTTTAAAAATCCGTACATATTCAGATGTTTCCATTTCAGCAAGACCCGGCCCCGGAGTGAGTATCTGGTATTCCTCGGTTGCCCCTGCAATTTCATTGCCGCTGCAGTCTATCAGCGACGCCTTGAAAGCTGTAGTTCCCATATCTATTGTCAAAATGTATTTTTCCATAAAACCACCTCTGCCAAATATCATAACGGTCTTTTGAGCGCACACGGCATTCCGGCCACGCATTTGCCGCATACCTCTGAACCTGCTGTTTCATCTGCATCAGTATATGAGCTGCCAAAGCTGTCATAAACCTGAGCATTTTTGAGGCACTGTTCATAGCAGGCATGCCTGTCAAAGCCATCCGCTGTCAATGCCCCCGAAGGACATCTCTTCACGCATGCTCCGCAGCTCCCGTTCCTTTTATAAAGGCACGCTTCCTCCCTCTGAGGGCCGCCCGGCTCTATATCAAGGTTTGTCACTACCGTACCAAGCCTCCCTGCGCATCCCTTCTCAGTAATCAGCATGTTGTTAAGTCCGAATGTCCCAAGTCCCGCTGCATACCCGAAATGCCTGAATGACCAGTGGCTCATTACCTCGTCACGGTAAAATATACCCGCTTCAGGAGCAACAGCCGCGTTGTATCCCAGAGCGCATACCACATCTATAATATGCTTGTTAAGCCTTGCCATCATCGCATTGGTCAGCTCATAGCCTTCAGCCCATTCAGGTGAAGCCAGCCCTGCTTCTGTATTAGTATCCTGAAACCATTTATTAAAAGGCACGAAATATACTATTACAACACGTGCATCCGGTATGACATCTTCAGGCATCTGATGCTGCGGATGTACCAGCTGCTTCAGGTTTCTGATATATGGATGCTTCGCATCTGCAAAACCAACCAGAGGCTCTCCCCATAATGAGTCTGCACCTTTTCCGGTATCTTCACATACATCATCATGTAAAGCGCACGCATCCCGTTCTTTTTTCACGTATCTGATTATTTCCTCTGAAATTTTCTCTTTAATATTCATTTTACCGTTTCCCATGCGCCTTTACAGCTCACAAAGCATTCTCATCTTTTCATGGACATATGCAGTGTCACGCTCATCCATCATTATCACTATCACATCACCTGCCTGAAGCTTTGTCCTTCCTTTAGGTATTATCTCGTCGGCTCCGCGCTGAATCGAAACCAGCAGACAGTTCTCAGGCCACTCGACTTCGCTTACAGTGCTGCCGTCAGACCTGGAACCATACCCCACAACGAAGCTGGTAAGTATTTTCTCGCGGAGGCTGGTTTGTGAAGGGTTCTTTCCCTGCTTTGCCAGCAGCCTGTCCAGCAGACTTTCATATATAGGTCTTGATTTCATGAGGGATGCAACAATATACGCTACGATTGACACAATCGATAAGGACAGCATATGATTAAGGTTGCCTGTCATCTCAAAAATCAATACTATCCCTGTCAGTGGAGCTCTGACTATAGCAGAAAAATATCCTGCCATTGCCAGCAGTACAAAATTGTTTATGTAGATTGGATCTAGCCCGAAAAAATCACTGCACGCAGCTGCAAAAGCCCCTCCGATAAATCCTCCGAGAACCAGCAGAGGGAAGAAAATACCGCCCGGTGCTCCCGAGCCGAAGCTGATAGCCGAAAAAACAAACCTTCCCACAAGGATGAAAAGTATCGTTCCCAGAGCAACCTCCGTATTGGTCAGATACTCTACAAGGCTGTGTCCACTGCCCAGAAGCTCCGGCGCGGTGAAACCCAGTATACCGGCACACAGGAAAGGAATCATGATTTTGAATGAGCCGGCACGAGACGGCAGCTTGTCATACAATTCCTGCACCTTCAAAGTAAACCAGTTATAAAACGCCCCCAGAACACCCAGTATAACTCCCAGCAGTACTATCAACCCGTAATGGCTCATAGGCAGCTCATGTATTATATCAAATCTGAACACTGAAGCTTCTCCCAGTATAACCGTGCAGAGGCAATCTGCAGTGAGAGATGCTGTTGCAACCGACAGCAGTACCGATGCAGAAAAATTTCTGTGTATCTCCTCCATGGAAAAAAGCACACCTGCAAGAGGCGCATGAAATGCTGCAGCAAGACCTGCGCTGGCTCCGCATGTCAGTAGAAACTTTTCTTCTGTTTTACCGCGATCAAGCCATTTTGAAATACCTTTTCCAGCCATGGCACCTATCTGTATCGACGGGCCTTCCCTTCCCAGAGCCAGGCCTCCCAGCATGCATAGAAAGCCTCCTGCGAATTTAGCCGGTATCACTCTGTACCATTTCTGCTCTACTCTGCCTGTCATCTCACCCTTGAGCTGTGGTATACCGCTCCCGGATATCATCCGCTCGAAACCTACCAGCCATCTGACAACCAGAGCCATTATCATAAGCACCACAAACCAGCCCGCAATATACAGCGGGCTCTGAGAAGCATATTCCAGAATCACATTCAGCCATTTTCCGGCATATTCAAGTGCGATGCGGTAAAGCAGCACAACAGCCCCTGCGGCTATGCCTACCAGCACACCCTCACCTATCAGAATCACAGGAAATCTGTCAGCACGCTTCAAGGTTCCCGGTATGTCCTTTTTCAATGTCTTCCTCCAAAACTAATTAAACGATTACCTTAATTATAGCAAATCATATCATAAAATTAAATCTTAATCATGCATACTTTACATTGCCATCTTGACCTTACTGCTGCTGCCAATCTATAATAACAACTGAATCTGTACGAGGAAAGGAATGTCGGATGGTTTACGACTGTATAATTATCGGTGCCGGTGCCTCAGGGCTTATGTGCGCTGCAGCTATGAAACACCCTGTAAACGGGCTTATTCTGGAAAAAACAAAACGTGCCGGCACCAAGCTTCTGATGAGCGGAAGTGGCCAGTGCAACATCACCCATGCCGGCTCCATTAAAGATTTTATCAAATGCTACGGCGAAAATGGAAGTAAAATCAGAAGCTGCCTTTATAAATACAATAATGATGCTCTTGTGTGCTTCCTGGAAAACGGCGGAGTCAAAACCATCGTGCGTGATGACGGCAAAATTTTCCCTGCATCCATGGATGCTCACGATATACTGGAGCTGCTTCTCCAGAAATCCAAAGCAAACGGGTTTAAAATAAAATATGAGTCACCGGTCACCGGTATCAAACATGAATCCGGCATCTGGCAGGTAGCTTCCGGCAGCAGAACGTACACAGCCGAAAAGCTGGTCATTGCATGTGGCGGATGCTCGTATCCAACAACCGGCTCTGACGGCTCATTATTTGAAATTCTATCTGATAACCTTGGCATCATGATAACCGAGCTGAAGCCGGCTCTATCCTCAATCCATGTCAAAGACTATCCATACGGCGAGCTTTCCGGCATATCCTTTGAGAATGCACTTGTCTCCATCTGGCATGACGGCAGGAAAGAAATACAGAATGAAGGTCCTGTGCTTTTTACACATCATGATCTGTCGGGACCTGGAATACTCAATATTTCAAAGTATGCTTCCACAGGAGATACTGTCAGAATAAACTATTTACACCCTCTGAACTATGAGCAGACACTGGAAAAGCTAAAAAAATCCAGTCAGGGTTCCAAAGCAGATATATCGAATATTATGGCGTCCGAATTAAGGCTTCCAAAGCGCTTCTGCCAGATTCTCACAGCACGCTGCGGCAGCTCATTAAAAAACCTCACCCGCCAGCTTACAGGTGAGGAATTTATCATATCATCAATATCCGGATTTAATAAGGCAATGGCCACAAACGGCGGAATTGAAATATCGCAGCTGAAGACTTCAACCATGGAATTCAAAGCATTTCCAGGGCTTTTTGCGATTGGTGAAGCCGTGGATATCGACGGCATTACAGGCGGCTATAATCTGCAGTTTGCTTTTTCGTCTGCATGCGCGGCAGCTTTTGAGCAAAGATAACGCTCTTCAAGCCATCTGTACGCACAATGCGCCAGTCCCGCCGCACCTATCGGGCATACATCTTCGTTAAACCGAACCTTCGGGTTATGGGCCGGATAGTCTCCTTGCCCGTCATCAAAACCGGCTGACAGATACATAAATGCAGCAGGAACCTTCGATGCAATAATTGCAAAATCCTCCGACGCATTTGCCTTCATCCCTGGATATTGTTCAAGTCCCGGCACATTCATTTCCATCATAAACCCGGCCATCTGTTCCGTAAACTCCCGGTCGCATATAAGCGGCGGCACCTCCGAAAGTGCTGTTACTGCAGCTTCTCCGCCATGAATCCGTGCAATACCTTCTGCTATCTCTCTGATTCTTCTCACCAGCAGCTTTCGCTCCTGTGGATCGTCAGTTCTCAGGGTCCCTTCCAGCTCCGCTGTATCAGGTATGATGTTGGCGGCATTTCCGGCCTGAAGCTTACCGACAGTAAGAACGCACGTCTTCTCCGGATTTGATTCACGGGCAATCAGACCTTCAAGTGCAGTATATATTCTGACCGCAATCTGTATCGGGTCAACTGTCAGATTAGGGTATGCACCATGTCCACCTTTGCCCTCGATATTTATTCTGAATCCATCGACGGAAGACATCATCACCCCGCCGCTGTTATACATGAAAAGGCCGGCTGGCATCCTCCCAGGCGCTACGTGAAAAGCCAGAGCAGCATCCACGTGCGGGTTTTCCAGAATTCCGTTTTCTATCATATCCTTGCTACCTTCGAAGGTTTCTTCCGCCGGCTGAAACATAAATTTCACCGTTCCTGCAAGTTCATTTTCACATTCCTTCAGCATTTTGGCCGCCGTCAGCAGCATCGCCGCATGAAAATCATGACCGCACGTATGGGCCTGGTTTCCTGTCGGGCATGCGAAGCTCTCCCCGCTTTCCTCCGGCATCGGCAGGGCGTCCATGTCGGCACGTAAAAGTAGTACGCTGCCTGGGTCATCCGAACTGCCTGGGGTGTCCAAATTGCCTGGGTCGTCCGAACTTGCGGTGGTTTTTTCTTCGGCTTGCCCTTCGGGTTTTCGGGCGGCGGCACCTATTGTAGCACTGACGCCATGCCCGCAGATTTCCGGTTCAATGCCGCATTTTCTCAGTTGTTCCATAACATAACTACAGGCTTTCGGCATTTCAAGTCCCACCTCAGCATTTTCATGGAAAAACCTGCGGTGTGCTATTGTTTCATCATTGAGCTCAAGTGCTCTTTTATAAAAATCTCTCATCATTCCCTCCTGTTTAAACCCGTATTTCAATATATCTATGATAACATTATCTGCTGTTTGGCTCTGTCGTATTAATGGTTGTTTATTTGTGGCGCCAGCAAATTGTCACTTTCTTCATTTGCAGCGCCGGCAAATTGTCACTTCCTTCATTTGTGGCGCCGTCAAATTGTCCTTAGTTTGCAAAAACGTGTATAATCGAAAAATATTAGATTCAATATGCACGTTTTTAAATTTATGTGCGAGCAATTACGGTAGCTATATGTTAAACCCGAGCTGTTTTTCGATAAATTTGTTGTTTGATTGCAGTATTCAAGAACTATTTTGCTGTTTGCGACTCATCCTTCCATAGTCCTTCAAAAAAACGTGCAATTTAAGTTAACAACAACTTAAAAATACACTAAATGGAAAAATATTACAATTAAGCATGTATTTATTTAACGGTCAGGATTTTCCAAGATGTGGATTATCCTCGTTCCAGATTATCCAAGCCTTGGATTCCCAAACATATTTATAGAATAATTGTCCGGAGGGTTTTTGTCAAATCAGTCGAAGAGTTTCCCCGGATTGTGGTATAATAGTTTTCATGTGAAATCAGAATAAGGGACGAACAGTCATTATCTCAGATGAACGAACAGTTAAAATCTGAACGGAGGACTAACAATTGATACTTCTGAATGCTACTGACATTTCTAAATCATATACAGTCAATCCGCTGCTTTCGGAGCTTTCGTATGCAATAAATGAAGGTGATAAAATCGGGCTGATCGGCGTCAACGGCACCGGCAAGTCCACACTGCTGCGTATTACGGCGGGCATTGAGGAAGCTGACAGCGGTAAGCTGGTTCTGACTAATAATGTGCGAATCGGCTATCTGCCTCAGGCACCTGAATACGACCCCGAATCAACCGTTCTGGAATATGCGGTGAGCTATCTGTGGCCCGAAATTGCCGCAGAGGGTGATTATCGCTGCAAATCCATGCTTAATCAGCTTGGAATAACAAATTTTGATGCAAAGCTCAGTACACTGTCGGGAGGCGAACGCAAGCGTGCCGCAATGGCCGGGATTTTTACAAACCCTTCAGATATACTCATCCTTGATGAGCCTACCAACCATATCGACAGCGAAACAGTAGAATGGCTGGAGAATTATCTGAGAAAATTCAGAGGAGCCATTTTTATGGTAACACACGACAGATATTTTCTCGACAGAGTTACAAATGTCATTCTGGAACTTACCGACGGCAAGCTTTACCGCCATGAAGGAAACTACCAGTTCTATCTGGAAAACAGAGCTGCCCGCGAGGAAATGGAGCTGGCCGCAGAGCGAAAACGCCGTACACTTTACCGCAGAGAGCTTGAGTGGATCCGCCGCGGAGCACAGGCCAGAACAACGAAAGCAAAAGCACGTATCGAGAGATTCCATCAGCTCGAACAGGGCCACCTTGTAATAGATGATGCTGAGATTGAAATGTCTTCAGTAGCTTCCCGCCTCGGCAGGAAAGTAATCGAACTTAAAAATATATCAAAATCCTACGACGGCAAACTGCTTATTGATAATTTCACATATACAGTTTTGAGAAATGACCGTCTGGGCATACTCGGCGAAAACGGCTCCGGCAAATCGACAATGCTGAAGCTGCTGTGCGGTGAACTGGAGCCTGACAGCGGCATAGTTGAAATCGGCGAGACTGTCAGGATAGGATACTTTTCTCAGGAAAATGAACATATG
This sequence comes from Bacillota bacterium, assembly GCA_030526355.1. Classification (GTDB taxonomy): domain Bacteria; phylum Bacillota; class Clostridia; order Peptostreptococcales; family Anaerovoracaceae; genus Lentihominibacter. Next base: position 139,926 of record JAUNDC010000001.1, on the reverse strand, counting down.
GACAAGTCACGCCGTGTCATTGAATATGTATGCGACATAGCACATAATGTCAGAACCTCCGACGGATATATAAGTGCGTCTCAAATGCTTGAACGATTCCTGTTCCCGCCTCACATGCATTCGATTCCGGTGGGCAGGCTATCGGGAGGCGAACAGAGAAGGCTTTATCTTCTGGGCATCCTGATGAAGGCTCCCAATGTACTTCTTCTTGACGAGCCGACCAATGACCTTGATATCGAAACGCTGTGCATACTTGAAAACTATCTCGATACCTTCGCCGGCGCTGTAATTGCAGTATCCCATGACAGACATTTCATCGACCGCATTGCCAAGCATACCTTTGTATATGAAGGTAGCGGCAGAATCGGTCATTATCCGGGAGGATACACTGACTGGGCCGAAACCAGAAAAGCTTTGGCAGAGGAAGCCTCAGAAAAATACAACAAGAATTACTCTGCAGAAAATGGAGCTGACAATACTTCAGATGCTTCATCAAATACCCGAACCGACAGCAGAAATTCACGCCCTAAAAAACTGAAGTTCTCCTTTAAGGAGCAAAAAGAATTTGAAACTATCGACGATGATATTGCCGAACTTGAATCAGCAATATCTGATTTGGACAATGAAATCAACAATGCCGGAAGCGACTACACCCGGCTTCAGGAGCTTACAGATAAAAGACAGGCTCTGAGCCTGCAGCTGGATGAAAAAATGGAACGCTGGGTTTATCTCAACGATCTTGCCGAGCAGATTGAAGCTCAGAATAATAAACAGCATTGACACTTGCTGTAGACATACAAACGAATATAAGGAGTTTTGCAAATGATAAAATTAAACTCGACAGAGCTTGAGGGAATAGCCTCTCTTTTCGAGGGTATTGACGATTCCATGCTTATCAGCTGCCTGCAGGGTGTTATAGGCAGTGCTTATGTACGTACAAAAACAAATATAACAGCAGCTGTAATGATTAGCGGCGAATACAGCTTCTGGGGGGGTGATCCTCTATCAGAAGATGCATTTTATCTTATTGAACATTTTTTTGATATAGCAGAAACAGATAATAATACTGCTATTTTCCCGGATAATTGTCCTGAATGGATAACTTCTCTGACCAGCTGTATCAGAAACAACCCTATAGCAGTACCACGTTACGGAATCGTTAAAAAAGATTATAATTTCGACGATAAGCTTCTTCAGAGCTACATCGACAATATTCCCTCAGAATACACGCTCAAAGCTTTTGACTTTGAGCTGTATAGTCAGGCCATGGAATCAGTCTGGGCAAAAGAACTCTGTGAATATTATGCTTCCGCGGAAGACTTTCTGGATCATGCAATCGGTTTTGCAGCCGTAAAAAACGGAATTCTCGTTTCTGCCTGCAGCACCATGTCACTGTATGACGGTGGAGGAGAGCTGTCTGTTGCCACACATGAAAGCCACAGACGCAAAGGTCTGGCTTATGCATGCGCATCTGCTGTGATAAAAGAGTGCTCTTTGCGCGGCATACGGCCATGCTGGGATGCGGCAAATCTGATATCCAAGAAAATGGCACTGACACTCGGATATGAATACAAGGGTGATTACACAATCGTTCATATGTCCAAAAACAATCTCGATTGAATACCATAAAACTCTCAAAAACAACCAATCCCGACTGTATAGAAAATGCAGCCGGGATAATTCTTACTGAATTTATGAAACGCTATTTCTTCCTGAAAGGTATAAATGTACCTGACGATGTTGCTACTATCTTACCGCTTTGTTTCTCTGTTGCAACACATGTAGTTCTTATAAGCGTTTTACCCATACTTGTCACCTTTGTGGAAAAAACAAAGGCTCCGCTGAGAAATGGTCTGATAAAGCTTACCTGCAAATCTACCGTTGACACGCCGTCGCTGTCGGCAAATGCCGCCGCCGTTATTCCCATGGCAGTATCGAACATAGAAGATATTGCTCCGCCGTGTATTTCTCTCCTCTGGTTCAGCTCCCATTCCTGTATGCAGAACACTATTTCCGATGACATCTCCTCTTCATCGCAGCTCAGAAACAGAGGGTCCAGCATATTGTTGAGCCGTCTTGAACCTGGGTCTATTACATTATTGAAAACTTCCTGAAATCTTTTTTCTCTATCCATTGCAGTTATCCTCCGTGGTACTTATTCTAATCCAAAAATGCGAGACTGTAAAGCCAATCATAAAATATATATTTCTTTCAGTAGAAAAAAACTGCAAGTTAATGTATACTGATAATGTTCCGAAATACAGCGGCATTATTTTATTATGCAGATAAATTCCCGGAACATATTACCAATTTAAATGAAAGCAGGGATTTATTATCATGGTCTATCAAAATATTCTTGAGGCTATGGGCAATACGCCTTTAGTTCAGCTGAATCATATGGTTCCTGAAAACGCTGCACGCATTCTTGTTAAATTTGAAGGTCTCAATGTCGGAGGCTCCATCAAAACAAGAACTGCATACAATATGATCTGTGATGCAGAAAAAAAAGGAATCATTAACAGCGATTCTATAATCGTAGAACCCACAAGCGGAAATCAGGGCATAGGTCTTGCTCTGGTGGGAGCAGTAAAAGGCTACAGAACTATCATCATCATGCCCGATTCAGTCAGTGAAGAGCGAAGAAAACTGATCAATCACTATGGTGCTGAGCTCATCCTTATTCATGACGATGACAACATAGGTGAGTGTATAGATGAGTGCCTTAATACGGCACTGCGCATGGCAAAAGAAGACCCGAATGTATTTGTACCACAGCAGTTTGAAAATCCGGCAAACCCTCAGGTTCATCGTGATCATACAGGGCAGGAAATCCTGCAGCAGGTTGACGGTCCTATCCATGGCTTCTGCTCAGGAATCGGTACGGGCGGTACAATTACAGGCATAGGAGAAACTCTCAAAGCGGCAAACCCTGATATGGAGATATGGGCAGTAGAGCCTGCACATGCAGCAATACTGTCAGGTGGAACAATCAGATCTCATGTCCAGATGGGGATTGGAGACGGTGTAATCCCGGATATTCTGAATCAGGAAATATATCAGGACATATACATAGTGCAGGACGATGAAGCTATCAGTACGGCTCAGAAGCTTGCATCAATGGAAGGAATAATGTGTGGCATATCCAGCGGTACAAATGTTGCGGCAGCTATTCAGCTGGCAAAGAAGCTGGGACCAGGCAAAACAGTTGTCACAGTCCTTCCTGACACAGCGGAAAGATACTTTTCCACACCACTGTTTGAATAACAGACATATTTAAACTATCATAATAAGGGGCATTTCAGCCCCTTATTTCAATTCCTATCTTTGTCATTGCTACAGCAACCGCTCATACTCTCTACGGCTGTCAATAACAGCATATATTCTCACTTCATGTGCAATTTCATCAACTTTGTAAAACACCAGATGTTTTTTTACTATCAGTATTCTGTATCCCTGTCTGCGCAAAATAGTGTATTGGGGCACTATTCCTATATAAGGAAAATCCTCCAGCTGTTTTACAGCTCTCTCTATATGTGACAGGTAATTTAAAGCAGTATCTATACTTCCCGAATCATCTGCAATATAAAAGAGAATATCGCGCATCTGTTCATCAGCCGTTTCCGTCATTACGATACGGTATTTCATTCATATTTCCTCGCTTCCAGAACCGCTCTGATATCTGCAAAAGCTTCCCCTGCCGGTCTGATTCTGCCATTCAATACATCATCATCCGCCTCAGCCAGTGTTCGAAGCAGCCTCAGCTCTGCCACCATTTGCTGATACTCCTGAATACCTAAAATGACAGTATCACCCCTACCATTCACCGTAATTATTACAGGTTCCCGAGTTTCACGACACTGTTTCGATATTTCATTATAATGATTTCTCAAATCCGCCGATGGTCTGATATCCATAACATCCTCCTTTTTAACCGCATAGACATATTATATCATAATATGTCTATTGTTAAAACAGTTTTACAGATCCTGCACCTCAAAATTCCTGACGGATATACGGCATGCCTGCATCGTCATCACGATATACAGCACAATTCCGATCGCAAGCGCAGCCAGCTTATACCCAATAAACTGGGGATCCGGAGTATCGAGGCAATCACGTACAAACGGCACCGCATGAGTCACAATAACATCCACCACCACAAGAACGAAAAAAACGACTGTTGCCTTGACGAAGCTTATACCTACTTTATCCACGTTCCTGTAATAGCTGTGAAAGAATATCAGATTAAACACGCCAAACAGCAGAAAGCCTTCCGCAAAAAGCGCGATATTGGCATCCATCCCCGCTTCATTTCCTGCCGCCAGAATGTTCTGCCTGAGCACAGCGAACGGAATAAGCAGCACCATCTGCAGCAGCTCCAGTATCACCACAAACAGGATTCTGGCCTTCACAATATCCTTCTTGGCCACAGGAAGGCACATGGAATAAATCACATCGTGATTCTCTCTGCCCATCATGCACGTGAAAAAAACCGCCAGAGTCATATAAAAGAACATAACAGTATATGGATAGTTTGGAATCAGTGCCATCGAAGAAAGCATCAGCATCAGAGGCGTAACCGGATGCATCGACAGCGAAAACTCCTTCTTTAACAAATTGCTCATCTCGTCCCCTCGCTTTCCAGATGTATCATTACAGCTTCGATATCAGCCTCGGCGGCTCTGCCGTCAAAATTCACCGCATCCTCCCTGCGCACCAGCGAAGTCCATTTGTCTCTTCTGCGGCGTCTGCCCACCAGAAGAGCCTGCTGCTGCGGAGTCAATTCATTTTCCGCATACTCGACCAGTCTGTAAGCATCGACAAACTCACCAAACGGAGCCTTCTCAACAATTTGACCGTCCCTGATATATATGATATTGTCAGCACACTTGTCAAGATCAGAAGTTATATGGGTAGAAAACAATATGGTGATTCCCCTGTCGCAAAGGCTCATGAAAATATCAAGCAGATCCTCTCTTGAAACAGGATCCAGGCCACTGGTCGGCTCATCAAGGATAAGCAGCCCGGCGTTATGCGAAAGCGCCAGAGCCAGCGCATACTTTATCTGCATCCCGTTGGAAAGCTGCCTGAAGGTCTTGCTCTCATCAAGCCCAAATTCATCCATGTAATTTCTGTATGTCTGCTCGTCCCATTTTTTGTAAAATGAACGTGTTGTCTTCGTTACGGCTTTGAGCTTTTTGTTAGGGTAATAGCTCATCCCGCTGGAAACAAAGCCTATATCCTGTTTTATATCAATTTCTGCATCGGACACGTTTTTGCCCCAGAACCTTATGTCTCCGCTGTCCGGGTGGACAAAGCTCAGCAGGGAATTAAGTGTGGTTGACTTGCCAGCCCCGTTACGCCCGATAAATCCCGTTATCTTTCCCTCTTCCAGTTCAAAGCTTATATTCTTAAGGCTGAAGGCCGGATAATCCTTGCGCAGTCCATTCACCTCCAGTACCGGTGTTTTCCTGTCCATTATTCTTCCTCCTTTTCCTCCAGCTTTTTCAAGCAGCCTATTAAGAAATCTGCATGCATCAATGCAAGACCGCGATCCTCATCTCCGAGAAGTATCAGATCATCACCGGGCTTGATGCCAAAGATTCGCCGCGCCTTGACCGGAATTACAATCTGGCCTTTTTCGCCCACCGTCACTGCACCGAAAATATGCTTTCCCTTCGGCGGCATTTCCTTGGTTCCCAGTTCATTCCCTTTAAAATTCACCAGATCATCCAGTGTAATATCAAACAGCTCCGCAAGTGCATTGCTGTGAACAACATCCGGGATGCTGTCACCGTTTTCCCATTTGGCGATGGTCTGTCTGGTAACACCAATTTTTTCAGCCACCTCTTCCTGGGAAAAACCGAATTTTTTGCGGAGCTTCATAATATTTTCACTTATCATACTTTTCCCACCTCCATGTTAATTTTAGCATACAGTTTAATGCTGTTCCACCAACCGAAGGTAACAAAAGAATTCAATTATGTTAGTATTCGTTGCGCAGCGTAAGTATTATGCTCATTCACTGCCTCTTATTCTGTCTATGATACTTTCGCGACCGGCTCTTCTGTTGATAATATACGTTATCAGCAGCTGACCGATAATCAATACAGCTGCCAGCCCGACAGTCTCCCAGACAGGATAGTGATACTGTGTAACGCTCATAAAACCGCTGTCTCTTCCTTTGAGAAATATCAGATATCCCAGCAGATTTCCCACAGTTATGGAAGCAATCAGCGTGAATGCTGTAAACACCATTCCCTCACCAGCAAGCATTCTGCTCATCTGTTTATCGGACAACCCCACAGCCTGCAGCATTCCTAGTTCTCTTTTTCTGGTGATTATGCTGGTTATCATAGTATTGATGAGATTCATAAAACCTATGACAGCAATCAGTATCAGTACAGCATACATCGGATATTTAACCAGGCTTACGCTCATCTCACCAACGTTCATTTCCTCATCTCTGGAGAAAAGTTCAAATAAATCATCTGACTCTGATATCTCCTGCAGTGCTGCCTTCACATCATCAAAGTTGCTCTTCTCCACATCAATGAACATTCTGGTAATGCAGTTATTCTGCAGTCCAGGCCTGTCAAAGCATGTCTTCATGGCGCTTATCGGCGTCTTCAGCTGATGTGATATGTCTGTGACCAGAGTCTTGGTACTGTCCTGCTCACTGTCCAGCAGCTGAGTTTTCATCTTCAGCTTGCTGCCCAGCTTTGACAGAGAATCTGCAAAATACTGATTTCCCAGAGCATTTAACCGTTCACTATCATTTTCAAAGCTGTAGTCATCGGCGAGACAGCGGTCCAGAATTGCGAGCATATCTTCTTCCTGTCTATTTTTTCTGCGCACAGCTGCAGTCATAGTGGTCAGCCCGCACAAAATAACAGCTGCCATGAATAATGACAGCATGATGATATAGTTTCTGATGCTCCCAGCACCACCGCAGCCACCAGAGTAATCATCACAAAAATCACCGCGGTTTTCTTCATTGGCGCTCACACTTCCTTTCCCATATATACCCTAGCCCACGTACGTTTTTTATCAGCTCCGGCTTCGAGGGTTCCTCCTCTATTTTCTCACGCAGTCTCCTGATGTTTACCGCCAGTGTATTGTCATCCACGAAGCTTCCGTCTATATCCCATATTGCTTCAAGCAGCTGGTTCCTCGACAATATCTTCATCGGGTTCTCCATGAAATACACCAGAAGCTTGTATTCATTGGCCGTAAGGCTGATACGCTTGCTGTCTTTGTAAACGCAGTTCTCACTCAAGTTCAGAATAATGTCTCCGGCTCTGATAATATCCGACCCACTGCTGTCGCTGCCGCCACTGCCTCTGGCATTACGTTTCATCATGACATTCACCTTGGAAATGAGCACTGCCAGAGAAAATGGTTTTGTCACATAATCATCAGCACCTGCTTCATAGCCGTTTATCATAGCCGTTTATCATATCAATTTCAGTATCAAGGGCTGTAAGAAAAAGGAACATGATGTCATGCCCGGCTTCTCTCAAGTCTGTGCAGAAATCAAGTCCGCTGCCATCCGTAAGCCCGATATCACATATAATAAAAGCAGGCATCTCTGCTCTGCAAAGCTCACATGCCTGCTTAAGTGTAAACGCTGTTCTAACTTCATAGCCTTCTCTGCGGAGCTTAAGGCTCACTGCTCTGTTAAGGCTTCTGTCATCTTCTACAAGCAAATTATCCTGTTTCATATTATCCGAAAATCCTGTCCCATAAATTGCTGAAGAACTCGCCGATTCTGCTGAAAAAACCTTGTGCCGAGCTAAGGTCAATATCAAGGCTTGCCAGTTTATCATAAAGCCCCTTTGCCTGCTCCTTGAGTGCATCAATATCAAGGTCAAGATCTTTTATCTGATCCATAAGCTCAGTTATCTTGGCGATCTGATCTTCTGTAAGAGAAATATCCATCTGATCTGCGGTTTCTTCTATAGCATCTCTGATTTCTTCCTCTGTTTCAAGTCCCTCTGAAACAACCTTGTCCTTCACCGCACCTACCAGCGTACTGGCTGACTCCTGATCTCCCATGCTCTCACCAAGCTCACTTGTAGTTACCAGCTCCTGCGTTGCTGCTTCAACGCTTTCTTCTGCTGTATCCTTACCGGTCATGGTATCATATGCTTTGATGGCACCAATCAGACCTGCCGTTCCGGAAACGTTGAATGGACCTACCACTGTAACATCTGCATCCTCAAGCCCTGCTGTAGCCAGTGCATTCTGATACATGGTTTCAGTACAGTAATTGATATTATGTGTTTCCACATTTATACCGTTCCCTTTGTCCTTGTTGACTACTTTTACAGATGAAATAGCACGGTTACCGATGACATTGCTGCTTAGATATTCATCCAGATATTCATGCTCTTCCTGATTCGTCACCTGCAGCACTGTGCATTCTTTAAGATCAGCTTCTGTAAGACCCAGAAGACTAAGAACAGTCGCACGTTCACTGCTGGAAAGATCAGCTCCCAGTGATACATATGTATCAGATAAGCTGTCCTCTGTTGAATCTGCGCTGACCGCTGCCGGAGAAAGCACCATAACAGCTGCTACTGCGACAGTCAGCATCATACTGATTATTTTCCTGAATTTCCTTGCTTTTTTCATAATTAACCTCCTCGTGTTGTGAGATTATATACTTCAATTGTGGTAAAACAATGAAGATGCAGGCTACCTGCCGATATATTTATCTATTTCACCCTCTGTTTCCCTCAGTATATTCTCTGTGTCCATGCCTATAACATCAAGGTTTTCAGCTTTGAAGCAGACAGTTTCTTCAATTCCAAAAAATCCTTCGGCCATAGTTCTGACATATGAATATCCGAAATCTGCAAATATCGGTCCACCTGCCGTAGTAACATAAATCAGCTTCTTAGCTTTGCAGAGGCTTTTGGGTGTACCATCTTCGCTGTAACAGAAGGTTACTCCCGATACAGTCACTGCCTCAAGATATATTTTCAGCAGTGCAGGAAATGCCAGATCCCAATACGGAGCTGCTATTACAATAGCATCGGCTTCGGCAAACTGCCTGGCATATCTCAGCATGGAGTCATCCAGCTCGCCATTTGAAACCAACGCATCACGTCTGGCAAGTGATTCCCTGTCAAGAGGCTGTATACGTTCGTTTTCCAGACAGACTTCCGTTATATCACCCTCCATTGAAACGAGCAGGTGATCTGCCAGCCGTTTTGTTCTGGAGCCTTCTCTGACGCATGCATTTACAAATAATATGTTCATTTTTGCACCTCCCATGTTCTATTTAACCATTATATCATTTTATTGTCTGTATGCGTATACTCTCTTTGCGCTTTATTTCTTACTGCTCTTCGGTAGATAAAGCAGGATACTGCCGCCGCGGCCAACTCTGTAATCCAGAAAGCGTGCCATACTCCAACCGCACCCATAATACAGCTCAGACCGAATGCTGCCGGAAGTATCAGCAGAATATATCTTATCAGCGAAATAACAAGGGACTCCGTTCCTTTTCCGAGACCTTCAAGAGCTCCCGATAATATTACGGGTATTGACGAAATTATGAATCCTCCGCTTATTATCCTCAAGGCTGATGACCCTGACTGAATAACTGCACCATCCTGAGTAAATATTCCCATGAGCGTATCCGGTATCAGCTGACACACAACCGTGCCCGCTGTCATTATTATTGCTGCAAGTATAATCGATATCCTGACGATTTTGCGCACACGTTCATTTTCCCCGGCTCCGTAATTGTAACCCACCAGCGGTCTTATGCCTTGTACTACTCCATTTACCGACAGATAAAGGAAAGTCTGAAGCTTATAATAGACTCCTAGTATGAATACATATCCGGCGGAATAGGATGACAGAATAGCGTTAAGTATCGACACCTGTACCGAAGGCAGTGCCAGGTTAAGCGTGCCCGCATTGCCGATGGAGTACAGCCTTCTCATCATATGCAACTCCGGTCTGATGTATTTCTTTCTGAACCTGACCGGTATAGGTTTTGTTTTGTAAAGAACTGCATATATCACCAGAGGCATAGTCTGTCCTATACCTGTTGCTACAGCGGCACCTCTTATCCCAAGCTCCGGAAATGGTCCTATGCCGAATATCAGCAACGGATCCAGAATAATGTTTATAATACATCCTGCGGCGAGACTCAGCATAGTGGTTTTCATTCTTCCGGCGGCCTGAAATATTTTCTCCATGGCTATTGCCATACAGTCCATTGCTGCGAACAAAAACAGAATATCCGTATAGTTTGTTCCATAGTTCACTATATCCTGATCTGCTGTAAATTTATCCATAAACCACGGCATTATTACTATACAGCATGCTGAAAGTATAATCCCATGCAATGCACTCAGTATAATTCCGTTTGTTGCCGCTTTCTCTGCTTCTCCGGAGCTGCCCTGCCCCATATAAAATGCCACAACTGCGTTGATTCCTATGGCGAATCCCACTGCCACTGAATGGGCAAAATTCTGTACGGGAAACAGCAGCGAAAGTGCTGTCATCGCTTTATCACTTATCTGCGATACGAAAAACGAGTCCACGATATTGTAAAGTGCGTTTACTGCCATAGATATAGCCATCGGATATGACATCGTAAGCACCAGTGGCAGAACACTTTTTGTTTTCATAAAATCTTGATCCATTTAATTCCCTCTCACATAAAAAAACACACGAATACATAAGTCTTCGTGTGGCGAAAAGTAAGAACAGAATGCTTTACTCAGAATACTGTTCTCAGAAAAATCCACTCCCCATCATATCATAACTGTGTGATATAAAGTTCACATGCAGCTTCTGTTCTGATGCGGTTTTGTAATTCAGATTCTAACAGCAAGAACATCTGATGTCAACTTTCTGTTTGCAAAAACGTAGATTTGTCTGTTACTGAAGACAGTTTCGGTCTGCTGTTACTGAATATGGTTTCGCATTCAAATAGGAATAATGTTCAGGCATTAAATACCAGTTAAATATTGACATATAACCAATTAAATGGTATAATTAGTATGGTCAAATTGTGGATCAAAAACAAGACTATTTATCCATTTGTCCTTAAGAATTGATTATCTTTATTTTTTGAAAGGGGTTCGATATGAATATTAATGAAATCAGAAAAGGGGTAATATACAAAGCTGTTAATTTGCCTGAAAAGTGTGATGTTTTTGCATACATACATAAATGCAACAAAAAAGAGGTTGCATTCTCCGTTCTTGATGAGGCAGTGGAGAATCCGGATTTTTCAAACTGTGGAATGTTTTGGGTAAGACCTCAGGAATTTACGTTATTGTTTGAAGTTTATCAAAAGAAACAATATGAGAATTAAGTATGACATTCCCAGCCTCACGACCTAAGCCTCCTGATACGCTCGGAAATATCAGCAAGCTCCTCATGGCTTAGCTCGGGGAGCCTTTCCAGCTTGTCCATGAACAGAGCTATAGTATCCTCCTGACTTTTTATCTTGACCTGATGATAGGTGACTACCGTACTGGTGATGATGGCTATCATTCCTATTGAATAGACTGACAGCAGAATGCTCAGAAGTCTGCCGATTCTGGTGACTGCAACAAGTTCACCGAAGCCGACGGTTGTAACAAGCTCGAAACAGTACCACAATGCAGCACCATAGGTTTCAAAAACTGCTTCGCGTCTGTAAATAATAAAAGCAAACGCAAAGAACACCAGCAGGTATACAGCCAGTGATTCGAAAAAATGTGTACGCTTCAGAACCAGACCAAGGGTTTTATTGTGTTTTTGCTTCATGTTTTTTACTCCTCGTCACCTGACCGGCGAGTATTGCCGCCAGGAATATCCACAATCCCATCTTAACCGGGAAACAAAGAAACAGAAGGCATGTAACTGCCAGAGGCTTCCTGATTGATACACTCATGGTTGCAGCTGTCGTTATGGCAGCTGCAAACACGGCGTGCTCTGCATCCATTGGAAATACCAGAAGCGAAATACCGTATCCCAGACAGACCGCTGCAAAAATAAGCGGAAAGAAATGACCGCCCTTGAGACCCATCTGAATACACAGGTTCGTCAGCAGAACCTTCAGGATCGCTATACCTATCATAGCCATAGGCGCATAACGTGCATAATCGGTGATGAGTACCGACATCTGGCTTTCTCCTGAGAACTGAAGGACCGGAAGAAATGAAACGGCACCTCCCAGAATCAATCCTGCCAGAACTTCACCCAGAACAGGAGGCAGCTTTCCTGAAAGCTTAGCCAGAAGTTCTTCAGATTTTTCGAAGAAAAGTCCCAGCAATATACCGCAGATTATATAAACGATCATCATCAGAAAATCCCATTTATCTGGATGTGCATTTCCGAAGCTCGGGAATCCTTCTGAAACCTTGCCGAAGAGATGGTTAAGTAAAAAAAGCACACTGAGAGCAGACGCAATGGAAATGCCGTAAACAAGAAGCTTCGAGCTTCGGTCAAGGTTGTCATTGTCATTTGACAATGTATTGCCATCAGCTTTACTCGATGAAAATCTGCTACCGTCTGCCGGCGAATCATCCTCTCTTTCTACAGCTGAGAAAAACCCGAAAAGCGGTGAATAAAACAGAATAGATAATGAGACAGCCATTCCGACACTGGAATAAAAATCAGCGTTCTTTTTTGCAAATTTTAGGTTTTCATTTGCCCAGCACCCCAGAGCAACGAGGACTCCCACCATACCAGCTTCCGGGCCCACACTGCTGCCGAAGATAAGCGGAAGCATAGCCGCAATTAGAATAACCACTATTCTGTTATATGGATAGCTCCCGGTCTGCTTTACTGTTCCAACCACAGTTTTCATTGTCTGAGGATAGTCACCGAACCGTTTCCTGAATAAACCGATAATCACACCGCCGATAGTGCATGCAGCTATAGGATACCACACAGGCACATCAAAGGTTTCCGGCAGTCTGTCCCATAAAAGCACAGTACCCATATGAACCACCCGCAGGAAAGCCCAGAGAACCGCACCGGAAACAGCACCAAGAACGGCACAGAATAATAGAAGTTTTGATTTGTTCGTAATAATTGTTTTATTCATAACCAATATATTATACAATAAATCGTTAGGTTTAACAGCAGATAAATAGATGTTTTTGCCAGCAGATAAACGTAAGCTGTCCATGACGACATTGAGCGTAATTTCCCAAAGGTTAAACATATTATGATTCATGTGAATCCGGCAAAATAGAAAGATGATAATCAATAAGATAAGTTATGTCACCCTCATGGCAAAAACAGCTCGCAGATATTTTCCTGATATCCTGCGTGCTTTTTTTCTCTGCTTCGTTCACTTATTGCACTTCGCTCTGTCTTTTCCCTGTAGGTTCTTATTCGCGGCTTCAAAATATGTGCAACGGCATCTTCGTCGTACAGGCTCATATTCATGCTGTCACTTTCTCTGGGCTTGTCGCTCCTGAAATGATACGGCTTTTCAAGGCCGAATATCATTGCAGATAATCTGTGTGCCTCTGATATATCTTTACATTTCAAAAAAATCTCAGC
>JAUNDC010000001.1:62228-126296 GCA_030526355.1 Bacillota bacterium | reverse complement strand
TTGCAGATAATCTGTGTGCCTCTGATATATCTTTACATTTCAAAAAAATCTCAGCAGTTTTCCTGTATTCCTCTCTGCGATTTGCACCAACCGAACTTCTTTCGCTCAGCTGTGCCGCATATCGTATTATCCTTCGATAACACCCACATTCTTCTGCAGCCCTTTTACAAAACTTCTCAGGTATTCAACCAGCTTGTCCTTAAAAACTAGAAATTCTTTTGTCTTCATCATTTCTTCTGCTTTAACGCTATTGAGATTCCTGATGTAGTCCTGATAATTCTGGTTTAATCTGCTGAAATCGTTATTAAGATCCTTCCACCAGACATATACTGTGTCCGTATCAACATCTGCCATTTCATTAAATCTACAAATGCTGTGCCTGATCCGCTCCAACAGAGTCGGCTCCAGAGATGCACCTTCTATAAAAAGGTTTTCAAGCCTGAGAACAAGCCTTTCTATCTCAACACTGTATTCAGACATCTGGTATCTGAATTTTTTATTTTTGAATTCTTCTATTGACGATACCTTTCTGGTATCCTGTATTGTTATCAGGTTTTTCCATTCTGTAAGTGCATTCAGATCCTGCTGACACTGCTCCGGTCTGTACTCTGCAAAATACGGATCACGTACCATTTCCGCATATACTTCCTCCTGATACAGCCAGTATTTCAGCTTCTCATAGTTCTCATAAAAAATGCGCATAATGCCCCTGTATCTGTCAACATTATCCGCATTTAAATATTTCGCTTCAGTTAATGGCTTTGTTATTTTGTCAGTAACCTTCATGTTTTTATATTTCCTGTTCTGTTTATTCACCTATATTGTATTTACCCAGCTTGAAAAATTACGGATAGATTTATGGCAAAAGATATCCCTCTTTATATGACCATTTCAGGTAGTCTGGATTCTGGTAGTACAAACCTGTTTCAAAATTAGAAATCTCATCACTAATAAATGACTTGAATATTTTTTCCAATTCTTCAGCTTCCTTCCCTTCTTCACTACACTCTGCTACTAAAATCGTATATAGTTTGCCAATATCTGTGTAGCTTGGAATACTGTATTCGCAGTTCGTAATCGTATCAAAGACTCCGTTCTTGATATGATAAGCTTCAATGACTTCATCGCTTACCTGTTCGAAAGAAAGGCAATGATTTACTTCTGCATCAGAAATCTGTTTTTTGATACCCGATAAGCCAAGTGCATCTACGACCACACCCCTTTTATTCAGCGTTTTTCTTGCAATAAATTCAATTAGAGAGCATACATAAAACAAATCATTTTTGGTTTCCTCTGTCATTTAATATGTCACTCCCTTCATAGGTTAAACAATCCAAAGCTTTGATCGTATGGAAACTTATTTGATGCGTCGGATACTTAAACTCTGCCAGCACCCAAAATTGTTTCCTGGAAATTGTTCCGTTGAGGAAATCATTTACATAGCTCCACACGGTATCATCTGCCATCGGACCCTCTACAATATCGTAATCATGCAACCTTCCACTTCTGCATTCAGCTATAAAATCCAGCCATTCGTCATTCATTTCTTCAAATTTAAGAACTGAAAGGCCTGCCTTCAATTTGAACCTATATTTATTAACGATTGGAGTTCCTTCACCTCTCTTTGCCCAGCGTTCAGCCTGCTTATAATCTTTAGTGCAATAGAACCCCCATGAAAAGTCTTTAGTATATTTCGTTTTTCTCACTTCAGGAAACTCAACAATAGATTTTCCTGCATGATAAATAATCATCTCTCTCATCTGCCATCCCTCACTTTAAAATGGATTCTCCCGCTTATATTCTACTGTATGTCGGAATGGAATTCAAATTATTTATAGATAGGGAGACAGACAATTTTCTCATCACCCAAATACCGCTCGTTTTTACGTCAATACATTTCTAGTCACAATACGAACCGCTTTAAATAGCGCCCATTTCCTCTGAATGCAATAATATCTTTATCCCTTAATATCTGTAATTGCTGTCTTATTTTAGCTTTTATATGCTTATTTTTCGGATACTTAACAGCCAGCATTTGTTCAAATTCATACATCTGACCTAAAGTAAATTCATTCCCATCAATTTGATTAATGCAGTTCAATATATCAAGAATCCACCCTCTGGCATCTAACTGATATTGTTTAATAAAGCCTACTTTTTCAACCTTTTCAACTACCTTACCAACAGGCTGCTCAATTTCATCTTTAACAATATATATTTTTCCTTCTTGGGGAATCTTTTTTAAGAGAATATTACAACCTGTCCATCCTGCCCGTTTAGCAGTATCAGCCAAAGGTTTTCTTTTCTCAATTACCTCTGGTACAAAAAAATATTTCGGAACCATTACAAAATCTTTGACTCTAAGATTACCTTTATTATACTGCATAAAAAAGAAATTAGGGTTATTTATTGATTCAATTCTCTCTATCATTGTGCTGTAAGCCCCATCTGCAACCTTATTGTAAATTGATGAATGCTTGCTTTTTAATTCATATTCTTCTAAACACTCAGGACAATAAAAATCCGCTACCGGTCTATTATTCTCAAACTGACGAATATATGGCCTACCACAGTATGGACAGAATATGTTATTGCTTACCCAGTTTTCTGTTATTACTCGAATTCGTTGAGAATCACTATGATATCTATCTGCAATTCGTTCATCCATTTGCAAATTCATACAAATACTCCTGTTTTAATAGTAAGTTTGATTCAAATCTTCTTTTAATTTTTTCAACATTTTCTTTCAATAGCTCTATAAGGATACAGTTACGTTTAATATTCAATGCAGCCTCCCCTATAGCACCACTTCCTGCGAAAGAATCTAGTACTATTTCTCCTTCATATGATACAAACCGTAGAATCTGTTCACACAACGATACCGGCAATTCGCTTTGATGTATCTTCTTATTTCTGGCAACTGGTTGAACATCAAACATAGTTGGAAGCATTCCATTACATCCGCTCATATAACAGCTTTTGCCTGTAGCAGCTGACTTTTTCTTGTCATATCTCATACATCTGGCTTTCCCTTTGGAAAAAATCATAATATCTTGTGTGTTCTTTGCTTTACGTCCGGTATTACTTACAAATGTTCCTTTTTTCCACGGTACCTTCGAGTAATAGATAAACCCTGCTGCCTTTGCATACTGCTTTATCTGAAACAAATACTCATAATTATTTTCATTTTCAGCTGGTAGTATCTCTACCAAAAAACAACCATTCTTAAGAACTCGAGCTTTCTCTTCAAAATCTTCCAGAGTATATTTAAAGCAATCATATTTTGCAAAAGATCTAGTACCACCCTTATTTGACTTTAAATCAAGCCAAGGATGATCGGTAAAAATACAATCTATACTTTCATCCTCAATAATAGATAAGTCTCTGCCATCCCCCTCAAGAATAATGCAAGAAGCTTCATCAGCTTCGATTGTTCTATATACTCCTTTAGCTATTCTCTCAAATCTAATACCCAGATTATCATATATTCTTGCCCTTATTGTTTCCCTAGGCTTCGCTATATTCTTTTCATATGCTTCAGTCAAAGAAAAGCAGTCACGCTTTTTAAAACAATTATATATTTTTTCTGCTAATGTCATATTTAATTACCTCCATACTGATGTGTCTCTTAACACTATCATAAAAGGTGTACCATAAATAGGACATGCAGTATGTAAATAATATATCATAAGTATTCATTAATAAAAAACCAATCAAACTGCAGTTGTCATCGTAAGCATTTTTCAGTCACGCCAAAACCATGAAAACCCAAGAGTGCTTATTTTTCAACACCCTTGGGTTCGTAATTGTTGTGCTTAATAGTCGCGCAGTGCTTATTCCCACTCTATCGTAGCTACAGGCTTGTCTGAAATATCCCACAGCACTCTGTTGATTCCGGGAACCTCTGCAATGATTCTGTCTCTCATTACACACAGCTTATCCCAAGGAATTTCAACGGATTCTGCGGTTACCGCATCCACAGTATTGATTGCTCTGATGATAGCAGCCCATCCCATGTATCTTTTGCCATCTTTCACGCCTGTTGACTTCAGATCCGGAATTGCTACATAATACTGCCATGGCAGATTATCCATCTTTTCGATTTCCTCACGCACGATTGCGTCTGCTTCTCTTACCGCTTCCAGTCTGTCGCGAGTAATAGCACCTGTACATCTTACACCGAGACCCGGGCCAGGGAACGGCTGTCTGAATACCATATTATCAGGAAGACCCAGAGCCTTGCCCACAACACGAACTTCATCCTTATACAGCAGTTTTACCGGCTCAACCAGTTCAAACTGCATATCCTCAGGAAGACCGCCAACATTGTGATGAGCCTTGACACCATCACTTTCCAGAATATCCGGATAGATAGTACCCTGAGCCAGTAATTCTATTCCTTCCAGTTTGCGAGCCTCTTCTTCAAATACTCTGATGAATTCAGCACCGATAATCTTTCTCTTCTTTTCAGGTTCATCAACACCAGCGAGCTTGTCGAGAAAACGATCGACAGCATCCACATAAACCAGATTGGCATTCATCTGGTTGCGGAACACTTCAATCACCTGCTCCGGTTCGCCCTTTCGAAGCAGTCCGTGATTCACATGAACGCAAACCAGCTGCTGCCCGATAGCCCTGATAAGCAGAGCCGCAACCACCGATGAATCAACACCGCCGGAGAGCGCCAGCAGCACCTTCTTATCGCCCACCTGAGCCTTTATTTCCCTTACCTGTTCTTCGATAAAAGCCTCCGCCAGAGCCGGAGTCGTTATTCTTTCCATAGTTTCAGGACGTACATTTTTATCCATATTCCTATCCTTTCTTCAACCGCTACAAAATATTATGCATATATTCTAACAAAAAACATCTGCCATTCATAGTGCCCCACAAAAAAAATTCTACTTCTTCTTCGTTATCCACAGCACCTCAGGCGGGTCCTTTCTCTGATTCAGCATACCGCCATATACAGCATGGAATCTGCCTGAAGGTAGCTCAGCCGCCATGTCCAGAACAGCTTTCTTCTCAGCTTTACCCGCTTCATGGCCGCAATACAGCACCACCGTCACAACACCATCAACTGCTACGAGCTCCAGTGCCTGTTTTACAGCCTCCACCGTATCCTCCCGCACGGTCGTCACCGACTTATCACCGCCCGGCAGATAACCAAGATTGAACACAATAGCCGAAGGCTTCCTGTCATGTAAAAAGCACGCTGTCAGTTCCATCAGGTTTCTGAAATTGCCCTGCACGAAGGTCACGTTCTCCTTTGCATTATCATGTAAAAGCACACCGGCTGATTCCAGTGCACTTTGCTGTATGTCGAGGGCTATGACCTGTCCCAAGTCTCCGACAGCCTCCGCCAAAGTCAGCGTATCGTGACCGTTTCCGCAGGTAGCATCGATTACCACATCTCCGGGATTCACATACTTCAAAGTTAGTTCCATCGCCAGTGCCGTAGTTTTCGTCAACAAATTCATTTTATCGTCCACCTCACGCAGCATTTATTCCTGTCCGAATTTATCACCATGAAAATCCGAGCCGCGAGTAATGTGAAGATGGTACTTTTCAGCAAGCTCTACAAACCGCATGCTCTGCTCATGGTTCTGGTCAGGGTGATAACATTCAAGCCCGCCAAGACCCTGTTTTTTAAGTTGAGAGATTATTGCACCGATATTCTCGTAAAACTCCTCCGAACCAGGCTCTCCAATGCCTTTTGTCTGTATAGGATGAGCCAGAACTGCGATTCCACCTGCACCCTTTATCAGGCTGATAGCTTCAGCTGCTGTGAGCTTTACCTTTTTTACTGCGCGAGCCTGCGGACTTTCCAGAAATTTTCCCGGAGCAAAAGCTTCCTTCGGGTCATCAATATATCCTTTTGCCACCAGCGCTCTGGCAA
The DNA here is from genome assembly GCA_030526355.1 of Bacillota bacterium. Taxonomy (GTDB): domain Bacteria; phylum Bacillota; class Clostridia; order Peptostreptococcales; family Anaerovoracaceae; genus Lentihominibacter. Next base: position 120,400 of record JAUNDC010000001.1, on the reverse strand, counting down.
TCACAGGCTTGCCTATATAATTATTGGGCTGCTGCCCCTTCAGATCCTCCATTGACAACTCATAACCCATATCATTCAGAACCGCTATAAGCCTTTCATTTCTGTCGTTTCTCCTGCGTTTCAGCTCCTCCATCATTTCGTTAAAATGAGGATCATCAGGATCGAAGTAATAGCCAAGCATGTGGAGTTCAATGCTTTCTTCCGTCTCCACAGCCAGCTCAATACCGGGAATCACTTTGATTTCCAGAGCCTCTCCAGCAATAAGTGCCTCTCTGATGCCGTCAATGCCATCGTGATCTGTTATTGCAATCATATCGTATTCAAGAGCTTTTGCCTGCTTCAGTATCTCTGTAGGTGACAGACGCCCGTCAGAAAAATTCGTATGAACATGAAAATCAACCTTATACTCGTCCATGATTACACCCTGCCTGTAAAAAGAAGCCCCTCAGCCACTTCATCAGCCGTTGCTTTTCCCTTAAGCTCCTTTACGAGAGCCAGTGCGAATTCCATAGCATAAGCCGGACCCTTGCCTGTAATTATATTGCCGTCTATTGTCACTGCCTCGCCTGTCGCCTCTGCACCTGCTCCGGTCAGACGCTCCTCCATTCCCGGATATATTGTGGCACGTTTGCCGCAGATTACACCGTGAGTTCCGAATGCCATCGGTGCCGCGCATATAGCCGCCAGCTTTTTCGCAGGATCTTTTGCAAAACACTTGATATGCGCAGCCAGACCTTCATGCTCCTCAAGATTTGCCGCACCTGGAAGTCCTCCCGGAAGCACAATCATTTTACATTTGTCATAATCAGCATCTTCATACAGCATATCAGCAATTACCGGGATACCATGAGTTCCCATCACCTGCTTTTCTCCCGTAATGGATACAGTTTTTGCATCCTCGCCAGCTCTTCTCAGAACATCAACAATGGTAAGCGCTTCCACCTCTTCGAAGCCTTCTGCCAGATGTACATATATCATATAAATTACCTCCCTCGTATTATTATGCTTCGCACCATGGCGTTTCTTATGCCTCACGCCAGAGTTTTTCTTTTACTATACCACATAACATCACATTTGGGCACAACTTAATGGACTGATATTAATTATTGTTATTTTACTTATGCTGTGGTAGGATTATTTTGTCCGGAATACATCACAAAGCTCCGGGCAAAAAAGCAGTAAATGAAATGATTATGAGGTCAATGATATGAAAACAGTAAAAGATTATGTAACAAATATACCTGATTTCCCGGAACCGGGAATCATTTTTCGCGACATCACTTCTGTAATCGGTGATGCTGACGGGCTGAAGCTGGCAGTTGATGAGATGCAGGCAAAGCTTGCCGATGTGGAATTCGACGCCATCGCAGGGCTCGAATCCAGAGGCTTTCTATTCGGTATGCCAATAGCCTACAATCTGGGCAAGCCTTTTATACCTGTACGGAAGAAAGGCAAGCTGCCGAGAGAGACAGTCAGTGCATCATATGAGCTTGAATACGGCACTGCCGAAATAGAGGTTCACAAGAATGATGTAAAGCCCGGAATGAGGGTCGTTCTTATTGATGATCTCATTGCCACCGGGGGAACTCTCCGTGCAGCAGCACAGCTGTTTGAACAGCTTGATGCAACAGTTGTGAAAATGGTCTGCCTTCTGGAGCTTAAAGGGCTCAACGGCAGAGACAAGCTGGAAGGATACTCAGTAGATACCGTTATAGCTTATGACGGGAAATAATACGGATTGGAATCAAACACATCAAAAAACCGCAGTAATTCTGCGGTTTTTATGCTTTCAATAATTGTCAATCAGTATTCTGAATCTTAGATTATCACCGATCTTCTCGGAAATACGGTAGCCCCAGACTTTCAGGAGGCTGATCCTCTCTTCTTTTTCTTATGCTGGTAAATACCAGAACAATGATAGTTACAACATACGGAAGCATCTTGTACAATTCTTTAGCCGCCATTCCTGCTCCCGGAATAAACAGATGCAGAATGTAAAGTCCGCCAAACAATATCGAACCGAAAATCGCAATATTAGGCTTCCATAAAGTAAAGATAACCAATGCAATTGCAAGCCATCCTCTGTCTCCGAAGGCATCGTTTGACCATACGCCGCTGGCGTAGTCCATAACATAGAACAGTCCACCAAGACCAGCAATCATACAGCCTATACATATTGCAAAATACTTATATTTGTTAACATTTATACCTGCAGCATCTGCAGTTGCAGGATTCTCGCCTACAGCACGCAGCTGCAGACCTGTTCTGGTATGTCCCAGGACATACGCTGTCACAATGGCGATTATCACTGCAAGATAAGTAAGAAATCCATAGGATAAAAATATCTTGCCGAACCATCCCGTATTATCCGCAAACGGCAGGGTTCTGCTGAAATAGTAGCTGGTTTTGGAAAGTGCAATCGACGGAACTGAACTCCCTGTCAGCTTCATGAGAGAGCCACCGAAGAAGTTACCAAAACCCACGCCAAATGTTGTCATAGCAAGACCTACAACGTTCTGATTCGCTCTTAACGTTACTGTAAGCACGCTGAAAAGCAGTCCCATAAGCAGCGAGCCCGCAAGACATGCCACCATAGGAATAAAAATAGCAAGGAAAGGATTCAAATCTCCGCTGCAGCTCTGTTCATAGATAAATGAACCTATTACACCGCAAATACCGCCTACATACATTACTCCCGGAATACCGAGGTTAAGGCTTCCGGCCTTTTCCGAAATAGTTTCGCCTGTACAACCGAAAAGAAGGGGCATACCCTGAACTATAGCTCGTGGAATAAATGCAACTAAATCAAACATTTATGCTTCCTCCTTTCCTGATTTTTTTCTCACGTGAATCTTGTAGTTTATAAAGAATTCACATCCAATAATAAAGAACAGTATTATTCCTGTCAGAATATCTGCAAATGACTGGTTGAGTCCGAAGCTGGTAGAAATTTCACCTGCACCCTGTCCAAGAAAGACTATGAGCAGACTGGCGAAAATCATAGCTATTACATTGAACTGTGCCAGCCAGGAAACCATGATACCAAGGAAGCCTCTGCCTCCTGCCAGTGTAGTCGTAATCGTATGGTCGATTCCTGATACAATCATCCAGCCTGTAAATCCACATATAGCACCTGACAGAAGCAACGTTCTTATAATTACTCTGTCAACCTTTATTCCTACATAGCTTGCAGTTCTCTGACTTTCTCCGACAACGGATATTTCATATCCCTGCTTGCTGTATTTAAGATATATGAACATACCTGCTGTAATAACAGCAACGAACAATATTATCAGAATATAGCTGTTGGTTCCCACATACGGAAGCCAGCCAGACCTTGTGCTCTGATTTATGATTCCTACCTGTCCTGAACCCTTTGGAACCTCCCATATTATTATAAAGTATGCTACCAGCTGAATTGCGACGTAATTCATCATCAATGTAAAAAGGGTTTCATTGGTGTTCCATTTTGCTTTAAAAAACGCTGGTATCATCGCCCAGATTGCACCGCATATTATCGATGCTGCAAGGCATATGAGAATCAGAAGTCCGCTCGGAATAACATCTCCCATGTATATCATACAGAGAGCCGTCGCCCATGCTCCCACCAGTATCTGTCCTTCACCGCCCAGATTCCAGAACTTCATCTTGAACGCCGGAGTAAGAGCCAGTGACACGCTGAGAAGCACAGCCAGCTCCTTGAGCAGTATCCATACTTTTCTCTCTGTTCCCACTGCACCATATATCATCGTGCCAAAAACGCTGAAAGGATCAAGTCCTGTCATAGCTGTTGTAACAATTGCGCATACTATAAGAGCTGCAATTATTGCGCCTATCCTTATCGCCCATGTCTTGGACATAGGCAGCTCCTTACGCTTGGTAATATGGAGAAGCGGTTCTTTATTAATTTTACTCATTTTCAGCACCTCCTCCAAGCTTAGTCATCATCATACCGATCTGATTCTTATCTGCAGTTCTTCCATCAACAATACCACTTACCTTGCCTTCACAGAGAACAAGTATCCTGTCACTGAGCTCCATGAGTACATCAAGATCCTCACCTACATAAATAACTGCCACGCCTCTTTTTTTCTGCTGATTAAGCAGATCGTAAATTGTATACGATGAATTGATGTCAAGACCTCGAACAGCATAAGCGGAAAGAAGCACTGTAGGTGCCGATGCAATTTCTCGCCCTACCAGGATTTTCTGAACATTACCTCCGGAAAGCTTTCTGACAGGCGTGGACAGACTGGATGTGCTGACCTCCAGCTCATCTACAACCTTTTCTGCAAGCTTCCTTGGAGTCTTCCTGTCGGTGAACATGGATTTTCCTTTTCTGAAGGATCTGAGCATCATATTATCGGTAAGATCCATATTTCCTACAAGACCCATACCTAATCTGTCTTCCGGGACAAAGGAAAGGGCAACTCCCATTGCAGCTATCTGAAGCGGATCCTTGCCTATCAGCTCGTCCGTTTCGCCGTTATCGTCAATATATTCTATTGTGCCTTTTTCAACATGCTGCAGACCGGCAATAGCCTCCAGCAATTCCTTCTGGCCGCATCCTGAAATTCCGGCTACTCCCAGTATTTCACCTGAGTTTGCAGTAAACGACACATTATCCAGCTTCAAAATTCCATCAGGGCTTTTGGCAGTAAGACCCTCCACCTTGATGCGAGGCTTAGGATTTACAGGCTCAGGTCTGTCAATGTTGAGCTTAACCATTCTGCCCACCATCATATTGGTCATTTCCTGCTCATTTGTCTCAGCAGTAACCATGTCTCCGATAAATTCGCCTTTTCGAAGAACAGCCACACGATCTGATATTTCCATAACCTCATGAAGCTTGTGAGTAATTATGACAACTGTCTTGCCTGATGCCTTCATATTCCGCAGCACTGCAAAAAGCTTCTCTGTTTCCTGTGGGGTCAGAACCGCTGTAGGTTCATCAAGTATCAGAATATCAGCACCACGGTAAAGCACCTTGACAATCTCAACAGTCTGCTTCTGTGAAACCGACATATTATATATTTTCTGATCTGGGTCAATATCAAACCCGTATACATCACATATCTCTCTTATTCTGGAAGCAGCTTTTTTCAGATCCAGCCTGCCTTCCTCCTTGAGCCCTAAAACGATATTCTCTGCTGCTGTGAAAACATCAACCAGCTTGAAATGCTGATGTATCATACCTATACCGTAGTCAAAGGCCTCCTTTGGCGAATGAATAGAGGCTGGTTGTCCGTTAATATATATTTCTCCGCCATCAGGATAATAAATCCCCGACAGCATATTCATAAGCGTTGTTTTACCGCTGCCGTTCTCGCCCAGCAGTGACAATATCTCCCCACGGTAGATATCCAGATTTACTTTATTGTTAGCTTTTACTGTGCCAAATATCTTTGTAACGTCCCTCATGGACACAGCCACTTCTCTATTGGCCAAACTAATCAACACCTTTCTTTATTATTAATTCAGGCATTTCCCGACTATCCTGTTTCCATCAAAAAATGAAATCTGCTGATATATGTGATCATATTGCATAGAAAAAAACATCCTGTCCCAGGCTGACCTTTTCTCTGCAATATGATTATCACCACGAAAACCCCGGCTTAGCCGGGGCTTTCGCTGATAAATTTCCTCTTATTAGAATTTTGTATCGAGCAGCTTGATTCCGTCAATCTGAAGATCGAAGTAAGGAGCTGATCTGAATTCTGATTCGAGGAATGCTCCATCCTTGATAACTTCTGTATCAGGTGTATAGTCTGCATCTGTGTCTACGTCTGCTTTGTATGAATCAAGAGTCTTCTTTTCAACTGTGAATGTTGAAGTATCGAAAACCTTGATTTCGCCTGCTTCAAGCTTAGCCTTAGCTTCTTCTACAGCCTCAACTGTCCCTTCTGCAGCAACGTCTTCGTTGATCTCTGTAAGCTCAACTGAACCTGTTTCCAGATTTCCTGTCCAGTCTGCATCGATTGCTTCGCCCTTCATTGCAGCATTGATTGCATATTCATAGTATGGTTCCCAGTTGATTCTTGATGAAACGATAAATGTGTTAGGACATGCATCCTTTGTGCTTCCATTGTATGATACATTTGGAACGCCGGCATTTTCGCAAGCTGTAGGAGCTCCCATTGAGTCAGCGTGCTGTGAGATGAGAACGCAGCCATCGTTGATCAGCTTGTTTGCAGCTTCTTTTTCGAGAGCTTCATCATACCATGAGCCAGTGAATGTTACTTCCATTGTAGCTGATTCGCAAACCGAACGTGCACCAAGGAAGAATGAAGTGTATCCTGATACTACTTCTGCATATGTGTACGCACCAACATATCCGATCTTAGCCTGATCTGCTGTGATATCGCCGGCATTGATCATTTCGTTGATTTTCATACCTGCAGCTATACCTGCCAGATATCTTCCTTCATAGATTGATGCAAATGCATTGTGATAGTTGTCAAGGCCTTCAGTATGAGCCTTTGTTCCTGTTGAATGGCAGAACTGTACTTCAGGGAAATCCTTTGCAGCCTGAATCATGAAGTCCTCGTGACCGAACGAGTCAGCGAAAATGATTCCGCAGCCTGCATCAACCAGCTCAGCAGCTGCATCATAGCATTCCTGACCTTCAGGGATGTTTGTTTTGATTACAGCCTCAACTCCCAGCTTCTCACATGCAGCGTTTGCAGCATCAATAAAGTTCTTGTCATAAGTTGAGTTTTCGTCATGCAGACAGATAAATCCAACTTTGTAAGCTGCATCTCCTGAATCACTTCCGGAGCCGCATCCAGTGAGAGTCACTGAGAATGCGAAAATCATCATAAGTGCAAGTACTAGTGACAATACTTTCTTTTTCATTTCTCTCCTCCTTAAAATGAAAACAACTTAAAAAACAAAGACAGGTCTGAAACCTGTCCGCCAATCTCTACAATACTAACCGTTGTTCAGAGGGGATTCACCGTATGCGATTACTATGATGCAAAACAAACCGTGGACTCTCCCTAATCAACCAATAGTCGTAACTGAGGCGTTACGGTAGAAACGCACTATCCATCTCTCCGTGCTTATACTGGCTATTTTATCATGGCTTTTTGCCACACATTGAGTTTACCCTCTGGAATTAACCATGTCAATAAAAAATCGACCTTAACCGCAAAAATTCGAGAATATTCGCACATCTGTCCAAAAAAGAAAAAGTCCGTCTAATACGAACTTTTTCTGTCATTATCTGAAATATATCTGTCCATCATCAATCCTGTCAATAATTGCCAAAGATTCCACCCGGCATCCTGCATCGCGAAGCTTATCACTTCCTCCCTGGAAGCCTTTTTCGATTACAGCTCCTACACCGACCACCTTGCCTCCTGCCTGTCTGACAATATTAACCAGTGCAAGCGAAGCCTCACCATGAGCCAGAAAGTCATCGATAATCAGAACCCTATCCCCTTCGCTGATAAACCTCTGGGAAACCTTGAATTTAGATACAGTTCCTTTTGTAAAAGAACGTGCTTCAGCTTCATAGAAGCCCTCTGTCATTGTGCTTGGTGCTGCCTTCTTGGCAAATACCACAGGTACATAATCGAAATATGTTGCTGCCATGCTTGCAACAGCTATACCGCTGGCCTCAACAGTAAGAATTTTATCAATTTCCTCTCCGGCAAATCTTTTACTGAATTCAGCTCCTATCCTGTCAAGGAATCTGATATCAAGCCTGTGATTGAGAAAATGATCAACCTTTACTATCTGTGTACCTATTGCAACACCTTCTTTGAGAATTTTGTCTTTAAGCTCTTTCATCTCTGTATTACCGCTTATTATCTGCTTATTCTACTTGTCTTCCTTGAACAGTTCTTCAAGACCTTCAAACGATATTTCTTCTACTTCATCTACAGGCTCTGCTGCAGGTTCATCTACTACCAGTTCCGGAAGCTCAATGTCAATATCATCAAGTGTAAACTCTTCTACTTCCGGCACCTGTTCCTGAACCTCTTCAGCAGGTATTTCCATTGTCGGTGCAGCTTCAGGCTCTGCTGCAGTGATATCAGCCATGAGATCTTCAAGGGTAAATCCTGCTTCAGATTCAACCGGAGGAAGCTCAGCCTCAGTTACCACTGTTTCTGCAGGAATTTCTACTTCTACTTCCGCTTCAGACACATTTTCCTGCACAGCCTGAGTTTCAGTATCTGCAGCAGCGAATACTGACTCTGCTACATATGAAGGCATTGCAGGTTCTTCAACCGCAATATCCTCTGCAGGGAAATTGACAGTATCTACATCATTACTTACATTCCAGTTGATTTCTTCTTCATCATCCGGCAACTTGCTCTTAAGGCTGTCAATCTTACCTGATGTGCGGAGAATATTTGTTTTGATTTCAGCAAATTCCTCCTGCATAGAATTAAGCTGCTGCTTGTACTTGTTCTTCAGCGCGGAAACCTTTTCCTTTTCGGCCTCGAGCTCCGCATTCATAGCAGCCTTCTCAGCCTCAACAGCTTCTCTCGATGCATTAAGCTCATCAATTATAGCCTGCTTCTCAGAATCAAGACCCAGACGTACCTGCTCCAGTTCCTTTTCCTGTCTGGCAATCTGCTCCTTGCCTTCTGCCAGAATGCTCTCTACTTCATTCTTAGCCTGACTTATTATTTCATTGCTGCTCTTCTTGGCTTCCATAATAAGGCTTACATATAAATCATTGTTGTCGTCGTACTTCTGATACTTCGCCTTAAGGCCTTCTATTTCAGCCTCATATGCATCCTCGAGCTCCTCTATATTTTTCTCATATAAATCGCACAACTGCTGCATGCATTCATAAACGTCATCCTTATCAAATCCATCTGCAGCACTGCTTTTAATATTCATTCCTTTAAGAAGACCAATAACTGTCTCTCTTCTCTGTTCAGTTAATGCATTCTTATTCATGTTATAAAACCTCTTTTTCTTATTTTAGTAGTGAAATTCTCGCAAAGATACTTAGTTGAATTCATTATAACACTTTATTATTAGTTTGTCTTCCTAATTTTGTAATTTTATACATTTTTATTGTATTTGGGTTGACTTTTTTGTGCTCAAAGCATTATCATAGGTTTGGAAGTTTATTAATCACGACGCATTTTCAGGTCTGCTGAAATTGCTAACCGGAGGAAAACTATGAAAACTATCGAGTTGAACTGCGGGGGAACAAAAGCTCAATTTACCACAAAATCCGTAACTTTCAACGGAATGGAGTTTTTTTATTCGAACATGTCCGGAGTTTCCCATAATGCAGAGGAGTGCACATACACGTTTACATACAATAATGAAACTGTAGTACTTCCATATGAAAGTAAGGATGCCAGAATACTATCCGCAATATTCATGCAGGTACAGATGCTGGAATCAAAAAAAGCTGCTGCACAGGCTGCACATACAGCTCCGCCTGAACAGAAACCGGAGCCTGATCACAAGCCTGAACATGAAGCAGCTGAAACGCCGATATCAAGCCAACAGGATGACAGCGATATTCTTCCTAAATCAGGAGGACTTTTCCTGACACCTGAGCAGAAAGTTGACGATAAAAACTCTGCTGCAGAGGAACCGCCTGCAGATGTTCAGGATATGAATCCAGAAGAACTGCCAACAGATGTTCAGGATGCACATACAGAAAATCAACAGCCTGCAGATGCAGGACAGAACAGCGATTTACCTGAAGCTGAAGAGCCAAAGACGCAATCAGAGGAAAAATCAGAAGAGCCAAAGAAAAAATTATCATTTTTCCCAGGCAGAAAAAAAGAATCAGCTGAGAAAAGAACAGCCGAAACCGAACCGGCAGAAAAGAAGCCGGCAGATCCTGAAAAAAGTGCTAAAATAAAAAAGGCATTTATCATCTTTGGTGTCATCATCCTGGTTTTCGCAGCAGCATCCGTGCTTACATACTTCATTTTCGGCACTGCCGATGACCCTTCGCAAATAGCACCTAACGCTGTCGAATCACAGCAGTACGATGATATAGATGATATTATCAATGACCTTCAATAATTATCATCAGGCGAATATAAATATGTTCATATTGCTACATACCATAGGGCAGTCGCATTAACGGTTTTTCCGTTAATGCGGCGCTCTTTTTTTATTCTTATCGAAGATTTCGTTAATTGCTGGGAATCTCATAAAGCAAGAAGGCTTACTGGATCAACACAGCTTCCGTTTACAATAACCTCAAAATGAAGGTGAGGTCCTGTGGAATTTCCGGTTGAACCAACAAGAGCAATTTTCTGCCCTCGCTCCACAGCTTCTCCGTCTGAGACAAGAATGCTGCTGCAGTGAGCATAGTATGTCTGCATGCCGTTGCCATGATCTATTTTAACAATGTTTCCATAGCTTCCACTATATCCAGCGCAGTAAACAACGCCTCCGTCAGCGGCATGAACAGGGCTCCCCTCTGCAAGCGCGAAGTCCGTTCCTCTGTGAAGCCGCCCCCAACGAGGTCCGTACCCTGACGATATATAAACATTGTCAACAGGAGTTCTGAGAGTCTCGTATACGGCGTTTTCATCATAGGATACTCCGTTATCATTACTGCCGCTTCCTCCGCCATATCCCGTATAATCTTTTGTTCCTGTCAGTACGATCTGCTCAACAGGTTCCTCCAGAATCTCCTCGTCGAGGATTTCCTCCTTCACCGGCTTCCCGTTTTCTCTTACGACTTTCTTTGTTATTTCCTTTACACCATCCTCACCCTTCACCTGAACCTTTGTCTGCCCTGCATACATTTCAGGATCCGGACGATACTCCTCATCAAAAGCAACAGTCTCTTCCTGTATTTCTTCCTCTGTGGTCACAACCGTAAGACTGCTTCCATCTGCAGATTCATCATCACCGGACATCAGCTTCTTCTTTGCCTCCGCTACAGTCAGGATCTCAGGAGCTTCATCACCGTGCCCTATATTCATTTCCTCAATGCCGGTCTCCTCGCGGATCTCAATATCAAGAACCGTAGCGTCACTGTCTCTGTACTCCTCTATTATTGCCTGAAGCGTCTGTTCAGCGGCTTCCTCTGATTCTACGAGTGCAGCCTTTCTGCCGTCTATAGTAATATAGCACGGCGGGGTTATAACGCTGCCGTCTGCCAGAGCTACAGGTCTTTTGTATTCTCCAGGCGACAATATCATACCTGCCGCCACTGATGCCGCAAAAAGCATCATCAAACCAATAATCAAAAATTCTTTTCCCCTGCGGGGGACGGGTACAGATTTCTGTTCTGTTAAATTACTTTTCATTTTCTCCTCTGGGATTTTTTCCCTCCCGGGAATAGTCTACTTGTCTATTATTCCCAGTTGAGGAGAATTAATGCAAAACGCACTGGTTCATTTTTCCAGAGGTATATCGCCGGTTTTGAGGCGTATATTTCTGAGCCTTCTGTATGCCACGCAACCGACGTATATCAATCCTATGTATCCGAGATAAGGATATATGACACCGATAAGCTCCGCGAAAGGCAGCAGTCCGAGAAAAAATGCCGCGCAGGCAACAGCTGCTGCAAATACGATACTTTTGCGGGTTCCTTGTGTGACGAACCTTTCACTCACAGTCCACAGCATAGCACTGCAAGAAGAAAAAATACCGAAAATCAGTGTCACAGAAAAAACCGCTCCCAGAACAAATGATATTTTCCTGGCGAGATAAAGCGTAGGAATGCCAAGCGTACCAGCAACACCTATATTACTCAGCATTGCGCTGTTCATAAGCAGAATAGCCAGCATCAGTGCCACAGTGCCCAGTGATGCACCCCATACAGCCTCCTCCCTGTTCTCCGCAGTTGCCCCTAGTGCCGTATAATACATTGAACCGCCTGTAAGGTTATATGAAATATATAACAGTCCCGAGAGCCACCAGTATTTCACAGGACGTGAATCTTCCATAACCGCTTCATAATCCGCCACAGCCGACAGACCGTCAAAATCCCTGACAACAGTTATTATTCCCACGATAATGGTAAACACAATGATTGCCGGTCCAACGAAGGATACAACCTTCACAAACCTCTGAAACCCGACAATATATGCAGTCAGAGCCATTACCGCCATCAGCAGTGCACCTGCATAGTGGTTGAGACCGTAATACTGATTCAATGTTGCACCTGCACCTGAAATAAGTATCACCATTCCCGCAAAAAGGCTTATAGGCACGAACCATTCATAAAATTTCCCGACTCTTCTCCCGCAGAAATATCTGAACTGGCTGAAGGCTTCATCCTTCTGATGCACACATCCTGCTTCAAGAATAGCCGGTCCTATGAGAAGAAACCCTGCAAGATTCACCAGCAGCAGAACGTAGCTCAGATACCCGTAGCTTGTAAAAAACTGCAGTATTTCCTGACCTGTTGCAAACCCTGAGCCCATCACCCAGGCAACATACGCGCCCATTATTCTCAGAACCGTTCTTTTATTCACTGAATTGTTATCACATCTATCTTCCATTATCGCTACTTCCAGTCTTTCTTATTCCCGTATTTCCGTCCCAGCCTGCGAAACCCCATCCCGCAGTGAATTATTACTGCAACGTATAAAACAAACAACGCGGTCCACATAGTAAGTATAACAAGCCCCACCATATTCTTTCCGCTGTTATGTGCTGCCAGCATAAGCTGAGGAATAACCAGTGCAGCGAAAATTATCAATATCGGAAGCATTTTTCTGGCAAAAATTCTCTTAGCCATATCAAGTCTGGATTCATTGTCACTGAATATATCATCATCCTCCGGACCAGCCGGTTTCCTGAAATAGCTGTATTCATTCAATTCCTGGATATATTCCCAGCCGTAATCCTCAAACATCTTCAGATACCGTTCTCTTTCCTCGCTCTTCTGAGGATTGAAGTCCAGTTTATATACAACATCCTCCGGCCTGCACTTCTCAAAATAATATGTGCCCAGCATCGTGGTTTTAACCAGCCTGTATCCCGCGTTATGCTTTTTTCTCAGAAACTTTTCTTCTTCCTCATAATCTGTCAGAGCAAACCAGTGATGCTCTTTTTTTAATTTCTTAGCCATTGTACACCTCTCCCCTGCTGTTTCTGTATAGCCTCTCAATCCTGCTGAGCTCCATGTCCAGTATCTGCCTGCCCAGCTCTGTAATCCTGTAAAGCTTACGTTTCTCTTCCTCCCTGACAAATTCAATAAGTCCATCCTTTTCCATTTTAGAAAGTGTACCGTACATTGTTCCCGGGCTTATTTCTATTTCTCCGTTTGTCAGTTCTTTTACCTTCTTGCCTATGTTGTATCCGTGCATTACATCCTGAAGGCAAAACAGAATATAGAATCCCGTCTCCGTCATGGGAACATATATCCGCTTAAGTCTCTCTTCCATGCTGCTCTCCATTCTCATTATATCGCATCTCGATGTATCATAATGTGAGTATATCGCATTACGATATACTTGTCAATGCCTTGCCATATATTATATAATAGAAAAAATTATGCAAACTCAAATTTCAGGAGGCAATTAAATATGGAAAAAGTGTACACAGGAAAAACCAAGGATGTTTTTAAATTAGACAACGGCAATGTGCTTCTCAAATTCAAGGATGACTGCACAGGCAAAGACGGAAAATTCGACCCGGGCGAAAACTCAGTAGGGCTCACTATTGAAGGTATCGGCAGAGAAAACCTGAAAACCTCAATTCACTTCTTCGAGCTGCTGAAGGCTGCAGGAGTAAAAACTCACTATGTGAATGCCGATGTTGATAACGCTACAATGGAGGTACTCCCTGCAACAGTATTCGGACACGGTCTCGAGGTTATCTGCAGACTGGTTGCCACAGGAAGCTTCATCCGCCGTTATGGTGAATATATTGAAGATGGAACACCTATCGAGGGTGGCTATGTTGAAACAACATTTAAGGACGACGCAAAGGGTGACCCTCTGGTAACAAAGGATGCTCTGTCTCTTCTGGGCGTTATGACTCCTGAAATGTATGAGAGCATGAAAGAGCAGACTCTCGCAATCACTAAAGTAGTTGCTGACGATCTCAAGTCAAAGGGACTGGATCTGTATGACATCAAGTTTGAATTCGGATATAACGAGGACGGCGAGGTTATCCTTATCGACGAAATCGCAAGCGGAAATATGAGAGTTTACAAGGACGGAAGCATTGTAGATCCTATGGATCTGACAAAAATGATCCTTGCATAACGAAACGTACGTACCGGGTGATCCACAGCATCTGTAAAAGGCACGTGAACGCAAATTAAAAAGCTGTCGCATTAAAGCGATAGCTTTTTTGATTGCCTTATAATAAATGCCGCTGCAGTGCCTGATATGCATGCAATAATCACCATAAGCCAGATTGGAAGCAGCATACCTGCGTCTCCGGTATCCGCAGCTTTATCTGAGATGCCGGTTCCCGAAGCCTTGTCTGCACTATCTGCTACCACTGGGTTCTTATCATTATCTGCATTTTTATCAGACGCAACCGATTTCTCTGTTGCTGCGGTTAACATTATTCTGTCACTGTAAAATCTGTCACCGCCGTCATCCTCATACGCCATTACAAAGAAATTATAGACAGTACCATAATCCCCTTCAAACGTATAGCCTGCAGCCTGAGTATCATCAAGCACATCGTAAACATTTCTTTCCTTGTCGTATAAGCATATACGGTAGCCATCTGCACCCCTCACCTCATCCCAGGTCAGTATGATTCTGTTCCTGTCTGTTTCAGTTCCTGCAGCAGCAGGCTTCTGCACTATTCTTTCCTCAACCATCCTGTTGTCAGTGAAGGATTTGATTCTAGCAGTAATTCCCTCCAGGTCAGCAAGGTCGAGCCACTTATTATTTTTCAAAAAAAACGTTTCCCCAGGATTTGCCTTAACCGAGCAGCTCATCCATCCGGCATCATAGCTGAAATCCATATTAAATCTTGGGGAGTTCTCTTTATCATCCGACTTCAACGATATGACTATGGAATAGCGTTCTCCTGAATCCAGCTTCACTGACTCTATCAGATCTATTGTATGATAACCGCATAGCAACTCATTTCCTTCGGTTACCGCCTCCTCTGCAAGCACTCCGTTGCGAGGATCTGATGAATCTCTGACATCACGGTATACTTCAATCTTGTAGTCACAGTTGGCATCCACGGTATAGAAGCTTGCTGCTTTCAGTTCTTCAAATCCCTGAGCAGTATATACTGCAGCTACAGTTGTTTCTCCGCCTGTGCCTCTGTATCCGCCTGGCATCACGCCACCATCGTACTGATAATTGTTATCATAATCCTGAGCTCCTCCTGCTTCGACACCTTCAAAGAACATTACGTCAGTAATGTTTTTATCTTCATAGGACAGCCAGAAGCATCCACCATCTCCGAAGTAAGAACCCCACGAATTCTTGATAAGCCATGCACCGTTTTTCTCAGGCATCGCCGGATCTGTATTGTCCGGCTTTGAGAAATTTTCCTTTGGATAATCGTCATCCCAGCCGATAATCGATACAGCATGATTTGCATACTTTTCCTCAGGACAGTAATACGACGATGTATAACCAGTATTATTATCTGCCTTTATATTATAGTACTGATCATTCCAGTGGATGTTGATGAATCCGGCACCCTTCTCCATAATCATACGTTTAACTATATCTCGGTCGCTCAGGGAGATATTCCAGGTGTTTTTCAGGTGCACAACGCCCTCTTCATATGCCAGCCTGTCATCCGGCACTTTTTTCTGTATGCCTGAAGTGCCATTTATGTATTCATCGAACGGCATAACACTCTCATTCACAGCACCAATCCACGATGCCAGTGTATACATTGCAAAGTACTCATTTCCGCCTGTCAGGTATGTCTGACCTTCATATCCTTTAACTGTATCTCCCTCCAGACCGCCGAGGGAATCTGTTACTCTGTTGTAGGTGAACCATGAAAGCTGAGCTTCCGAATAATCAGGCTCAGACTGTTCCTCCTGACCCAACGGCTTATTGGAGCCTCCATTTTTAATCATTTTGCCGGATTCAAGTGAATTAATCGTCGCAAAGCTCCAGCACGCTTCAGTACCCTGCTGATTTTTGACTTTCGTAATATATCGTTTGACAACATCATCTCTATCGTCAACATCACGGAGGTCATATTTTGCCGGGGGTAAAGAGAATGCCGAGATTCCGCCTCCTTCGTCAGTAACGCTGGGCACATCCAGATCAATGTCAATATATCCATTTTCATTTGACACAATTTCCGGAATCTCCAGTACAGGCTTTTCGTCCGCATATACTTCAGCTGCCGCACCACTAGCCACTGTCCCCCATGAAAGACATAATGCCAGTATTACGGCAGCCAGCTTATGTATTGTTTTATCTATCATCTGCGCTTCTCCTGCCGATACAATCAATCGTATAGTTCTGTTTCCACAACGCATTCATTCTTGATACGTCCTACAAGGTACTGAAGAGCATCAACTATATGAGGCCTTATATCTCCTCCGATAAGCACATACATAATGTCATCGCCCACCTTGAGTTCACCCTCAGCAAGCCATGTTTTTATGTAAAATATACCGTCCATTTTATATGTCTCGGCTATCACTTCATCCAGTTTTTCACCGTCATATGAAAACAGCATGCCTGTAACGGGCCGCGTACCTTCAGCTGCCTCGCGAACCTTGGCTCTGGCACTTTCACGGACGATTCCGTTATGTGTAAGGTACATGCCTATATTCTTTGAGGTTTCATGCGCCTTGGCTTCCTGCAGCCATTGATCCATTGATGGTTTCGTATTACTGTTCATTCTGCTTGTTTCCATCTTTCACTTTCTCCTTCTGTCAACTGCCGAATCTCGATAATAGGAACGCTTGTCGGCATACATCTTTGAATCCAGGTCCGACAGGAATTTCTCCACATCTCCTGATACTGCATCAAACTTACTGCAGCCCATGGCAAACGAAATCCTGTACGGTTTACCGGATGTTTCATTGAAGTGCTCTGACTCCTCTCTAATATGTTTCATCACCTGCTGTGTATTTTCCTGACTGTCGGTTTTGAGCAGGACTATAAATTCATCTCCGGCGTATCTGACGGCAAGACCGTCTTGTGCCGCCGCATCTGATAAGATTACTCCAATAGTGCGTATGGCATCATCCCCGCTGGAATGTCCGTATACATCGTTAATACTTTTGAAATCATTTACATCTATCATGATTCCATACAAATTCATATCTTGATTGTATCTGACCTGGCTTAATATATAGTCCATGTATTTCCGATTATAAAGCCCGGACAGAGGATCCACAAATGTATTCAGCGACTGAATCTGAATATATATCAGCATCAGGGCAACAGCAACAGACGTCCAGCCCAGTGTCACTCCATAAAAACAGCCCTGAATTATGGTTCCTACAATGCATGGTACGACAAAACAATACAGCGGGAAAAATCTCACATGAAGACCGCTCCGTTTAGAGCGTTCCATAAGAACGATACTGTAAATAAAATAGAAAAACAGTACAATATAGACTACAATCACCAGACTTCCTCTGATATATACATTATCATCGGAAATTATAAAAATAATCCCGCAGCCGCTAAGGTTTATGATATTAATCAGAACATCCACGGCAAGTGGAACAGCCAGAATTTTGGCTCTGCGACGCAGCCTGCTTATACTGTTGAAAATACGAAAATCAACATAAAGACACCACAGATATCCGACGCTGCAGGTTCCGATGAAGCACAGGCTGTTCAGAATATAAGAAAGCGTTTCCGCACACACAAATTCTCTGCCGTTGATCACAAAGGTCAGTATCTCAACCAGACATCCTGCTGTAGTAATGGATATCATGGCATCGAACAGTTTATCTCCGGCGATTCGTTTCTCTATATTCTCAATTCTTGTCAATTTCAAAAAAATCATCAGGAATGCGCCGATTCCATTCACGATGATGATTTCAATAAAATTAATCGATTCCAATATTCCCTTCTCCTTAACTCACATAAACACAACCTATCTGCATATTATAACATAGAAACCGTGATTTGTGGTTCGGCGCAAGGTTTTTTGAAAGTATTTTATTGTTTGATTTTATGAGCCTTTAATATCTCTTATCCGGATCAACTCCGTCTGAAGCCATATACAGAAGAGCATTGCAGATTGAAGCGGCCACATTACTTCCGCCTTTACGCCCCAGTGCAATGATTGCAGGTATTCCGAACTCCTCACATACCTGAAGCAGCTCCTCCTTGCTTTCCACAACATTCACAAATCCTACAGGCACTCCGATAACCATAGAAGGCTTATGTCCCTGTCTGATCATTTCCGATATCGTAATCAACGCTGTCGGCGCATTCCCTGAAACGAAAATACCTTCAGGGTATTCGGCAAGTCCTCTTTCCATGGATACTGCTGCACGAGTAGTTCCCCTCTCCTTCGCAGCCACGGCAATATCAGGCTCCGCCATGTAGCAGCATGCACTGTTTCCTGTCTTGGAAAGCGCACTCTTGTTGATTCCCGAAAGAGCCATGTTTGTATCCGTAATGAATGTGAGCCCACCTGTTCTGAGCTTCTCAACGACAGCTTCTACAGCACCGTCTGTTATCCTAAGGTTTTTCACATAATCAAAATCAGCACTTGTGTGAATCACTCTGTACATCACCGGTCTGATTGATTCATCGATTTTTATTCCCATTTCTGCCAATTCACCTTCGATAATGGACATACTTGTTTTTTCAATATCTCCCGGCAGTATATGCTTATATTCCATGACAACCCCCTATTCCTGTTCTGCATATTCATCCATGATTCTGTAAATCATATCCATATCCAGCGCTTCTCTGACAATGTCTGCCAGCTGGTCATACTGTTGTTCCATGTATTCATTTCTGCTTACAGGTATATAGCCTTCCAGACTTATACCCTTTCTCTCAGCCAGATAACCGACAAGCTTTGCTGTCAGTTCTCCCGTATCGAACAGCCCGTGAAGGTATGTTCCGAACACATTTCCGTTCCAGCAGCCGTCAACGCTGCCACCTTCAATAGTGCAGAATGATGGGCCATTAACGATTGTTCTTCCCATGTGGATTTCATAGCCGTCAATCACCGCTCCTGCCAGAGGTCCGGCAGTAACCTCTGCTTTCACACGCGTTCGTCTCTTGTCTCCTGCAAATGTGGTCTCCGCATCTATAAGTCCCATTCCTCTTATGGAATCTCTGGAGCTTTCAACATGCTCAGGATCCAGAAGAACCTTCCCCAGCATCTGATATCCACCGCAGATTCCAATTACCGGTCTGCCTTCAGCTGCATGCTTCTGAATCAATGCTTCAAGCCCGCATTCTCTCATCCACAGCAGATCATCCACCGTGCTCTTGGTTCCCGGAATAATAATCAGATCCGGGTTCTTCAGGTCTTCAGGTCTTCTGACATATCTCACACCTACTGCGGGATGAGCCTCAAGTCCACCCACATCAGTGAAATTGGATATGCGTGGTATCGAAATAACGGCAACGTCCAGAGCCTTTCCTCCAGCTTTGTTCTGAAGTCTCGGAGCCAGTGAATCCTCATCCTCAATATCGAGATAAAAATACGGTACCGAGCCTGCAACCGGTATACCTGTCTTATCCTCAAGCATCTCAAGTCCTGGCTTGAGTATATTTATATCACCTCTGAACTTGTTAATAATAAATCCTTCTATTCTTGCCTTTTCTTCAGGTGTCAGCAGCTCAGCTGTTCCATAAAGCTGTGCAAACACACCGCCTCTGTCGATATCTCCCGCCAGTAACACAGGTGCATTTACAAGCTCTGCGAGACCCATATTGACGATGTCCGACTCCCTCATATTGATTTCCGCCGGGCTTCCTGCACCTTCTATCACAATTATATCGTTTTCTTCAGCCAGACCGCTGAACGCATCCATGACTTCCGGAATCAGTTCTTTTTTATACCTGAAATATTCCATTGCCGACATCTGCCCGCGCACCTCGCCGAGAACAATCACCTGACTTCCAGTATCACTTGATGGTTTGAGGAGCACCGGGTTCATTCTGACATCAGGCTCCTTGCCTGCCGCTTCAGCCTGTACAACCTGAGCTCTACCCATTTCCAGATTGTCTCTTGTAATATAGCTGTTCAATGCCATATTTTGGCTCTTGAACGGAGCTACTTTGTAACCGTCCTGCTTGAAAATCCTGCATAATGCCGTACATAATATGCTTTTTCCTGCACCTGACATCGTTCCCTGTACCATAATGCATCTGGTCTTATTCATGTATCCACGCCCTCATTTCCTTAATAAGCTTCTCGTTATCATTCCTCAGCCGCACAGCTACTCTGAACCAACCTTCTCCCAGCCCTTCGTAGTTGCTGCAGTTTCTTATCAATATACCTTTGTTTCTCAGAAATTCCTCCAGGCTGTTGTCCGCCCTGAACAGTATATAATTCGCTTCCGATTCGACAGGCGATAAGCCCAGCTTTCTCATTTCTCCAATAAGATACCGCCTCTCTTCACCTGTTGTCTTTCCCAGCTCTGACAGACATTCCGCGCATCCGAAGGCTGCAATGCCGGCATTCTGTGCCATTACAGATACAGACCACGGCTGTCCTGCACGCCGCATCCCTTCGAGTGCTGCCTCATCAGAGCACAGGCAATAGCCCAGTCTAACTCCCGCCATGGAAAAATTCTTTGTCAGAGCCTTCAGTATGAGCAGTCGATCAGATTTTTCGATAAAGTCTCTGAGAGAATGCGCTCCGGCATTTTCCAGAAAATCATTGAAGCATTCATCGACAATAAGTCTCGTTCCGCTTTCATTGCATTTGTTTATAATCTTTATCAACAGCTCTCTGTCTGTTGTAACTCCCGTCGGGTTGTTAGGCTCACATAGAAACATCATATCCAGCGTTTCGTCTATGTATTCCAGAATATCATGCCCAACTCTGAAACCATTTTCCTCTCTGAGAATATATGATATGATTTCGCAGTCCGTCATTTCAAGGGCTTCTCTGTACTCCCCGAATGTTGGAGCAGTGACAAGTGCACGCTTTGGGCACTCCGCAAGTACAGCTCTGTATATAATATCCGCCGCACCGCAGCCACAAAGAATATGCTTAACACTGCATCCTTCATATGCAGATATTGTATCGGTCAGGCTTCTGCACAAAGGATCCGGGTATTTCCATGCATCTGCCGCAGAATCAGCAATTGCCTTTCTGACAGCTTCAGGCATTCCCGCCGGATTCACGTTCATGGAAAAATCCAGCGGCTCATATCCGAATTTTTCTGCGAAGCCGGCCCAGTCTCCGCCATGTTTAAGTCTTTTTGTCATTTGCGTTTCCTTTCCGGCCCGTCAGATGCAGCTGCTGACTATATGAACAGCACCACAGCAGTTCTTATTGCTGTGGCAATAACAACAGCTGTTATACCTGCACAGTACATCATTTTATTTGAAGCCTTGATATCTTCATATGAAATATCCCTTAACTCATCACCGATATACGGCTTATCGTAATATTCTCCGAAGTAATAAGCAGGCCCTGCCAGCCTGATTCCGAGAGCTCCTGCACATGCCGCCTCGGTCTGTGCCGAATTGGGGCTTGCGTGATTTCTCCTATCCCTTCTCCATATCTTCCAGGAATTTTTCCAGTCGTATCCGCTCAGCATCGAGCCTGCGACCCACATGATCCCGCCAAGCCTTGCAGGAATGTAATTCACAAAATCATCCAGCTTCGCCGCTGCTCTGCCGAAATACAGATATCTTTTATTTTTATAACCTACCATGCTGTCCATGGTATTTATGGATTTATATAACATAGCAAGAGGCGCACCTCCGATTATCATAAACACGAGGGGGGACATCACACCATCACCGAAGTTTTCAGCAACTGTTTCCACCGCAGCCTTGGTGACCCCTGTCTCATCAAGCTCTGCTGTATCTCTCCCAACTATCCTGCCCACCGCTCTGCGAGAAGCCTGCAGATCTCCGCTGGTCAGACAACGATATACATTCATGCTTTCTGTTCTGAGCCCCTTCATTGAAAAGGCCTGCCAGCACCATATAGTTTCTATCAGAAGGCACAGTCCCGGGTGTATCATATATGCTCCTGCACATACCCCTGCCGTCACCGCCAGTACCGCCAGTGGGAGAACCACAGCCATTACCAGACCCGCTGCAAATTCACCTCTGTCGGTCTGTGGAAACATCCTTCTGAGTCCCTTTTCCATAATGCTGATTGCTTTTCCCATAATCACAACAGGATGTTTGATCCATGAAGGGTCTCCCAACAACATGTCCATAATAAACCCTGCCACTGCAGCAATTACTATAATCATCTGTTTCTCCTGTATAGTTCAGCAGCTTCGACAAACCTTGCTGCCATTTTATTATCTCCTGCAAAATACAAATGCGGAAAGCCTGCATACATAGTCATATCTGCAAATCCACACTCCCACGTTTTACTGCCGTATTTCTTTGCTGCACCAAAGGCTTCTCCATTCTCGCTGGAATCCCAGTAATGAAATTCATGAACCGGCACGCTTTCGCCCTTTTCAAAAAGCATGCTGTCTTCCTTTGCCTTGATACTGGCGTATCCGAATCTGACCAGTCTGGACTGCTTCCTTCCATCTCCCTCCAGAACACCTGCCATATTATATATTTTCCCTTCACTGTCCTCCAGGCTTCTGCCAAGATACAGGAAACCTCCGCATTCGGCCACAATCGGCATACCTGCTTCTCTGCAGTCTCTTACTGACTGAAGCATCGATGTATTTTCGGACAGCTCTCTGGCATAGATTTCAGGATATCCACCGGGCAGATACAGCGCTGCTGTATTTTCCGGAACCTGTTTGTCCTTCATTGGACTGAAATACTGAATTTCCGCACCTTCCTTCTGCCATGCCTCCAGAGTTTCACTGTAACAGAAATTAAATGCATCGTCCCTTGCCACTGCTATGACAGGCCCGTCATGAACCACCTCAGAGCAGTCTTCCTGCTCTGCACAATCTTCAGACTTATATATTTCAAGAATCCTGTCAAAATCCACGGTTTCTTCCATTTTATCGGCTATTATGCTGATTCTCTCCTTGAGGTCTTTGATTTCACCTGCGGTATAAAGCCCCAGATGCCTGCTTTTAAATACAGCCTCCTCCATGTGAGGCAGATATCCTAATACGGGGATTCCAGTTTCCTCTTCCAGCATCGGAGCAAGGCTTTTGTAAAGGGAAGGTGAACAATCATTGAGAAAGACACCTGCAATTCGGCTGTCCTCCCTGAACTCTGCCATTCCTTTTATTACCGCTGCCAGCGACAGCGACGCCCCCTTCGGTCTTATTACGAGAAGAGATTTGAAGTCGGAACATACTGCCACATGCCAGCTGCTTGCTTCACTGCTCATACCTACACCATCGTAATAGCCCATTACACCTTCACATATAACGGCTTTATGCCCTATGCTGTAGCTTTGAGCAAGCTGGCGTATTCTGCTTTCTCCTGCCAGGAAAATGTCAAGATTATGGCTGTCTATTCCTAGAACTGCTTTATGAAACATCGGGTCTATATAATCCGGTCCGCATTTAAGCGCACATGGATCAAGACCCCTTCTCAGCGCCATTTCCAGCAGCCCGCAGGTTACCGAGGTTTTACCCGTATTTGATTGTGGAGCTGTTATAAGTATCTTAAGCATCACAGCCTCCTGTTATTATAAATATCGGATTGTCTGCTGTAAGCATGTTATACGAAGAGAGCTTCCTGCTGCGGCTTGCAGCAATCTGTGCCACCTTTACATCCATTCCTCTTGATGTAAGCTCTGACAATGCGGCTGTAAGGCTTTCCAGAGCAATCGCCGTAATGCATATTCTGGCTTCAGAGTTTGCATTAAATACCACGTCCAGAATACTGCTAAGATTTCCTCGAGTTCCCCCGATAAATACGGCATCCGGTGCCGGAAGTCCTTCTAGAGCCTCAGGAGCCCTGCCTTCGACTACTGTCAGATTCCAGGTTCTGAATTTTTTTCTGTTTTCACGGATTAGCTCACAGCCTTCAGGAACGCATTCGACTGAGTATACAGTTCCGCCTTTTGCAGCGAGTGCCATTTCAACGGATACACTTCCTGTACCTGCCCCGACATCCCAGATGATTTCTCCCGGAGCAATATTCATTCTTGCCATTACTGAAGCTCTCACATCCTGCTTGGTCATCGGCACATTGCCTCTGACGAACTGATCATCGTCAATTCCTGCTGCCTGCTTTTCGGGAACAGGAACTGCCTTTACAAGCATTACTGCCAGCTTGTCAAATTCCGACGCTGTCAGTTCATCTGCTGCAGCCTCCGTAATTTTCTCATCGTCATATGACAGCCTTTCACCAATAAACACCCTTGTTTTTCCCAGACCTGCTTCTGTCAGAATTCTGCATACATCTGAAGGAACAACGTTACCCCCTGTAAGGAAGAATGTATCCTTTCCCTCCATAAGCTTTCCGAGGATATTGCAGTCACGCCCATGGGCAGATACCAGATTCCAGTCCTGCCATGGAATTCCCAGCCTTGCTGACATCATCTGGATACTGGAAATTCCGGGAATAATTCTGAAGGCTTTTTCACGCCCTCTCAGCTCATCTGTCAATCTGGTCGTTCCTGAATAAAAGCCGGTATCTCCACTGAATATTACACCGATATTCTTTTCAACATTTTTTTCAATAATATCAATTATATCTTCTGTTCTGACTGCAGGGATTTTTTCCGCATCAGAATCAGCGGTATCCAGCATTCTGACTGCACCGACAAGAATATCGGCATTGCTTATTGCCTTTTTTCCCGCTTCAGTGAGATAATCTCTGCTGCCGCAGCCTATGCCTACGAGTGTGATTTCAGCCATTGCAAACCTCCAGACATTCGTTAACAATCTCATCAATGGACTCCCAGCCTTCCTCCCTGACCGGTCTTCCTATAACTATGAGTCTGCAGCCGTTTTCTCTGCAGGCCTTGAGTTTATCATCAAATCCTCCGGCCTTCCCGCTGTTTTTGGAGACCATAGTTTTAATATCATACTGACGAATAAGTGCATTATTCATTTCCTCAATGAAAGGACCATGCATTGCAATGATGTTCTTTACCGGAATCCCTGCTTCCATACATGCATTCAAACTTGATTCAAGAGGAAGCACTCTGGGATACAGCCTTGAAGTATCCAGCTCGGAATAGACCTTCAGCTCCTTTGCTCCTGTAGTCAGGAGCACGTTTCCATCAATGCTGCGCAGAACCTCAGCAGCCTCCGAAGCATCATCCACTGTAACAACGTCCTCATCAAGGATGTTTTCAGGTCTCACATATCTTATCAGCCTGACACCTGCATCAAGACAACCTTTCCTGATATTTTCAGATGCAATATCTGCATATGGATGTGTTGCATCAATACATACTGCAGCATTTCTGACAGTATTCTTTATCTGAACTGCATCCTGTCTTCCGGTCATAACCTGAAGCCGGCCTGTTCTCTCCTGGCATTCATCTCCATATTCTGTTGCAACGCATACAACGACATCAAGCCCTGCATCAGCCAGTCTGCATGCGATATCCTCGCCTTCACTGGTTCCACCAAATACTATAACTCGCATTTCCTATCATATCCTCTCGGTGTCAGCATTCTGTTTCCCGACCTTCTTGTTGCGGAGTTGCCGATAAAAACCGTTGTAAACATGTCAACATCCTTGTATTTTTCATCAGCAAGCTCCCTAAGAGTCATTATTTCATAAATCTGTCCCTCTCTGCCGATGTTTTTCACCCATCCGCATATGGTTTCAGGAGATCTGGATTTCAACAATATTTCGCAGGCTTTTCTGAGATAATCCTCCCGCTTCTTTGATCTGGGATTATATATTGCCATGGCGAAATCACCCTGACCTGCACAATCCAGCCTTTTTTCTATAAGCCCCCATGGTGTCAGCAGATCCGACAGTGAAATCACACAGAAATCATGACTTATCGGTGCTCCCAGAACAGCACCTCCAGAAAGAGCTGCTGTAACTCCCGGAACCACTTCAATCTCAATGTTCTCATGGTTTTCTGCAATTTCAAGCAGCAATGTTGCCATTCCATAAACTCCGGAATCTCCGCTGCATACCATCGCAACATTAAACCCTTCTTCTGCCTTTTCTATTGCCCATCTGCATCTGTCAATTTCCTTCATCATAGGCGTCGAATACATTTCCTTATCAGGAAAAATATCTCTTACCAGATCAACATATACTGTATATCCGCAGATGATGTCACACTTATCCAGAGCCTGCCATGCCTGCCTTGTCATATATTCTTCACTGCCCGGACCAAGTCCTACTGCATAAACTGTATTCATTATCTCTCCTTCCAGTTCCAATCCGGTTTGTAATCTTTTATCCCGAAGGCAAAGGTTACTCCCGAATAACTGAATTTCTTCTCAATAATAGTTCCTCCGGCATAAGCTGCACTTCTTTCACAGACGCTGCCGACTCCAGTTGTTTTTTTCACAAATTCCGATTCTGTAAATTCTCCCGGGGCTGCAGCCAGCTCCTCTGCTGTGAATGTAGTAAATGGCCACTTTCTCCCGCTGCAGAATCCGAGAATCCCTGCTTCGTCTTTTTTCAGGTCTATGGATGCAACCTGTATCACCGCATCCGGACTTATTCCGGTTTCTTCTGTAAAAGCTTCAAATGCTTCTTCAATCTGCTCCTGGGAGGTATCTTTTCTGCATCCGATGCCCAGAATACCTATCATCGGGACAAGGTGAAGCATGTTCTGCCTATCGTCATCATATATTCTCACATCAAGACATATATCTGCATGCTCCCTGTCTGACAGTTCAACATACTCCGGAAGCATTCCCGATATTTCCCACGGACTGTATACTCCCACTGCTTTGCCTGCAAGTACCGCAGAAGATATCAGCTTGATTCTACCGGTTTCAATGACCTTCGCATTCACATGACCAGACCATATATCCACTGCAAATTTTCCGTTGACATCCGTTGCGGTCGTAATCACCGGCTGTGCTCCGACAATTGATGCTATCTGTTCTGTAAGACGATTGGCGCCACCTAGATGTCCGGACATAAGTGAAATAGCAAAGCTTCCAAGCTCGTCGACAACAACGACTGCCGGATCGCAGTCCTTTTTACGTACATGAGGTGCAATAGCCCTCACTGCTATTCCAGCTGCCCCAACAAAGACAAGTCCATCACAGCTGTCAAAATTCTCTTCTGTCCATTGACCTAGGGACAATCCATTGCCGCATCTGCTGGGCTTTCCGCCAAGAGCTTTGCTAATCTCAACTGCCAGCTTCATACCTCTGTCTGTAAACGCCAGATATGCCAGTTTCATATTTATTCTCCGTCTGCTGTACCGTCGCCTTCTCTGAATGCTGTTGTGAATCCAGGGTGATACAGCTTGCTTCTTTCATAATTATCTCCAAGAAAGTTTCCTACGAGAATCAGAGCCAGATTGCTGATATTCTCTCTTCTGCCTGTTTCTGCAATGGTTCCTACTGTGCAGCTCACCTTCTTCTCGTCAGGCCATGTTGCCTTGTACACGATGGCTGCAGGGGTTTCAGGATCATATCCTCCTGCAATAAGCTCCTCCTGAACCTTATCCATAAGACCTGAGGAAAGGAAGATCACCATCGTTGCACCATGCTGCGCAAAGGATGAAATACTCTCTCTTGATGGTACCGGAGTTCTTCCTGCCTGGCGTGTTATGACTACGCTCTGGCTCACACCCGGAAGCGTATATTCCGCACATAATGCCGATGCTGCTCCGCTGAAGCTTGATACTCCCGGAATATAATCATAGTCAATATCGTATGTGTCCAGTATATCCATCTGTTCTCTAATTGCACCATAGAGGCACATGTCACCGGTATGAAGCCTTACTGTCATCTTATTGTCAGCTTCATTCTTTTTCATGACCTCAATAACTTCCTCAAGGGTCATCTTGGCACTGTTATATATCTCACATCCAGCTTTTGCATAATCCAACAGCTCCGGATTTACAAGGCTCCCGGCATAAATGATGCAGTCAGCCTGTTTCAGATATTCTGCACCTCTGATTGTAATAAGATCTGCGGCACCAGGGCCTGCTCCCACGAAATGTATCATTCTTTCTCCTCCTGTCTGACGATAATAACTGCAAAATATCCTGCAGCATCCTCCGGATTATAATCTGCTATATCCTTGTATATCCTCTGATTCTCAAGACCACAGTTGCATACCATGCAGGCCTTGAGCCCTCGTGCTTTGATTTTTTCTATTACAGCATCTATCTGTCTGCCTGATTTCATTATTATTTTCGTTCCCGGCAGTCCCAGTGCTTCATTAATATCACTTCCGGCTGATATCACCGATAATCTGTCATCACCTTCAACCAGCGAAATATTCGCTTCCGCAGCCGACGCACAAAAGGATGTGACACCGGGAACCATGCGTGTTTCATAGCCTCTTGACTCAAGTATTTCTCCAATATATACTGCTGTACTGAATATGGAAACATCCCCGATATTGACCATAGCCACATCTCTGCCTTCATCCATGAATTTCTGAAGTATGTCTGCAATACCTTCCCGAGACTGTCTGAGAACATCCGGATCTCTGCTCATTGTGAATCTCACCTTCACAATTTCTTTCCGGCTGAAGTCAACAGCCTTCTCTGCAATATCCAGTGCCATTGTCTGCCCTGAACCTGTCTGGGGAACTGCAATGACGGGAGCTTCCTCCAATATTCTGACTGCCTTCAATGTTATATTCTCCGGATCTCCCGGACCTACACTCACGCTGTAATATTTCCCACGTTCCATTTTCTTATCAACACTCCCGCTTCATCAGTTTCACCAAGTCGTCCGTACACATTTGAGAAGGTTACAGCACCAATCAGTATTTCCTCACCTGCACGTCTCTGTATATTTGCCTGCACTGCCTTCAGCACAGAGCCTATTATCTCTTCTCTCAAGCCCGCCTTATCCAGAATTTCAATACAGCCGTCTGTCGTAGCAGCCTCCATCAAAGCCTTGCATACACTCTGCTCTGCCCCGGCAACTGCACTGTGGGAGCAGAAAACCTCTTTTCTGCAGTCGGCATATCTGGAATGAGTCATCATGACACCTGCCGCCACCTTCACAAGCTTGCCAATATGAGAAATCACCAGTATTTCTCTGAAGCCCATCGATACGGCAATATCAATAGCTTCTCCCAGAAAGTTTGATATCCTTATAACAGGAATACCTCCAGTATCCATTCCAATACTGTTTATGTAATCGTTACCGTAGTTTCCCGGTGTCAGTATGACCCTGTCACCGGTCTCTGCGGCCTGCTTAATTTCTACTTCTATTGTATCTATCAGAGCCTGATTGCTCATAGGCTCAACAATACCGGTCGTTCCAAGTATCGAAATGCCACCTTCAATTCCCAGCATAGGATTAAAGGTTTTTTTCGCAATACTGTTTCCTCCCGGAACATACACAGTAATCTTAATCCCCTTACCGCATCCGTGCTTCTCAATGATTTTTTCGACAGATTCTCTGATCATCTTTCTCGGCACACTGTTGATTGCCGCATTACCGGGAGGCTGATCAAGACCTGGCTTTGTCACTCTTCCTACTCCTTCGCCTCCTTCTATGAAAACTCCGGATTGTGTGCACAATTCCGCACGTGCATAGATTTTCAGCCCATGAGTTACATCTGCATCATCTCCGCCATCCTTTGTAACTGCACACCACGCAGAATTCTCATCCCTGCCGAAATCCTCCGGCTCCACAGTCACGTCAATACCTTTGCCCGTCATTATCGACAGGTGATCCGGCATTCTGCCTGTAATAAGAAGTTCACTCGCTCCTGCCGATGCCAATGCTGCACAGGTTCCCGAGGTGTACCCTAGTCTCAACATTTTCTGGCCGTTTCTGATATAATGTTCAAACGCCATCCCTATTTCCTCTCAGCTATAATCTGATCAATAGTTTTCACTTTGCCGCTGTCTTCGGCAAGCTTTATTATTTCATTCATCCTGCGGTTGCAGCTTCCTATGTCCACACCCGGAATCACTATGCTGCTGCAGTTTTCCACGGCAGATTTTACCCTGTTGAAGGTGTCATCGCTGATTTCTTCAAAAGGTTTTTCGGTAATCACATCAGCTGCCATTATTCTTGCCAGCTCATAATCCAGGTCGTTGGTATACACTACTGCAGCTGTAAAAGGAACACATATCCTCTGCAGCTGCCGGTATACAGCTATTCCTCTCCCCGATGATGAAAGCACCAGAGTTTCGGGTTCTCCGACCGGTCCGGGGAGCTCGATGCTTCCGAAAGTGGTATCAAAATACCCTTTGTCCATATCATAAAGTGTCTGTATTGTTTCCTCATTAAATATGTCGTCAGGCTCACCGTATCTGAAGATAGTCTCGCCTTTTACGCATACTATTTTATCAGATATTTTCTGAGCCAGATCGATTTCATGAAGAGACATTACTACTGTAATTCCCTTTTCCCGTGTCATCCTCCTCAATATATGAAGAAGATCCAGCTTATGCTTGATGTCGAGAAATGAAGTCGGTTCATCAAGTATCATTACATCAGGATCCTGACATATTGCTCTTGCCAGCATAACCCTCTGGCGTTGCCCATCACTGATAGCACTGAAATCGCAATGACCCACCTCAGTAGCATTTACAGCTTCCATTGCTTCCTCGACCATTCTCTCATCCTTAGCTGTAAGAAAACCAAGCTTTCCTGTATATGGATATCTACCTGTGGCTACAATATCATAGCAGGTCATCAGCTCAGGCTTCAATCTTTCTGTAAGCATCACCGCCATCCTGGATGACAATTCCTTGAAAGAGAGTTCTCCCAGATTTTCACCGTCAAACATTACGTTTCCCTTTATCAGCTTAAGCTGTCTGGTAATACTCTTGAGAATAGTCGACTTGCCGGAGCCATTAGGACCTATCAGAGTCAGTATCTCTCCCGGTCTGATGTCCAGTGCTATATCACGTATCAGGGGTTTACCGTTGTATCCCACCGATACATTTTCCATATGAAAGCCCTTTGTATTTACTGTCATTTTCAGATGCCTCTCTTTTGCTTTCTTATCATCATGAATATTACAATCGGGGCGCCAAACATTGAGGTTACAGTGCTTATACTAAGTTCAACCGGTGCGAACATCGTTCTGGCAATAAGGTCGCAGAACATTACGAATACTGCACCCCCAAAAAGTACACCAGGGATTACGATTATAGGCCTCGAAGTACCGAGTCCCTGTTTTACAAGAAAAGGAACGGCAATCCCTACGAAGGATATTGGCCCTGCAAAGGCTGTTACGCATCCTGAAAGTGCACTTGAAAGAACAATAAGCGCAACCTTGAAGAACTTGATATTCACGCCCATGCTCTGGGCATATGCCTCACCCAGCTGAAATGCTCCGATAGGCTTTGACATCATCAGTGTCAGAACAATCGCCACTCCGCAGAATACCAGCGCCACCCAGAAATTGCTCCAGCTAGTGCCCGAAAAGCTGCCCTGAGTCCATCCGTGAAGATTCACTATATCCGAATCCTGAGCAAAATTCACAATAAAATCCGTCACTGCCGAGCAGATATATCCTATCATGATACCTGCAACCAGCAGTGTGGCCATATGGTTGATTCTTCTGGAAACCAGAAGGATGAATCCTGTTGAAATCAGAGCTCCAATGAAGGCTGCCGTTATAAGAACGTATGATGATGCATATGACAGGTTAGATGCAAACACGATCATCGTCAAGGCTACAACCATCTTTGCTCCTGATGATATTCCAAGCACAAAAGGTCCTGCAATGGGGTTGTTAAAAAAGGTCTGCAGCAGGAAGCCCGCCAGAGACAGAGCTCCGCCCAGAACAGCCGCCATCAGGATTCTCGGCATTCTTATTGTCCATATTATATTAACATCATCCTCCAGGCCTTGTCCTGTAAAAAGCACACCAAGTATCCGGTTGACAGGAATATGCACATTACCGATGTTAATATTCAGTATAGTTATCACTATGAAAGCGATGGCAAGGACAATGAAAACCACCGTGTACCTTGCCCGCCTTCTGATATTTGCTGATTTGAAATCTTCATTCATATTGCTAATATTATTTAAGTTTGGTTATAAACCCGTTTTCAGGCTCTTCATCTGCTATAATTTTACCAATGTCCATTATCATATCAGCTGCCAGATCTGTTCTCTGATAAACAGCGCTGCCGGTGCACCAGCAGTTACCGCTTTTCACTGCCTTGAACTTGGACATTATTTCGTTTTTGGCTTTCAGATCTTCGAGGGATGCTACCGTGCTGTCTATGCTTCCATTGTATATAATGATATCTGCATCCTTGGCAGTCTTGTAAAACTGCTCAATGCTCATGTCAATTGAAGATGCTCCGCTGTCATCTGTCAGATCAGTGAATACATACTCGCCGCCGGCCATCTTTATCATCGCCGGAATATAGTCAGTACTGCTTCTCACAACAGCTTTACCGTCGGTTGAAATGTAGAAGTACGCTACAGTTTTCCCTGTTGCTTCGACATCTTCAAGCGCACTTATAGCCTCAAGCTGTTTATTAAAGAAGCTTTCTGCCTCTTCTTCATGTCCTGTCAA
The DNA here is from genome assembly GCA_030526355.1 of Bacillota bacterium. Classification (GTDB taxonomy): domain Bacteria; phylum Bacillota; class Clostridia; order Peptostreptococcales; family Anaerovoracaceae; genus Lentihominibacter. Next base: position 87,827 of record JAUNDC010000001.1, on the reverse strand, counting down.
AGCTCCATAGAGCTTGATCCATTCCGTTCTTCCCATCGGATTGGATTCATAGCTGGAATAATCAATCAGTACAGGAATATCAAGTGATTCAAGCATTTCCTTGACCTCCGGACTGTGTAGAATCATAGTTGATTCCACAGCCAGCTCGCAGTCCTCATTCATCAAGGTTTCATAATCAGGGGCATTGTATTTGCCTGCATAAATCACTTTACCTGAATCAAGGGCATCCTTTATAGAATCAAAAGTCCATCCTTCTTTATTTACGGACACCATTCTGATTGAATCCATCGCGTCCATGGCATCAAACAGAGCTACAGATGCAGTTGCCGCATCATAGATGTTTTCTACAGGTCCATTGAGCACCGTGATGCTTTCATCCAGTCCATCCGGAATGGTTTTGCCTTCAGGCACTATCAGATACCTTCCGTCCGCCTTGATATCCACCACAGTATATCCATCCTCATAGTAGAACACGTTGAACTGCTCAGCATATTTCAGTTCCATTGCCGAGCTGTATGTCAGACCATCAATTTGTGGTATATCCGCATCGGAGCCTGATGTCGAGCTGCCTCCGCATCCTGACAATACCACCGCCATCGCAGCTGCCATTACCAAGGCTGCTATGTAAGTTATATATCTTCGACAAAGTTTTTTCATTACTTCACCTTTTCCTTGTAAGCTTCATATAAACTGTCTGCCTGCTCCTGAGCTCCGTAAAGCGCACCGTATACCTTAACCCATTCCTTCTTGGCCAGCTCTGAATCTTCATCACCTGAGCGATCGATTATTACCGGTATATCGAGTGCTGTGAATTTCGTTTCAATACTGTTGAGCAGTTTTTCTTTTGTCTTGTTTTCTGCTTCAAGCTGTTCCTTTTCCTTGGATGTCATATCCTTTGATATTTTTTCAGGAAGTACATCCGAGGAAAGAATGCACATGTTGGTCTTGTTCTTCACGATGCTCTTGTAATCAATGTTTTCAAGGCCTTTATCTGCTTCTCCTGTTATATATTCAGACAGCTTCATCTCCTTAAGTATATCGGCAGCTTTCTCTGATGCCGCGAAGGTGCTGTCTGCCGGAAGTGTTACAATAACATAGCTTTTTTCCAGTCCTGCCGGAATTTCAACCCCTTCCGGAACCAGCAGATAGTTTATTACATTATTCTGATAGAGCTCCATCGTAATTTCATGCTGCGATTTAGCTATCAGTTTTCCATCCTCGTCATACTCAGCTTCAGTTTTCTTCTCAGCTTCTTTTTTATCTTCAACCTTTTTGTACAGCGCCGTATCGGTAGCTGCATCTATCTGCAGAAGCACTATCCCGTCATTATATTTAAAAAGTCTGAAGTAATCGGATTCCTCAACTTCTATTGTAGAATCATACTCAAGGCCCATGATTTCAGGAGCTTTTTCACTAAGCTTGTCTGTCTCTGCCTGAGCCTTTGTTTCATCTACAGTACCGTCTGCTTTTACCGGCAGTGAAATGAAAATTGAGTACTGTATCCAGTGAGTCTGCGACATTGCTGTCGTCCTGCCGATAATGGTGTTGTTAGCATTCAGCTTGACAGGAATTACAAAGGTCGCTAGTCCACCGCTGTTTGAATTAGCGTATATCCTGCCGTTTGCTTTAAGCTGATCATACTTTGTGCTTCCGAATTCTATTACGCCGAAGGACTGTCCATTCTTGACGATAACCTTATTGCATCTGATATATGCAAGTCGGCCTGTTCCGCCTGACCAGCTGAAGCCTGCAGGTGTATATGTTCCATCCTTGAGCTTCGTTGAGTTGTCTACAGCTGCGGTTCCTTTACCGGATTCGTCCTTCCATGATTTTGAGACCTTGGATGTCTGCTTGCTGGTTGCCTTCTTGCCGTTGGTTTCGTCATTTTTATTTGACGTACCCGGGCTTATCGGAACTACGGTTGTATCATCCTTTACCTTAATCGCGCCGCTTGAATAAAAGATTATTGTACGGTCATACCATAGGTTTTTCTTTATTGAGTGTGACGCAAACGGAAGCTCCTTATCAAGTGCAGAAACAGGGATTGTATATGAATACTTGTCATTTGATACAAAGTATTTGATATAGCTGCTTTTTTGAGCCTTTGCAGCCTGTTCCGCTGTTCCCGGGTAAAGGTAATCATAGCCAGTACCTGTCAAAGTAATGGTTGCCTGCATTCCATCAGCAGATATTTTGAGTATGCTCCATTTGTTTCCGTCGGCATCCGGAGCGATTTTGAACATGTCGTTTTTGGTTTCGGTTTTAACTTTGTATGTACCATTAGACAGCTTCTCGGTACCAGTCGGCTTGTCTTCCGTGGTTTCGCTGCCTCCGGTTCCTCCGGAACCACCATCACCCGTTCCGTCTGGCTTCTGTGAGTTGCTTGAAAGGGTGATGTGAATATTATAATCAATACTACTATTCATTTTGGTTGAATAACCGGAAATTATCACATCTTCATTCACTTTAACCTCAATATCATTGAATACAGAAGTCCCTGCAGGAGAGTCAGCTGCTCTTTGTGTAACTTTTTCCCCAACTATAAGCGATTTAAAAGTTTCTTTTGAAAACACAATTTTAGCAGTAGCTTTTCCATCTTTAATTGTAACCTCAGGACAGGTAATCGTTACTTTGCCGGTTCCTCCAGTAAAGGTAAAGCTGTCGGGTTTATAAGTGCCATCCTTAATGACATCACTAGATGCTTCTTCTGTTTTTTCATCATTAGATTCGGTGTCAGGTGATGCAGTCTTTGCCTTCACAGCTGTATTTGAAATGACCTGTTCTTCCTTTGTCTGTTCTGCATTCCCTGCAGACACATCTTCCGTTTCCTCATCAGCAGATGTCACCGATTCCGGTTCTTCTTCCTTGACGTTATCCTTTACCTCCGGAGCTGGTTCCTCCTGACTCGATTCATTCTGTGCATTTTCAATATCATCGGCTGCAAATACCGGCGTTATCTGTGCGATAACGAGGCATACAGACAATATTATCGAAAATATGATTTTATGTTTCTTCCTCACTTTCTCTACCTCTTACTATAATATCCTTCAGCACTATTTGGCTTTTACTACACAGATTGCACTGTCTTTTGTATAAACATTGCTACCTGCAACGTTCTTGTAACCAATAACCTTGTAATAATATGTCTTGCCTTTTTTGTGATTCTTGATTGTTGCTGTATTTGAAGTTGTTGTTTTAACAGCTTTGTATGATCCGTTAAGGCTTGTTGCTCGGTAAACCTTATAGCCTGTTACCTTGGAATTCTTTGACCAGCTAACAGTAATTTTGTGTGATGATCTGTATGCCTTTGCCTTTACGCCTCCAACCTTTGTACCCATTACAGCGATTTTCGCATTGAGGTTGTTCACAGTAGTATTGAGATTGCTTACTGTGGATTCAGCTTTGCTCTTTGCTGTTACTGCTGCTGCACGAGCCGCTTCTGTTTCGTCGTATTTCTGCTGGAGGGCATCATATTCGCTCGGTAAAATACCTGTCTTCGCTTCTGCTGCAAACCTAAGCATTTCGATATTCTGAGTTGACTTTATTATCGAGTCAGCTTCTTCTGTTGTAAGCCCCCTTGGATTTGAAAATATAAAGGTTCTATCATACCAGCCTTTAATATAATTAGACCCACTAGTTTCTCCTTTGGAAATAGAGTGCGTTGCAACACTAATCCCTGTTCCTAATGCTTCAACTGGCATTTCATATGTACAAATGGTAGTTGTTATTTCAACACCCTCATCTACAGTTGTTCGCTTTTCTTCAGTTCGGTAAATCCATTCTGATTGATCAGCAACAGCAGCGTCTTCCTTTGTTCCAACATATATCTTATCATAACCATCAGAATTAAGTCTGAAAACAGCTGTCATCTTACCATCCTTAACCAACAAATCGCAGGTATTATTATCTTCGGCAAGAATTTTGCACATTGGAGCAGGGTCTGGAACCTCTACCTTATATAAACCATCTTCCGGTACTCGTGTCGATGCATCAGCATTATCCACAACACTTAAAGCCATAATCATAATAAAAGAAACTGTTAAAGTTATTATAGCATGTATTTTTTTCTTCATTTATATCACCCTATCTAAAGAATGCAGCAGGTATCCTTTTTCAGACACCTGCAATTCTTTTTTCACAAATCATTTAGCTTTTATTTTCTTGATTGCACTATCTTTCGTATAAATAGTCTTACCTGCAATCTTCTTGTAACCTACTACCTTGTAGTAATATGTTTTGCCTTTTTTATGCTTTTTGATTGTCACTGATTTTCCAGTTGTTGTCTTTACAAGCTTATATTTTCCATTCAGGCTTGTTGCTCTATAAATCTTATATCCAGTCACCTTGGAATTCTTTGCCCATTTTACAGTAATCTTATGTGAGGATTTGTATGCCTTTACTTTAACTCCCGCTACCTTTGTCCCCATTACTGTAAGTTTTGCATTCAATGTTTTGATCACCTGTTCTGCTTCAACACGAGCCTTTTCAGCGGCGGCCTTTGATTTCTCAGCTTCTATACGAGCTTTTTCAGCCGTAGCCTTCTCAGCTTCCGCTTCTGCTTTTGCTACCTCAGAAGCCTTATTCTCTAAAGCAGTATTAGCATGCTGAACGTATACATTCTGAATAGCCTCTATTACTCCTAGTCCATTTATCTGACATTCAACTTTGAAGCCTGCGGCTACAAACATGTTTTTCCATGAATCTTCATCATCTCCTGCCATGTCATTCTCAGCATGATCACCTGCAACAACCATGAGCGGCCTTAAAACAACTTTTGTATACCCATCAGCTTTAACTGTAGCAATAATGCTCTCAATAGATGTAGCTTCCGGTTTACCTTCTACTGTTCCCATAAAGCAGTTACTATACCCTAAGGCTTCAAACTTCTGCTGCATCTGTGTATATCTCTTTTGATTTTCATGAGAAGTCCCATGTCCCAGGAAAACAAATGCTGTGTTTTCATCAGCAGTTGTAATGCTCGAATAACCTGCATCCAATGCAGCAGCCTTTGTTACAGCCTTTGCTACAGTTGTTCTGTCAGCATCTGAGTCAAGCAATGGCTTACCATAAACAATATCAATCTTATTTGCGTATTCATTAATTTCCGCTTTTAAATCGTCATATTCATAACCTGACATCAGATGTGTAGGTTGTACTACCATCTGCTTTACACCATTGGCTACTGCTCTGTCCATAGCCTGTGTCACATTGTCTATTGCATAGCCATCTCTTGCCTGAATGTGATTGATAATAATCTGCGATGTAAATGCTCTTCTTACGGAATAGCCAGGATAGGCATCTGCAAGAGCCTTTTCGATAGATCCTATATCTTCAGCTCTGCTGTCATTAAAGCTTGTCCCAAAGCTTACTACAAGCAGTTCTTTCTCGCCGATTTCATTCTGGTTAAGAGTATTATCATTTGATGCATCTCCGGTATCCAGACCGAAATAATCATACTCTTGTACCAGTTTCTTCTGCTCATCCAAAAGACCATCCCAACATGCCTTTGCAGCTTCACACATTGCATCCGTATATTCATTTCTTGTCTGAACATATATTTTTGAAATCATCTGGTCAACGATAGATGGTGAATTAAATATTATATATTTCTGCTCACTCCAACTTTTCCATTCTTCGGTTCCATCAGTCTTAATACGATGTGTTGAAAATGGTATCTGTTTCCCCAGTTTACTTACCTCTACAGTAAACCGGAATGTTGATGAACCGCCTTCAGTTTTATCTACAACGGCTTCTATTGCAACGCTGTCCTTGTCCTCAGCAGTTTGTTCAACCAGTGCAATCTTGTCATAGCACTTGGTTGCCCCCGTTGTCTCTACTGTAAACTCAACACTTGCTGTTGCATCATCATTGATTGTAACTTTTGCATTTTCGGGAGTGAACATTCCCAGAGTGGTTGTAACGTCTGACTGCGGTTCAGGGTCACCTGTTTCGCCCGCATAAGATAATGACACAGTAGCACTTGTCATTGTTGCTGCTACTGCCAGTGCCGTGATAACACTTAGCAGTTTTTTGAATTTTTTCTTCATTTTTACCTCCTCCTAAATGAAAAAACTCATAAGCAGCTTCGTAACAAAATCACCTGCCCGGAATCCGAACAGGTGATTCTAATTTACTATTCTGGTAATTGATTCATAAGCTCAGATGATATGAATCCCTACCGTATAGACCTGCCTGTTACGGAAGCTATGCCTACTTTTGTTCTAATCTGAATTGAATATCCTGACTTACAGATCTTCAACAAACTGCGCCTTCTCAGAAAAATTTCCAATGGCATCTGCAGCCGTCTCCCTGATTACAGTGACCGACTCGCTCCGGATTTTCACCGGATTCCTCAAATCAGATTGCTTTTTTATCTGCCCCCATTATATCATGCCACGCTGTATTTTCAAGGGTTTCCTGCATTTTGCAGCATGAATTATTTCGAGCAAAACAAGATGCGCAGATTGTGTAAACAACACATAAACAATATATGTTAACCACCTGCACATGTTCTGTAAAGTGCACTTTACAAATCACATATACACGGTTACAATTTGCCTTAACTAAATAATACTCTCGGCAGTATCCATATGGATTTAAAGGAAAACAGGTGAAATTCCTGTACACCGCCAATGCTGTAATAGAGGAGTCAGCTTCATTATGTCACTGGGTAACGCCCCGGGAAGGCGAAGCACTGATGATGATACTTAAGTCAGAACACCAGCTGCGGAGATTGCGGGTAATACGCATAAGGCTTGCATGATGCTAAAGTGCATGTCTGTATGTGTATTTTTATTTTTTAGGAGGGCACTTATGAATAAAATCTTCCGGCTCGAAGAGCACAACACGACCGTTACCACTGAAATACGTGCAGGCTTAACAACCTTCTGCACTATGGCCTACATAATTTTTGTGAATCCTGTATTTCTGTCAACGACAGGCATGGATTCAAATGGTGTCATGATCGCCACATGTCTTGCCGCCGCAGTAGGTACACTGCTCAGCGCATTCATGAGCAACAAGCCGTTTGCCATGGCGTCAGGAATGGGTATGAACGCATTTTTTGCCTACACACTATGCGCAGGCTTCGGATATACCTGGCAGCAGGCACTCGCACTCACATTCATATCAGGCATTCTCTTTCTTATCGTTACCGTGTCACCTTTGCAGGGGATTCTGCTCAGGTCAATTCCCGAAAATCTTAAACATGCTATCACAGCCGGTATCGGTCTATTCATTGCAGTTATCGGGCTTCTCGACAGCGGCATTATCACAATGACCGCCGGATATCCCGCTCTCGGCGACCTGTCAAGCCCTGCAGTTCTCATAGCACTTGCTGGGCTGGCTCTCATAATTGTTCTGACAGTGAGGAATGTTCGTGGAAGTCTTATTATAGGCATTGCGTTTACTGTAATTCTCAGCCTTGCTACAAATCAGACACCTTTACCGGATAAGGTTGTCAGTCTCCCGTCTGCAATCAGCACGGTATTCATGGCTCTGGATTTTCACGGGCTCCTTCTTGGCGGTTTCAGTATGGGAGCCGTAATCTCACTGATTGCTCTGATCCTTTCACTTACCCTGGTTGATATATTTGATACAGCCGGGCTTCTTATCGGAACTTATTCCAGAACTACAGACCCTGACGATCCCGATTATGACAGAGGCATGCAGCGCATCATGGTTGCAGATGCACTGGCGACAACGCTAGGTTCATTCTTTGGAGCATCAACAGTCACCTCATATGCAGAATCTGCTTCAGGCATCGCAGCAGGCGGGAAAACAGGACTTACTGCTCTCACCACTGCAGCATGCTTCACTCTGGCTATTTTCTTTGCGCCACTTGCAAGTGTTGTCAGTGCTGCCGCTACATCACCGGTCCTGATAGTTGTAGGTCTGATGATTTTTCTTGAAATCCGTAAAGTGGACTTCAGTTCTATGGACAGCTCAATCCCTGCATTCATCACAATTGCAGGTATGACCTTCGGATATTCGGTAACGACCGGTATCGCGGCCGGCTTTATCGCACATGTTCTCTGCAAGCTTACGGCACGTAAAACCTCAGAAATAAATACAACAGTCGTTGTATTGACTGTTGTGTTTATTCTGTATTTTGTTTTCTTGTATTGATTTGCTTTGATAAAACAAAAAGGGTTTCGCGTTACGGCATATTATCGCGACACCCATCTGTTCTAATGCTGCTGGGAAATCATTATAATAAAGTCAACTTCACCGATTCTATCTGCGTTTTTTCTTGACACCAACCAGTGCTCCTATTGCAACTGCTGAAGTGGCAAGCAGCATAAGCCATATATTAAGATCCATTGTATCTCCAGTATCTACAGCAGAATCATCAGTATTATCAGAATCATCATTCGGCATATACTTCAATTTATCCATATCACGAGTGTAGTAAAGTTCCAGAACAAGACTTCCATTTCCGGCAATATTTCCGGAAACAACGCTCTTATTATCTCCTACCTGATTTACGAAAGTATAGCCTTTATAAGTCTTTTCGGAGGCATGAGCAGTTGTATCTGTTGTCCCTTTGAGGTTCTCAATATCCGCCACTTCCGCGACGCCGTTTTTATCCACTTTGTAATGTTTTACCGTATACGGTGTATCATCATTCGGCTTCCATATAGCATAAAGGACATTGCTTTCTGCTGTAAGATCATATCCGCTTCCGGATGAATATGAGGTGCCCGTTCCATCCTCCTTCGTATCCCATCTGTCAAACGTATAGCCTGGTCGTGTAAACAAGTTGTCTGAAACTGTAATATTATCTCCAGCATACCCTGACTGTGAATCCATCGTTCCTGCTCCGCCGTTCGGGTTGTATACAAAACTTATTTCATATGGTTTATAGTACAGCTTCAGAACGAGATTTCCATCTGCTGAAACAGTTCCATTAGCAACCTCACTTATGCTTAAGGTTGCATTCTTATATCTAGCCACATATTCATATCCAGCTATATCAACAGGGGATGCTGTGGCAGTTGTATCTGTTGTTCCTTTTTTGCTTTCAGTCTTATACAGACTGCAGCTGCTCTCATCAGGTGACAGAATATAATGCTCAACAGTGTATGGAGTATCCGTATTTGCCTTCCATTGTGCGTAAAGAGCACACTCTTCATTTGTAAAGGTGTATTCATCTTTTCCGGCCTTATAAACAGTTCCTGAGCCATCTTTGTTTTCTGTCCACTTAACAAAGGTATATCCGGGACGCGTAAACGGATTGTCCATTACTGTGGTCTTGCTGTTAATATATCCTGAAACTGGCTGGAACTGATTCGTACCATCATTTGCATGATAATTCAGATATACAGGTATCGATATATAATACAGTTTAAGCACCAGAGAACCGTCTCCTGCAATTGTCCCTTCAGCTTTTTCCACAAGATTCAAATCATCATTTTTATATGCTTCATTGTACCTATATCCAGTGATACTACTGATCGGTATCGCCTGAACAGGTGTATCTGTGACTCCTGTTTTATCATCACTTTGATACAATACGCATTCATTCTGTGGCGTTATAAGGTAGTGCTCTACCTTATACGGCGTATCTTCATTTGCTCTCCACTTAGCATAGACGGTTTCGTCATTATCTCCATAAGTGTATGATGCACCTGGCGTATAATCTGTTCCTTTTCCGTCTTCCTGAGAATTCCAGCCTATAAATGTATATCCTGGTCTTACAAACATGGTGTTAGAAAGAATGGAAGTGTCTGTATTATAGTAACCCGAAGTATATGTACTGCTTCCGTTTCCACCGTTTGAATCATATGTAAGCTTCACCATTTTCGGAACATAATAAAGAGAAAGCACCAGGCTTCCATCACCTGCAACATTGCCAGTATGCAAGGTTCTCATGCCATTTGTATTAAGATCACTCTTATACACATAACCAGGTATATCTATTGCTGCAGCTGTAACTCTTCTGCCTGTCTGATCTTGTTTTTCCTCACTTCGAACAAGCTCAGCACTCGTACCATCAGCTGAAACCTTATAATGGTTTATTGTATATTTAGTATTACTATTTGGTGACCACTGTGCAAGCAGAATATTTTCTCCTGAAGTCATTACATAGCTGCTGTCTGCATTGTAGGATACACCTTCCGGGTTTTTCCATCCTGTAAAGGTATATCCTGCCCTCGTAAATGTATCACTTCCCTTTGTAGATACGGTTTCATCCACATATCCTTCCTGCTGTACATCAGCTCCGATTCCGCCGTTCGCTTTATATGTTATGTGAAGTAAATCAGGTCTATAATATAGTTTAAGAACAAGAGGATTATCACCTGATATAACTTCGCCGTTTGTATTGCTGATCTGAGCATCAAACGTATATCCTGCATATGTCTTTTCCTGAGCACTTACAGTCTTTCCAACTTCACCCGAATATGTTTTTTCTTCCGCAATGGTTTCATTATCGGCTTTATCAAGCTTTATATACTGCACCTTATATGAATCCATTACAGCAGTGCTGCTTACCCATTGCGCATAAAGGACATTGGGGTTTGAATCTTTAACCTCTGTATCACCTTCCATATGGCTTCCGGTTGCGGCAAGAAGGTATTTATCTCCTGCAAAATAAGGTTCTCCGCTGCCATCAGCTTCCGTATTCCATCCTGCAAAGGTATATCCCTCAAGGGAATATTTGCCATTACTCACATCAACCGTCCATCCTGCATACCCGGATGTATCTTCCAGTTTTTCTGGAACAGCTGTCCCTACCGGTGATCCATCACTCCCTGAAGGAATATTCGCATTATATTCTAACGATTCAGGGATCCTGATGTAATTCAGAGTAAAACTTGTCGAACCGTTTGCTGCGATTGTTTTCGTTGTGATTCCTTCGCTATAGACATATCCTAATAAAAGAGTTCTATCTGACTCAGAAAGCTTTGAAATGTCTAAGGCCGAAGGGGTTACTGATTCACCTGTTCTTCCGTAATATGTATATGAGATTGTCTTGTCCTTGTCTCCGTTAGCGCCCTTAAAGCAATGATTAACCTTATATGCTGTATCTGTTCTTTCTTTGAACTTTGCGATATAAACCAGAGGAGCATCATCACTGACAGTTGGTGCCGCTATACTTGCATCCGATGTATCAACAGTTATACTGTTTCCTTTTTCGTCATACCAGCCAACGAACTGATATCCCTGCTTTGAATAAGCTTTTGATTTGACAATGTCTCCATTAACCGCATTGGTACTGTAAGTGTTTAACAAGCCATAATATGCATCGGATGCTGAAGGTTCTTCAGAAGTCGTATCATCATAATTTATAAGCTGTACTTTAAAGCTTATCGTTTTAGATGGCTCAAACCTCGCATAATATGTAGCGTCACCTTCCACCTGATAACGTATCGTTTTGCCCCCGTTACATATCAGACTGTCAGGTACTTTTTTCCCATCTTTATCGTACCATCCCACAAAGCCGTATTCAGCATTGTTAGCTGCTGTCGAACTTACATAAGCGCCATATTCGGCAGTGATTTCTGAAGGTGAAAGAGAACGTACTCTATCATCACCAGCATCAAGGGTTATCCACTGTCCATTCTCGTTTTGTATCTGACGAATGAAAGTCTGAGTATAGTTCTTTATGAATTTCGCGTAATATGTGTTTAACTCCTCTGCCTTTTCAGTGTATTTAAGTTCGCTGCATGAAGTCACAAGGTTGCCAGCCTCATCATACCAGCCTGCAAAGTAATAACCATCTTTTGCCGAAGCCTTTGCTGTGATGGTTTCATTCACACCTGCATAGTAACACTTGGCTCCTTCATCTTTCTCGTTACTGTAATCCTCTGAAACTCCTTCCAGGGTAACTTTTCCTCCAGAATCGGAAGAAATAAAACCCTCACCGTTATCGGTCTGAGGGATAAACTCCTGTGCCCATCTCCACTGGGCAACAAGTGCCAGGCCTGTAGCCTGATCTTCATAAAGCGCATCACTGTCAGTTTCCCATATTATCTCAGAGTTTGTTTTACTTTTAATTTTGAATGAGTTGTCACCTTCGATAGCCGTAAACGGCTGTCCTGTAACTACACCCTGTTTATAGCTGCAGGCAATTGTGTGCTCAGCCGGAAGAGTAACTTTATCTCCTGTATCATCAAACAGCAGCCATCCTGTGAACAGCCAGCCATCATTCTGCCCTTCAGGTGCATGAGAAGTATATGGCGAAACATACTTCATCCCTTCTTCCGCTGCCTCCGGCTTAAAACTATAGACGTTAGCATCAGATGACTCTTCCTCCAGTTCAGCACCTTCCAAACATACATACGGCTTTCCGCCGTTCGGATCATAAGATATGAGCGGGCTTTTAATGAATACAAAATGAAGATTAACTGCACTTTTAACATTTTCAAGAGTATATTTATACTCTTTATCGCCATTCTCTTTAAGTATTTCTTCCCAGCCGGTATTATCACCTTTTGCAGAGATAAACTGAGTAACGCTGTCTCCCGTTTCAGGATCCTGATAAGTGTAATAAACACCTGCAAACGTCACGTCTTCTACCTCATCACTTTTCACAACTGCCTCTATTTCAAGGTCGCGACCGTCAAGAACGTATGTCGATACACTGTTACCTACAGTCACCGCATGACCTGCCTCTGCGCCTTCTCCTGCTATACTCCCATCACTTCCTCCGACAATTGCACTTCCGTGTGGAGTTGTACTTCCTGAAAGCGAACGGTAAAGATTAAACTTAATTCCATCAACAAAGTTTCCGTAAGTAGGATCAGGGTAGTCAGCTCCGGGTCTTACAGAGTTTTCAACTGATGTGAAAGCAAATAAAGTTTTGCTCTGTTCTGCCGGAACTGTGTATAAGTAATACTTGCCAAGATCTAAATCTCCACTGCTTTCTTCAGCAGAAGCATTTAAACCGTAATGTCCCCATGGATTGATGCCAGATGCAGCCTTGTGATCAGTCATCAGCCATATGTACCACTTTTCAGTATATATTGAACTTGGCGTCATGCTGAATGGCTGATTATCTTCATTATTCAAAAATGATCCGTGCTCATCGAATTTTTTACTGTAAAGAATAATTGCTTTGCCGCCATTAGCCAATCCATTATTATTTTTTGTAGATTCAATACGACCTGTCGCTTTAAGCCAGTCGACCATCTGCATAAACTGATCTCTTCCGTATTTATATCCGGTTCTGAGTGTAGGATTCGTCTGCTTTAAGTCAGACGCTTCATATCCCTCCCCCCTGTTTTTGCTTGGAAGCTCGTCCTGATTTGGGCCGATAATGAGAGCCATTGTCTCGCTTTCTGTTCTTGCACCGTGATCAAGCCCCCATTCATAAAGGCTTGACGGCTCAGTGTCAACAACCTGATAAAGAGAACTCTCTTCATCTGCATTAAGCTCAGCAGCATAAGTGCCGTCAGAAGGCTCAAGTGTTACACCGGGAATATATGTGCCTGTGTTCTTTCTGAGAAGCTCAACCAGTCCATTTGTGCCATCACTTCCATATGCCGTCGTCTTCCATGGAGAAATAGCGGAAGCTGATGTCTGAAGATAACCATTCGTAAATGTCGGTCCTTCCTCAAAGCTTCCGTTGAGCAACTTTCCTGTACTTGACTCTTCTTCTGCAAAAGAGGCAATAGGAAATGCCGTTACTACAAGCAGAATCGATAAAACCATCACTATGAATTTTTTTACTCTTCCTGCATTCATCGCATTTATCTCCTGAATTAAAATTCTTTTCAACATAAAAAAACATTGTCATTTCGACAATGCATTACTAAAGTGCAGCTGACTGCCATATTACAGGCTCTAGAGCTTTGCGTCACACCCTTTAGGATGCTTTGCCAAATATTTTGTTTCCGTCATCATATTATTTATATTATACTCACCTAACTTCACAAAAGTGTCACACATGAAAAGAGCAGTGACAGATACATTATATAATGTATCTGTCACTGCTCATATTGAACTATTTTTATTCAAACTCAGCTTCATCATCGTTGCCATTAAACATTTCATATAACTGCAATGAAGACGTTACTCAACTATTATTTTGAGTACACTGCATCATTTTTAGAAAGAAGGTACACGCAATACTGGTTCATGCTGATTCCCTCTCTCTGCGAATGCTCTGCCAGCGATCGATGCAAGCTTCGTGGAATCCTCAGCTTAAACTGCCCAGAATAGTCTTCCAGACTGTCCGGCTCATGGATTTCCATTCCATCTTTCAATGCAGCTTCCAGCCACGCCTTTTTCGCATCAAGTGCGTTGGTTACCGCACTTTCCACAGTCTCTCCACAAGTAATACAGCCAGGCAAATCTGGATAAGAAACCACGAACCCGCCTTCATCCTTATCTTCCACAATTTCCATACGGTAGGACATTGCCATATAATCATTCATCGTTTTCATCATTCTTCGCCTCGCTTTCTACAATCTGCCTTACCAGTTCCACATATACTTTCTTAATCGGTTCGTGCTTCGGTATAGTGATTGGCATACATCCCTGTTTCCTGAACGTATAATGACTGCTTCCGCTTCTTGGTGCATTCATTTCATATCCGTAGCTTTCCAATACCTTCCGCAACTCATCAAACCGGAGGTCTTTTGATAAATTGCATATACGTGCTATCAGTTTATCCCATTTTGACATCTGTTATACCTCCTTCTTATATTATATGTGGTGTCGTATATGGTGTCAATCGTTTTGTTTGATTATTTCCAAACATTGTTCTCCAATGTGATTGGTTCTGATGCTACCTGTAATGGATCATTACAATATAATTATTACCATATCACAATACTCTATTGTAACAATGGCAAATATATTTTTTTATAAAAAAAGAGCAGTGTCCATTTTATCAAATGTATCTGTCACTGCTCATATTGAACTTGATTTTTAGAATCATTTTAGAATCACCGTAATCCGGTGAATCACCAAAACCCAGTCATTTCAAGGCTTCAAAAGGGCATGAAAACCCCCTGGTGTTATTCAAACTCTATCGTCCCTGGTGGTTTTCCTGTGCAGTCATAAACGACCCTGTTCACATGCTTCACCTCGTTGACAATTCGCGTTGTAACTTTATCTATTACCTCCCACGGCAGATGTGCCGCCTCAGCCGTCATGAAATCGGATGTCAGAACTGCACGCAGCGCAACTGCGTAATCATAGGTTCTGAAATCGCCCATTACTCCGACAGAACGCATATTGGTGAGAGCCGCGAAATACTGCCCGAGACTGCCCTCTTCACCAAACTTTGGAATCAAGCCGGCATCCATTGCCGCAGCAATCTCTTCGCGGTAAATCGCATCAGCATCCTGTACTATCTTGACCTTTTCCTCAGTAACCTCACCTACGATTCTCACACCAAGACCAGGACCCGGGAACGGCTGTCTGAACACCAGATAGTCAGGAATACCTAGTTCCAGACCAGCACGACGAACCTCATCCTTGAAGAGCATACGAAGCGGCTCGATGATTTCCTTGAAATCCACATAATCCGGCAGCCCACCAACATTATGATGCGACTTGATTACAGCCGACTTGCCCAGACCACTCTCAATAACATCAGGATATATTGTACCCTGAACCAGGAAATCAACAGCACCGATTTTCTTAGCCTCCTCCTCGAAAACACGGATGAATTCCTCGCCGATTATTTTTCGCTTCTGCTCAGGCTCTGTTACGCCTGCAAGCTTATCATAAAAACGCTGCTGAGCATTCACGCGGATAAAATTCAGATCATACTCACCGGAAGGTCCGAAAACAGCCTCCACCTCATCACCCTCGTTCTTTCGTAGAAGACCATGATCGACGAAAACGCACGTGAGCTGCCTGCCGACAGCCTTTGACATCAAAACCGCAGCTACAGAAGAATCAACGCCGCCGGAAAGCGCACACAGCACCTTTCCATCACCGACCTTTTCACGAATAGCCATGATGGTATCATCCACAAACGAACCCATCTGCCAGTCGCCGCTGCAGCCGCACACATCCTTTACAAAAGCCTCAAGCATCTTGGTACCTTCAACAGTATGCATTACCTCCGGATGCATCTGAAGAGCATAGAGCCCTCTGTCCCTGTTTTCCATGGCAGCAACCGGAC
This sequence comes from Bacillota bacterium, assembly GCA_030526355.1. Taxonomy (GTDB): domain Bacteria; phylum Bacillota; class Clostridia; order Peptostreptococcales; family Anaerovoracaceae; genus Lentihominibacter. Next base: position 71,743 of record JAUNDC010000001.1, on the reverse strand, counting down.
ACACCGGAGTGTGAGCCGTAACCTCAAATCCCGCAGGAGCCTCGCTGATATAATCAGTATGACTCATCCAGCAGATGGTTTTATCAGCTACCGACCTGAAAATGCCGTCTTTGCCGTCGATATCCACCTCTGTTCTGCCATATTCACTTACCGGCGCCGTCTCAACTTTGCCGCCAAGCTGATGTGCCATAAGCTGCGCACCATAGCAGATGCCAAGAACAGGAATTCCCAGCTCATATATTTCAGGAGAATGACGCGGAGAATCATCCCCGTAGACACTGTTCGGTCCGCCGGTGAAAATAATACCCTTCGGATCCGTCTCCTTTATCTCATCAATACTCATCGTGTAAGGGTGTACTTCACAGTAAACATTGCACTCCCTGACACGTCTGGCAATAAGCTGATTGTACTGGCCACCGAAGTCAATTACGATTATCTTCTCATGTTTCATCAGCGTGCTCCTTACCTGTTGTTCTGACCCGAGGTTTCTCTCAGGATAACATCATGTGCACCGCCTTCAACGATACTGGTCGCTGAAACAACCGTAAGCTTGGCATTTTTCTGAAGATCAGGAATAGTCAGCTGACCGCAGTTGCACATGGTAGATTTAACCTTCTGGAGCGACTGCCTTACATTATCACTGAGTGGACCTGCATATGGAACATAAGAATCAACACCTTCCTCAAACGAAAGCTTGCTGTCCCCGCCCATATCATAGCGCTGCCAGTTTCTTGCCCTGTTGGAGCCCTCGCCCCAGTACTCTTTTACATAAGTTCCATTTATATTCAGCTTTGCTGTTGGCGACTCGTCGAATCTCGAGAAATATCTGCCGAGCATCAGGAAGTCAGCACCCATAGCCAGCGCCAGCGTCATATGATAATCGTAAACGATACCGCCGTCAGAGCAGATAGGAATATACACGCCCGTTCTCTCATAATACTCATCTCTCGCCTTAGCTACCTCAATAACAGCAGAAGCCTGTCCTCTGCCGATACCCTTCTGTTCTCTTGTGATACAGATAGAGCCGCCGCCGATACCGATCTTGATAAAATCAGCGCCCGCATCAGCCAGATAGTTGAAGCCGTCTCTGTCAACAACATTGCCGGCACCAACCTTAACACTGTCACCGTACTTTTCCCTGATAAAATCAAGCGTCATTTTCTGCCATTCAGAATAGCCCTCGGATGAGTCTATGCAAAGCACATCAGCACCCGCCTCAACAAGCGCAGGCACTCTCTCTGCGTAGTCTCTTGTATTGATTCCGGCGCCAACAACATATCTCTTGTGCTCGTCAAGAAGCTCGTCAGGATACTCCTTGTGAGAATTGTAGTCTTTGCGGAAAACGAACGCTGTCAATCTCTGTTCTTTGTCCACGATTGGCAGGGCGTTAAGCTTATGCTCCCATAAAATATCGTTTGCCTCGGAAAGAGTAACACCTTCCTCCGCATACACCAGTTTTTCAAAAGGTGTCATGAAATTGCACACTTTTTCATCGAGTGACATTCTGCTGATTCTGTAGTCTCTGCTGGTCACAAGACCTACCATCTTACCCTCAGCAGTACCATCCTCTGTGACTGCAGTTGTCGAATGTCCTGTTCTTTCTTTAAGCTCAAGCAGCTCTCTGAGAGTCTGATCAGGTCTGATATTGGCGTCGCTGGTTACGAATCCGGCCTTGTGGGACTTGACCTTTCTTACCATTTCCGCCTGGCTTTCCACGCTCTGTGAGCCATATATAAACGAGATACCGCCTTCCTTGGCAAGTGCGATAGCCAGCTCATCTCCCGATACCGCCTGCATAATGGCCGATACCAGCGGAATATTCATAGTAAGCTCCGGCTCCTCACCTTTCCTGAATTTTACTACCGGTGTTTTGAGGGATACATTATCCACTCTGCATTCCTTTGATGAATAGCCCGGTACCAGCAGATATTCGCTGAACGTTCTCGATGGTTCCTCAAAAATGTGTGCCATAACTACCTCCTGTTTTCTTTTATTTTCTCTATTTGAATCATTTCTATTTATATTTCTTATTAACAAACTATTTTAATATAATATGCTGTATTTTTCAATAGTTTTGAGTAAGAAAAAAGGCTGCTGCCGCAGCCTTGTACGATATACTGTTTCGGTTGATTACTCCTTCACCGGAGTCACGTTGATCGCCCTCATTTTGTCAGGGTTTTTCGGATCAACTTCTGTTTCATATGTGACCTTCTGAGCTTCAGCCAGAGTCTTGAAGCCCTCAATATTTATAGCCGAAAAATGAACAAATACTTCTTCCCCGCTTACATCATCTGCAATAAATCCAAAGCCTTTGTCAGGATTAAACCATTTTACTGTGCCACTATTCATTCTTACTACCTCCATGCAACATTCCAGGTCTAATTTGTCGATGTACCCCGATGAAAAAAAACGCATGTCTCTTGCAAATCACCTGTTTAACAAATGGCACACAAAAAACATGCGAAATTTTCTATTATTGAATACGTAAAAATCATATCATACGGCACCCGGAATGTAAAGGTATATTTAACTTTTAGTTCTACCTTTCATAGCCTTTTATTGTGCATTTTTACGTGCATTTTACTGGCGTTTCAGCTGTTCCGTTTCAAGCTCGGTTTTGAGCTCATTAATTCTCTCCTGACGTTTTTTCATACTTCTCGTGTAAAACGCCAGAACTATCACCGCCAGCAGCATCACCAGGAAGTGGAAAATACAGCAGCGGTGATTTCCGGATTCTCCTTTTGCCAGAGGCACTTCATCATCCGTTATCGGAACAAGCTGTATTCCTCCTGCTGCATTAGCCTGTATAGCAGCACCCCCAGGTGCCGGTGCTGCAGCGGCTGCAGGCGCTGCCGGATTATTACCTCCGCCAGGTGCCGGTACAGCATTATCGCCGCCTCCGTTATCCGGATTGCCTGCCGGCGTTGTTACCGCTGTATAAACGATGGTTATCTCAACATCCTCTGCAGGCATTCCATTCTCATCACTCACAATATATGAATACTCCGGTGTATAGCCAGTGATTTCCGGTGAATTAACCGGCCCATAACGTTGACCTTTTTTGAACGTGCCTTTAAAATCTGCTGCCGCCGTTTCTCCGTTATCATACACATAATGAATCGTCAGATTGTAGAGCTTTTCGGCACCAGGCTTCTCAGGCTCCGGCACAGGAACTGCTTCTGCACTGCCTGTATAAGGGAACAACCAGAATCTGTCGCTGATGCCTGTATTTTTGCTCATATATACAGCCTTTTCTTCATTTTCAAGACCTTTCAGCTCTTCTGCATTTCTGGTATTATGCTGGAACCACGTTTCTTTATCGCCTGCAGTGCTCTTTACAAGATATGTACTATCTTTCAGATTTACTGCTGCTGACCTGTAGCCTTCCGGCAGCTGAAGCTCCTTCAGAACCTGATCTTCGTAATATATCGTTCCGTCTTCTGATGCCTTAGGCGCTGCGCCTGCCTTATATATTTCCGTTTTGAGACCTTCAAATTCACTTGTCTTTTCTTCATCAGGGCTTCCGATGAATGTCATCTGGAAAACGCCCGGTGCATTTGTGTCAATCGCTTCCGCTTTGTCTGCCTTAGCTTCGCCTTCTTCTCTTGTAAAGGTGTATGTGTCAACAGCCAGCTTCGTTCCGTCTGCAAAGGCTGTTACTGCAGCTTTATCTGCAATTGTAATTTTTTCGGGGCCGTTATTGTCCGCACCCGAGCCTATTCCTGCTGCACCCCATCCGCCTGTAGCTTTGATTGTGCCGCCATTGATATCTATTTTGAGCTTGGTGTCCGAGCTGTATTTTTCTTTTAATTTAAATCCGTTATTGCCTGAGCCGATTCCCGCTCCTCCAAGCAGATCACTTCTGCTGGAAGCGCCTCCATATGCTTTGATATCGCCGCCGTTAATTTCTACAATACATATATATTTCGAGTTTTCGTCATATTTACCTGTATCTCCGGCAGCAATTCCAGCACCTATTCCGGCTCCGCCTGCATTGCCTCCTCTTGCCGTAATAGTGCCACCATTAATTATTACTGTAGTATCTTTAAGCAAAGGGTCTGGACAACGTTTGTTGGTTCCAGTCTGTCTAGCTCCTGCGGAATTTGCTGTCGCACCACTTCCGATTCCTGCTGCTGCGTTTAAGTTATTATTATCACTGCAAGCTTCCGCATTAACAATACCTCTATTTATGACAACATTGCCATGTCCTTGATATCCGCCTCCGATTCCAGCTCCGCCTTGGTAATTATACTCCCCTGTTTTTTTCTGCAAGTTATTACCATATGCATTAGTATTACCACCATTAATTACAATATAACCACTGTCTGCACAGTAGCCTCCTCCTATTCCTGCTGCAAGCCATCCTCCTGTTGCGTTCACCTCACAATTGCCTTCAATAGTAATATTTCCACCATGTATATATCCAGGACCTTTATCCTTGGCATCGCTTATATCGGAACTGCCAAGTCCTGATCCTATCCCTGCTGCGGAACCTTCAGCAGTTACAACTGCATCGCCTCCTATCAGTATATTGCCTCCGTCGCCATGGTTACCTCCACCTATTGCAGCAGCACCATTTTCTGATTTAGCAAAAACATTTCCTCCCAATATATGTATGGTTCCTGCATTACTGTACACAGATTTATATGAAGCTTCAGATCCTTTTACTTTCTGGTTATTCTGACCGCCTATTCCGGCGCCTCCATTCCCATACGCTTCCAAAGTTCCTGAACCTGTTATGGTTACTTTATTATCATATTTTTCATCATCATAAATTCCGAACTCACCACCCTGGTTAACCAGTATTCCAGCTGTGGCCGCTTCTTCCTTCTTCCCGTCCTTGCCGCTTATTTTGCTGACAGTGTTCTTTTTCAGCTCAAGGGTCACGTCACTTCCCTCAGATATAATCAGCGAATTATTAAGCGTAACACCGTTCAGTATTATTTTTCCTGTATACCCAACAGTTTCAACCCTGTTCCCTGACCCATTCAGCGTTATAGCTTTATTATTGTGAGTCACCTCATTCTCACCTTGTATAATCTTGTCTTCAGTTATTCTGATATTACCCTTCGAAACATCAAAAACCAGTTCTTCCTCTGCTCCGTTCGTTCTCTGCAAAGGTAATTTTACTTCCTTTATTTCTACAGCTTGTCCCTGCTCTGTGTTTTGTGAATCCGTTTCCGGTTCTTCTGCAATATCGGTATTTCCCCCAACAGCGCCAAGAAATCCATCTGCAGTGAAAAGACCTACAAGTCCTGCCATAAAAACTGCAAGAATAATAACAAGTACATTTCTAAAATTTTTATTCATAACTGCCTCTTTTCACAATCGTAACACCTTCATTACTTTGAATTTTCCTTCTATATATAAAGAGTACACAACGTTAAAAAAAGGCTCAGTTTTTGTTAAATTTTTATTCAAAATATCGAAATGTCTGGCATGGTGTTTGGGAGACTCCACATCGTCTAGATGCGAAATTTAAGATGTAAGTCTCCAAATGATGGTCATAATATATTCATTCGGAGGCTCGCTCAAACGTTATGGTCGTAATACTGAATATCGCCGTCAGGTGGTGACCTGCCGGCGATACATTTTAATTCTGAAACGCATTTTTTCTTTACTTATTACAGTTGTTCTATTTCTTCCTTTGTCAAACCTGTATTGGCTGCTATGATATCAATATCTAGGCCTGCTTTTTTGAAGTTTGCTGCTATTTCTCTGGCGCATTCTATTTTACCTTCACGCATACCTTCTATTTTACCGTCGGCCTTTCCATTATCATATCCTGCAGTCCTCTCCAGCATGACCCACATTTCCCATTTTTCTCTGGCTATCCTGAGCTCTCGCAGCTTGTCTTCTTCGCTTATTTTTTTCAGTACAGTATCTGTCATTCCGATCACCTCATCACCCTTTTTGACAAGCTCCTCCACATATGCTTTTTCCTCTGGATTTCCTGAACACTTCATATATGCCCCCAGTTGCTCAAGATCACTCATTTCACTCAACTGCATACCATCGCACCTGATTTTATCAAGTTCTATATAATGCAGTTCTATGATATCCGAAAGCTCTTTTAAACAGCTTCGCTCTCGCATTGTGTAAACCGAATGAAACGGTATCTCCTGTGGAAACAGCTTGCCTTTCACAAAACTTATCACTATGCTTTTCTTCATTTTACCATAGTCCTGACCTCTATCCAAGCCTTCAGTCAGCTGTTTGCTGACATAAAATACTGTCCTGTTCACATACACATCCAAATCGCCTATCTGCATTTCGATGTCGATGAGCTCACCACTGAAGGTTTCAGCTTTGATATCCATTATTATTGTTTTGCCTTCGTAGCAGTCATCAATAGAAAACGGATTCTTGTATGTAATATCTACAATAGGGTCATCCCGGCGGTCAAGCACCAGATTCAGCAAGGTAATGAGCGCCGCTTTGCTTTCAGGTGTGTCCCTGCCGTACACTGCCTTAAAGATGATGTCGCTGGTAAGCGGCTCGCGGGTAATTTCTTTTTTAATCTTTATTTCGTCTTTTTTCATCTCTCTTCCCATCTTTCTGTAAAATATTGGATTACAATCATGGGAAAATTTTACATCAAGTGTGATGGACTGTCAATACATTTTTATTATATTTTTCCTGTAATGTAAGAACTCAGGTCCTTTCTATCAGTTATCGGGGCTGCCTGCCTTTTAAAAGTCTCTAAATTATGCATAAAATAGGTTTATTTGGAGACTCGTTCAAACGTAATGGCCGTAATATTGAATATCGCCGCCAGGTGGTGACCTGACGGCGATACATTTTAATCCTGATTCAATTAATCTGATAAATTAAGTGGTACTGCGGTTATTCCTGTGCGTCGATGCCTACAGTATCATCTGCGTATAATTCGGAAAGCTGATTTTCGAGATCCTTTTCCTGCTTTTTCATGTCGCGGTGTTTAACCACAAATACAGCGACTACAGCAATCAACACGATCAAAGCAGGTATATCCCACCAGCAAAAGCCAAATACGGTGTGTTCCATTATATATGACATGTTCTTTTCCTCCTTTTCTCATGACCGCCGCCGGATGTCCGGCGGACGGCCGTATGTTAATTGTTGTTATGCGTTCAGTGCGCTGCCCTGAGCGTCGCTGCGAAGTGCTTCGAGCTTTTCTTCTCTCTGTTTTTCGTATTCGTTCTCACGCTTTTTCTGGTTTCTGCTGTGTACTATGATAACTACCACCATTATGATAGCTACGAGAAGTGCAGGCAGTTCCCAGAAGCAAATTCCGATACTGTTATGTAAAAAATGATATAAATCATACAACATGGTTATTACCTCCTTTTGTTATTCTCGTTAAGTTTATTAACGTTTACCTGCTGAGCCCGCCTCTGCGGATCTGTTCTGTTTCCAGCTCATCCTTGAGCTCAGCGATTCTTGCCTGTCTTCTCTTCATGTCTGCTGTGTACCAGATGAGTGCAATCAGAGCCAGAAGCATGAGTAAGAAGTGAAGTATGCAGCAATAGTGGTTTTCGAGATCACGCTTAGCCAATGGCACCTTGTCATCTTCTACCGGTACGAGGTTAACTCCTCCGTCTGCGTTAGCCTGGATAGTTGCGCCAACCGGTGCTGCTGCAGCTGTTGCTGCTGCCGGTGCGGCAGGATTGTTGCCGTCTGCCGGATTATCTCCATCCCCACCATCAGGTGGAGTTACCGGAGCCACTACCGGATTAGCTGTGTAAACTACAGTTACTTCAACATCCTGTGGGAGCATTCCATTCTTATCGCTTACGATGAAAGCGTAGTCCGGTGTGTAACCGTTGATGGTCGGTGAATAAATCGGACCATATGCTTCGCCTTCGAGGTACTGACCTCTGTAATCCTTAGCTGCCGTTTCACCGTTAGCGTATACGTAATGAATTGTAAGGTTGTAAAGCTTCTCTACGCTAACAGGATCTGTTGAATCTGAAGGGTCTTCTCCATCCGGATCCTTCGGAGTTATCACCTCATCAGGGGTAACCGGGTTATCAATTTCCTGATTAGTATTAGCTATTACAGTATTTGCAATCCTCTTACCTGCATCTTCTCTCGTAACTTTGTATTCACAGTTAAGGGTAACTACAGCTTCTGGTGCTAAGCTTTCAATTGTAACAGTATTGTCATCGTTAAGAGTTGCACCATTTAAGTTTGTAAAGCTTACCTTACTTGAAGCATTTATAAGCTGGTCAGTTACTTTAACGTTCTTAATAGTTACATTACCCTTGTTCTCAACTGTAATCGTATACTTGATAGTCTCGCCAACCTTGTATTCAGTTTTCTGTTCATCATCGGCAGTCTTATCAATTGTGTATGTTGCTCTTACAGGTTCTATATCTACTTTATCGCTATTCTCGAAATCTTTACCACCTGAGAAGCTGGCTGTTACTGTATTTGTAAAGCTACCTCTGAGGATATCTGCTTCAGTTATTTTATATTCAGCAGTTGTATTTACAGGAGTTCCAGGTTTAACATTATTAAATACTTTTTCGCCTGTTATTTTAACACCAACCTGTTCGTTAATAGTAATAGTCTTAGTTTCATCATAGATATTTGTGACCACAATCTCAAACTTAACAGTTTCACCAAGGCCATACTTTTCACCCTTATGATTTTTAGTAACAACCTTACCAGGTTCTACAGGCTCTGTTTCGGTGCCGTCAGTTACTTTAAGAACTCCATTTACATAACTGATTTCATAGTTGTTAGAATTTCCTGTTTCGAATACCGCCTCTGATGCCACGTTATCTGATGTTCCTACCAGTAACTGTGAACCTTCTACTTTAACCGATTTAATCGCATCTTCGCCTACAAGACCTATAGTATCTGTTGCCTTTACTACTTCGTAATTCTTGTTTATCAGAGGTTTTTCGTCATATACCTTCTCATCTGATGCAGCTTTAATTGTCAATGGTCTCTTTGTTACCTTAACCGTTGCACTGCCTGTTACTGTCTTGTATCCATACAGTGTTGCCTGGAATTCCACTGTCGTTGTTCCAACATTCGTTCTTGTCGGGCTCTTAGCCAATGTATAGTTGCCGTCTGCATCCTTATACTTTATTGTTGCTCCTTTAAGACTTGCTGTTGCTGTTACTCCATATGCATTTCCATCATATACTTTTTCTACATTCGCTGCTGATACTGTTAACGCAGTTTCATTAGTCTTTATTGTAAAGTTTGCAGGTTTAATTTCGAATGTATAATTTGTATATGCTCCTTCAAGGTCACTCTTACTGTCTTTAATGATAAGCACACCTTCATGCTTTCCTAATTTCTCTCCAGCATCTGTTCCTGCATCACTTCTGATAACTGTCAGGTCTATATTTCCAAGCTCGCCTTCTACCTGTCCGGTCATTGCAGCATTCTTAAACTTAGGATCTGCATTTCCATATATCTTCTCATCTGATGCAGCTGTGATTGTTACCTGTCTCTTTGTTATCTTAACCGTTGCACTGCCTGTTACTGTCTTGTATCCATACAGTGTTGCCTGGAAT
>JAUNDC010000001.1:0-62128 GCA_030526355.1 Bacillota bacterium | reverse complement strand
AAGCTCGCCTTCTACCTGTCCGGTCATTGCAGCATTCTTAAACTTAGGATCTGCACTTCCGTATGCTTTCTCATCTGCTTCTGCTGTGATTGTCACCGGTCTCTTTTTTATCTTAACCGTTGCACTACCTGTTACTGTCTTGTATCCATACAGTGTTGCCTGGAATTCCACTGTCGTTGTTCCAACATTCGTTCTTGTCGGGCTCTTAGCCAATGTATAGTTGCCGTCTGCATCCTTATACTTTATTGTTGCTCCTTTAAGACTTGCTGTTGCTGTTACTCCATATGCATTTCCATCATATACTTTTTCTACATTCGCTGCTGATACTGTTAACGCAGTTTCATTAGTCTTTATTGTAAAGTTTGCAGGTTTAATTTCGAATGTATAATTTGTATATGCTCCTTCAAGGTCACTCTTACTGTCTTTAATGATAAGCACACCTTCATGCTTTCCTAATTTCTCTCCAGCATCTGTTCCTGCATCACTTCTGATAACTGTCAGGTCTATATTTCCAAGCTCGCCTTCTACCTGTCCGGTCATTGCAGCATTCTTAAACTTAGGATCTGCACTTCCGTATACCTTCTCAGCTGCTTCTGCTGTGATTGTTACCGGTTTTGGTGTTACCTTAAGAGTAACTTTTGTATTCAAAGTCTTATAGCCTGGTTTTGTTGCTTTTACATATACAGTTATTGTTCCTACATCTTTGATTGAAGGTGCTGTATCTTTCCACGTTTCGCCATCTGTTCTATAAGAAATAGTATATCCATCTGCTCCAGTCACCTGTGCATCAGTTACAGAATGATTATGTCCATCATATGTTCCTTCATAACCAGTAGCAGTAAGTTTAGCCCAGCATGCTGTGAATTGAAGGTCGCCATGAGATTCTTCACTGATAACTGTATTTTCAGGGCTATGATCGTTAGTTACCACTTTACCATTATTACTTGTGAATTCCCATCCAATGAAAGCTTCATTCTCTTTTTCTGGAGGTATTAATGTAAAATCTTCATCTCCATACGTATATTTTGTTGGATTAGGATTAGTAGCAGAACCATTCCATGTAGCACCATCTACATTCTTATATTCAATGTCGTAATCTCCTTTAACACAATAGAATGTTATTATATTTTCTCCTGTTGTCAAAGGAACATATTGTGAATAATTACCTTCTGCTGGTTTATATCCTTTTTCATCCAGCATCTTTGTATCTGCATAAATTTTTAAATAGCTAGCATCTGTCGTCTGTTCATCATCTGTATAAACTGTAGTATCACCACAAACATACTTCACAGTATATTTCAGTGATTCAACTTTTTCGTATTCGAATACGATTACATTCTTTGTTGGATCTGCATCTAAAATTATTGATTGTGATGGTGTCTTTACTGCATATCCTTCTACAATTGCTGCATTTTCTTTAACTCTTGTTCCTGATATTCCATCAACCTTTTTTGAAGGTTCAACATTTATCTCAGGATCGCTACCTTTCTTTATATACTTTACTGTATATGATGTATAATGTTTTACGTCATATTTTCCGTAAAGAATTGTTTTATTAGTAATCTGATTTGCAAAGTCATACGACTGCGTACACTCTTCGTCTGTATACCATCCCTTAAAATCATAACCTTCTTTTGGCTCAACGTATGGTCGTGATACAGTACCTTTGCTGTTTATTGTTTCAGATTTAAATGTTTTAAACTCACCATCTTCACCTTTAATTTTGAAGTCTACTGTGTATTGCACTGGTGACCACTTCGCATATAAAACCAGACCTTTTGGCATAGTTTTATCGCCTTTATATTCGTTCTGGAATGAAGGGTCAAGATACCACCCTTCAAATTTCCCATCACCCAATGGATTATATGAAGGCTCGCCTAAATAACCACTTATATCTGATTTGAACGGACATGATTTTGTATCGTTCTTGTCTCCATTAATCAATTCTAGTGAGTATTGAGCTCTGGTGTAGTAGAACTTTCCTCCTCCATTGCTGTCCCAACTACCTGAATTATTTCCACCATTAGTGCCATCTTTCCATACTTGTATTGTGCTAGCGAATCTATCATATCCATCAATTTTGAAAAACTCTTCCTCGTAAGTAGGAACCGTCCCGCGACTTAAATTCAAGGTTACCTGCGTATATAATTTAAACGTCTTTCCATTATATGTGATAGTTCCACTTGGATCTTCTACATAATAATATAGATTTCTGGTAATCGATCCTTTTTCTCCTGCCGTTGTTTGAACATAATAACCCGGCATAGTAGCCTGGAAACCAGTATAATAGGTACGATTTCCTGATGTCCAGCTCCAGTTATTTCCTTCAAAATCTGTTCCTGGGCCAACTGCAGCATTCCACTGATCTTTGATATTAGCCTGATATTTAGCTTCAATAATTAAATCTGTCGATTTATAGCAATCATCTGAATGAGAATGCGCTTCCTTATTACAAGTTAATTGCCCTTTCTTATTATAACAATTCCATCTATGACTATGTTCGTTCTTTGTACATACTAATGTTCTATCACCTGTTCTTAAAAAGGTGATGGTATAAGTATTTCTGCTATATTTTACGGTAATTACAGTACTGCCGTCTGCAGAAAGCGTTTCTGTTGTTGATTCTTTAAATGTAAAATGTGTCGTGTCAAAACCTGATGGTTTAGTTGTGTTACTATTAGCAGTAACAACAGCTCCTGTTTTTCCAGTTGCCTCGACAGTTCCGGCATATGAATAACCATCATCATCTGCATTTTCTGTCATATATACAATTTTGTATTTCACTGTTGCCGCTGTCCATTTTGCATGAAGAACCGTATCACCATTCAATTCAAACGGATCTGAAACATTCTTACCATCTCCATCTGTCCAACCTGCAAATGTATATCCGGTTTTTATAGGTGCACTATCACCCTTTGCAAGCTCCAGTGAAGTACCTGCTTTTGCAGTTACTGATGGTACATAGCTTCCGCCTTCAGGGTTATAAGTTAAAGTATATGAAACCAAATCATATTTAACTTCAACAACTGTATTATTACCCACTTGTATTTCTTCCTGAGCAATCGGCTGTGCAATATATCCGGAAACAGTTTTGGCTTCGGCTGATGTAAGTGTTCCTACCTTTCCAGCTACACCTGACTGTCGCTGTTCCTGATTCTCTTGATAAGTACCATCAGGTTTTTCATACAAATGTTTCACTGTATAAGTTGAAGCATTTGCAAGATACACTACATCTATCATCTGATCCTCTGTAGTACCTTTTGCAATAGTTCCTTCTAATTTCCCATCTGTAATAGAAAAACCATCCTTATAAGGCTTATTCTGTATTGCTAATGTATACCCATTTTTAATAGGTAATTCGTACTCTACCGGGAATCCCGTTTCAGTCTCTTCAATAATCATTGTATATGGGAAACCAAAAGCAGATACTCCGTTTTCATATTTGAGCTGAATCTTAATTTTTATCGAATTTACATTTGTTTCAGCTTCCGATTCTCCTGCTACAACATAAATAGAGAAATGTTCTGCATTGAAAGTTGCAGAATTGCCGCTTCTTGCATCAGCAACCTTGTTGGCATTCTTTCCATCGACATGATATACAGTCGCATTATCACCTGCAACATCAGCTCCCTTTATGCTTACATTTACAGCGCTTTCAGGCTGAATCACCTTACCATCCTTGTCTGTAATAGTAATATCATATGCTTTGAAATTAATAAGTTCTTTTCCATCAGCATTTACCGCTGTTTCAACTGCAGTTTCAACTGCTCCTGATGAAATAGCTCTGACATTTACATTTGAACCTGCCGGTAAAGCACCTTCTGGTGCAGAAACGGTTATTTTTGCCCCATCACCAGCAGTTGTTGTTAATGTCTGCTTAGGGTTTTCAACATCATTATCTGATGAACCAAACAGTGCCATCACTAACGGTGAAGCAATCTGTAATCCTGTATTATCAAGTGCACTGTTTGCGATGCTTGCTGCTATTCCGCCCAGAAGCGATGAGTCGCTATCTGTGTCAGTTGCGCCATTGTCATCGCTGCTGCCATTTGTATTGCTGTCAGCTGCTGCTGTGCTATCTGAAGCGTCAGCCTTCTTATCAGCATCGTTTGTCTGCTTATCCGAGTCGGAGTCGCTGTCATCCGAGTCGTCATCCTTTGATTCATCTTTATTGGCATCGCCCTTATCGCTGTTGTCATTTGATACAGCCTGTGCCTTTTCATATGTTATGGTAAATTTCTTATCCTCTCTAACCGTAAACCTGTATGTGCTGACTTTGCCGTTAACTGAATCGGCCTTGAGTTCGCTGCCGTTCACTTTAACTGCGCCAACCTTGTAATTATCTGCAGTTTTAATTTCAACCTTAAGCTCAGCACCATCCTTCACCTTCTTGGTGAAGCTGCCGCTGTTGAAATTAACCGGTGTCACACCGTTTTCACCTGATGCCTGTACCTTGATTGTGCCGCCGTCCACTGATGGCTGATCAATAACAACATCATAGGTCTTCTCTGCATTATCTTCTTTAGCTTTGTCGCCGGATTCATCCTTGGTTCCGGACTTCTTGTCTGCCGATTTTGACTTCTGTGTATCAGAAGCTGCCGGTGCTGCTGCCGGCTCGGACTTTGTTTCCGGCTCTGACTTCTCAGCCTCTCCGGAAGTTTTGTCAGCCTCAGGATCTGCAGGGATTTCAACCTTCTGCACTTCCGTAGCTGTCGATTCTTCTGTCTGCTGTTCACTCTGGGTGTCTTCACCGTCAGTAGCCTTCAGGAATCCATCCGCAGAATAGAGTCCTGTGGTTACTACCATGAGAACTGCCAGAAACAGCGCGAGCCCTTTTTTGTAACTCTTTTTCATAGCTTCCTCTCTTCCTCTCTTGTTAAGAACTTACCTCAATCATTATATTAACGGTTAAATTATGGCAGAACATGTAATTATTATCTGCCGTTTCAGGTCTATATAAATAAAGAGGGGGAGGGGGTGGTAAAAGGTTCACTTTTTTTACAAATTTCTTGTTTTTTTGTACGTACATAATTTTTTGCATTTCAGGGGGGATTATTTTTCACCTGCTGTTTATTTCTTCCTTAATATAAGTTATAATAGGAGGAGGTATACACCGCAGATTTTATCAAGGAGGTTCATGCGATGAAGAAATTCGACGTGTACAAAACTATCCAACTTATTATATTCGTCTGTCTGACGGGTCTGGGGCTGCTGATAGTTATCGGAGATTCCGAGCTGTACCAGCTGATCGCCAACAATTCACATATTCGTATACTCTGCATCCTGCTGTGGGCTTCCCTAGGATTGTCATTCCTGTTCACATTTATGGATTTCAGTCTGTTCTCGGCATTCAAGAGAGAATATCGTGAACTGGACTTCGCAGTATATTCGGATCCCGTATCCGGCATCGCCAATCGCTACAGCTGCGATGCTGTCATAGAGAAATATCTTGACAAACCGCTGCCTGATTCTCTGGGATGCATCATGTTCGACCTTTCCAATATCAGGGATATAAACGACAGGTACGGTCATATGCAGGGCAACAATGCGATACGTGAATTTTCGTCGATACTCAAGTCGGCATCCATCGACCTTTGCTTCGTGGGGCGCAACGGCGGCAACAAGTTCCTCGCTATTTTCGAGGACTGCAGCAACCGCAAGATCAAGGAGTTCATCGATGCTGTCAACACCAAGGTATCACAGAATAACGCCTCAAGCGAATCCATACCGATCGAATACAGGTACGGCATTGCTTTTCATGAGGGCTCTGATGCCACAAACATCAATGAGCTGATAGCACTGTCAAACAATCGTATTTATTCAGAGAGAAAATAAGCTACAGATAGTCCGTTTATTCCTATCACACATTAGGGGGTGTAGGCTTGGCTGCTTTAGATTACAAATACATAGCGAAGCTGGTAAGCAGAGCGCAGCAGGGTGACAGCGACGCATTTGCCGAGCTGTATGCTGCCACATATCAGAGGCAGTATCATTTCGCTTACCGCTATCTCAAGGATGAATACCTGGCCCAGGATGCTCTCCAGGAGACATACAGCCTGGCACTGAAGAATCTGACGAAGCTGAATGACCCATCACTGATAGTGGCCTGGCTTAATCAGATATGTTTCCGTGTGTGCTATAACCTGCACCGCAAGCAGCAGCGCTACGATCAGGAAATGACCGGTTACGACTCGGTTGTCGAAGGTCAGCTGCGCGCACCTGCTTCGAATCCTGAGGATGAGGTCATTGAAATCGATTCGAGGGAGTACATAATGAATCAGATACTTAATCTCCCGTTCACCGAATCTCAGATTATAATACTCAAATATTTCAAGAATATGAAACTCGACGAGATTGCAGAGCTTATGGATATAAGCCGCAGCACGGTCAAGAGATATCTTGACAATGGCAGGAAGCGACTCGCCAGGATTCTTAAAAACTAAAGGAGGGAGGTCTGCCTATGCTTAAGTTTAAGAAAACACCTGAAATAGTGCTTGACGAAAAGACAGCAAGCAAAATACTGGAGCAGGTTTTTGAAAAAAACAAGGTCGAACCTAACTCCATCCCACTGGAGGTTCTCACCTCCTACAGCAGCTACCGAAAGGAACGTTTCGCTCTGCAGCGTACGGTTCTGGTCATCATGATGGTGATGTTCCTGATGCTTCCGTTCCTTTTCATTGCTCCATCATTTACAGTTGACAGCCAGAGTGAGGAATACACATCGACACCGGTATATGATCTCACTGTCGATTCAATCATGCCGGTTTCCAGAATAACAGCCACCATCGACGGCAGAAACACTCCTGTATACGAGGTGGATGCCCATAAGTATTCCATTGAGCCTGCCGTCAACGGACAGATGGATGTCACTGTCACTCTAATCAACAAGCAGCAGAAAACCGTCACGGTTACTGTAGGAAATGTCGACACCGAGGTTCCGATGCTTGTATCAAACGACTGGGACAAGGACAACTTCTATCTGAACCTGTCGGATAACGGTTCAGGAATCAATTTTGCCGAAATCAAGGCAGTCGACACCAAGGGCAGGACGATCAAGCCTGTTTCATACAACGAGGCAACAGGGCGCGTAATATTCAAATATCCTGATGAAGCGCTCAACGTATACATTCCGGATAATGCCGGAAACACACTGCAGCTTGCGCTGTCGGTGACATAAATGCCTGATTGCAGCAATAAATATCAAAAGGAGGCTTTAATGAATGCATAACAAACCACTTGCTTATTGTGCGTTTCTTGTAATTCTGATAACAGCCTCTTTTTTAGTTGCCTGCTCCGGCGGAGGCTCCTCCGAAAATCACACTGACGCCAGACGCACCACTGTGACGGAGGTTCGCGTGCCTGAGGCATCGGGCAGTGTCACCTACGGCGGAGGAAGTGTATCCATAGATGCGTCAAACACATCTGAAGGCTACGTCATGGTGAAATATTCAGGAAGTGCAGACAGGACAAAGCTTCAGATCACCGTACCTGACGGCGACGTGTACTCGTACACTTTGCATGGCGGAGACTACTCGGTCTTCCCTCTCTCAGGCGGAAACGGCGGATACAAGCTTGATGTGCTTGAGCATGCCTACGGTGATATGTACGCCCTTGTTTTCTCACAGAGCATATCAGTTACGCTTGATGATGAGTTCGGGCCTTTCCTGTATCCGAACCAGTATGTCATGTTCACTGCAGACAGCGAGGCTGTGAAATACGGCAGGGAGCTGTCGGACAACTCCTCCAACGATCTTGATTACGTTGAACAAGTATATAACTATGTAATAGATAACATATCATACGACGAGGAAGCGGCTGCCAATGTGTCCGTTGATTATCTGCCTGACATGGACAGAACCATGGAGACGGAAAAGGGTATATGCTTCGACTATGCGTCCCTTATGTCCGGTATGCTCCGGTCTCAGGGAATTCCGACCAAGCTGGTGGTGGGCTACTCCGGTACTGCATACCATGCATGGATAAGCGTCTACCTTAAAGAGGTCGGCTGGGTAGACAACATTATAGAATTTGACGGAAAAAACTGGTCACTGATGGATCCTACTCTGGCTGCGGACAACGACAGCTCTTCTGTCAGTGAATATATAGGCGACGGCAGCAATTACACTGCCAAGTACTGGTACTGATGGTACCTGTTGAATTTATTTTACTGATGGTGATGGTACTGAGTTTACATATGGAGGATGATTATGAGTAACAAAAGTATATCTGCGAAGCCTTTATCCGATATGGAGCTTTCTTCCTTTTGCGGGCAGATTTCTCTGGTATTGAAATCGGGCATTTCCGCTATGGAGGGGCTTAATATCATGCTGGAGGATTCAGACTCACAGGAGGAGCGTGACATTCTCAGAGCTCTTCTTAACGGTATAGAGGAAACCGGCAGCTTATATGAAGCTATGCAGAAAACGGAGCTGTTCCCTTCATATATGGTCAATATGATACATATAGGCGAAGAAACAGGTACTCTGGACGATGTCACCGATGCTCTCCGCGTCCACTACGAGCGCGAGGCTTCCATAAGCCGCAGCATCAGAAACGCCGTAACCTATCCTATGATAATGACCGGAATGATGATAATAGTGGTAGTCGTTCTGCTCGTCAAGGTAATGCCTGTATTCAATCAGGTGTTCATGCAGCTTGGTACGGAAATGACCGGCTTCTCGCGTATGCTTATGAACATGGGTACTGTCATAGGGCGTTATTCAGTGGTATTTATCATCATCCTTGCTGCCATAGCCCTGTTCGGGCTCTATGGTGTCAAAACAGCCTCAGGAAGAAAGCTGTTAAAAACCATCGGCTACAAAATCCCCGGAACCCGCAGAATCATGGAGCAGATTGCTGCCTGCCGCTTCGCCGGCGGTATGGCTCTCACCTTAAGCAGCGGGCTGAATCCTGAACGCTGCATGGAGCTTGTGGGCTCACTCAACGATGATGAGTTCTTCGGTGCCAGGCTGGACGAATGCCGAAGACAGCTGGACGACGGAGAAGATCTGTCACGTGCACTTTACACATCAGGAATATTCACCGGTATGTACGCTCGCATGGCTTCCATCGGCGGCAAAACCGGTTCAATGGATCAGGTGATGGATCAGATTGCCACCCTTTATCAGGATGACATCGATTCACGCATGAGCAACACTATCGCCGTGCTTGAGCCTACCCTGGTCATCATACTGTCGGTAATCGTAGGAATCATTCTCATGTCGGTAATGCTGCCGCTTCTGGGAATTATGTCCGGAATATGATAAACCCCTGAGAGGAACCTGAGTATGAAACGATTCATATACAAAAAACAATCTCATACACTGACGAAGCTTCTGATATGCGCAGGTCTGATGCTGGCGATAGTCGTGTTTTTCGTGCAGGCGGTGTCCTCGCTTTCCGAAGATACGGCAGACAGGCAGAGAGATACTCTCGAGAAGGCTGTAAACCGCTGCATTACAAGCTGCTACATCACGGAGGGTTCATATCCGGAAAGCCTCGAATACATGACGCAAAATTACGGGCTTGTCTACAACCATGAGCTGTTCTATATCGACTACAAGGCTTACGGTGCCAACGTAATGCCGGATGTAACCATCATCACGAAGAACCGGGAGGAGGCTGAAAAATGAAAGCTGAAACAAAACACGGCCATGTGATAGACTTCCTTTTCCCTGTGGTGCTGTTTTTTATCCTGGCGCTGTCGGCGCTTACGGTCATTCTGCTGGCTGCCGGCATTTACAGGTCAACTGCTGAGGATTCAGCTCTGAACGATACTTCGCGAGCCTCACTTTCGTATGTTGCCGAAAAAATCCACCAGAACGACAGCGAGGGTGCTGTATATACCGGGGACTTCGACGGCTGCGATGCGCTGGTGATGAAGCAGTCGTACAATGGCGAAGATTACTGCACTTATATATATGAATATGATAATAATCTTATGGAGCTTTTTATAAAGGAAGGAACGCGGGCTTCTGCTGCCGACGGCAAGGTGATTCTGAAGGTGAAGGATTTCAGCATGACAAGCTTGTCCGGCGGTCTTATCCGGTTTGACTGCACCGATATGCAGGGGCGTGAAGCGTCCATCATTGCAGGGCTCAGGACGCAGCCTGCGTTGGGGCAGTAACCGGCGAGGTGTGCGGGCGCAGTCCGCAGCTAATCACATTCGATAAGCAAAGAAAGGATTCGAGGCTTATGATTCAAAAAAGCAAAGCACAATCTTCAAGCTTGTTTCTGATGGAGATCATTCTGGCGATCTTGTTTTTCTCGGTCACCAGTGCTGTTTGCGTGCAGATTTTTGTCAAATCTCATTTAATGAGTCAGGAATCCCAGGCGCTTACTCAGGCGGTAAACGAATGCTCCGCCGTTGCGGAAATATGCAAGACCTCAGCTGATGCGAAAAGTGCACTTGAGCTTATTGCCAAGGTGTATCCCGATGCCGACGCCGTGGCAGCGACAGCTGAAACGGATGTAGCTGAGGCGGTTGCTGGTGCAAGCGATGCTGATGTAACCGTGTATTACGACGAAAACTTCAGCCAGTGCAGCGCTGATAAATGCAGCTACAGGATGACGGTCAGACTATCTCAAAGCAGCGATATGCTGTCTGCAGATATCAGTTACATAGGCTGTTCAGATGATAAAGAAATATATAACCTTGACACCAAGAATCATATAGCAAGGAGGACTTCACGATGAACAAGAGAAGCAAACAGTTTCCTTTCGTAAATATCGGTCTATCCTCTCTGCTGGTTGTTTTCCTGGTGCTGTGCCTGACAACATTTGCCCTGCTGTCGCTGTCCAGTGCAAAAAGCGACCTGGCACTCAGCCAGAAGCTGGCTGACCACAGGAATTCCTACTATACGGCATCTTCGTCCGCAGAGTCGGTTCTCTCACAGCTGGACATGCTGATGGAGGAATCATACAGAAATCCTGCAGGCTCATACATTGATTCCGTGAGAAAAGGGCTCGATAAAATTACTGATGCCGATGTTTCACTGGATACAGAATCTGCCCCAAGCGGCAGTCTAGCTGTAATTTCGTATCTGATACCTCTTGATAAAACCCAGGCTCTCGATGTAAGGCTGCTTGTCACAGACCCATCGGTAAGCGAAAGCTACTATAATATAGAAAAATGGCAGGTCATAACCACAACCGACCGCAAATTCGACCAGAGCCTTGACCTTATGAACCTTAGAACTAGGAGTATAAAATGAACACCAACTTGAAATCCCTTCTGGAGCTTGCTATCGAGCAGCAGGCGTCCGATGTTTTTATTGTAGCAGGCCTGCCTGTTTCCATGAGAAAAAACGGAGCAATAGACCGCGTCGATGATGTCAGACTTCTGCCCGATGATACGGAAGCTCTCATCAGCGATATATATGAATATGCAAACCATCGTGATATCGCCATACTGCATGATACAGGCGATGATGATTTTTCGTTTTCCATACAGGGTCTGTCGCGATTCCGTGTAAGCGCG
Source organism: Bacillota bacterium (assembly GCA_030526355.1). Taxonomy (GTDB): domain Bacteria; phylum Bacillota; class Clostridia; order Peptostreptococcales; family Anaerovoracaceae; genus Lentihominibacter. The sequence continues at coordinate 50,649 of JAUNDC010000001.1, read as the reverse complement.
TTCAAACAGAGGGGTGCGCTTTCCGCGGTAATTCGTATCATTACCTTCCAGCTTCCTAATCCCGAGCTTATCGGCATACCTGACAATGTTATCAGACTTTCGGATGCCTCCAAGGGAATGATTCTTGTTACAGGCCCGGCCGGAAGCGGTAAATCCACCACGCTGGCGTGCATGATAGACCATATTAACAGGACGCATAAAAAGCACGTGATCACGCTGGAGGATCCTCTGGAGTATCTTCACCGCCACAACAACAGCATAGTCAGCCAGCGCGAAATCAATATCGATACCTCAAGCTATGTAACTGCTCTTCGTGCTGCTCTGAGGCAAAGTCCCGATGTCATACTCCTTGGGGAAATGAGAGACTTCGAAACTATCAACGTGGCCATGACTGCGGCTGAGACAGGTCATCTGCTGCTTTCCACGCTTCACACCATAGGTGCTGCAAACACTATCGATCGTATCATTGATGTCTTCCCTGCCAACCAACAGAGGCAGATAGCCGTTCAGCTGTCGATGGTGCTTACCGCCGTCGTTTCCCAGCAGCTGGTGCCTGATGTAAACGGCAATATGGTTCCGGCTATGGAAATCATGACTGTTACTCCTGCAATCAGGAATATGATACGTGAAAACAAGGTGCATCAGATCGATGGCATCATATACTCGTCCATGAAGGATGATATGATATCAATGGATGGAAGCCTCCTGAAGCTTTATCAGGAAGGCACCATATCTCAGGAAACTGCTCTGAGATATGCGTCGAATCCTGAAATGCTCAAGAAAAAACTATAAACAAAAAAACGCTTTCGCAAGCCATTCTCAATCATGCTGCGAAAGCGTTTTTATCTGTCTATTTAACTGTTTTGATATAGAACAGCCCTGCATGGAGCAGCAGCTTTCCTTTTATCTGACGTTCTCCGACAACTCCGAAGCTTCTCGAATCCATTGAGCCTTCTCTGTTGTCTCCCATCACAAATATCTGATTCTCCTGCAGTTCATAAGGATATACTACAGTGCCCTCCTGCGGCAAGGTCTGCCCTTTTATATACGACTCCTGCTGAAGCTCTCCATTAATGTACACATTGCCGTCTCTGATATCAATGGTATCACCCTCAACAGCAATTACACGCTTAACGTAGTATTCGCCTTCGGGAACCCTGACGGATACCACATCGCCTCTTTGAAAATCATTTGTAATTCTGCTGTAAATAACTGCTTCACCCTTGTGGAGGGTAGGCTCCATAGAATCACCTTTGACAACAGAAAAGCCTATAACGAAACGGAATATCAGAAAAACGGCTATAAAGAGCAGAATAAACTTCTTAGCCCCATGAAGCCACCCCTGTTTTTTACCGTCGTATTTTCCCAAAAGTCTTCTATTCACCAGTTCTCACCATCACTATCCCTTATATTATGTACTATTCCACCGCCCTGATAGCTTCGGATGTAATATTATAATCGCACTTGACTCTCTCCAGAGTTTCATAAGCCTCATCAGGGATTGAGCTGTTTTCTGCTCTCAGGATCTCTGTTAGTTCAGACGTTGATTCCGCCAGCGACCCAAAGCCCATATTCTGGCATACGCCCTTAAGCGTATGTGCCGCCCTGTACAGTTCCTCTAACGTCATTGCTGCCTCCTCTTATTATGATTATTGTTCTAATTCCTCTCAACACCATTTCTTATACTTATATAATCATATAATATATTTACTCAAAAAACAAGAGCTACATCAAAATATGACTTCAACGCTTCGGGATTGTACTACTGCAAATACTGAACAAAGGACTGCGTGCCGGCATTTTGTTTCACCGGCATTGCAGTCCTTTTCTTTCAGTTATTATTATCAGTATATATTATAGGGTTGATATGCTTGTGTTCCTTTTACATCATACCTGGCATTCCGCCGCCCATGCCTGCTCCGCCCATAGGCATTGCCGGTTCATCTGAAGGTGCATCTGTGATGCCTGCTTCAGTTGTGAGGAGCATTGCTGATGCTGATGCAGCATTCTGGAGTGCTGATCTTGTAACCTTGGCAGGGTCAACGATACCAGCTTCGATCATGTTGATATATTCTTCTGAAGCTGCATTGAAGCCTGTTCCTTCTTCGCTAGTCTTAACCTGAGCTACTACTACGCTGCCCTCGAAGCCTGCGTTTTCTGCAATCTGTCTTACCGGCTCTTCAAGTGCTCTCACGATAATCATGCCGCCTGTCTTTTCGTCGCCTGCAAGACCATCAACGTATGCTTTTACTGCAGGGATTGCATTAACAAGTGCTACGCCGCCGCCTGAAACGATACCTTCCTGAACAGCAGCCTTGGTAGCGTTGAGAGCATCTTCGATTCTGAGCTTTCTTTCCTTGAGCTCAGTTTCTGTAGCAGCTCCAACCTTGATAACAGCTACGCCGCCTGCCAGCTTGGCAAGTCTTTCCTGAGTCTTTTCTCTGTCAAAGTCTGATGTAGTGCTTTCGATCTGAGTTTTGATCTGAGCAACTCTGGCTTCGATAGCAGCAGGGTCTCCAGCGCCGTTTACGATAACTGTATTTTCTTTGTCAACCTTGACTGTTGCTGCGCTTCCCAGCATATCTGCAGTTGCTTCCTTGAGATCATATCCCAGTTCCTCTGAGATAACAGTACCGCCTGTCAGTACAGCGATATCGTCCAGCATAGCCTTTCTTCTGTCTCCGAAGCCAGGAGCCTTAACTGCTACGCAGTCGAATGTTCCCTTAATCTTGTTTACGATGAGAGTTGCGAGAGCTTCGCCTTCCAGATCATCGCATATAATCATCAGCTTTCTGCCGCTCTGAACAACCTGTTCAAGGATAGGCAGAAGTTCCTGGATATTTGTAATCTTCTTGTCAGTGATTAAAATGTACGGATTCTCCAGAACAGCTTCCATCTTCTCTGTATCTGTTACCATGTACGGAGAGAAGTAACCTCTGTCGAACTGCATACCTTCAACAACGTCCAGAGTAGTACCCATTGTCTTGGATTCTTCTACTGTGATTACGCCGTCCTTGCCGACCTTTTCCATAGCTTCAGCGATAAGAGCTCCGATGTTTTCGTCAGCAGCTGATACTGAAGCAACCTGTGCGATGCTTTCCTTGCTGTCTACATCGTGTGCAAGTCTCTTGATTTCATCAACAGCTACATCTACAGCACCCTGGATACCTCTCTTGAGTACCATTGGATTAGCTCCTGCAGCAACGTTCTTGAAGCCTTCCTTGATGATGATCTGTGCCAGCAGAGTTGCAGTTGTAGTACCGTCTCCGGCTACATCGTTTGTCTTGGTTGCAACTTCCTTAACCAGCTGAGCTCCCATGTTTTCTACGGAATCCTCAAGCTCGATCTCTCTGGCGATTGTTACACCGTCATTAGTGATAAGCGGTGCTCCGAACTTCTTGTCAATCAGAACGTTTCTGCCCTTTGGTCCCAGTGTAATCTTAACTGTATCTGCTAATTTATCAACGCCTGCCTGAAGCTTTCTTCTGGCGTCTTCTCCGTAATGTAATTCCTTTGCCATAATAATCATTCCCTCCCTGTTTATTATTCAACGATTGCCAGAATGTCTCTCTGGTTCATGATTGATACTTCCTGACCTTCGTATTTAACGTCAGTTCCTGCGTACTGCGAGAAGATAACCTTGTCGCCAACCTTAAGTTCCATTTTCTCATCTTCTGTTCCAGGTCCTACTGCCAGTACTTCTGCTACCTGTGGTTTCTCCTTGGCTGAACCTGTCAGCAGTATGCCGCTTGCTGTCTTCTCTTCAGCTTCAACTCTCTTGATTACTACTCTAGCGCCCAAAGGCTTAATTCCAATACTCATTATTGTGTCATCTCCTTTTCTTTTTAACGGGTATTCCCTATTATATTCTTGTTGTTAGCACTCATTCTTTACGAGTGCTAACTATAATTTAACGCTATTCCCTTCATTTGTCAATATGTTTTTAATAAAATTCAGGGTGATTTTTTGTTTTATTCATTTCGATGAGTTATGTAATAAAAAAGGTACTGCTGTGCGATTCCGCCGTATTCACCAAAGGCATCCTTCGCAAACTCCGCCATTCGCTTCATCTCGTTTTCCGGGATGCCGTAAAGCTGATTCATCACCTTCTTCACCCAGGTATCTATCGGGAAGCTGTCTATTCGTCCCATGGAAAAGAGTGCTATGCAGTTTGCAACCTTCGGACCTACGCCGCAGTATCCTCTCAGAGCTTCAACGGTCTGAGCTGCTGACATCTCCGGATCCGCCAGCTTCTCAAGGCTTTCGATACCATCAGTGCTTACCTGTCTGGCAGTCTCGATGAGATATCTTGCTCTGTAGCCCAGTCTGCATGGAGCCAGATCTTCAACCTCCGCTGCTGCAAGCACATCAGCAGAGGGCAGACTGTACCACGTCTTACCATTGTATTCGCCTATCCTCTCTCCCATGAGCTCAGCCAGAGAATTTATGTTCTTTTTTATTCTGGGTATATTGTTGTTCTGTGAGATAATAAACGAAATCAAGGTCTCCCATTTCTCCTGGTTCAGGATTCTTATTCCCTGTCCGTAATCAATAGCATCTCTGATGACTGTATCGCGTTCCATCAGAGTTCTTTTTACAGCTCCATAATCTCTGTCGAGATCAAGATAGCTTCGCCATATATTATCAAAGTCCTCTTCACAGGAACCGTACAGTTTAAGCTGCCTGCAGTCATTTTCATAATCTATGGTGACAACCTTGCCGAAGGCGGCACCGCTGTAGCTTCCGTCAGGGTTCTTCTCCCATCTGAAGCACTGACCGCAGTCAAATATATGGTCAAGGTTAAAATCCGTTACATCGTCTATTGTCAATACCCCATCACATTGTCTGATTCGCATGTCTGCCATCATATCACTCCTCTGACCTCAATATCCAGCTTGTTTATATTAAAGGCCGTCATATCCTCCAGCGTTTTTACCATCTCTGCCTGAAAGAGCTTAGCAGTCTCCGGCAGATTGACGCCGAACCTGAAGCTGGCAGTGACCAGGATTTCTATCCCGTCATTTACCTTGACCGCCGCCACCTTGCCTATCTCCTCTACTCCAGGCACATCTCTTCTGACACATTCAATTATATCAGAGATGACCTTCTGTGATATCTTGTAATCTCCAAGATAGCTGTATGTAGGTCTTACAACGGATTTCTCCGATATATCTCTGACATTCATGTTCATCGCTCCGAGTTCCTTGAGCAGCATTCTGACAGGCATCATAAAATACCCTGAAAACTGCCTTTTGAGCTGGAAGGTCGGAGCAGGAATCACGTGCTGCCCCATCTCGTCTCTGTGCTTTCTGGCAATGGCTCGCTCCGCTTCAGTAGTAATTTCATCTATATATATACGTTTTCCTATCCTCGGCAGCTCAAGCCTCTTCACGATCTTATCCACCATGCCGTCTGATGTACCTATAACCAGTATGGAGGACGGTTTGATTTTTTTGATTTTGTCTCTGACCTCCTGCATATGCTCATCACTGTGGAACAGGGCTGTCTTGACGGCGCCTATCTGCGTAGGCTGCCTTTTGGCGGATATTCCCGCCATCACCTTGTTTCTGCATATGAACAGACCATCATCAATAATGCTTTCTATATTGTATTCCTTGCAAAGGTTCACCGCCTGATAGCTTTTGCCGGTGCCGCTTTTGCCTATAAGTCCGTAAACTTTCATCTTGAATTCCTCATTAATGTCTGATATAATCTACATGTCGTTTAATGATAATCTTAAAGGAGGTAACACGATGGCTTATACAATTAACGATTCATGCATCAACTGTGGAGCTTGTCTCGAAGAATGTCCAACAGAAGCTATCTCAGCTGGCGATGACAAGCACGTTATCGACGCTGAAAAGTGCATTGACTGCGGAGCATGTGCTGGCGCATGTCCTGTTGACGCTCCAGTTGAAGGCTAAAAAATCATATATCAACTGATAATTAATAACCGTTTCATAATGAAACGGTTATTTAATTTTCCATTATTTACTTTTCTTCACGAATCTTGTTCATGTGATAAGCCAGGGAATGCAGGCTGTCGCTGATATGAACATTCTCTATAGCCACACGACTTGGAGTCTCTATATCAACAGGTGCAAAATTCCATAAGCCTCTGACACCGGCAAAGCACAGCTTGTCCGCTACTTCCTGAGCGGCATCCTTGGTAGTGCATATAATGCCTATATCAATGTTATTGTCTTCAACAAACTGCACGATATTCTCGTAATCCATAACCTCGATATCATTGATTTTGATACCTATAAGCCTTGGATTTATTTCAAAAATACCGCACACCACAAATCCTGCTTTGTAATAATATGTATGGTTCGCTATAGCCTGGCCGAGATTTCCCGCTCCGACTATTACCATCTTATATTGTCTGTCAAGACCCAGGATCGCACTGATTTCATTGTAAAGTCCTTCCACGCTGTAGCCGTAGCCCTGCTGTCCGAACCCTCCGAAATTATTCAGATCCTGTCTGATCTGTGATGCTGTATATCCAATAAGTCGGCTGAATTCATTGGAAGAAATTTTATCGACTCCCTTCTTCTGTAATTCCTTGAGATATCGCCTGTATCTTGGCAGTCTCTTGATTACAGCATTGGAAATCTTATCCTGTTTCTTCATCGTACGCTGTTATTCTCCCTATGCTTTAGCTTCTACATAATTTACGATATCACTTACAGTCTGGAACTTCTCTGCATCTTCATCAGGAACTTCGATTCCGAATTCGTCTTCGATAGCCATGATGATTTCAACTGCGTCCAGTGAGTCAGCTTCAAGATCCTTCATAAGATGAGTTTCCATTTTAACTGCATCTTCCTCAACGCTTAACTGCTCAGCAATTATTTCCTTGATCTTATCTAATGTCATAATATCCCTCCATAAATTTCTCTTTGAATATTGTATTATCAACGTTTCTTTGATAACTACCCACTTATTATAGTGTACACCTACTTTTATTGCAATAGTTTTAAGAAAAAAAACGGTGCCTTTGCTTCTTTGCAGGGCACGGCGGCATATTCAGGGCAATCGTCTGCTACTCCTGAAGCTGCAGCCAGCTGTCGTACGCATTTTCCAGTTCTTCTCTCTTTGATGACAGCTCATTGCTTATTGCCGTCAGCTTGACATGGTCGGTCATATTTTCCTCAAGGCACACTTCCTTTTCAAGCTCCGCTATTTCCGTTTCCAGAGTCTCTATCTTCTCTTCAAGTGCCTTTTTCTGTCTCTCAAGCCTTCTGTCCTCAGCTTCCTTCTCCTTCTGAATACGCCGTTTTTCGGCAGCCGACAGGTTCTCGGGTTTCTTCTCAGTGTCCCCGCGTTCCGTCTCCGTCAAGGTTTCCATATACTTCCTGCCGGACTGTATCTGCTGCTGCTTTTTTTCAACGTAATAGTCGTATGTTCCCAGATAGCTCACAATTCCGTCGGCTGTAAGCTCAAGTATCCTGGTAGGAATCCTGTTGAGAAAATATCTGTCATGGGAAACGATGATGCAGGTTCCCGGGAAATCAAGCAGTGCTTCCTCAAAAACCTCCTTCGATTCTATGTCAAGATGGTTCGTAGGTTCATCCAGCACTAGAACGTTTGCTCCCGACATCATAAGCTTGAGAAGTGCAAGACGTGCCTTTTCCCCGCCGCTCAGCGAACTTACCTGAAGGAATACAGCCTCACCTCTAAAGAGGAATCTACCCAGTACATTTCTCAGCTCTGTTTCGGTATATAATCTGTAGGAATCGTGAAGCTCCTCAAGCACCGTGCTGGCACCGCTCAGCAGCTTCTGCTCCTGGTCATAGTATCCGAACTGCACGTTATGGCCTATCTTGATACGTCCTGAGCTGCAGGTCAGGTCGCCCATCAGCATTCTGAGAAGTGTCGTTTTGCCTATTCCGTTGGCACCTACGATACAGATGCGTTCTCCCCGCTTGATATCCAGCTCAACATCTCTGAACAGTTCTCTGCTGTTGCTTCCATAGCCGAAGCTTTTTGAGAGGTTTTCTGCAAAGAGCACGTCTCTGCCGCTCTGAAAGTTTTCCTTGAAGTTCAGCTTCATCCTGCTGTGCTGCCCTGTTGGTCTGTCCATTATCTCCATGGCTGACAGCCTTTTTTCACGTGATGCTGCCCGTTTAGCGAGTTTCTCAGTGCCTCTCTGCTTGAAGCGTCTGATCATCTCTTCCTGGCGGTCGATTTCCTTTTTCTGCTTCTCATATGCTCTGAGCTCAGCTTCTCTTCTCTTCCTGCGCTCTGCTGCATAGAAGGTGTAGTTGCCTTCATATATATTAAGCTTGTGGTTGTCCACTTCGAATATCCTCGTCACCGTCTGATCGAGAAAATATCTATCATGGGAAACAAGCACTATAGTTCCCTTGTATGATTTAAGGTACTGCTCCAGCCACTTCAGCGTTCCTATATCCAGGTGGTTGGTGGGTTCGTCCAGAAACAGTATATCAGGCTTTTTAAGCAGCAGGCATGCCAGCGCAAGCCTTGTCTTTTCTCCTCCGCTCAGGGTGGAAATTTTCTTGTCATAGCTGCTCTGGGTGAACGCCATGCTGGTTAGTATGCCCGTGATTTCGCTTTTGTATGTATATCCTCCCAGATTTCTGAACTTTTCCTGAAGCGCGTCGTACCTCTCCAGCAGCCGTTCATCATGGGTTTTTTCTATCTCCGAAAGCAGTGATTCCATTTCTCTTTCCATCTGCGGAAAGTGCCCGAAAATATCATTGACTTCTTCTATCACTGTCTTTTCCGAATCGAAGCCTCCGTCCTGCTGCAGGTATCCAATCTGCGTATCCGATGATATGAAAAAGTCCCCCGACTCGCATGGCAGCTGTCCTGTCAGTATCTTAAGAAGCGTGGTTTTGCCGGCGCCGTTGATTCCTATGATACCGACGCGTTCACCTTTATTTATATGAAATGATACCTTGTCCAGTATCACGTCTGTTCCGTATGCTTTTGTTAAGTCCTTTGCTGATACTACTATCATTTTTTCCTCACAGTTTTAAATTCGGTATTGCATCCAGAGTCAGGTCATCCCTGCAGCCTGCCTTGTATTTGTAGTATGCTGCACAGCCTATCATCGCTGCATTATCGGTGCAAAGCACCGGCGACGGGTAATATAGTCCTATACTGTGCTTTTTACATTCTTCGCTCAGCATGGCTCTCAGTCTGCTGTTGGCTGCAACTCCTCCTGCAAGGACAATCTTGTCCTTTTTCATATCTATGGCGGCTCCTACAGTCTTGGCTACGATAACCTCCAGCACAGCTTCCTGAAAGCTTGCTGCTACATCCGGCACGTTTATTTCTCTTCCGGCCTGCTTCTCTGAATTTATGTAATTCAGCACGCCTGTCTTGATACCGCTGAAGCTGAAGTCCAGGCTGCCTTTCTCGAGGAAAACGCGCTTGAATTCAACTGCATGGGGATTACCTTCTCCGGCTATCTTATCTATTAGTGGGCCTCCGGGATATCCCAGTCCCAGAACTCTAGCTACCTTATCGTACGCCTCACCGGCTGCGTCGTCTCTAGTTCCGCCCAGCACGCGGCATTCATTGTAGCCTGTCACTTCCACTATATTGGTATGCCCGCCCGATATGACTAATGCCATAAACGGTGGCTCCAGTTCCTTGTGTTCGATGAAGTTGGCGCAGATATGCCCGTGTATGTGGTGTACTCCTATCAGTGGTTTATCTGCTGCTGCCGCGTATGCCTTGGCTGTTGCCAGTCCTATCAGCAGTGCTCCCACAAGGCCGGGCCCGTATGTCACTCCTATCATATCAACCTCATCCATCGTGACACCTGCTTCGGTCATAGCCTGATCCACCACGGTATTCACGTTTTCAAGATGATGTCTTGATGCGATTTCCGGCACCACTCCTCCATAAAGCTTATGTATATCTATCTGTGATGATATGATGCTGGAAAGAACCTGACGTCCTTCCAGCAATACGGCCGCTGCTGTCTCATCGCAGCTGGATTCTATTGCCAGTGTTAATAACTTTCCATCTTTCATAGGTTGTATCGTCCTTCTTCTATTTTTTTCTCGCACTGGTTTTCCCCGTTAAGGTGCCTGCAGTTCTCACATGAGGTATAATCGCTCATGCTGAAAACATCAAAGTCATGTCTTCTCGAAAACTTCCTGCAGCTGGAGGAAACCACGTTCATTCCGCCGTTATTTCGTTCATCAAATCGTTCCATACCGCCCTCCGGTTTGTGCTTATTCGGGCGCAGCCTGCTATTTCTGCAAGTTCGCTAAATTCTGAGTGCGCGGGTTCTCTGCTAGCCTGATTGCGCAGGTTCTCTGCGAGCTGAGTGCGCGAATCCATTCAACCTTAGCGTTGCTGCTGCCTAATACTTAGTCACCGCGACCTCTTATGTTCGTGGTCGCCTGATACTTAGTCACCACGACCTCTTCTCTTATGTTCGGGGTCGCCTGATACTATTATTGCCGGAAGCGTTATGTTTATTCAGTTTCTTGATGATGCCGGTTTGCGATGGTTTACGATGGTTTACGTCGGCTCAGGAATTTCCAGATTCTCTGGAGTTCCAGGATTTCCGAGATATCTGGATTTCCGAGATTCACTGAGGGCTGTGATTTGTCGGGGCAGGGATTTGTTGGTGTTCCGTGATTTATCGGAGCTGGGATTTGTCGTGGTTCCAGATTTATGGGAGCCGAAATTTGCCGGGTCTCCAAGATTTACCGTGATTCCAAGATTTATCGGGGTTCCGGCTGATGTCTCCACATTATGAGTGCGTCCTCTTTATTGTTCTGATAATAGCCTTTTCGCACTCCTTCAACACAAAATCCGAATTTCTCATAAAGTCTGATTGCCGGTTCATTGGATCTTCGCACTTCCAAGGTATGGTGGAGAACTCCCTGCTGAGTGGTGAAATCAATCATCACATCCATTATCCCCTGTGCTATTCTGCGGTTTCTGAATCCCGGCTTTACTGCCACATTGGTAATGTGCCCTTCATCGCCTATCCACCAGAGCCCAGCATATCCGACTACCTGCTCTTCCAACTCCGCTACAATGTAAAAGGCGCGGGGATTGCTCTCCAGTTCATATATCATGGCATCCTTGCTCCATGGATCTGGAAAGCATAATCTCTCGATTTCATATATATCATCTACATCCTTGACGGCTGCCTGCCTGATGATCATATCTGCCATAATATCTACCGTCAGCCTTTCTGCTCTGCCTGCTGTTCCTGTGATAGCTGCGAGCCCTGCGTCGAGCGGGCGGACTGCTGTTCCCTGAGTTTACGCTCAGCCTCGGCAAGGCGCATGTACTCCGGTTTTACATCATAATATTTAACCCCGCCTGTTTCCTCCAGAAGTCTGCAGCCCAGCTTACCGACGGTAACAGCATCCTGATACCTTATATCTTCAGATGCTGTCCGAACTCCTTTTGGTCTCAGCTGCATTATCTTATCGCTGCACACGTCTGCTGCATCGCCTAAAAGCAATACGTTATCATACCCTGATACTGCCGCCATGAATTCCTCTATCGTGTACGGAGCTGCTTTGATTTCTTCTACAGGGTAACCGTCCTCAAGATAATATCCTCCACCGTAAACCTGACTTCTTCTGGCATCAAGAATAGGGCATATCAGAGTCCTGCTTTTTTCGGGTTCTGCTGGTGGGGTGTGTTTTTCGAGGTCTGCTGGCGTGGTACTTCTTTCGTGGTCTGCAGGTGCCTCTGCTTGTTTGCCGTCTGCCCTCATCGCCAGAGCTTCGAGGCTCGATACAGCCACGCATGGAATATCCATAACCTGCGCAAGTGCTCTCGCCGTGGATACACCTATCCTGATTCCTGTAAAGGAGCCTGGCCCACACGATACCGCGACAGCATTCACATCGCTTATCGTCAATTGATTGTCAACAGTCACCTGCCTGATCTGAGGCATAAGATTCTGCAAATGCGAAAATCTGTCATTACCCGCAATATGTCCGATGACCTCGCCATCTTTCATCAATGCCACAGAAGCGAAGGCTCCTGTTGTTTCTATTGCTAAAACATACATTTGTATATTCTCTCTCCTTCCTTCCGGCCATACTCGATATTTATTCGTATGGCTTCTTCGGGAATTATGTCTTCAACGATATCAGCCCATTCAACTACACTGACGCCTCGTCCATAAAAATACTCTTCATAACCAAGCTCATACATTTCATCAACATCGCCAAGTCTGTACACATCAAAATGATATAACGGCAGTCTACCGCTGTCGTATTCCTTGACGATATTAAAAGTCGGGCTGGTTATTACGTCTGTGATTCCCAGTCCTTCTGCAATTGCTTTTGTCAATGCTGTCTTACCTGTCCCCAGATCTCCTATCAGCGCTATCACTGTTCCGGGCTGCAGTGTTTCGGCAAGCTTCAGGCCGAAATTTCTTGTTTCTTTTTCGTTTCTGATATTAATGATTTTTTCTTTCATAACTAAATTAGTATATCACACAGCGATTTAAATATAAAGGAAGCACTGCGATTTTTTGTTGTCAGGTTATATACGAATGTAATAGTTTTCCATTTCGTGCATTTTTAATTAGATTTAATATTATTTTACACGTTTTTTTATGAACTCTATGAACTGCATTGTATTTTAGCCAACAATCCGCAGATAAAGCAGCAAATTAGTTCGTACAAGCGCTTATTTGCAGCAATTTAGTTAGTTTTTAGCTGGCATTTATTTAAAAAGCACTGAAACTACTCATATTAAAATAAAAAAACGTGTAAAAGTAACTCGGTTCTTAACAATTATACACGTTTTTGAGAGTTTGAAATGTTTTGGGGATAGGTGCCCACTAATATAAAAAGGACGTCACGCCAACTGTTAATGAGCCATTAATGTGACATCCCCGTCATAACAAAGAAGAAAGCAGGCTTATGCCCAATGTCATTAAGTTAATGATATTGGGCTGAAAGCCGGCTTTCTACAACTCTTAATTATGAATAAATCGATGATTTATCTGTGCAGGAATCCTGATATCCTCTTGTAAAGAAGGAACGTCACGAGTCCGTTTATTCCTGCCTTCACCAGATTGAAGCCTGCGATGAACGGCATCAGATCCCACACAACATTTCTCGGCACTCCCATGAACAATGGTGTTATCACCATATTGGCACATATCATTACCAGCATCATGGCAATAGCTCCGCAGATCAGACCGATTACCGCGCCTTTTCTGGTCTTGTTCTTTTTATATATCAAGCCTGCCACCAGAACAAGAACGCTGGTCGCAATGATATGCATGATAATCCCGTAGAGTCCGCTTTGCGCACTTACGGTAACACCCTGAATAACAGCGGTTACTACGGTAAGCATTACGCCTGCCAGAGGTCCGAATGCAAAAGTTCCCATAAGGATAGGAATATCTGCCGGATCATACTCCAGGAATGCCACTGCCGGGAAAATCGGAAAATGTATGAAATATACAAGAACAATCGATATCGCTACCAGCATTCCCATTTTAGCCAGCCTAATTGTCTTGTTTCTGCTTGTGTGCCCCTGTTTAATTACATTATCACCTTCGGGTTTCTGCGCCATTTTTTATTTCTCCTTCGTTATGTTATGATTTTGTGTTTTATCTGTAGTTCCAGTAGCATTTGTAGTATCCTGAGGAATACTTATCTGTCCTAGAAATCTTGATATAGTATGTTCCCTTTGCAAGCTTGCCGTTTGATGTCAATGTAACCTTGGAATGATAACTATTCAGCTTACTGCTCTTTATCAGCTTGCTTCCTTTATATATGGAAACCTTTATTGATTTATTTGTTGCGCCGCTCATTACAATCTTGACTGCTTTTTTCTTTGTCAGCTTGAATTTGTACCAGTCTGAAGTCGATGAGCCTGCAACTATCGTTCCGCTTTTGGCTTTTGATGAGCCTCTGCTGATTGTTTTTGCTTTGGATTTACTGCTTCCGCTGCTTTCCTTGATTCCTACATTTGTAACTTTGAAGTTATAACCGCCTGAGCTGTTGGTCGGAGCTTCTACTCTTATTGTGTACTTTGTTCCTTTTTTCACTCCGTATACAATGTATCTCGTAGCTGCGGATCTGTCAGACAGAGCCTTCTTTGACGAGCTGCAAAGCGTCACTCTGCCTTTGATATCTTCTGACAGCTCCACTTTAATGTATCCGTTCTTAGTGGCTGTAAATGTAAAGTAGTTTGTTTGCGGTGTCTTCTGACCTACTGATATCTGTGAACCACTGTAAACTGTACGGTCAAGACCGCTTACCGATACAGCTGAAAGTAATATATCAATCTGCTTAGCGTCGTTGTTGCTCTTATTGGAATAAGCCCCAATATAATATGTACCGCTTGCCGGAACATTGAAAACTCCAAAGGTTGCTCCCCTGTCTTCTATAACGTTGATGGTTCCATCAACTGTCGATGTCATATTTGCATCTCTGAAAACGCCAAGGTATGCATCTGCTGCATATTCACCATTACATTCATCGACCATCGCATAGATAATAACCGTTCCTTTTGGAAGATATGCTGTTTTAGCAGCTCCATATTTGTCGTAAGTCCCACTTAATGTGTTCCCGCTCATTGCATAGCTTATATATGAAATGTTGTTGTATATCAGACTTTCAAGCTCTGATTCCGTGCCGGTTTTCCAGATTGGAACAGCAATGCTGCCTGCAGCATCACCCAGCCGTGTTATATTCTCTGTTTCCAGCGTGTTCTCAAGGTTAGTGGCTGCTTTGCTGACGTCCTGTATTTCCAGCTTAAGGCTGCTTTGTGATGTCGGCTCGCTGTTTGGATTTTCTGTGCTCTCCTTATCTGCAAACGCCAGACCTGTTGATGATATGACCATCGTCAATACTATCAGCCCTGCTATCAGTTTACCGATTTTCTTTTTCATAATTTTCTCCTATTGTGTTTTAACATAATAAATAATAAAATGTGTACCCAATGCAATGATATCACACTATATATCAACATTCAATATTAAGAGATTCTATGTTTGTATTTGGGTTTATCTATTTCGTGTTGGCGTTAATGCTGGTATTCATGTGGGCGTTCGGGTGGTCAATCTACCGATGAAATCCTACTGCCAAGGTGTTGCGAAGAATTGGGTTTCATCGGCAACCTCTTAAGAAATACGGATCTACCGATGACGTTTTGCTATCAAAGCTGCTCAGAAAGGCTGTTGTCATCGTACCACACTCAAAACATAGTTTTACCGATGAAACGACGGGCACCGGGCTTCTGAAAACAATGCTTCTGAAGGCAAGAAAAAGGCTGCCATGAGTGCTTCTGCAAGCAACAAAAAGGCTGCCGTGCAGGTGGTCCGAGCTTTATAATTCTCGGTACACACCAGCTGCATGGCAGCCTTCAGAGATTATTATATCAAGAGCACTACGCCTCTTTCTTCGATTCGAATTGTAAGCCGATTATCTTTCATCGCTTCCAGTCAGACACTACGCCTCCTCCATCGGCTTCAGGTCAGGACTGATAATCAGCTCACAGCCAGTAGCCTCCTGAATTTCTTCGAGAGTGAAGTCAGGATGCAGCTCCTTTAATACAATGCCATCATCCGTAATTTCCATTACGCCCATTTCAGTGATGATCATATCCACACATTTTACCGCGGTCAGAGGCAGATTGCATTCCTTCAGGATCTTGTGCTTGCCCTTCTGGGTGTGGAGCATTGAAATAATAACCTTTCTTGCTCCTACTACCAGGTCCATGGCACCACCCATGCCAGCAACCATTTTCCCCGGGATTATCCAGTTGGCAAGATTACCTTTTTCATCAACCTGCATTGCACCCAGTACGGTAGCATCCACATGGCCACCCCTGATAATAGAAAAGCTCATGGCAGTATCAAAGAAGTTTGCCTCCGGAGTATGCCTTACGAAGCAGCCACCCGAATTGATAACATCAGGATGCTCATCGCCCTCCTTTACCTCCTCGGAAAGACCCGTAAAACCATTTTCCGAATGAATAACGATATGTACATCATCCGGTATATAGTTAGCAACGAGAGTCGGCAGACCGATACCCAAGTTTACAACGTCGCCGTCTTTTAATTCCTTTGCTGTTCTGGCAGCAATTCTTGCCTTTAAATCAGCCATGGCATTTCACCTCCTACGATTCTATCCACGAAGATTCCCGGTACGACAAAATCATCCGGATGGTTTTCACCTGTTTTGATTATTCTCTCGGAAGCAATAATCACCGTATCTGCAGCAAGTGCCATAACGCCATTGAAGTTCTTTGTCGCAAGGTTGCATCTGAAATTTCCGAAGTCGTCACATTCCGAAGCTCTGCAAAGAGCAAACTCAGCCTTTAACGGCTTTTCCAGGAGGTATTCCTTGCCATCAATCGTCAGAGTTTCCTTGCCTTCGGCTATCATTGTGCCAACACCTGTAGGAGTGAGCACTCCGCCAAGTCCAGCTCCTGCAGCTCTGATACGCTCTGCCAGAGTTCCCTGAGGAACTAGCGTGCACTTAAGCGTGCCATCATTCATCCCCTGACCAACCAGAGGATTCATGCCAACATGCGAAGCAATAAGATGATCCACCATACCCTTTTCAAGAAGCTTGCCTACACCTCTGGCCGGCTTACCATCCTTCGCAGGAAGGCCACCGTCGTTGCATATGATAGTAAGATGCTTAACACCCTTGCGTACAAGTGCATCCATTAGAATCTCCGGAGTTCCTGTTCCCAGAAATCCACCTACCATCACACTGGCGCCATCATTGATATCAGCAACCGCTTCGTCAGCCGTCATGATTTTTCGAATCATTTCACGATTCCTCCTTTCCCTAAACCATCTTCCTGTTTACTATCTCAGTAAGTACGAAGGATGCAACATGCTCTGCATACGTATGAGCACCGAAGCCCGCATCATAACCCAGCTCCTGAGCAAGTTCATGGGATATTCTCGGTCCTCCGCATACCAGAATCACCTTGTCTCTCATCCCTTCTGCCTCAAGCAGCTCAACCATATTGGTGAGGTTTTGGATATGCACATCCTTCTGAGTTACAGTCTGCGATACCAGAATCGCATCCGCATTCACTTCCTTTGCCTTCTGGATAAGCACTTCGTTAGGAACCTGGCTTCCCATATTGATGGCATTGATTCCCTCGTACCTTTCCAGACCGAAATGTCCATGGAAGCCCTTCATATTCATGATGGCATCAATACCAACCGTATGGGCATCTGTCCCTGTTGAAGCTCCTACGACAACAACCTCTCTCTTGATGTTGTCCTTGATGTACTGAGCACATTCAAGTCTGTCCATTACATCAACCTCAACCTTGGTTACCTTGATCGTCGTATAATCAACCGTGTGCTGACACTTGCCGTATACAACGAAGAATGTATATCCATCAGTCATGTTCTTGGAATAAACCACATTAGGTTCATCAAGTCCCATTTTCTTAGCCAGAATTTTCGCCGCTTCACTGCCCTCTTCTCCAAAAGGAACAGGCAGAGTGAACGTCAGCTCCATCATACCGTCATTAAGTGTATCTCCGTAAGGCTTAACCTGAGTCAGGTCAACCTGTGCGATAGCTGTATTGCATGCAGTCATTATTCAGCACCTCCCAACATAAGCGGAATAAACGGATTGAAGTACTCATCATCCTTGACGCAAACGCCCTCAAGACCCTTGCCTCCGTCTCTGGCTCTCTTTACACCACCGAACTTGCCCTGCTCGATAGTCGCGAAGAGACCCTCTTCCTCTATTTCATGAAGCAGCTTGTTTGCCTCTCCGAGAACAAACTGAGCTCTCTTCTGGATGATACCACCTTCTTTGAATTCAACTTCCGAGCCGATATCTCTCGCATTATTGAAAATGTACTGTGCGTTTTCTATTGAAAGGTATCTGTCATGCATATGAGGAGTATGTATAGCCTCAGTCAGCATTCCCAGCAGCTGCAGGGACTGACCTGACCACACTGCAATCAGATTGAAAAGCGCATCCTGGATATGTCCCTTGAAAATATTGCCTGTCATGAATTTTGTCGGCGGCATGTACTTGAGCGGAGCCTTAGGAAAAATCTCTCTCGCCATGATTGCCTGAGCAAGCTCGTAAAGGAATCCATTCTCGATGTCAGGATCCATCTCAAACGCATGACCAAGACCCATCTGTTCTTCTTTTACATTTGCCAGTACTGCAAACTGTTCATTGATAAACTGAGACGCAAGTACTGTATGTGCCGACTCAAAGGCATCATCTGTAGTCAGATAATTGTCCTCTCCTGAGTTGAAGATTATATCGCAATATCCGATGATTACTCTTGAGAAGTACTGGTCAACCAGAGTTCTCTGCATGTTGATATCCCTGAAGAGAATTCCGTAAAGCGCATCGTTGAGCATTACGTCCAGCCTTTCTATCGCACCCATAGCTGCGATTTCAGGCATGCACATTCCTGAAGAATAGTTGCACAATCTGATATACCTGCCTACCTCTTCACCAACCTCGTCAAGAGCCTTTCTCATGATTCTGAAATTCTCCTGTGTAGCGTATGTACCGCCGAAGCCCTCTGTTGTAGGGCCATAAGGCACATAGTCCAGCAACGACTGTGCTGTGGTTCTGATAACTGCAATTATATCAGCGCCCTGACGAGCAGCAGCCTGTGCCTGAACAACGTCCTCATAAATATTTCCTGTAGCTACGATAACATAGAGGTAAGGCTTCCTGCCTTCTCCGATTGTTGCCAGATAATTGTTTCTCTTCTCAGTCTGCTGTCTGATGGTTTTGAGAGCCTCAAGAACAGTAGGCATTATCTTTTCTTCAGCTTCCTTGGCTGATGCCAGAGGCAGCTTGGTGATATCAAGATCTCCCGCAGCCATTTCCTCTGCAATTTCCTGCGGAGTCTTGCCTGTCTGAATCATAGCATTACCCATCCAGTAAGCCACACCTCTTGACAGACCGCCCGCATCTTTTATCTGATCAACCACAACATTCGGCAACGGTGTTTCAACATCATCTATGCCGTCAACACCCAGCAGTCTCAGAACTGTTCGTTCTGTGCTGACAGTAGTATGCCTGTCGATGAATTCCTGCATACTCTTAGCAATTCTGCCGGCACATGAACGTGCACTGTCGATTACTTTAGGATCCAGGTTAAGTTTGCTTTTCATCCTTTTTCTCCTTTACTTCATGTATTCCTTCGCCTTCTCTATAATGTCTCTGTCTATGCCCAGCATTTTGGCAATATTCAGTGCATCCTTGGGGATTTCCGCCGAATCCTCCACAAGCACGAGGCGATAGTCCATATATCTGGATATGATATCTATGCGCTCTTTCCTGCCGGCATATCTTATTTCCTTATCCAGCCTGCCGAAATCAGCTCCCGCCAGACCTCTCACCTGCATATTCCTGACATCCACATCCTCAGTCACTGTTTCGAAGTGAGTGGTAATCAAGGTTATATATGCTTTTGTCTTCAGATAGTCCACCAGACTCTTTGTCAGAGCCAGACCTTCTGCCGGATTTGTTCCGCTGGCTATTTCGTCTATCAGAATCAGGGAACGCTCTCTGCCGTTATCGAGAATCTCCTTCAGCTCCTCCATCTCACTGCCGAAGCTCGACAGACCCCTTTCTATAGACTGGCTGTCCCCGATGAGTATCTGCATATAGTTGGAAAGTCCTACCCTGGCACTGCCGCACGGTACAAAGAATCCGTACTGCGCAAGTATCGCCACCATTCCCACCAGCTTCAGGGAAATAGTCTTACCGCCCATATTAGCACCTGTTATGCAGGTCACCCCGTCACGCAGAGCAATGCTGACCGGGCAGTATTCCTTGCCCTTTTCTCTGAGAATACTCTCGACCTGCAGATGCCTTCCATCTGTGAACTCAACTAAGTGTTCTTCAGTTATCTCCGGCATCACACAATTATGCTTATCTGCGTAAAGAGCCTTTGCAAGAGTTATATCAAGCTTTCCTATTATGCTGCAGTTTCTCAGCAGCTTCTCCCCATATCCCGATATCTGACCGGACAGCCTGCCCCTTACCTCAAGCTCCTCCTCCTCGATAAGAGTCATCAGCTCGTCTCCCCTTTTTATCAGAGCATCAGTCTCCTCAGTTGGTGCCAGCGAAAAGGTCACTGACATATAATCTTCGTCCGACCTGATAAGTTCCGTAATCTCACTAATCATTTTTATACTCTGGGGATCGCTTTTGGATATGACCACCTCGAATTTTGGAGTCAGCGACACTCCGTACTTATCCTTTACGATCTCCTTAAGAGCCTTCTGAGCCCTTCTCAAAGCTCTGTCGGTTTCCTTTTTTTCTCTTCTGAATTCTCCCAGTTTTTCGGAAAACACGTCATAAATGTAAAATGTATTCAGTCTGTCTCTCCCCGGATCAAGGATGTCCAGAAGTTCCGACGTATCGTCCGGGATAAATTCTTCCGGAAAACCCAGCTTCACCGAAAGTGTTCTGATTTTTTCCATCTGCAGAAGCAGACTCTTGATTTCAAATATTTCCACAACGGACAATACCGAGCTTCCGCTTCGCTCAATAGTAAAGGTATTGTCCTTCATCATCATGAATGTTTCCTGAATAAGTCCGATTTCCTTGGGGTTAAGCAATGCTATATCCATCATCGCCTGAACTCTCAAAAGCTCTGTTCTGAGCTCTGCTTCCTGCCCCGGAAGAAACGGCTTCTGCTCCTTGATCTGCTTTGTTCCGAAAGGAGTAAGTATATTTACAGCAGAAACCACATAGTCAAGACTTGTTTCCCTTCTTGTTTTCACGTTCGCTAATCGTTTCACAACAGCCATAAACTTCCCCTTTACAGCATCACATCTATAACCGGGATATCCGGAATCGCGTCCTGCATACCTCTTAATAATTCCTCATGATCAAATGCGTATCCGCCCGGAGCCGACGGGTTTACCGTTATTGCAGCAACCTCTATAGCCGCAAGCACTTCAACCTTGAGGCCCTTTTTCCTCAACTGGCTCCAGGATACGGAATCTATGAATATCCTTGTAGGGTCCTTGAGCACGAATGTAACCTGTCTGAGTCTGGCTGGGTTTATATCTGCTATGACACTTTGAGTAAATGCACCCGGTACAAAAATATACCTGGTATCCTCATCGATTTCGCCATCCAGATATTTACCTGCTCCCAGGCCTGTCTTGCGGTCCAGCAGCCTTGCATCTTGGCCGCCGATCATCATCAGCTGTTCTTTTGACAGGTTTTCGAGTATCAGCCTTCTGTCCTCCCCGTCTTCCATCACAGGCAGCCTGTAGAGGCCTACGGTATGTGCCGTTTCCTCTATTACCTTTTTCATGCTTCGCGACAGCACGGCACCTGTGGAAAGTATTATCGCGTCAGAGGTTTCGGGAGCTGCTATGGATTTTCGATCTATTGCTCCATCTATCAGAACCAGCTCCGCTCCATACTCGAACATTTCATCGCACATTTTCGCATGGCTGGCATTTATCACAGGACCTGCGACCTGAACATACCCGCTGGTAACGACTCTGCACAGCATTATCCGTCCCAGTGAAGAGCCGTATTCAGTCATTCTAAGAATCTCAAGTCCTGCATCTGCCAGTTCATAAAGCTTCTCAGGCACCGATACTATGGTGTCTGCATCGAGAAATACGCGGGGTTTGTCTGTACCCGTTACCAGATCGGTATTCTCCCCGTCGCGGCCTGTTGATGTAATTCCCAGCACGATACCCTCATCAATAGCCTCTTCAATCAGGTAATTGAGAGCTGTCGTTTTGCCGGCATTTTTGGCCATGCCTACTATTGATACCGTTCTATATTTCTGTGAAAGTTCCTCAAGTAAATACATATTTCTCTTCCTGCTTTATATTTTCCTGCTGAATTATTTCTTGTTTCTTTCATGTCTCAGTAGTCCGTTAGGCTCCATCGACATTCTCTCACCCTGTGCCAGTCCGGCAACGCCCTCATAATGATATCCTTCTACATCCTTGCAGCCTTCATAACTGCATTTAAGCGGAGGCAGTCCTACAGGCTCTGTATATGTAGTGATGACACCCTCATAATTCCTGAGAATTATCTTATCAGGAGTCTGTGAAATCACATACTGAGGCATTACCGGTGTCTTGCCTCCGCCTCCCGGTGCATCAACAACGAATGTTGGAACTGCATATCCTGATGTATGTCCTCTAAGTCCTTCTATTATCTCAATACCCTTTGATACAGGTGTTCTGAAGTGTTCGATTCCAAGCGACAGATCACACTGATAAATATAATAAGGTCTTACCCTGTTCTTAACCAGTGCATGCATCAGATTTCTCATTACATGCACATCATCGTTTACTCCCCTCAGGAGCACTGACTGGTTTCCGAGAGGAATGCCTGCATCTGCCAGCTTCCTGCATGCTTCCATTGCCTCAGGAGTCATTTCCTTAGGATGGTTGAAATGTGTGTTCAGCCATATTGGATGATATTTCTTAAGCATATTGCAAAGGTCATCTGTTATTCTCTGCGGCATTACCACAGGAGTTCTGGAACCGAGTCTGACGATTTCCACATGTTCTATTTTTCTCAGCTCGCTGATAATATATTCAAGCACATCATCCTCTACACAGAGGCAGTCTCCGCCTGAGAGAAGTACATCTCTTACAACAGGAGTTCTTCTGATATAGTCGATACATGCATTTATATCATCCATGCTTCTTGCTCCGTCAGTTTCCCCTGCCAGTCTTCTTCTGGTGCAGTGTCTGCAGTACATTGAACACTGGTCGGTAATAAGGAAAAGAACTCTGTCCGGATATCTGTGGGTAAGTCCCGGTGCCGGGGAGTCTTCATCCTCATGGAGCGGATCCAGCATATCGGCTTCTGATCTGTGGGTTTCTTCCAGGATAGGAACCGCCTGTCTTCTTACCGGGCAGCCCGGATCATCAGGATCCATCAATGATGCATAATATGGAGTGATGCCTACTCTGAATCCATCCATAACCTTAGCAATATCAGCCTCTTCTTCGGCTGTCAGGTTGACAACCTGTTTGATCTGATCCACAGTGTTAAGTCTGTTGCTTACCTGCCAGTGCCAATCGTTCCACTGTTCATCAGTTACATCTTTCCATAATGGAATGTCTTTCCAGTTTCTAATAGCCATTTAATGTCTCCTTTCGAAATTAAGGGGATGCTCCGCTTTATGCGTACATTTCAGCGAACAGATTTCTAAGTCCCTCATGCTCCCTGAGAACCTGCAGAGTAATAGCTGCATGGCCCTTAGTGTAACCGTTTCCTACGATCATGTTTACGTCCTTGCCTACACCTTCTGCACCTAGAGCTGCCTTTGTGAAATTAGTTGCCATCGAGAAGAAGTAAACTGTTCCATCGTCCTTGCATGACAGAATTGATGCCATTTCTGTGTTTTCGATATTTACACAGTTGATAACAACGTCACAAAGCTTGCCGTCTGTCAGCTCCATGATCTTGTTGTACATTCCTACTGCATCAGTTGCGTCCATGTGGAAGTATTCATCTGCAAGATCCAGCTTTCTGGCTCTGTCCTCTGATTTCTGTGAACCTGCTGCACAGATAACCTTACCTGTAACTCCTGCTCTCTTCTTTGCTTCATACAGGCAGAGCAGTCCTGATTTGCCGCCTCCGCCTATAACCAGAATAGTGTCTCCCGGCTTAGCCAGCTTGGCTGCCTGAGCTGGTGCTCCTGCTACGTCAAGAGCTGAAAGAGCAAGGCCTTCAGGCATGTCATCAGGAAGTACCGCATAGATACCGCTCTGGAACAGGATAGCCTGACCTGTTATATCAACCTGGTCGATAGTTGGTCTCATTTCATGGATCTCTTCAATTACGAGAGGTGTAAGTGACAGTGATACCAGTGTTGCGATCTTGTCACCAACCTTAAGATCTCCAACATAAGCTGGTCCGATTTCCTTAACTGTTCCGATAAGCATTCCGCCTGAACCGGTCCATGGATTCTTGTGCTTTCCAGCTTTGGCAACTATTGCTTTCATGGTTTCCTTAACCTTGTTCATTGCTTCTTCATCGCCTTCAATATCTGCAGGCTTCTTGCCGTCACATGATCTTCTTACGATTTCAGTAAATGAAGCGGAGTCTATATTTAAAGTCTTTACGTCGATGAGAACTTCGTTGTCGTAGATTTCCATAGTGTTGTCGATAACATCCGCTGGCTGCGGCAGTACACCTTTAGGCTCGATAACTCTGTGTGTTCCGTAAGGGCATCCTTTTTTCATTTTTAATTCCTCCTCAAAAAACTATTTATTTTCTTTTTGTTTTATGCACATCATTGTGAAAAAACTTTAACCACATCTTGCCTAATAATATAGCAAGTTGTGTGCCACCGCTCCAAAACTTTCAAATTTATCAGAATCCAGAGAAATCAACGTTGGAATTTGAATATTCCCGCATCTGGTGCTCCGCCCGTTGTTCAAGATTCCAGAAAAAGAAAGAGCGGGTTTTGAACACAAATCTGTTCAAAACCCGCTCTTTGTGTGATGCGTTTTCGGTTCGACGTTCAGAACGCCTTATCCCCTACACATCACGTGCGTTTTACAGCTCATATTTATTCTTTTTTCTTACCAGCTGAGTCTGGCTTATTCCTATGGCTTTCGCTGCTTTTCTGGTGGAGCCATGCTTTTCGCAGGCATACCTGATGATATTTTTCTCGAAGCTTTCCACCAGCTGTCCAAGGTTCAGAGTCTCGCTGTTTTTCTGTTCCTCCGTCAGTTCAAGGCTCACGTTCTCAAGAACATCCGAGTGCAGCTCCTTCATAACGTCCAGCACCGTGATAGTGTCCCCTTTACATGATATCATCAGTCTCTGTACTACATTCTCCAGTTCCCTGATATTTCCCGGCCAGTCGCAGTTTCTCAGATATTCCCTGGCGTCGTCGTCGATTTCCTTGCTTACGCCGAATTTTTCATTGTATTTTCTGATAAAAAGGTCTGTAAGTGGTGGTATATCGTCCCGCCGCTCACTCAGCGCCGGAACCTTTATCGGGAATACGTTAAGTCTGTAATACAGGTCTCGTCTGAACTGTTTTTTCTCTACCTGTTCTTCAAGGTCACGGTTTGTTGCGGATATTATCCTGACATTGGTTTTCACGGGAACAGTGCCGCCCACTCTGATGAATTCGCCATCCTGTATGACTCTCAGCAGCTTGGCCTGAATGTCAAGTGGCAGCTCTCCTACTTCGTCCAGGAATATCACACCGTTATCGGCCGCTTCAAACAGGCCTTTTTTACCTGCTGCATTAGCTCCGGTGAATGCTCCCTTCTCGTATCCAAAAAACTCCGATTCAATAAGATTCGGCGAGATAGATGCACAGTTTATTTTAATAAACGGCTGCACTTTTCTGGAGCTGTTTTTCTGTATCATATTGGCGACCTTATCTTTGCCGACGCCTGTTTCTCCTGTAATCAGCACGTTACAGTCATATTTTGACACGCTCATGATTTCTTTCATTACAGTATGCATGCTCCTGCTCACTGCTATGAAATCCTCAGCCATAGACACATCAAAGTGATTATAGCTGTCAAAGCCTGCTGTCTGCAAATCAGCTGATGCTCCCCTCTTTCTTATCCTGTCCGTTTTTACTTCTGCGTCCTTGAAGTAAGGTGCCAGCTCCTTTACAATCTCGAAATCGTATTCGTCATATTCCTCCAGGTATCCATCGGCACATTGTATCTTAAGGTCTCTGGATATGGATTCTGTTACATATAGCGCGATATTGTAATTGCTTATAAAGTTGGCAAAAATCACGGTTCCGCCTGATTTTGTGGCCATGACGTTGACGGTTTCCGCTCCTGGTATATCCGAGCAGTTCACCGTCATATCAACAAGTGGATATTTCTTGAAGGTTCTCAGACAGTCCACTGGTCTCAGCAGATTATGATATGTAACTTCTGTAAAGACCTTGTCCGTAAGCTCATCTATGCCTTTACCTTTGAGCAGCAGCTCTGTCTTCTCGTCCATCAATCCGTAAATCAAGGCGTCCTCTCCGGCTGTTTTCCTGATGGTATATCCGAAAAGCAGTGTCATCATGGCGTTGTTCCCTACAACGGCAAAACGTTTCTTCCCGGCAGCAGCCTTGCTCACATTGTAAAGTGTACCTGATTCATTGAATGTGAACAGCAGCAGATCAATAGGCAGGTTTGCTGGTTTTCTTATCACCGGCGTGCCCGGCAGCACGATAGCATATCCTTCTGCTTCCACCTGGGTATACATTTTATCCACTTTGTTTATTCTGTCTATGTAAAGGGGCATTCCCGCCAGAGATGTGTTGCATATCACCTCTTCTCCCGGTTCAAAGCCCTTTACATTGTTATAGTCAGGGGCAATCTCGTCTATCACGCCATACAGCAGCCCTCCTGTATCTGTCACCGGATTATGCATCTTGCCTCGTTTGATCACGATGTCCTTGATTTTTTCCTTGATTATCTCTTCATCGTAATTAGCTTCCTGGCATATCTGCCGAAAGCTCGTTCCTTCAATGTGTATGCGCCTTATACTGATTCTCAACTCACCGCTTCTGAGGGCTCTGCTGTTATCCAGCTGCCATGCAGATGCAGGAAAAACCTGCGGAGGAGATATCACTCTCGTCAGCCCATATTTGTTTTCCATATCCTTTTCCTTTTCATCCTTTTCCTTAAATCGGTGAACCGACTCTCTCTTTTGCTCAAAGCTTTTTTAAATCGGCGAACCGATTCACACTCTTGCTCAAAACTTCTTTAAAATCGGCAGGCCGATTCACACTCTTGCTCAAAACAGCGAACTGATTTCGGTTCACTTTCACCTATTTTCAATGATAACGTATTGGCACATCTTTTGCAATAATATATAGCATCTAGAACCTGTTAATTTTTTAATGAAAAAAGGAGAATTACTATGAAAAAAATCACTTCTACAATCAGATTAAGAATGTCACACAAGGATGCCCATTACGGCGGTAGTCTGGTTGACGGCGCTCACATGGTGCACCTTTTTGGAGACGTGGCTACAGAGCTTCTTATCAAGGCTGACGGTGATGAAGGTCTCTTCTTAAGATATGATGAGGTTGAGTTCCTGGCACCTACATATGCCGGAGACTATATTGAAGCCTATGGCGAAATAACAAAGATGGGAAATACATCCAGAACTATGGAATTTGTTGCGAAAAAGGTAGTTGCTGCCAGACCTGACATCAGCCCTTCTGCTGCAGATTTCCTCGACGAGCCTATCGTTGTATGCAGAGCAAAGGGAGTTTGCGTAACTCCTAAGGAAGCCAAGAGAAAATAACGGAAGTTTGGGTATCCCCTAAGGTATCCAAGATGAAATAGAGATATGAAAAAGGGATGCTATGGGGTTATGAGCGCATTTAGCGTGCTGGGCATTTAATTGTTCTGGGCTATTTACTATGCGGAGCAATTTTGTGTGCGTGGCGATTTAGCCAACAAGATTTGTAGCATTGTCAATGGCATGTTAATGAACTGAAATGAATTTTCGACGTGTTTCGTCTTTTATGGCCGAGACACGTCGAAATTTATTTTCTGGAATGGCTCTGATGATCACATTTTCGACGCGTTGTGCCCTCTGGAGCTTTAGCACGTCGAAAAATATCTCCTTAATCCTATTGATTATTCGATAGAAATTGATTCGGTTTTGTTTTTTCGACGTGCAGCACTCTATTCTGTTTCGACACGTCGAAAATTTTTTTCCTGAATGACTCTGATGATTACATTTTCGACGCTTTGTGCCCTCTGAAGCTTTAGCACGTCGAAAAATATCTAATCAAGCGCTGCTCACGTTTTGTTGGGCTTTCGGTTTCATCGGCATACTACATCTGAACATCAATCTACCGATGACACTTTGTTATCGGAGCTACTTAGAAAGGTTGCCGTCATCGGTAACCTCATTCCAATCACTGTTTTGCCGATGAAACGGGGAGTTCAAAGCTCCCGGAAGCTGTCGATTTCATCGGCAAATTCTACTCACAAAAAAAACGGGCTCATCGCATTCAGGATTATCTGATGCGGTGAGCCCGTTTGGTTTGCTTATATTATTCCGGCATTGCACCGGCCATGCGAAGTGCAAGCTTCGCGTACATACCTAATTAATTGAATGAATTAAATATTTAAACTGCTTCAGCTGTTCAGCTGGATATCTATGCTCAATATTCAGCTGTGGCAGCTAATTTAAATGGTTTAATATGTAGTTTCAAGAACTCCGTAGTTCTTGTCATCTCTTTTGTACACAACATTTACAGAATCTGTCTCAATGTTGAGGAATACGAAGAAGTTGTGTGTCAGAAGCTCCATCTGAACGATGGCCTCATCCACTGTCATCGGAGTCAGCTCAAATCTCTTCTTCTTCACTACATGAATCTCTTCCTGTGGCTCATCGTATTCAGGAAGCTCTGCAAAAATCACTTCCTTATGGCCCTTGTACTTCTTCTGCAGCTTCGTTTTGAACTTTGACATCTGACTTGAAAGCTTGTCGATTACTCTGTCAACAGCATCATACGGATCGTCTGCCTTGACTTCTGCTCTGAAAATAGTGCCTTTTGCATTAATTGTTGCTTCTACCTTGTACCCGCCTTTCTCTTTTATTGTCATTACGTTTCCTGTGATCTCATTCGAAAAGTATTTATCGAGCTTCTCAAATTTCTTCTCAATTGTTTCCTTGAGTTTGTCACTTGGAGTATAATTCTTGCCAGTAATGTTTGTCTTCATAATAACAACCTCCTTTGTGGGCTTTTTATAAGTATACCATATATTGTGTGAAGTTGCAGTGATTTTATGAAAAAATTTGAAAAATCTGAAATAAACTGTATACATAGCTCAGCTGACCTGGTCTTTGCCCCCACACCTGCCTTTACCCGATTTTCGGAGGACTTACTTCTAAACTACGCCATGATCACTGCCGCCTTGCGGATCAGCTTACGTGGGACCCTTCGCCCGTAGCTGGCCTGGCCTTTCAACCACAGACCTGAGCCATGTATACAATTTACTTCACAGTGCCCTTTACAGTTCTTTTTACATTCCAAGAATTCTATTCAGGCTTCCTGTTTCCACCTGATGCAAGACTGAGAAACAGCACAGTATCTGCACCTGCTTCCAGCAGCACCTTACTGCATGCATCTGCTGTTGCTCCTGTAGTATATATATCGTCAATCAGCAATACGCATTTCCCCTTCAATTTGTCTCCGCCAGCTGCAATTCCGAATGCATCCGCCATAGCCAGAGCACGTTCAGCCGGATTCATAGTTCTCAGCATATGGGTGTTCTTTTTACGCACGAGCACTCTGTCATTATATGATATATCCATTCTGCGAGCAATCTGCCGGGCCATAATAGCTGACTGATTGTAGCCTCTTTTGCGGAGCCTTTCTTTACTTACCGGCACTGGTATTATAACATCCGGCTGCAGATTTTCACAGGAAATTCTATCATATAATATATCTCCAAGCTTCCTTCCAATATAGCCCTTGCCGTTGTACTTGTAGTCCATAAGCACTTCCCGTTCATGCAGCCCGTATGTCAGACAGCTGTATCCCTTCTGAAAACAATGCTCATGCTGCATACAGTCGTAACACAGAGCACCTCTGTAGGTATCCGGCAGAGCCTTGCCGCACCTGCTGCAGGTTTTTCCTGTAATCCAGTGAAATTCCTGCACGCATTTATCACACAGAGAATATGGTCTGCTGCTGTCTATCAACGCACCACAGCATATACAATATATATTTGACGGAAACACAGCTTCAGCTATTGCTTCCATTGCTTTGTTTATCCCTTTACCCATTTTCCCACCTAATCAAGTTCGTTTTGCATATCAAGCAGACGCTTCAGCCTAGAGCCGAGGCCCGAGAATCTTTCACGAATGCTGTTGTTATCCACCATTGCATGAAGCTTGTTTTCGGAGCCCACCAGCACCACGGCTCTTTTGCCTCTGGTAACTCCAGTATACAGCAGGTTCCGCGTTGCCAGCATTGGCGGGAACCAGCTGACCGGCATGATAATAATAGGAAATTCGCTTCCCTGACTTTTGTGAACGGTCACTGCATATGCAAGCTCCAGCTCGTCCAGCTGACTGAAGTTGTATGTCACATATTTCACTTCATCATATATAACGGTGATTTCATTAAATTCACGATCCACCTTGGTTATAAACCCAACATCGCCATTGAATACGCCTTCTCCCTCGGTAAAATCCTCGAGGTTTTTCCATTTAAGCTGATAATTGTTTTTTATCTGCATTACCTTGTCGCCTTCTCTGAAGGTTCTGTCACCAAAGGTTTTTTCTTCTGCGGAAGGATTCGGCGGATTCAGTATCTCCTGAAGCTCCTTGTTGAGATTTATGCTTCCCAGAAGGCCTTTGCGCACCGGTGTCAGTATCTGTATATCCGCTGTCGGCGAAATATCCGTATAGAAATCCGGCAATCTGGAAATGCACAGCTCCTTGATGGTTGCAAGCATTTCCTTTTCACTGCTCCTTCTCAGGAGGAAAAAGTCCTTGTCCTTATCATTGCAGCTTGGGTATTCTCCATGATTTATCCTGTGTGCATTGACCACAATCATGCTTTCTCTAGCCTGTCTGAAGATTTCGGTAAGCCTTGTGCAGTAGATATATTCACTGTCGATAATATCTCTCAGTACATTTCCTGCGCCAACCGACGGCAGCTGATCGGCATCGCCTACTATTATCAGTCTGGTTCCCGGCCTTATGGCGCTGACAAGCCCGTTCATAAGCATAAGGTCTATCATTGATGCTTCGTCTACTATAACGGCGTCATAATCAAGGGGATCTTCCCGGGTTTTACCGAACCTCATCATGCTTTCACTTTCGGAAAAGTAGTACTCCAGCAGACGGTGTATCGTCGATGCATAATGCCCCGAGGTTTCGGTTATCCGTTTTGCGGCACGTCCTGTCGGTGCAGCAATGGCTGTCTTCAACCCACTTGCTTCCAGCAGGTTTATCATTGTATTTATTATCGTGGTTTTGCCCGTGCCGGGACCTCCTGTTATTACGGAAACTCCCATATTGATTGAGGTTTTAACTGCGTGTTTCTGATTATCAGAAAGCTGTATACCAGTTATATTCTCCGTACGGGTTATCAGGCTCTCCAGATCTGCCTGCAGCGGTTTCAGCTGAGCTGAATTGATTGCTGCCAGACATTTGCAGACATTCTGCTCTGCGAGATAATACGACATGAGAAACACGTCAAGCCTGTCATCAAGCTTCTCAATATGTATGTCTCCCGTAAATGCCATCTCCGTCAAAGTCTCCTGTATGGTCTCCATCGGCAGCTCCATCAGCTGTGCCGCTTTCTCGCATAATATCGTTTGAGGGAGATATGTATTGCCTTCACCTGCAAAATATGCCAGTGTGAACTTGATTCCGCTTTTGATACGGTGCTCATCGTCAGGGGCTATCCCCATCCGTTCTGCTATTTTATCTGCTTTTTTGAAGCCGATGCCAAACACATCCTCTACCAGCTTGTATGGATTTTCTTCTATTTCCTTTATCGTATCTGCTCCGTATACCTGATACAGCTTCATAGCATATCCGGCAGTTATTCCAAACTGCTGCAGGTACATGGTGATATTGGCGAATTCGCGCTGCTGGCTGAAGGCAGCAGCAATTTTTTCTGCTGTTTTAGGGCCTATCCCGGAAATTTCAGTAAGCTTTTCCGGCGACTCTTCTATGATTCTCAATGTATCCGTGCCGAACTTTAATACTATCGCTGCAGCAGTTTTTCGTCCTATTCCTTTCATAGCTCCCGACGCAAGGAATTCTCTTATGCCATCCTTTGTAGACGGCATAACTTCCTCAAATTCTTTAATCAGGAACTGCTCACCATAGCTTGGATGTACTGTAAATTCACCTCTTACAAGATAATTTCTCCCTGCAGCTGCACCGGGCAGATTACCCACCACTGTAAAGGCTTCGAGCTCCGTTTCAAAAACGGCTACTGTGTAGCCGTTTTCATTGTTATGAAAAATTATTTCTGCTATAGTTCCTTGTTTTTCTTCAATCATTTCTCTTATCTCAGCCATTTAACGTCTCTGAAGGCTGCTCTGAACTTGCTTTTGCTGAAGGTTTTAGCATATTTAAGCAGTGCTTTTCTCTCATTGTATTTCGGCTTCTGATGTACAACGTCAGGAAGAAGGCTGAGCAGATACTGCGCCTTCTCAGGGTCGTCCGTTATTCCTGCTTCGATGATGTCATCTGCATCTATTGCCAGATCTTCGATAAATATAGGTTGTTTTTCCTGAAGCACTGTATCGAGGATGTAGTTTCTGCCTTCTATCCTCGTTGTGTTCAAATCATAAACGATGGCCTGCGCCTTTGACAGCTTATCCATAAATCTGTATTTTTCCCATCCATTGTGGTACAGATATTTTTTTATTGACTCCTCTGTGCTAAGAAAATGCAGATTATTAAGCTGCGTTTCCACATCCGCAAGGCATTCTCTGTCTTCCTCGTCATGAGGCAGATATTCTACTGCTTTTCTGCAATTTTTGCCGAAACAGAGGTAAAACAGCGCAAGTCTTCTCAAAGGGATCTGCTTCGTTTTGTCTATATTCTCTGCCAGCGTTTCATAATCTCCGGCTCCGCGCCTGCTGAGCGCCGCAGCCTCACTACCTACTATTGCCGGGAGCAGATTCAGACCTGCTGTCATTTTGAGTGCCTTGCCGGCATACCTGCCACTTATCAGCTCTGTAAATTCATATAATATCTCATCTTTATCAGCTTCTGCCAGTCTCTCTGCATTAGTCAGCAGCAGCTGATAAAGTTCCTTATGCAGATCGAAATTGTAAAGTGCTGCGTACTTAACTGCCTTAAGAATTCTTATTGGTTCTTTATGTATAAGCGCTTCGGCTTCAGGTGACGGCTTTAATATCAGCTCCTTAATATCGCCAATTCCTCCGAATGGATCTATAACCGGTTTCTGTGGGTGCTCGGCTATCGCCTCAGCTGTCAGATCATATACTGCAAGCTGATCATTGATACTCCCTTCCAAGGTAACGATATCGGCGATAATTCCTTCTATGGAATCGGCTACATTTATATCGTCAGATATAACCTCCTCAGAATAGTCCAGCCTGGTCACTCTGCTGCCAAGCGCCTCTCCTTCCGGAAAAAACGTTCTTATCTTTTCCTGAGGGCAATCAGTATACAGATCCCAGTCCAGAGGCTTCTCTCCAAGATACGATGCCATCACACACTGTCCTGCGCAGTATACGTCATATCCTGAGTTTGTAAGCTTCGTCATGATCTTGTTAATTTCACGAGGTCTTGTTATCATCTTTCTCTTCCCTTTCTCCCCTTTGGGGGCTGGCTCATGGGCGGTGGCACCTTATTCCGATACTCTTCTCTTCCTCATGGGATGTGGCGCCTTATTCCGATACTCTGTAAAGCGTCCTGTTGTCGAGAGTCCATACGCGATCGCTGAAGCAACCTGGTTCGGTTTTTTCCAGAGCTTCCTGCATGTCAAACATCTTGGCATCTATCATGTCCAGATAGTGCAGCATTTCCGCTTCAGGGAAAAGAGGTTTCTTCGGGCTTCCGAATTCCGGCTCATAGTGATGAGACAGCATCATATGCTCCAGCATCACTGCCTTTTCTCTCGGCATTCCTAGTTCTTCCGCCAGTCTGTCAATCGTCCTCACTCCCTGTACCAGATGACCGAGCATTTTGCCTTCGAATGAATAACCTGTTGATATTCCCAGTTCATTGGATTCGATTTCGTTTATCTTTTCCATGTCATGCAGGATGACTCCTGCCATAACGAGTTCTCTATTAAGGTTGGTATATACCTCACATGCTTTTTCTGCCATCATAAGCATACGTTTAACATGATACAGAAGTCCCGCCATTTCAGCGTGATGATTTTTCTGTGCTGCCGGATAGTACATAAGCTTCTCCCTGTGATCTGTCAGCTGTCTGATGCAGATATTCTTCAGATCATTGTCGGTAAAGGCGTCGGCTTTACTGTAAATGTAGTCATACATATCCTGTGCTTTTTCCGGTGCTGCTTTGATGTAATCGCTGAATTCAATATTGTCCTCAGCTGAGGTCTGTCTTATCCTGGTCACCCTCAGTTGTTTCATGCCGTTCCACTCCGTTACTGTGGCTTTGACCTTGATGATATTGCCTTCTTTGATTTTCTCAAGCCCCGGCAGCTCTTCATCGGCTATATCCCATTTCTTTGCAGAAATCTCTCCTGTGCTGTCTGCCAGCAGCAGATCCAGATATGCTTTTTTATTTGAGCCCACCTTAACCGCTACTGTCTTGACAATGAAGTAGGATATTATCTCCTGATTTGTTCTTAAATCTACAATGTATATGTCTTTCATATTTTTTTCCTTTTCTTTTTTATGTCAATAGTATAACGTATGTCGGGCAAAAAAACAATTACAGAATTTTACATTTCATTGTAAGAGTATCTCTGAACTGTTGTCGGCAATTGTGGGAGCATCTCCGAACTTACGCGAAAACCCGCGACACCAGTGCCGCGGGTTTCAATTTCTTCATTATGTGTCTGTCGTATCTGCGTTATCTATTACTCGATAATTTCTGTTACAACGCCGGATCCTACTGTTCTTCCACCTTCTCTGATTGCGAATCTCAGTCCTTCTTCGATTGCAATCGGTGTGATCAGGCTGATTGTCATTGTGATGTTATCTCCAGGCATGCACATTTCTGTTCCTTCAGGTAACTGCAGATCACCTGTTACGTCTGTTGTTCTGAAATAGAACTGTGGTCTGTATCCGTTGAAGAATGGTGTGTGTCTTCCGCCTTCTTCCTTCTTCAGTACGTATACTTCGCCCTTGAACTTTGTATGTGGGTGAATTGTTCCAGGGGCTGCCAGTACCTGTCCTCTTTCGATTTCTGTTCTCTGTACGCCTCTCAGCAGTGCTCCGATGTTGTCGCCTGTTTCTGCCTGATCAAGCAGCTTTCTGAACATTTCGATTCCTGTTACTACTACTTTTCTCTTCTCTTCTGTCAGTCCGATGATTTCTACTTCGCTTCCTACTGTCAGGCAGCCTCTTTCTACTCTTCCTGTTGCTACTGTTCCTCTTCCTGTGATTGAGAATACGTCCTCTACAGGCATGATGAACGGCTTGTCATTATCTCTTTCAGGTTCAGGAATGTAGCTGTCTACTGCTTCGAACAGCTCTACAATCTTGTCTCCCCATGGACCTGCAGGATCGTTCAGTGCTTCCAGTGCTGATCCTCTGATGATTGGTGTATCATCTCCCGGGAATTCATACTGGTCTAACAGTTCTCTTACTTCCATTTCTACCAGATCCAGCAGTTCTTCGTCATCTACCATGTCGCACTTGTTCAGGAATACGATGATGTATGGTACGCCTACCTGTCTTGAAAGCAGGATGTGCTCTCTTGTCTGCGGCATTGGTCCATCTGTTGCTGCTACTACCAGGATAGCTCCGTCCATCTGTGCAGCACCTGTGATCATGTTCTTAACGTAGTCAGCGTGTCCCGGGCAGTCTACGTGTGCGTAGTGTCTGTTAGGAGTTTCGTATTCTACGTGTGCTGTAGCGATAGTGATTCCTCTTTCCTTTTCTTCCGGAGCCTTGTCGATCTGGTCAAACGCTACCTGTTCGCCAAGTCCGTATCTCTGCTGAAGAGTAGTAGTGATAGCTGCTGTAAGAGTTGTCTTACCATGGTCAACGTGACCGATTGTTCCGATATTGATATGCGGTTTTGTTCTTTCAAATTTCTGTTTTGCCATTTAAAATCCCTCCTGTAAAAAAAGCAAATGAACTGGAGCTGCTGAGCAGACTTGAACTGCCGAACCTCTTCATTACCAATGAAGTGCTCTACCGACTGAGCTACAGCAGCACATCAATCATCGTTATGATACTATATTTTAACGGCTCTGTCAACGTACCTTTTCATCCTATTCCTGCCTTTTCTTTTTCTCTCATGAGCTCCCATTAATCATAAATACAATAAAAGAAGCTTATCATTTTATCAGCTTGATTCTGTCCACCATACGTATCCAGTATGCCGAATCGGACTCCGGAATTATAATTCTACACGGAACACTATCATCATCCAGCGGCTCACCGTCAATTCCGAATGCAAGGATAATTTCATTCTCTTCAATAACCTTTTGTGATAATGCGATATCATATCCATCTCTTCCATATATTTCTATTCTGGAAAAGTCACGCTGAGATGCTCCGTACTGCTGCAGCAAGGTATCCAACGTCGGACCCGTAGCACGCACCTCCCCGATCTTATCACTGGTGCTGTGAGTTTTTACTGTAGTGCAATCGAGAGCTTTAAGCTGAGATATATTCACAATCTCCTCGGAATCATCTGTACCATCAATCCCGGTTATCACTATCTGTTCATCACTATATCCCGAAATGTCTATATCATCAACGCCACAGCCACATGCCACCACTGTCACAACAGCAATTACAGCCAACATCACAGCTGATCTAATTAATCTGTTTATCCGGCACATTCTTTTGATTCTCCTTATTCTCCCTCAACTACATAATACTTCCCTGTCGCAGGATCCATATACACTTTGCCCATTTCCTCCAGCTCTGTATCTCCATCTATAGTCTGTGTCGAGTTATCATCAAAGCCTTCAATCTCGTACTTATCCTGCTGCGGCTTAATCTCACCGGTTTCACTGACCTGAACATTCCAGTTGATAATCAGTGCCAGCAGAAGGCCACATGCAAAAACCAGCATAGCATCTGCCAGATTGCCCAACCCTTCCATCGGATTAAAATCCTCATGTCTGCGACGTACTCTCAGGCGCCCTTTACGTTGTGAAATCCTCATTTGCTGTTCTCCCTGCTCTGCTCTTCAAGAATTGTTTCCATTATTGTTTCAAGTCCCACCATATACTGCTCATACCAGTTTTTTCTTGCTGCGGATATAATGTACGCTACCGCTGCACTTATCAGACCTGCAACTGTAGTATCAAATGCGATAAGCAACGAATCCGAGAGTGTTTTGGTATCTCCTTGCCCCAGAGCCAGAAGCCCCGGTCCCAGAGGTATCAATGTTCCCATAAGTCCAAACATAGGGGCTATTCTGGAAATCAGGTCAGTTATCTTAGTAATTGAAGCATATCGGTTTTCCTCATCTGCAATGAGCTGTCTGGCAAGAGCTTCTCTCGTTGCATCAGGGTAGGATGCTCTGGATATAAGCTCAAGAGCCGCTTTTTTCTGCCGCTTCAACAGACCACTGTGCTTAATCACCTCCGCCAGCTCCTCCGCTGATTTCTCCTGCATACTGTCGATTAACAAAGGTATCTTTGCCTTGAGCGTTCTTCTTTCAGTAAAAAACTCAGCGATAAAGCTTCCCAGCATCACGACCGTAATGATTATCAGTATTATCAAAACAACAATTGTAGGTATCTGAAGCGCACTGCTGACAGCACGCAATACATCCTTTACAGCTTCTGAAAACAAAATCTATACCTCCATAAAAAATCTTCTTATCCTCAAAACTGCTCCCAGCGATAAAATCTGAGCACCCACAACAGCTGAAGCCAGCTTAGCACCCGTGCTGCTTTCCTCCGCAGCATCAAGTGCCTGTGCATCCTCGGACATCTGCTGTCTGCTTTCATCAATGCTTCCGACATCTTCTGAAATAATTCCTCCAATATTTACTTCACGAACGACAATTCCACTTACTTTTTTGTCTTTATCGGAGTCTTTTTCAGATTTTGATTTATTGCCATCCTGCTTTTCTCCAGCAGCACCTTTCGTATCTGAATCACCCTTTTCTCCGTTTATAGTGATTGACGCAGTCATGCCGTTAGGAGCTTCTGCTGTTATCGTAACCTTTCCTGCTTTTTTCACCTTGATAACACCATTCTGATCCACTTCCGCAATATCAGGATCACTGCTGGTCCATTTCAGATCATTCACTGTAAATCCCCAGTCATCCGCAAACAACTCGTCACCTTCAATAACTGCAGATATTTTCTTTTTGCTTCCAACCTTGATATTGGTATCATCGAGATTCAGGCCTATATCCGTAACCGGAGAGCCATACAATGTGACATCAATGCCGAAGATATCGACTGCAGAATCCATCGAGGTTACATCTCCCCCATCATATCCGGACACTGTTGACTCTTCTTCAGTCAAAGAAGTCTGTCCAAGGCAGAATCTATATGAGTCGTCTGACTTCATCTTATCTGCAGAAGGTGTCTCCCCATAAGCTTTGGTACTGTATGAAGTAATCGCCAGAATTGATGGCACACTCGCTTTGTCCTTAAGTGCACCTTTCAGGGGAACCAACGTTTTCCCATCATCATTTCTCTCATAATTGGATGACAGATACGGATAGAAATATCTTGTGGAAGTCAGATGTGCACCGACAGTAAAATTCCTCGTATACCTCTGATATTCTCCTTGTCCGTCAGAGGTTCTGAATGTGATATAGTTTATGGAATTCAAATCGATTCCGGCACGTTCCAGCACTGTGAGAAGCTGAGGTCCCCTGCCGACTGTTGACATTACAGTTCCAACATTTGTCACATTTGCATAATTATATGTTCCTGCACTCATAGACTCAAGTTCACTTCTTGTGAAGCTTGCCTTCTCCCGAATTTTATCTTCACGTTCTCCAAAATACTGAACGCGCACAGTTAAAGTCTCTCCCGGTGTATCAGCACTCGCCTCTTCTGGCAGAATAAGGAGCATCTGAACCGCAACAAGAAGGAAAACGCACAGAAGCGAAAATATTCTATTTTTAATCGTTTTTGTTATTATCAATATCCAAGCTCACTCCTGTCAAAGCTTATTCCATACGAAAGCTCATATAATTCATCCACGTCCTCTTCAAGCTCCTTATCCGTGAAAATCTGAGGGTACATGGTTTTTAACATATATTCAATGCCCAGAACACTGACTATTCCCGGAAATTCCCAGGAATCCTTCTCTGACGGCATAGCATAGACATGTCCGTTTTTTACAGCTTCAAGCTCAGACCATGCAGGATCTTTCATAATATCATCCACTGTGTAAGAAGCACTCTCACTGCTGGTAATAAAAATATACTCTGGATTCCATGCAAAAATCTGTTCCGTTCCTGCCGACGGCCAGAGCTCCGTTGCTTCAAGCTCCGCGGCACAATTTATACCTCCCGCTCTTTCGATCATTTCACCTTGCAGCATAGTCCCGTCAGCCACCTTACCGATGGAAGAACCCATAATCACCGCACTCTTTTTATTCTTTATTTCTAAAGTAAGCTCTGCGATGCTGCTCAGCTTATCGTTATAATATTTGATGAGTTCATCGGCCTTTTTCTCTGCACCGCATACCTTTCCCATCAATTCCAGTGCCGTCAGCATATCCTCCGGAGTTTCAATCTCAATACCTATTGCCGGAATACCGATTTCCTCCACTGCTTCAAGAGTCTCCACATCGCTGGCTTTGTGAAAAAACAGATCCGGCTTAAGCTCCGCCAGAGCTTCGATATCCGCTACACCCTTTCCCACATCTGCACAATCCTTTAACGACGGCTGCAGCTCTTCGAGAAAATCCTCGGTCTTGCCAATACCTGTAATCTTATCTCCCTGGTCAAGGCTTAATAGAAATCGTATTACAACTCTGTAGCACAGTGCTATACTGTCAACATCCTTGCCTACAGTCACTTCTCTGCCTGCCTGATCAACAATTGTCAGAGAATCTTCTGTCTCCTGAACAACAGTCCCTGCCGGGCTGTCATTTTCTTTGTGTACCTTGATGTCTTGTCCCCCACATGATGATAATGCAAAAGAACATGCCACTATCAGCAAAGCGAGCATTATGCATAACGTGCGTTTTACATAAAAATTCTTCATGCCTACCTCTTCTTATAATGACGGCACAAAGCATGCCGTTCTTCCCAGCTCTTCCATATATCTAAGCTTCAGGTCAATGCCGTAAACCTTCTGCAGTGCGTCTTCTGTAATAATATCTCTGCTTCGTCCTTGAACAATGCTGCCGTCGCGGCTTACTATCGCCGCTTTGTCATCCAGCAGCAGTGCATGCTCCGGATTGTGTGTGGTTATTATGACAGAATAACCTTCATCGGCCATTTTTCGAACTCTCTGCAGTACTCTGTGCTGGTTTCCGTAGTCCAGATGTGCTGTCGGTTCATCAAAAAGCACGGCTTTGGGTTCCTGCACTATTGTCCTAGCAATCATCACCTGCTGTCGCTCTCCGCCGCTTATATTGATATATGATTTATCAGCCAGATGTTCGATGTTCATGCTCCGGAGCACCTTCATACAAAGTTCTTCGTCCTCTTTTGATGGTCTGGAAAACACGCCTGTCTGCGGTGCTCTTCCCATCAGTACAAAGTCTAGCACGCGATAATCGAATGCCGGCGTATGCACCTGAGGAACGTATCCGACTATACCTGCTATTTCTCGGGCTTTCATGCTTCTGATATCTCTGCCGCATATTTCTATGCTTCCGGAATCAGCGGTAAGAAGCCCTGCCATACAGTTTAGCAGAGTTGTTTTGCCTGCTCCATTCGGACCTAATATGCACAGTATCTCTCCTTCATCAAGGGTCAGAGATGCGTTGTCGAGAACCTTCCGGCCTCCCGACGGATATGTAAATGTAAGACCACTCACTTTGTAAATCATCTGATGTTCATCCTCTGTCTGTACAAAAGCCATGCATAAAACGGCGCGCCGATAATTCCTGTCAGTATGCTTATCGGCATTTCTGCCGGCCCTATCATTCTGGTAACAGTATCAACAAGCAGCATGAATATTCCTCCGATGAAGCAGGTTGCCGGAAGCAGCGTCCTGTTATCAGAGCCTGCTATCATCCTGCCAAAATGTGGTATCACCAGGCCTATCCAGCCTATTGTTCCGGATATGCATACAGCTCCTGCCGTAAGTACAGTAGAGCATACGATGCAGGTTCCTCTCAGCAGTGTGATATTGGCTCCAAGACTTCGAGCTTCCTGTTCTCCCAGCGAAAGAATGTTTATCCACCATGCCATTGCCAGCAGAACGGCTGCGGCTGCAGCGCTCAACGGCAGTATTCCCAGCAGTGCCTGTTTATCAACGTATGCAAAGCTTCCCAGCTGCCAGTATGTAATGGCTGCTAGCTCCGTATCAGGGTCTGCTATATATTTGATGAAGCCCATTACTGATGACATTGCTCCACTGACTATAATTCCTGCCAGAACCAGCATTATATTGGAGTCACTTCTCATTGCCTTTGGTATCATAACAGTCAGAGCTACTGCTGCTATGCCTCCTGCAAAAGCAAATACTTGTATGAATCCTGCTGACATTGAAAGCAGTATCGCTATCGCCGCGCCTACGCATGCTCCCGATGATACTCCCAGAAAATCAGGAGAGACAAGGGGATTTTTGAATATTCCCTGATATACAGCTCCTGACAGAGAAAGCGCAGCTCCTACTATCACTGTTGCCATTGTTCTAGGGAGCCTTACCCCCAGAAGCAGCTTCTCGTCCATTTTATCCCAGTCAGCTGTCGTACTGAACAGCTTTCCTGATAAAATATGAAGGCATTCCCCCGGCGGTATGGAATATTTACCTACACATAAGCAGACAAGAATCAAAACAAGCAGTATAACAAACAGCGCAATATTTATTGCACTGTTTTTCCTATGTCTACTCTTATTCTCAGCTACTTTGTGCGTTGTTGATTCCATGCTGTGGAAATCCCTTCGTATTTCATCGTTAATGATTAATATATAACGTAAAGGTCGTTTGAGAAAACGACCTTTACTGTCCGGTAACTTATTTATAGCTTAGTTTGTCTTTCTTCTTATGCAAAGAGTTCCAAAAATACCTGCCGCTGCTGCTGCAAGCACTCCTGCGAGAAGACCTATAGGCATTTCGTCACCTGTTTTAGCTGAAGTGTCAGGCTTGTCTTCTGTATCTGCATTATTGTCATTGTTATCATCTGATGCATTTTCTTCAGTGTTATCCACTGCTGGCGGATTATCAGTAGCTGCACCGCTGTCTTCTTTTACAATTTCAATAGCATTTACCATTTTCAGTGGCTCATTTTGATTATCGCTGTATAATCTGAAAAGACCATAGTTATTGTCTTTAGGATCATAAATTCCTACATACATAACACTATTGGTAGTGGCTCTTGCAGCAACCTCTGTCTTTATTTCATATGCCAGAACACTGTTACCTTTAACGAGCTCTCCCTTTGTTATTTCTTGCTCTTTGCCATCAGCTGTCTTGAATTTCACTTTTGTGCTGTCATCATAATCCTTAAGAAGTTCGTTTAAGGATACACCTCTTACTGTGTCTTTCTCATCGGATCGGATTGTACGTTCCATCAGGAGAATGTCTCCTCTGGTATATCCCTTGCCATCTACAGTCAGTTCAGCCTTGGTCAGCTCTTCGCCACCGATAATTTTATTAATGCTTTTATTGAATAGAGGCGAGTTTTGATCATTTATCTCTAACTGCCCTATCATAAGTTGTAATGGTTTTTTAACATTCCATGCTAAAATTGCTTCTACTTCTGTTCTCTCTTCAGCAATTCCAGCACTTAACTTTGGATAATAATATCTTTGAGCACTCAAGCCTGTCGCTATAATCATATCAGCATCACTATCATCAGCATCATTCAAATTTGGAAAAAAGGCTACAGTACGCCCATCACTTGAAACAAACTTTACGATATCGTTTTGAAGATTCAAGCATGTACGTTGGCTTGATAATAATGAACTTATCTTTACTCCGCTTCCTACAACGATATCGTTTTCGTATTTGACTGGAGACCCCTCAAGTTCTACTGTTTTTAACCTTGAATACTGTACCGACTCCAAAGTATCCATCTTCTCAAGCTCTTCACGGGTATAAGCCTTCTCACAGCTTACATTTTCTTTAGTATAAACACCCCCATTGAAACCTATCACCGCTGTTCCGGATACAAGTATTTCCGGTTTTTCTGTCGTCAATGTAGTTTCGGCATATGCCTCGTCCATTCCGACAG
This sequence comes from Bacillota bacterium, assembly GCA_030526355.1. Classification (GTDB taxonomy): domain Bacteria; phylum Bacillota; class Clostridia; order Peptostreptococcales; family Anaerovoracaceae; genus Lentihominibacter. Next base: position 7,727 of record JAUNDC010000001.1, on the reverse strand, counting down.
GCGTCATTGTTACTGTCACCGCTACCGCCAGAAATACCATAAGGCAGCGCAGTATTGTTTTCCTGAAGCTCTTTTTAATCTGCATCGTTTCCTCTCCTTTTACTATGCTTCTTAACTTCAATTACTTTAACTTATTTTGCTTTAATATACTTAACAGCCGAATAGCTGCTGTATTTAGTTTTACCATCGACCACTCTGTAAGCTCTCACCTTGTAATAATACTTCTTTCCTTTTTTGAGAGACTTGTTTGTATAACTTGTGGACTTGGTTGTCTTGATACATTTGTACTTCCCTGATTTGCTCGTTGCCCTGTAAATCTTGTACCCCTTGGCGCCGCTAACCTTCTTCCATTTGACAGTTATCTTCTTCGAACCAGCCTGCAGCTTCGTGATTGACGTTTTGGAAAGTGCAGGTGCTGCAGATTTGGCAGCTGTTGCAGTCCCGTACCTTGTAGCTCCGTTTACCGTATCGTACGCTTTTATTCTGAATTTATATGTAGTTCCGGTTTTAAGGCCTGTAATAACAGCAGATGTAGTTTTGTTTCCGGTTACGTTCTTTTTAAAGCTGTATGTTTTTGTTTTGGTGTTATACTGCTCTATCCTGTAACCAGCTGCTCCTGCTGTTGCTGACCATGTCAGCCTGATACTGCTGCAGCCTGCATTTGCTGCCTTGAAATTCTGCGGAGCAGACAGTGCTTTTGGCACAACATTAAAGGTAAAGGTGCTGACATCGCTGTCATATTTTCCATAGCCTATGGTTCTTATTTTTAATGTCACCTTGCCAAGTGTATCAAGTGTCGGATATTTGATTGGTACCTTTCTGGAATAATAATATATTTTTGATCCATCTGTAGGGTTGCTTCCATCTAATGAATAATAAATCTGCACATTATTGTCCGGCTCTGCAATATGAATCTCTGTGCCTTGATAAACAGTTGCATTATTTGTCAGAACATTACCTTTGCTGTCAGTTACCTTCTGTACAGCAGGGCATTTGCTTGCTTTTCCCCCTACTATTATTTTACCACCATTGAGCATATACTTTACAAATTCCGGGTTGTTCTGCTCATTAGGAGCAACCTGTCCGAACCTGAATACACCGTTATCTCCACTGTCGGCACTGGTTATATCAATTATAGCAGGCACCTTGACTGCACCTGAATAAGCACTCTGAGGAGCTTTATTACCATTGGCCGTACCTTGGTTTCCATTCGGGAAATAGTATCTGTTCTCCATAAGCTCATCACTTAACAGCGTTGTAGAATAACCGCTTTTATCAGAGATTTTCACCAGAGTATCCGATTCAAGAGTTACTCCTGCAGCTTCAATTATTCCTATTATTGTCGGGCCTTTAGTATTAGGATATGTCTGAAATGAAGGATACGTATTATATGCTGAATAATTATATGTCTTATTCCCTTCAACTTCAACGATATCCTCTAAATTTTTTAATGTGAAGGATCCAACAGGATTTGACAAGTCACTACTCTCATATACCGAAATTGCAGGTGACACTTCGGCATATGCAACATCCGTGCCTGCCGCACATAATCCTATCATCCCTATTGCGATCACAGCAGCTATCGCAGCAACCACAAACCTTCCTTTTTTTAATAACGTGTCCATTTTATATCACTTTCCCCTTCAAAAAAACAACAAGTCGATTTCCTCGGAAACCGACCTTAAAATCAAAATAATATTTAGTCATTTGCTAAAAATAAAGTCGCGATTTCTTTCCAATTACGGGAGGCATACCGGTTTCCCGACACACCCTGTCGTCTGTAGACCATAAACACTTCACATGATGCATTAACGCATTCATACATAATCAGTACCCTTAGGTCTTTCAGCTCGAAAAAGCATTTTTATTCAGTTCATGTCAATTATAATACACTAATTTCTGAATTATTTCAACCGAATGTTGTTAAAACAACATATTAGTACAGAAAAAGCATTCATTTTACTTAAACAAATACTCCAGTATTTTACGTTTTGTCCGCTGCATTGCATTATCCACAGATTTCACATTTTTGCCAAGCTTACGTGCTATCGCATCATAATCATTTCCCTTGATGAACTCATTCAGCACATGCATTTCGAAATCGCTGAAAATATTATCACCATTATGAAGAATATAGTAAACAATATCCTTGAATATCAGCATCTGCTCCGGAGAATCACCATAGCTGGTGCTAAGTGTATCTGCCAGAGTCATTTCCTCATTTTCGGGCTCCATAGGCTTGCTGAGGGATACCGATGTATTAAGAGCCTTATGCTTGTCTCTGTCCGCACTCCTGATGGCGCTTATTATCTGACTGGTGATGCAGATACTTGCAAAGGTGCCGAAGGATGCATCTCTGTCAGGTGAATACTGTCTGATAGCTTTCATAAGACCTATCATTCCTTCCTGCACAACATCATCCTCATCTGCACCCGCCATATAATACATATTGGCTTTGATTCTGACAGTATCCTTGTATTTTCTCAGCAGCACCTCCTCAGCGTCAAGATCGCCGCGCTGCGCCAGAATCACCAGCTCATTATCCGAATGATTTTGAATTTCTTTTATTTCCATCCATTCAACCTCTGTCTTACCACCTCGTACATCATGATCGATGCCGCATTCGAAGCATTAAGTGAAGTAATCCTGCCTTTCATCGGAATCGAAACCACAAAATCGCATTTTTCTCTCACAAGCCGGCTTACACCTGAACCTTCACCACCGATGACAAGCCCGAGCGCACCTGTAAAATCCTGATCATAGTACAGCGTATCTCCCATATCGACTGCACCTATCCAGAGACCTCTTTCCTGAAGCTTTTCGATTTCCCTGGAAATATTGGTAACTCTGGCACACAGCATATATTCCGATGCTCCTGCCGAAGTTTTGGCAACCGTTTCATTTACCGATACAGAACGTCGTTTAGGGATTATTATCCCGTGAACACCTGCACACTCCGCTGTTCTCATAACTGCACCCAGATTATGAGGATCCTCAAGGCCGTCAAGAATAATCACGAACGGCTTTTCACCACGTTTTTCGGCGAGCTCCAGAATATCATCAACTGTGCAGTACTCATAATCCGATACTACAGCCACCACTCCCTGATGAGCACCGCCTGAAGCTACCTTGTCCAGCCTGGACTTCTCGCTATAGTATAACGGTATCTTCCTATCTCTGGCCTTAGCTACAATCTGCTTTACAGAGCCTTCTGCGCCTCTGGCAATTGTAATTTTCTCTATTTCTCTGTTGTTTTTCAGTGCTTCAAGCACTGCATTTCTTCCTATTATTACTTCTGACATGTTTCTCCTGTCCTGTCATATCTCAAAAACCTGTACTTTATTCCCTTTTCTTCCTGAACCTCGCTTGCCCAGGTCACTTCAAGTCCCAGCTCATCCAGGTCAGGGAAATATCTGTCGGCTTCAAATTCCGCATCTATTTTCGTAACGTAAAATGTACTGCAGTCATCAAGAAACTGTCTGTATATTTCAGCTCCGCCCGAAATAAATACATCCTCATCAGCATACTGCTTCGCGTATTCAAGGACTTCCTCTCTGCTGTGGAGAATCACGCAGCCTTCAGCCTCGAAAGCCTTGTCTCTGGTAAGCACAACATTGGTTCTCCCCGGCAGAGGCTTACCTCCCGGAAACGACTGAAGAGTCTTCCTGCCCACCACGTTCACTTTTCCAAGGGTTTTTGTCTTGAAATACTTCAAATCTCCCGGCAGATGCACCAGCAGGCCGCCTTCTCTGCCTATGGCCCAGTTTCTGTCAACAACTACTATCGCGTTCATTTTTCTCCTCATTTATGCAAAGTGCTCTGCATTATGCAAAGCACTGTTTCATCGTTAAATTGCTATCGGTATGTTCTTTACCTGAGGATTTTTCTGGTAATCCTCGATTATGACATCATCTGCTGTAAAATCATAAAAATCAGTAACTTCAGGGTTCAATCTGAACTTCGGAGCCGGATACTGCGGTCTCGAAATCAGTTCCTTTATGATATCCACATGTCTGTCATAAATATGTGCATCGGAAATAACGTGCACCAGTTTACCTGGTTTAAGCCCTGTCACCTGAGCCAGCATGTGGACAAGCACAGCATACTGTACCACATTCCAGTTGTTGGCCGCCAGAATATCCTGTGATCTCTGGTTCAATATGGCATTAAGCCTGTCTCCTGTAACATTGAAGGTCATGCTGTACGCACAAGGCTCAAGTCCCATTTCCATAAGGTCATCGAATTTATATATATTGGTCATTATTCTTCTGGAATATGGCGTGTTCTTCAGCTGCCAGATAACATTGTCAACCTGATCCATTTCGCCATGCGGGAATCTGTACTTTATTCCCAGCTGATAGCCGTATGCCTTGCCGATGGAGCCGGTTTCATCTGCCCACTCATCCCAGATATGACTGTTCAGGTCGTTGATATTGTTTGATTTTTTCTGCCATATCCACAGCATTTCATCCACTGCCGATTTTATTGCCGTCGGTCTCAGCGTAAGTGCCGGAAATTCCTCCTGAAGGTCATACCTGTTGACAACACCGAAGGTTTTGATTGTATGAGCCGGGGTTCCATCCTCCCATCTGGCTCTGACCTTCTGTCCCTCACTTGAAAATCCGTTATCAAGTATTTCCCTGCACATAGATACAAATAATTTATCTGCTTTGCTCATCTGTTCTCCTATAAAATAAAATACTTTATCACAATACCTATAAGCCCCAGCACGATGACTGCAACGCAGGTTTTTTCCGTGGTGTTCAGGTTTTTGAGGCCCTTTGTCTTAACGCCCTCTTCCTCCTGTCTGCGCCTGTTTTCATCGGTATAGGCATTATTGGTTTTAATGTAATCGAACAGGAAGTCCTTCGTTTTGTTTCTTACCTGTTTCTTCTTTTTCTTTTCCGATTTCGTCATATCATTCACCTATGATCTCTATTGCCCGTTCAATTACCCATTGAAGCCGTTCAATACTGTCGCTGCTTTCCTCAAGATAAAGATATCCCACCAGTGCCTCGAATGCCGTTGCCCATTTATATGTTACAGGATCGGCATTTCTGGATCTGCTGGTATATTTCCTGTTTCGCGCTCTTTTCACAAGGCTCTGCTCCGCTTCCGTAAGCTCGTCAAAAATCGTTTTGATAACCACCGCCTGTGCCTGCGCTTTTACATATTTTACTGCGGAATTATGAAGATTATTGGCATGATACAGACCTTTTTTCAAAATATGTTCACGCACAGCCTGCTCATACACGGCATCCCCCATATAAGCAAGCGCTGTGGTGTTTATCTTTTTCAGTTCTGATTTTTCCATTTTGGTTTCTGATTATCTTCTGATTAGTCTCTGACTATCTGAACTCCCTGCGGTGTATCCTTGAGAGTGATTCCTCTGGCCTTGAGCATATCTCTGATCTCATCTGCTCTGGCAAAATTCTTTTCTTTTCTTGCCTGCTGTCTCTCATCAACCAGCGCTTGGATATCATCGTCAACGGCTTCATCATCGTTGTCCTGCTGAAGAAGTCCGACAACCGTCGCCAGCTCCATCAGCACCTCAAGACTCTTCTCAGCAAATTCTTTGCTCGCTCCGTCCTTCACGGCTGTATTGATTGCTGTAATAAGCTCAAAAATTGCGGAAATCGCATCTGCTGTATTCAGATCATCATCCATTGCCGCGATGAATTCCTGCCTGTACTTATCATAGCCTGCCAGTGCTTCCTTCTCGGCATCTGTCATTTCACCCTGACCATTGGCAATCAGATGCTTCAGATTTTCCTTGGCATTTCTCATTCTGCCAAGACCTGCCTTAGCCTGTTCCATCAGTGAATCACTGAAATTGATAGGATTCCTGTAATGTCCGCTGAGAAGGAAAAATCTCATAACCTCTCCGTCATACTCTTTGAGAATATCTCTTACTGTGAAGAAATTACCCTTTGATTTTGACATTTTCTCATTGTCTATGGTTATATATCCGTTATGCATCCAGTAGTTTGCAAAAGGAACACCGTTGCAGCATTCCGACTGTGCGATTTCATTCTCATGGTGCGGGAACTGGAGGTCTTGTCCGCCCGCATGAATGTCAATGGTATCTCCCAGGTGCTTCTTTGACATTGCCGAGCATTCGATATGCCATCCCGGTCTGCCTTTACCCCAAGGGCAATCCCATGCAATTTCGTCTTCTTCCTTCTGCGCCTTCCAGAGTGCAAAATCGAGAGGGTCCTCCTTGATTTCCCCTACAGCTATTCTGGCACCTGATTCCAGATCCTCTATGTTCTGCTTTGAAAGCTTACCATAGCCTTCGAATTTTCTTGTGGAAAAGTATACATCTCCATTCACTTCATAAGCATATCCCTTATCGATCAGCGTCTGAACAAACTGGATAATCTCAGGAATATGCTCTGATACCTTAGGATGTACATCAGCCTTGGCAACGTTAAGTGCAGCAGCATCCTTATAGTATTCCTCTATATACTTCTCACTTACCTGCGGTGCAGTAAGGTGTTCTTCTCTTGCTCTGTTGATGATTTTATCATCGACGTCTGTGAAATTCTGAACGAATTTTACCTTGTATCCTCTGTACTGAAGATATTTTCTCAATGTATCAAACACTACGAAAGGTCTTGCGTTACCGATATGAAAAAAGTTGTACACTGTCGGTCCGCATACGTATATCTTCGCTGTGCCTTCTTCTATAGGAACAAATTCTTCTTTTTTTCTTGTCAATGTATTATATATCTTCATTTTTTACCTCCGCGTATTCTTCTATCTCTCTGAGAATGTTGGCATACTGACAATCCTCGTCACATGCTTTGATGGTCTCTCTGCCAAAATTTTCCATTATTATTTCTTCAAGCTCAACTATCCTTCTTCTCAGACATTCCAGCTCAACTGCAATAGGATCAGGCATATCCACCTGGTCGAGCTCTGATGTCGGTTTGCCGTTTCGTCTTACAACCGTTCCGGGAACACCTACCACGGTGCATCCGTCCGGTATCTCCTTAAGGACTACCGAGCCTGCTCCGATTTTTACATCATTGCCTACTTTGAATGGTCCGAGCACCTTGGCACCTGAGCTGATAACCACGCGATCACCTATGGTAGGGTGCCTTTTGCCTGTATCCTTTCCCGTACCTCCAAGTGTAGCTCCCTGATATATTGTCACGTCATCGCCGATTTCTGTGGTTTCCCCGATTATTACCGCCATCCCATGGTCAATGAAACAACGTTTGCCTATCGTAGCCCCCGGATGAATCTCAATGCCTGTAAACCATCTGCTCAGCTGTGAAATTATTCTGGCTATCAGCTTGAGGTTGTGTCTGTAAAACCAGTGGGCAGGCTTGTGAAAAATCAGAGCCCACACTCCCGGATAGCACAGAAGCACCTCCAGACTGTTTCTGGCTGCCGGGTCTCTGTCCAGTATAGTTCTGATGTCATCTCTGACATCCTTAAAAAAAGCCATTTTCTTCCCCTTTATCTATCTTATGTTTATGGTTTTATCTTATTATATTAATTTAGTCCGATAAATAACCACTCTTTATCATAACACATCAGTTTAAACTATGCAATTATCAGTTACGGATTGCATCTTCCACATGGATCATAGCCTGCTTTGACAGCAGCATCTCTTGTTTTAAAGTATACCCTGTTGTCTTCATCAGGCAGGCCTCCGCAATCACGTCTTTAGGAGTTAACACCATAAATATTTAGAAGCAACATACATATCCACCACA
>JAUNDC010000012.1 GCA_030526355.1 Bacillota bacterium | reverse complement strand
GAAGAGATGCTAAAGAAGACCTAGAAGAGATGGTGAAAGAAGACCTAGAAGAGACGACAGAAGAAACGAAAGAGCTGAAGCTCCTAAGGCAGTAAACCCAAGAGTAAGAAAAACTCCAAAGGTTGATCCAGCTGTAGAAGCACAGGCAGCACAAGTTGAAGAAGCACAGGTTTCAGTAGATGCAGAAGCAGCTGCAGCAACTGAAGAATAGACATTGGTGAAAGGAGGACACGCGTCATGTTAATGCCAAAGCGCGTTAAACGTAGAAGAGTCCACAGAGGCAGAATGAAGGGCAAGGCTACAAAGGGAAACAATATCACTTACGGTGATTATGGTCTTGTTGCAACAGAGTGTGGATGGATCACTTCAAACCAGATCGAAGCAGCCAGAATCGCTATGACAAGATCTGTAAAGAGAGGCGGTAAGGTTTATATCAAAATCTTCCCTCATAAATCAGTAACAAAGAAGCCTGCTGAAGTACGTATGGGTTCCGGTAAAGGTGCACCTGAGTACTGGGTAGCAGTAGTAAAACCGGGCAGAGTAATGTTCGAAATCGAAGGTGTTACAGAAGCTCAGGCAAGAGAAGCTATGAGACTTGCAGGACACAAGCTGCCGGTTAAATGTAAATTTGCCATCAAAGAAAAAGAAGCAGAAAAGGGTGGTGAAGAATAATGGAATTAAAGAAAATGAGAGAAATGACAGAGGCTGAACTGAACGCAGAATTATTAAAGATGAAGAAGGATCTCTTCAACCTCAGATTCCAGCACGTTACAGGTCAGCTTGAGAATCCGGTAAAAATGCGTGAAACCAAGAGAGACATCGCAAGAGTTAAAACCATTATCAGAGAAAAAGAACTTGCGAAGGTTCAGGGCTAACGGAAAGGAGGATGTATTATGGCAGTTGAAAGAAACAGAAGAAAGACAAGAGTCGGCATGGTAATCAGCGACAAAATGGATAAGACAATTGTCGTAGCAGTTGAAGACTTCGTAAGACATTCCCTTTACGGAAAGGCTGTAAAGAGAACCAAGAAAGTCAAGGCTCACGACGAAAATAACGAATGCCAGATCGGCGATAAAGTTAGAATTATGGAAACAAGACCACTCTCAAAGGATAAGAGATGGAGACTTGTGAACATTGTAGAGAAAGTTAAGTAAAGGAGGCGCCTGACAATGATTCAGACTGAAACAAGATTAAAGGTTGCTGACAACTCCGGAGCAAAAGAACTTTTATGTATCCGTATCTTAGGCGGAACAAGCCGTCAGTATGCCAATATCGGTGATATCATCGTATGTGCAGTAAAAGACGCAGCGCCTGGCGGAGTTGTAAAAAAAGGTGACGTAGTCAGAGCTGTTGTAGTTAGATCAAAGACTGGTGCCAGAAGAGCAGATGGCAGCTATGTGAAGTTTGACCAGAATGCAGCAGTAGTAATAAAAGATGATTTACAGCCGGTTGGAACCCGTATCTTCGGACCAGTTGCAAGAGAGCTGAGAGATAAGGGCTTCATGAAGATAGTATCCCTGGCACCGGAAGTATTATAGGAGGTTACGAGATGCGTATTAAAAAAGATGACACAGTAATCGTACTTACCGGTAAAGACAAAGGAAAAACCGGTAAAGTATTAAAGGCTATGCCTAAAGAAGGCAGAGTAATAGTTGAAGGCGTTAATATCCAGACCAAGCATCAGAAGCAGACTCAAAAGGAAGCTGCAGAGATTAAGCACCAGGAAGGTCCGATCAACGTATCAAATGTTATGTACTATGACACTAAGGCTAAGAAGCCGAGCAGAATCGGCTACAAAATCGAAAACGGTAAGAAGGTCAGAATTGCTAAGCAGACCGGTGCCGTAATAGACTAGGAAAGGAGGAGACGGTTTTGACAGCAAGATTAAGAGAAACATACAAGAACACTGTATTCCAGGCATTAATGGATCAGTTTAAATACGGCAACGTAATGGAAGTTCCTAAGCTTGAAAAGGTAACTATCAACATGGGACTTGGCGAAGCTAAGGAAAATGCCAAGATTATGGAAAGCGCCGTTGAGGAAATCGGTCTGATAACAGGACAGAGACCGGTTGTTACCAGAGCGAGAAAATCCATCGCCAACTTCAAAGTAAGACAGGGAATGCCTGTTGGAGCTAAAGTTACTTTAAGAGGCGACAACATGTACGATTTCATCGATAAGCTCTTCAATATCGCTCTTCCAAGAGTAAGAGACTTCAAGGGCGTTAACAAGAACTCATTCGACGGTAGAGGAAACTACTCGATGGGTATCAAGGAACAGCTTATTTTCCCTGAAATTAACTATGATAAGGTTGATACAATCAAGGGAATGAACATCGTATTCACTACAACGGCTAAAACTGACGAAGAGGCAGCAGCACTTCTCGCAGGTCTGGGAATGCCGTTTGAGAAATAGGAGGGAAACAATGGCTAAAACATCTCTCAAAGTTAAGCAGCAGAGAAAACCTAAGTTTTCAACACGTGCATATACAAGATGCAGAATCTGCGGAAGACCTCATTCAGTACTGAGAAAATACGGAATCTGCAGAATCTGCTTCAGAGAGCTTGCTTACAAGGGCGAAATTCCTGGCGTTAAGAAAGCTTCATGGTAAACTGCCGGTCATAATCTGCTGCAGCCTTATGGCTGCAGGTGATTTGAAGGCATCATATATAAGTTAAAACTACTATCCATTAAGTTGTAAACGCCCGCTCCGGCGAGCGACACAAAACTGGTGGAGGAAGGAGAACACAACAAAATGACAATGACAGATCCTATTGCTGATATGTTAACAAGAATCAGAAATGCTAACACAGCAGGACATGCAACAGTTGACATTCCGGCTTCAAAGATGAAAAAATCAATCGCCGGAATTTTAAAGGAAGAAGGTTACATCGAAGACTTCAAGGTTACAGATGATAACAAGCAGGGTATGATTACAGTAACTATGAAATACGGCCCTGACAAAGAAAGAGTAATCAGCGGAATCAGAAAAATTTCAAAGCCGGGACTCAAATCATATGCTAAGGCTAATGAAATTCCAAGAGTATTAGGCGGACTGGGAATCGCTATTATCTCCACTTCAAAGGGAGTTATCAGCGACAAGGAAGCAAGAAAGCTTGGAATCGGCGGCGAAGTAATCTGCTATGTATGGTAATAAATGGTAGGAGGATATAAGAAATGTCAAGAATAGGTATTAAACCAATTGCTCTTCCTGCCGGCGTAGAGGTTAAGGTTGATGATAACAACCTGGTTACCGTTAAGGGACCTAAAGGCGAACTGCAGGAACAGATCAGCAAATTATTAAAAGTGGAAATAAATGACGGCGTTGTAACAGTATCAAGAGATGATGACAGCGCTCAGAAGAGAGCTCAGCATGGACTTGCAAGAACTCTCATTAACAATATGGTAATCGGAGTAACTGAAGGCTACAGCAAGAAGCTTTTACTGGTAGGTGTAGGTTACAAGGCCGAAAAGAAGGGTAAGAAGCTGGTAATGAATCTTGGTTATTCACATCCGGTTGAAATGGAAGACCCTGAAGGAATCGAAACAGAAGTACCTGATGCAACAACAGTTGTAGTTAAGGGAATCAGCAAAGAACAGGTTGGCAACTATTCTGCGAATATCAGAGCATGGAGAAGACCTGAACCGTATAAAGGCAAAGGTATCAAATACGACGGCGAAGTTATCCGCAGAAAAGAAGGTAAGACCGGAGCTAATTAAGGAAAGGAGTGAAATAAAATGGCTAAAGAAAGCAGAAATGATAAGCGTGTTGCAAGACACCAGAGAATTAGAAGAAACCTTTATGGCACTCCTGAAAGACCTAGAATGTGCGTTTTCAGAAGCAATAAGAATATTGCAGTTCAGATTATCGACGACGTAAACGGAGTTACACTTGCTTCAGCTTCAACCATCGACAAGGAATTAAAGTCACAGGTTGAATACGGCGGCAACAAGGAAGCTGCCAAGGCAGTGGGAGAAGCTATTGCAAAGAGAGCACTGGCAAAAGGTATCGAAGAGGTTACCTTTGACAGAGGCGGATTCCTCTATCACGGTAGAGTTAAGGAACTTGCTGACGGTGCTCGTGAAGCAGGTTTGAAATTCTAACAGGAGGTAAGTTGAATGCGAAATACTATAGATGTATCAAAGCTGGACTTAAACGAAACTATTGTAAACATCAGACGTGTTGCCAAGACTGTTAAGGGCGGCAGAAACATGAGATTCAGCGTTACAGTAGTTGTAGGAGACGGCGACGGACACGTAGGCGTAGGTCTCGGCAAGGCTCAGGAAATTCCTGAAGCTGTAAGAAAAGCTACAGAAGATGCAAAGAAAAATATCATTAAGGTTCCTACAGTAGGAACAACAATTCCTCACAGAAACTTAGGCGTATTCGGCGCAGGAAGAGTTCTTCTGATGCCGGCTGCTCCTGGTACCGGAGTAATCGCAGGTTCATCAGTACGTACAGTTCTGGAAGCTGCAGGCGTTAAAGATATCAGAGCAAAATCCATAGGTTCCAACAACACAGGAAACATGGCTTACGCAACAATCGAAGGTCTTAAGGGTCTCATGACTCTGGAGCAGGTTGCCGCTAAGAGAGGAAAGACTAAGGAAGAAATCTTTGGATAAGGAGGAAGAAACAATGGCAAAGATGATTAAAATCACATTGACAAAAAGTGTTATTGGCGCTTCCCCTAAACAGAAAAAAGTTGTAGAAGCGTTAGGACTTAAGAAGATGCACCAGTCAGTTGAACTTGTAGACTCCCCTGTAACAAGAGGCGCAGTAAACAAGGTATCGCATCTTTTAACTGTAGAAGAACTATAGGACGGGAGGTGCAAAGCAAATGAAACTGCATGAGTTAAGAGCGGTACCGGGAGCAACAAAAGCTCCTAAGAGAAAGGGCCGCGGTACAGCTACCGGACAGGGTAAAACTGCCGGAAGAGGTATGAATGGACAGAAATCAAGAAGCGGCGGCGGTGTCAGACCTGGATTCGAAGGTGGACAGATGCCACTGTACAGAAGAATTCCTAAGAGAGGATTCACAAATATCTGGGGAACTGAATATGTTGGCGTAAATGTAAGCGAATTAAACAGATTCGAAGCCGGCACAGTAGTAACACCTGAACTTCTCAAGGAAACAGGACTTGCTAAGCAGGTTAAAGACGGAATAAAGATTTTAGGTAATGGAACTCTGGAAAAGAACCTGACAGTACAGGCACAGAAGTTCAGCAAGACCGCTATCGAAAAAATTGAAGCTGCTGGAGGAAAGGCAGAGGTGATCTAATGGAGATGTTCAGAACAGTTGCAAAAGCTTGGAACATTCCTGACCTCAGGAAAAAGATAATATTCACTCTTGCTATGCTGTTGATCTTCAGAATAGGATCGCAGATCCCGGTACCGGGAATGGACAGAGATATTCTGGCACAGACGTTCGACAGCGAAACAGGACTTTTTGCTCTGTTCAATCTGTTCTCAGGTGGTGCATTCAGTAACTTTACTATTTTTGCACTCAGTATTACACCTTATATTACGGCCTCCATTATTCTCCAGCTTTTGACGATAGCCATTCCGGCACTGGAAAGACTGTCAAGAGAAGGAACAGAAGGAAGGAAGAAAATCGCACAGTACACAAGATACCTTACTGTAGTGCTGGCGATAATACAGGCGATAGGCGTATCGATCGGGCTTTTCCGACAGGCGCTTATCAGCACTGACTTCTTCTCAGTAGCCGTAATTGTACTTGTTCTTACAGCAGGAACAGCGTTCCTTATGTGGCTTGGAGAACAGATAAACGAACATGGTATCGGCAATGGTATTTCACTGATAATCTTTGCAGGCATAGTATCTAGACTTCCGTCTGCAGTACAGGAAATATGGGTAAAGCTTCAGGACGGCACAATGAGCATAGTTACATTGATTCTCTTCCTGCTTTTCTGCGTGATCGTTATCGTAGGAATCATCGAAATACAGCAGGGACAGAGAAGAATACCGGTGCAGTATGCCAAGAGAGTTGTAGGAAGAAAAATGTATGGCGGCCAGGCCACTCATATTCCACTTAAGGTGAACCAGGCAGGAGTTATCCCTGTAATCTTTGCGATGGCTTTCCTGCAGTTCCCTCTGACAATCACATATTTCATGAACTCCGAAAGCGGAGCTGCAGCATGGATTGAGAAATGGCTGTCACCGGTAGGAACACCGGGCGTATGGGTATATGCGGCATTTAATGTGGTTCTGATTATATTCTTCACATACTTCTATACATCGGTTACATTCAACCCAATCGAAGTAGCGCAGAATATGAAAGCAAATGGAGGATTTATACCGGGAATCAGACCGGGCAAAGCCACTGTTGAATACTTAAACAGAGTTATGACAAGAATCACATTTGTAGGCGCACTGTTCCTGGCAGCAGTTGCTATACTTCCTACAATCGTGAGCCAGCTGGGAGGTCTCAACTTCCACTTTGGAGGAACCTCACTTCTGATCGCGGTAGGTGTGGCACTGGATACTATGAAACAGCTCGAGCAGCAGATGGTGATGAGAAATTATCAGGGGTTCCTGAAATAAAGTAAACGGATCCAATGAGGAGGTATATATTATGAATTTGATTTTATTAGGCCCTCCGGGAGCAGGCAAAGGCACCCAGGCAGCTAAAATTATAGAAAAATACAATATTCCTCACATATCAACTGGGGATATATTCAGAGCCAACATCAAGGAAGGCACAGAACTGGGTAAGAAAGCTCAGGAATATATGAACAGAGGCGAGCTTGTACCGGATGAACTGGTTGTTGAGATCGCAACTGACAGACTTAAAGCAGATGACTGCAAAGAAGGTTTTCTGCTGGACGGTTTCCCGAGAACAGTGTTCCAGGCAGAAAAGCTCGATGAATTTCTGGCTGCACAGGGAAAGAAAATTGATCATGTTCTCGACATTGATGTAAACAAAGAGGAATTAATGATAAGACTCACAGGAAGAAGAGTCTGCAAGACATGCGGAGCATCATTCCATGTGGTAAACATTCCTCCTAAAAAAGAAGGCATCTGCGATGTATGCGGAGCTGAGCTTGTTCAGAGAGCTGACGATAATGAAGAAACTGCTGCAAACAGGATCGAAGTTTACAACAAGGAAACCAAGCCACTTATTGATTACTATGAAAAGGCCGGAAATATAGCACATATCGACGGTACTATAGGACTGGAAAATGTATTCAGCACTATCGTAAACATTTTAGGTGAGTAGGTATGATCATAATTAAATCCGATCAGGAAATAGATTTGATGCGTGAATCGGGTAAGGTGACGGGCTTCATACTCAAAGAGTTGGAGAACTTCATCAAACCCGGCATATCTACAGCTGATATCGATAAATTCGTGGAAGATACCATAAGAAAAAACGGAATGATACCATCCTTCAAAGGCTACGGCGGATTTCCGGCAAGTGCATGCGTATCCATAAACGATGAAGTCGTTCATGGAATCCCGGATCCGAAGAGGATTCTTAAGGACGGAGATATCGTAAGCGTAGATGTGGGCTCGACGTATAAAGGCTACGTCAGTGATGCGGCAAGAACATATCCTGTTGGAACCATCAGCGATATAGCCCGCAAGCTTATTGACGCGACAAGAGACAGCTTCTTTGCAGGGCTTGAGTTCTGCAAGGTAGGCTACAGATTGTCAGACATCTCACATGCTGTTCAGGTCAAGGCTGAGAGTGAAGGCTTCTCGGTTATCAGAGATTTCGTAGGACACGGCGTAGGCAGGAACATGCATGAAGATCCGCAGATACCGAATTACGGCAAGCCGGGGAGAGGTCCCAGACTTGCAAAAGGAATGGTATTTGCGATCGAACCCATGATCTGCGAAGGCGGATATGATGTTGAAACACTCTTAAACAACTGGACAGTGGTTACAGTTGATGGCAAATTGTCAGCTCATTATGAGAATACTGTAGTTATCACGGACGGTGAGCCTGAACTGCTCACATTAGCTTACTAGATGCGAGGTGTAACAAATGGCAAAAAAAGATGTCATAGAAGCGGAAGGTAAAGTAATTGAAGCACAGCCTAACGCAATGTTTATCGTAGAACTTGAAACCGGACACAAAGTGCTGGCACATGTTTCCGGAAAAATAAGAACAAATTATATCAGAATCATCCCCGGTGACAAGGTTAAGGTTGAATTATCACCTTATGATCTGACAAGAGGCAGAATCACCTGGAGAGGTAAAGCATAGGAGGAGGATGCAGAATGAAAGTAAGAGCTTCCGTTAAGCCTATCTGCGAAAAATGCAAGGTAATCAAGAGAAAAGGTAAAGTTATGGTTATCTGCGAAAACCCTAAGCATAAGCAGAAACAGGGCTGATAAAGAAATTACCCGGGAAGCAGCTGATGCACCCCGGTAAATGTAAGATATTTCAATTAAAGAACATCCCGTTTATATTACGACTTACCGTGTTTTGGTAGCGGCAGGATACGTGACGGAAGATGGGAATAGGAGGAAAATATGGCTCGTATAGCCGGTGTAGATTTACCAAATGAAAAAAGAATCGAAGCTGGTCTCACTTATATCTACGGAATAGGTTGGGCAACTTCAAGAGAAATTTTAGCTAAGACCGGAATCAATCCTGACACAAGAGTCAAGGATCTCACAGAAGAAGAAGCCGGTAAAATCAGAAAGGTTATCGAATCAGACTACATGGTTGAAGGTGATCTGAGAAGAGACGTTAACCTTAACATCAAGAGACTGATGGAAATCGGATGCTACAGAGGAATCAGACACAGAAGAGGTCTTCCGGTAAGAGGACAGAAAACTAAGACAAACGCTAGAACTAGAAAAGGTCCTAAGAAGACTGTTGGAAGAAAGAAGAAGTAAAGGAGGTAGAAAGATATGGCTAAAGCTGTTAAGAAGGCTGTTAGAAAAAAGAGAAAAGAACGTAAAAATGTTGAAAAAGGCCAGGCTCATATTCAGGCTACCTTTAACAATACATTAGTAACACTGACTGACATGGCAGGTAATGCTCTGTCATGGTCAAGTGCAGGCTCCCTGGGATTCAAGGGCTCAAGAAAGTCAACTCCGTTTGCTGCACAGTCAGCTGCCGAAGAGGCTGCTAAGGGTGCTATGGAGCATGGCTTAAAGACAGTTGAAGTTTATGTTAAGGGTCCTGGATCCGGCAGAGAAGCAGCAATCAGAGCTCTTCAGACTGCAGGTCTCGAAATCACAATGATCAAGGATATCACACCGATTCCGCACAACGGATGCAGACCGCCTAAGCGTAGAAGAGTCTGATAGAAGGGAGGAAATAATTTAAATGTCAAGATACACAGACGCTAACTGCAGATTATGCAGAAGAGAAGGACAGAAGCTCTTTTTAAAGGGTGACAGATGTTACAGCAGCAAATGCGCAATCGACAGAAGAGGTTATGCTCCCGGACAGCACGGACAGGGCAGAAGCAAGATTTCAGATTACGGTCTTCAGTTAAGAGAAAAGCAGAAGGCTAAGAGATTTTACGGACTGCAGGAAACTCAGTTCAGAAACCTCTTTGACAAGGCTGCCAGAAAAACAGGTATCACAGGTGAAAACCTGCTTATCTTATTGGAAACAAGATTAGACAACGTAGTGTTCAGACTGGGCTTTGCTTCATCAAGAAAAGAAGCAAGACAGCTGGTTAACCATGGACATTTCACAGTAAACGGCAAGAAGGTGAATATCCCTTCATTTACCGTAAAGGCCGGAGATGTTATCAAGGTTAAGGAAAAGAGCACAAACTCACCTAAGTTCAAGGAAGTAAAAGAAATGACAATTACAGTACCATCATGGATGACTGTAGATGTAGAAAAACTCGAAGGAAAAATCCTTTCAGTGCCGACCAGAGCAGAAATCGATACTCCTGTAGCTGAGCATCTGATCGTCGAATTGTATTCCAAATAAAATAGTGACAAATAGTTACAGTTTTGGAATGAAAAGGAGGGTTTTGAGTGATAGAAATCGAAAAACCAACAATCGAATGTATATTTTCAAACGAAGATCCCAATTACGGGAAATTCGTGGTAGAACCACTCGAAAGAGGATATGGAACTACACTTGGAAACAGCTTGAGAAGAATTCTTCTGAGCTCACTTCCTGGAGTAGCTGTTACATCTGTTAAGATTGACGGCATACTCCATGAGTTCTCTACAATTCCCGGAGTTAAGGAGGATGTTACAGAAATCATCCTCAATCTCAAGAAGCTTGCTATCAAGCTTAACGGGGAGAATACCAAAAGAGTTCTGATCAATGCAATCGGCCCTAAGGAGGTTACCGCAGCAGATATTCTGGGAGATTCTGATGTGGAAATATTCAACCCTGAACTTCATATCGCAACACTTGAAGAAAACGCCACTCTGATTATGGAGATCAATATGGCGAGAGGCAGAGGCTATGTCCCTGCTGAAATGAACAAGGACGAGAATACACCGATTTCAGTTATACCTACAGACTCTATTTACACACCTGTAAGAAAAGTAAACTTTACAGTTGAGAATACCAGAGTAGGACAGGTAACTGACTACGATAAACTTATCCTTGAAATCTGGACTGACGGATCAATCACACCGAGCGAAGGCGTATCAATAGGCTCAAAGATTATGCAGGAGCATCTTAACCTGTTCGTTGAGCTTACAGATTCAGCTGAAGGCATGGAAATCATGGTTGAAAAGGAAGAAAACCAGAAGGAAAAAGCACTCGAGATGACAATTGAAGAGCTGGAGCTTTCAGTTCGTTCCTTCAACTGTCTCAAGAGAGCAGCTATCAACACTGTTGAAGAACTCACTCACAAGAGCGAAGAAGATATGATGAAGGTAAGAAACCTGGGTAAGAAATCACTTGATGAAGTTAAGCACAAGCTGGAAGAACTGGGTTTAGGCCTCAGACAGAGCGACGAATAATATTAGAAATAGGAGGATGCAATCATGCCAGGATATAGAAAATTAGGCAGATCCTCAGCTCATAGAAAGGCAATGTTGAGAAATCTTGTAACTGATCTTTTCAGAGAAGGCAGAATCACAACAACTGATACTAGAGCTAAGGAAGCTAGAAGACAGGCAGAAAAAATGATCACGCTTGCAAAGCGTGGAGACCTGCACGCAAGAAGACAGGTACTCGCATATGTATATGATGAAGCAGTTGTAGCAAAGTTATTTGACGAAATCGCACCTAAGTACGCAGAAAGACAGGGCGGCTACACAAGAATACTGAAACTTGGACCAAGGCAGGGAGACAATGCCGAAATGGCATTCCTGGAATTAGTATAGTCATATGAACCAAGACCCCGTGTATTTTATGCATGGGGTTTTAAATTTAGGTGGAGCAGCAGGGTATGCAGGAATTAAAGGGAAGAACAGACAGAATCTTAACATATTTTAAAAATGAAAAAAGAATACTGCTTGCAGTTACAGTGTCAGGCATACTGTACAACACAGGAATAGCTGCCGCACCATGGTTTGAAGGAAAGCTGGCACAGTATCTCTGTGATATACTGAGAGGCAGCAGAGAATACACAGATATTGTATTAATGGCGGCTCTGTATGTCGTCACAATATCCGCTGTGCAGGGAATGAGATGCCTCAAAAGACTCTATGTTCGTAAATTCGGTAACAGTGTCAACCGAAAAATGAAGAACATCATATACAGAGGTATGCTGAACCGAACGAAAGCAGAACTGAAGAATCAGGTTGGAGATGTAATGACAAAAGCTATTTCCGATGCAGATGCATGCTCGGAAGGTCTTAGGAAATTCACAACAGAAGTCTTTGATACAGGTGTTGTAATGGCATCGTATATAGTGATGCTGCTTATATATGATCCGCTACTCACGTTGATTTCACTGATTTTCCCTGTGTTGGCATATCTGTGCGCACAGCTGATGAGAAAGTCGGTGACAGAAACAGCAGCGGCCTATAAGGAGAGTGCCGGACGCCTTAACAGCGCAGCACTGGAAAGAATAAACAACGCTCTGTTGTATAGAAACCATGGGCAGGAGAAGAACCGGGACAGAGATTATGAAAAACATTTAGATGACTATGAAAAAAACGCGGTACAGGCTAATATCAGAGAAACTGCACCGGAGCATATATATTACATAATAGCCATGGCAGGAATTGTAGCAGTTCTGTGGGCAGGATCGAAGAATGTGCTGGGAACAGGCTGGGAAAGCTGGAACATTGCAGCCTTTACAACATATGTATCATGTTACACGAAACTTGCAGTCAAATCGTCGAAGGCTGCCAGACTGTTTAATGCAGTGCAGAAGGCACAGGTCTCATGGAACAGGATCAAGCCTTTTATGAAACAGCAGAACGCGTCTGCTCAAGAAATAAACCAGCAGCCGGTGCCAGTGCATGTCTGCGGAATAACCTTTGCATATCCTGGAGAACAGCCGTTATTCAGGAACCTTTCTTTCACAGCAGAACCCGGACAGATTATCGGTATAACAGGTCCGATAGCCTGCGGCAAGTCCACTCTCGGCAAGGTTCTTGCCGGTGAATACGAATGCAGCGGCAGAATTATATTCGGAGATAATGAAACCGATGTTCAGCAGCGTCTTCATACGACAGGATATATGGGGCATGAACCGGAGCTGTTCAGTGATTCTATCAGAGAAAACATAATGCTTGGCTGTGAAGGAGACCCCGGTAAGTATCTGAGAGCAGTACGGCTGGATGAAGAGGTATCACAAATGGAGAAGGGCATAGACACAGTTGTAGGTGACGGCGGAATCAGGCTGTCAGGTGGACAGCAGGCCAGACTAGCACTTGCAAGAACACTGTTTCACAGGAAATCGGTAATGATACTTGACGATCCGTTTTCAGCTGTAGACAAAGAAACCGAGAAGGAGATTATGGTTTCACTGCGTCGGATGGCATCGGACTGTATTCTCATAATAATATCTCATAGACTTTCGATATTTCCGGATATGGATCAGGTGATATGGTTAGATCAGGGAAAAACGCTGGTTTCCGACCATAACGAGCTTATGAGCGGATGCGAAGAATACAGGGAGCTATATAATATCCAGAACGGGAAAGGAGGCTGCAGACATGAAATATGAGCATCCTGTTGGAAGCATGGCTCTGGAGGTAATAAAAAAGCATAAACTGTTGTCGATAGCAATGACGGCAGCTGCTCTGGGAAGTATTACAGCAGTACTGCTCCCGCCTCTTGTCCTTGAGCGGATAGTAGATGATCTGACAGCGGAGAAATCGATAGCCTTAAGCGTGATTATGATGTATTTCATACTGATAGCGGCTTCAGGGCTCTTAGATGCTTCAAGAGAATATTTTATTACAGTATACGGACAGAAGGTCACTCACAGAATACGAAGCGAAATGTGCAGCAAGCTGTCGTGTCTGCCTGCCGTGTATTTTACAAAAAATGAACCGGGAGTGATATCCTCGCGATTTGTCAATGATGTGGACTCGGTAGACAAGCTGTTTACATCGGGGATAATCAGCATGCTGGTGGATTTATGCAGAATTATAAGCATAATGGCAGTTATTTTTGTAAAAAGCACAGGGCTGGGAGTTCTGGTGACGATAACGGCTCCATTGATTTTTATCATGACACGTGCTTTTCAGCAAAGAATGCTGGATTCCCAGATCATAAACAGACAGGCTGTAGGGCGAGCCAACAACATGATACCTGAAACTATAAGGAATATAAGGTTGATTCATTCGCTTAGAAAAGAAGATTATGCAGCCGGCAGATATGAGTCGAGGATAAATGAAAGCTATCAGGCTCTCGAAAAATCAAATTTCTATGATTCGGTTTACTCGCCGATAATAATTGATATAAGTACAGTTCTGATTGCAGTGATGATGGTGCTGTGCGCACGCGGCGGAGGTTTTCAGGATTTTTTCGGCATGTCTGTAGGCAGCGCGGTTGCAGTAATATCATATGTGAGCCGTGTGTTTGAGCCTATTGAGAGTATAGGCATGGAAATCCAGAATATCCAGTCTGCGATTTCAGGAATTTACCGTATCAGGGAATTTCTCAATGAAAAGGAACGTGCCGATGTGAAGCCGGAGCAGCCGCTGGTTTCACAGGACAGTGATGTTCCGGCAGTTGAACTTTGCGGTGTATGCTTTGGATATGAAGAAGGGATAGAAGTACTGCACGATTTTGATTTCAGCGTAATGCCGGGAGAGCAGGTTACACTTACCGGTCGTACGGGAACAGGAAAGAGCACGGTGTTCAGGCTTATAATGGGTCATTATGAGCCGTGGCAGGGAAGTGTCAAGGTGTTCGGCATCGATTCATCGGCAGTACCGGACAGCAGCAGACGCAGAATTTTCGGATATGTTGAACAGAAGTTTCAAATGATACCCGGCAGTGTTATAGATCAGATAACCCTTAAGGATCCGTTGGTTTCATATGATGATGCCATTAAGGCCGCGAAGCTTGCAGGTATAGATGAAATAATATGTGCACTTCCGGCAGGCTATGATACGATTTGTGAGGACGGCATTTTTTCACAGGGACAGTGGCAGCTGCTGGCAATTGCCAGAGCTGTTGCGGCAGATCCGGCGATTCTGCTGCTGGATGAAATAACAGCAAACCTTGATTCCGAAACAGAAAAAACAGTGCTTGATGCACTGCAGCAGGCTTCGACAGACAGAACCGTGATTTCGATTTCGCATAGAATATAGCGACCAGTGACAATTATATTTAATCATAGGTTGGCATAGAATTAACTATATGCAAAAAAAGTATAATATGTAAATAAATGGTTGACAAATTTATTCCATAATTATACAATTAATTCAACATAGTAATGTTGTTTGTTATTTTAACAGTATAAGGAGGAAATAATGGTAAAACCTAAACATACATACAAAGACAATACATTCTGTACACTTTTCAACGATAAAGAGCGGATTATAGAGCTATATAATGCACTTACCGGCAGCAATTACGGGATAGAAACTCCGGTCGAAATCGTCACGCTGGAGAATACTTTTTTCGGGGATCGCATAAACGATCTTTCGTTTATCATAGACCACAGATGGATAATTCTGACGGAGCAGCAGAGTACGCTTTGCCCGAACCTGCCGCTGAGGTCGCTGGTATATATCGCGAGAGAATACGAGAAGCTGGTATTTTCGCGGGATATTTACAGCAAGAAGCTGGTGAAAATCCCAACGCCTGAGTTTTATGTGTTCTATAACGGTGCGGAAGATGCGCCGGTTGAGCAGGAAATGAGATTGTCCGATGCGTTTATGACAAATACAGCTGAATGTGGTACAATGCCATTGAGGAAAGTATCAGGGAGTGTGAGTCGGAGGGGATTCTGGCTGACTATTTGAAGGAACATGGTGGTGATATTATGAGTTTTTTGTTTGAGAAGATGTCACGTGAAGAGTGCGAGGCTGTCAGAGAGGCTGATGGATATGATAGGGGTTTTGAATGCGGAAAAAGAGAGGGCGAAGCTGCCGGAATAGAAAAGGGTGAAGCCATAGGGAAGAGAGTGATCGCTGCAAATATGAAATCAGAGGGAGAATCGATTGAGAAAATAGTGGCGTATACCGGGTTATCAGCAGAGGAGATTGATGAACTGTAATTATAAATAGATTCTTTTCAGGGTGAAGCTCTAGGATTACCTGATGCTCCACCCTTTCTCATTGTTTATATTTGAATTTAAATAATTATAATTGCTTCTTTACAGCAGCAGAGCCCCCAATATCAGAGAAATCATATTGAATTTTGCCCTTCTTGTTTCACTTCCGTCTTTTATTAATTTCGTTGTCATCTCATTACCTCCTAAAATAAGCTGGTCAAGGGAGAGATTGAATTCCTTATAATCGTGTGCCTTTTCAACAGCAAACACCTAAATGAAAGAAAATTATTAGCACTCTACTAAAGTGAGTGCTAAAAAACTGTTGACTTCCGCTTCTCACAGGTTTAAAATAAAACAAAAGACAGAAAATAATAACGCGGAGGTGAGGTTATATGAATATAGAAAAATACACACAGAATGCACAGGGGGCAATAATTGACTGTCAGAATATCGCAATAGAAGAAGGCCACCAGCAGGTTGACGGAGAGCATTTGCATCTGGCACTGCTGATGCAGAAGGAAGGTCTTATTCCTAAGCTGCTTCAGTTTATGGAAGTCAATACGGGAGAAGTCATCGGAGCAATTCAGGCAGAAATCGATAAGTTGCCGAAGGTTTCAGGCAGTGCGGACAGCATGTACTCAACCAGAAGGCTGCAGCAGATTTTTATCGATGCTGAGAAAAAAGCCGAGAAGCTCAAGGATGAATATGTAAGCGTGGAGCATCTCTATCTGGCGCTGCTGGATGAACGAAATACGCCATCAGCAGCTATTTTCAAGAGATACGGAATTTCAAAAGACAAATTCCTGAATGCACTCAACAAGGTCAGAGGGAATCAGAGAGTAACGAGCCAGAATCCGGAAGAAAACTACGATGCTCTCAATAAATACGGGCGTGACCTTGTGGAAATGGCACGTGAAGGCAAGCTGGATCCGGTTATCGGCAGAGATGCAGAAATCAGACATACAATCCAGATACTTTCCAGAAGAACCAAAAATAATCCGGTGCTTATTGGTGAACCTGGTGTCGGCAAGACGGCAGTAGTAGAGGGGCTGGCTCAGAGAATACTTAACGGAGATGTACCGGAAGGCCTCAAGGATAAAACAATATTTGCGCTGGATATGGGTGCACTGATTGCAGGAGCTAAATTCAGAGGAGAATTTGAAGAACGTCTCAAAGCCGTCCTCAACGAAATCGAGAAATCAGAAGGCAGGATAATCTTGTTTATCGATGAGATACACAATATCGTCGGAGCCGGGAAAACAGAGGGCGCAATGGATGCAGGCAATCTGCTGAAGCCTAAACTCGCCAGAGGTGAGCTCCACTGCATAGGAGCCACAACACTTGACGAATACAGGAAGTATATCGAGAAGGATGCAGCTCTGGAGAGAAGATTCCAGAAGGTACTGGTAGACCAGCCGACAGTAGAGGATACTATTTCAATCCTGAGAGGACTCAAGGAGCGCTTCGAGATACATCACGGCGTAAGGATCACAGACAATGCACTGATTGCATGTGCTACCCTTTCCGAAAGATATATCACAGACAGATTCCTGCCGGACAAAGCAATCGACCTGATGGATGAAGCGGCAGCCAGAATCAGAACTGAGATAGACAGCATGCCTGCAGAGCTCGATGAAATCTCCAGAAAGATAATGCAGCTTGAGATTGAGAAGCAGGCTCTGGGCAAGGAAACAGATAAAGCATCTCAGGCAAGACTTGAAGCTCTGGAAAAGGAACTCTCACAGCTCAAGGACGAAAGCAACGCTATGCGTGCTCAGTGGGAGGGCGAGAAAAAGAGCATCACTGAGGTCAAAGCTGTTAAACAGCAGATTGAAGATGTTAAGCATCAGATGGAAGAGGCTGAACGAAACTACAATCTGGAGAAGCTTGCCCAGCTGAAATATGGAACTCTGCCTGACCTCGAGAAAAAGCTTGAGGTGGAAAAGGAGAAGGCCGAAGCCGCGAAAGAAGCTAGACTTCTTAAAGAAGAAGTAACAGAGGAAGAAATCGCGGAAGTAATTTCCGGCTGGACAGGAATCCCTGTAAGCAAGCTTGTGGAAAGCGAACGTGAGAAGCTTCTGAAGCTGCCTGAAATCCTGCACAAGAGAGTAATAGGGCAGGATGAAGGCGTCAAGGCAGTAGCGGAATCCGTGCTGAGAGCAAGAGCAGGACTTAAGGACGAGAAGAGACCGATAGGCTCATTCATTTTCCTTGGCCCGACAGGAGTCGGCAAAACAGAGCTGGCGAAAGCACTCAGCGAAGCACTGTTTGATTCGGAGAAGAACATGGTAAGAATCGACATGTCGGAGTACATGGAGAAGCACTCCGTATCAAGACTTGTAGGAGCACCTCCGGGATATGTAGGTTATGATGAGGGCGGTCAGCTGACAGAAGCCGTAAGAAGGAAGCCATACAGTGTTATCCTGTTTGATGAGATAGAAAAAGCACATCCCGATGTATTCAACATTCTGCTGCAGCTGCTGGACGACGGCAGACTTACGGACAATCAGGGAAGAACTGTTGATTTCAAGAACACAATCGTTATAATGACGTCAAATATCGGAAGCAATTATCTGATTGACGGCATAGAGGCTGATGGAACCGTGAGTCCTGAAACAAAGCAGAAGGTTGAGGATGAGACGAAGAAATACTTCAGACCTGAATTCCTCAACAGAATAGATGATATCGTGGTATTCTCGCCGCTCACAGAGGATCAGATCGTCAAGATTATCGAGCTTGCCATGAAGGATATCGAAAAGCGCCTTGAAGAGAGAAACATCACTCTTGAACTCACGGATGCAGCAAAGAAATTCATAGCAGATGAAAGCTATGATGCAGCATATGGAGCAAGACCTGTAAAGAGATTCCTGCAGAGGAATATGGAAACTGAGCTTGCAGGCGAGATCATCAGAGGCAACGTTAAGGATGGCGATAAAGTGAGAATTGACAGCGACGGCAGTAAGCTGATATTTTTAAGTTAAAAATTAAGCTGATTCCTGAGGAATCAGCTTAATTTCATGTTATCCATACCTTTGTTTTGAAACCTTCTAATGTAGAAGTTGATTATCATGGTGAAGATGTAATCATACAGCAGCATCATCAAAATACCGCCTATTATAAGTACCGCTGCGGGGTAGTCAGGAAGCTTGATGCTTCCAAGCAGCAGCTCTCTGAATCCCAGAAGCCCAAGACACAGAAGTGCTGCGAAAAACACCGCCTTTACAGCCACCTGAACAATGGCATTAGGGATTTTCTCAATAAAGTATTTTAGTATACCATAGTATCCAAATAAGAATACATACGGGATAAGCGCAAGCTTATTCGGAATTATGATGAATCCAAGCAGCGCTGCTGCAGCATAGAGTATTATGCCACCGCCTACGCCGGTTTCTAGAATCATGACTGCAGTGAAAATTGAACTCAGGGCGAACAAGGTGAGCTCAATCCCTGGAACAAATGAACCTGCAGACATAAATATAATAGTCAGGGCGAGGCATATCCCGCCCAGCGAAAGCTTGAATGTTTTAGTTCTTTTCAATTTGTAATCTTCCCCTTTTTAATAACATGAACTCAATTGGGACAGATTTGCTAGATGCAGTCTATGCAGCAGTCGGCGCAGATGTAGCACTGGAGAGCCTGACAGCACATATCGTCGTTGCTTCTGTATCCGCGGCCGTAAGCCTGATTCTGATAGCCGCCACCCATATTTATGATACGACCGTAAGCCTGGCTGTATTCCATGTTGTTAGGATCCATGTTGGTAGCTGTCTGAAGCTTGTTTACGGCATCATCATACCAGCCTTTCCTGTATGCCAGCATACCGGAGAGAAAGAACCATTCGGCACTTCTGTCTCTGGTGCTGTTCAGAATCCTTTCTGCTTCTCTAAGGTTTCCGGCGTCAATGAAACGGCGTACCTGCATATAGTCGGCACTGCCGGAGCCACCGCCGCGGCGTCCGGATACGCTGCCCTTCATAAGCATATCATATGCTTCATTAACCTCCTGCAGCTTTTCCTCTGCAAGATCGGCGAGAGGATTATTCTGATACTTATCAGGATGATATTTTTTTACAAGCTCTTTATAGGCTCTTTTGATTTCTTCTTCAGAAGCGTTTTCGGAAACGCCCAAAACTTCATATGGGTTCATTAAGTTCTCCTTACTGACTCTTCGTCATTGTTTATTATTTCTTCCGTTTTGCGGTTAAGACCAAAGTAAATTACATTTTCTATTATACCTTTATTTTTCTTAATATCAAGGGCATCGAGTGATTTGCCTATTACCGAAAGATACATATAAAGGTTGAAATTCAGGTGTTCGGCAATGCGCCTGCGAAACTGCTCTGCTGTCTCGCAGGTACTGTCATAGCTGAATCTGTAAAGCAGTGGATTATAAGCGCCTGATTCAATATTTTCCTCTATATCATCGGCAGCATCGATGAGATATATCCATTTTCCCATGTGATATCCTATTTCAGATAGTGCTTCATTTAGCGAAGTCGCCTGATGCATATCATCCACCGAAAGTGATACAGCTTCTTTCTTTTCACATGCCGACTGCTTACAGCTGCTCTGCAGTACGGAATCGCCGTAAAGGTGACGTGCACCTGCGGTAAAAATTATCTGCATGATTCTGGCAAAGGCTTCTGCTGCCATATCTATACTGTCACATCGCGAATTTTCAAGCTCTGTCAGTGCTTCCAGCTGCTTGTGAATACCTTCACACAGCTCGGGGTGCTTCCTCTGAAGCTTCCTGAATATCCTGTGCATAAGCAGCTTCGTTCCCTTTGCATACAGTCTGCCTTCATCAGCTGCATCGTCGGCAAGCTTGTACCACGCAAGTATCAGCATGACATCACCGGCATATTCGATTGCTTTGTTTCTTATTACGGTTTTTTTCTGCAGCTGATGCGCAATACAGTGTTCCTGAACAGGTGAATCGGGAGTGCCGTCAATACATGCCAGCAGCAAAGCGAGGAACGCGGCGTCGTAGCTGAGAGCCATTCTCGGCAGCTGACCGTATTCTTTGCCAATATACTTGCAGATACCGCAGTAATATCCTGTATATATTTCGTATTCGCGAACCTTTAGCTCACCCTTGTCGATTCTCACGTATCCGAGCATTGCAAACCTCAAATTTCAAGAAGACCTGCATAGAGTCTGAAGCCTTCTAACAGGACTGATTCGTCAAAATCAAAATCAGTGCTGTGGAGAGGAATTCCAGTTCCTGTACCAAGTACAAAGAAAACAGCAGGGCGGTAGAGTCCGTAGAATGAAAAGTCCTCTGATATCATAAGAGGAAGCTCCATTTCTTCGTACCCTCCCGGAAGTGATTCCAGTAGTGGTTTTATTTCTGAATATAGTTCAGGGTTGTTTACCACAGGTGGATATCCGTCGCTGTTTGAGAATTCTGTGCTACAATGGTAGTCTTCTTCTGTTTCCTTAAGTGTACCCTTGAGCAGGCTGATGATCATGCGGAAATTATCCTCGTTATATGCCCTCACGGTTCCCAGAAGATGGGTATGATCTGATACAACGTTTCTGGCGTAGCCGCTGTCCATTTTGCCTATATGTATGAGAGTTTTCTCTTCCGGTTCTGTTTCCTGCGCCCGGGGCAGATTACCGATACCTTCAGGAAAACGCGGAACGGCACCAGGCACCTTGGCATGCTTCTCATAAACTCTCCTGATGTAATCTGCAGCTATATAGAGTGCATCATTTCCCTTAAAAGGGGATGTCCCATGGGCTGCCTTACCGATGATATCTATATTGATTTCTGCCGATTTCGGCATAAATGCATTAGGTCTTGTGGATATTTTACCGGCCTCAAGGAACGGCCACATGTGGATTCCGTAAATCTTTGTAACATTATATTTGTCAAAAATGCCGCTTTTGCATATTTCCTCCGCCCCTCCCAGAGTCTCTTCGGCAGGCTGGAAGATAAGCAGCACATTATATTTGAGATCATCAATGTTGTTGACATATTCCCCAAGAGTCAGAACCATGGACATATGGCCGTCATGACCGCAGGCGTGCATTTTGCCCTGATGTGTAGAGCGGTAGTCGCATTTATTGATTTCTTCAAGCGGGAGGGCATCCATATCAGCCCTGAACCCTATTGTCTCCTGCTGTCCTTTATCAAAAAAAGCACATACACCTGTGTCGCAGAGGAATGTCATGGTGCATGCGAGCTCCTGAAGCACAGAAACCAGATATTCCTTGGTTTTAGGAAGCTCGCGTCCTATTTCAGGTATCATATGCAGATTTCTTCTGTGTCTGATTAGCGATTCACGATAGGTAGTACTGTTGTTGATCATATTGTTCCGTCCTTTAGTTTGATATTATTGTCTATAATACCATAGGAGCCCTTTCAAGGCAAATGAAGGTTGAGCGAAGATTTTGTGTGTGATAGAATGAAAAAAACAGTAAGGAGGCAGTAAATGGATACTCTGACATCGCGCAGTGAGAAAATAATACTTGAGAAATTGAACTCCGCAGGCTATGAAGCGTTTTTTGCAGGGGGATGTGTCAGAGATGCCGTTATGCAAAAGCTGAACATGTACGTTCCTGCTGCAGGGGATATTGATGTGACGACAAATGCGCTGCCTCAGGAGACTGAACGTGTTTTTGAAGACTGTCAGGTGATTGAAACTGGCATAAAGCACGGTACTGTGACCGTAGTTCTGCCGGAAGGAAATGTTGAAATAACAACATACAGAAGTGACGGCAGCTACAGTGACAACCGCCATCCTGACAAGGTAAGCTTTCTCGCTTCACTGGAAGAGGATCTGGCGCGCAGGGATTTTACGATAAATGCTATGGCCTGCAGCCTTGACGGCGGGATAACTGATCCTTTTGGCGGAATGAGGGATATCCGCAGCAGAGTTATCAGAGCTGTAGGTGAGCCTGAACGGAGATTTGAGGAAGATGGACTCAGAATAATGAGAGCACTCAGGTTTGCTGCAGTGCTGGATTTTGAAATAGAACCGGAGACAGCACGTGCGCTTTTTACGAAGAAGCACCTCCTGAAAAGTATTTCTGTGGAGCGAGTTTTTACTGAATTCAGGAAGCTGCTGACAGGCAGGAATGCCGGGAATGTAATCAGGCGGTATGTAGATGTGCTGGGTGAAGTGATGCCTGAGCTGGCAGCAATGAAAGGGTTTGAGCAGCACAATCCATATCACAGATATGATGTTCTGGAGCATTGTATCAGAGCGATGGAGGTTGTGAGAACAACACCGGAAAATATAGGGTATTTGAAGATGGCAAGTCTTTTTCATGACATAGGAAAGCCACAGACATATTCTGTAGATGATAATGGAATCGGTCATTTTTACAGCCATCCGGCCATGAGCGAGGTGATTGTAAATAATATTATGAAGCGGTTCAGGGCTGATAATTTCACGGCCAGAAGGGTCGGAACGCTTGTGAAGCGCCATGATCTTATTTTTGAAAAGGATGAATGCCTTCTGAAAAGATGGATGAATCGTCTCGGCTCTGATGTGCTGGCTGAGATTCTGGAAATAAAGCTTGCGGACAATTTCGCAACGGGGAATATGAGTCCGGAGCTGTCGCAGAAGTTCTGTGATATCAGAGAACTTCTGCAGGATATACTGGCTCAGCAGCAGTGTTTCACACTCAAAGATCTAGCAGTTGACGGCAATGATGTGATTGCATGCGGTGTTGCTCCGGGGCCTGATGTAGGCAAGGCTCTTGGCCAGCTGCTGATGAAGGTTATAGACGGTGAGCTTCCCAATGACAGGGAGGCGCTCATTAAATCCCTATCTTGAGCAGCTCAATAAACTGTTTTGCAGTTCTTGGGCTTCTGCCGTTTTTTCTGATTGCGTGAGCTTCCGCTTTTTTGAATAGCTCATTCTCATCCATTTCTATACCGTATTCCTCGGCAAGGGACTTGACGATGGCAAGATATGAGTCCTTGTCAGGCTTCTGGAAGGTTATCGTAAGCCCGAATCTGGCTGCAAGGCTCATGGTTTCCTGCATAGTATCGTTCAGATGAAGCTCGTCTCCGTTTCTGTCGTCGAAGCTTTCCTTAACCAGATGACGTCGGTTGCTGGTGGCGTATATAACGGCATTTTCACCGCAGCCTGAAATGCTTCCCTCCAGAGTTGCCTTTAGAGCCGAGAAATTGTCATCATTTCCCGAAAAACTTAAATCGTCAATAAACAATATAAACTTCAGAGGGTTCGAAGCAAGCTCTTCCATTACCCTTGGAATCTGGCTGAGCTGATTCTTTTTGACCTCAATTATTCTCAGTCCCTGTGGAGCGTAGGCAGCGGCAACAGCTTTGATGGTGGAGCTTTTGCCGGTTCCTGCATCGCCGTAAAGGAGCATGTTGCTGGCTCCCGTGCCGTTTACGAGAGCTTCGGTGTTCTTTATTATAAGATCACGTTCCCTTTTGTATTCAAAAAGCTGATCAAGTCTCTGGCAGTCGGGGTGTGCCACAGGAATTATTTCCGAATCCTCCAGGCGGAAGAAGCTGTATTTTGCGAAGATTCCATATCCCAGTCTTGATACATTGTTTATTTTTTCCATGAAATTATATCGCAGATCTGCATCCCGGGTCGTCCATGATGGCAGATAACCGTCGTAATCCAGATAATCCTGTATTTCCTTTGAGGAGACAGAAGCCAGCTCCTGCAGAGCAGTCAGCTCATGCTCTGCTGCATCTGAGATTTCAGGCGGAATTTCTTCACCTGCCGCTTTTTTCTTTACATAAAAGTTATCATCCTGGAGCACCAGTGTCCTGATATAGTCAGTCAGGCTGACTGTTGAGGAGTACAGCTTGGCAGCGAAATCACTGTAGAGTGCTATTGATTTTTCCTGATCCTTGCTGCAGAGAGCCGATAGAAGATTGTGGAATCCTGAGATTACAGGGTCGTTCTTCAGGTTCGAAAATACAGTAAGCGAATCAATATTGAGTTTTAACTGATTGAATTTCTTTTTCATATAGTTCTCCTGATATATTATGTGAGCCCGGCGTGATGCAGGTGCCCGCAGTTTTAATAATAAAGCTTTACATGTGATGCTATTATTTCCATGGTTTCATCGTATCCTCCGACGCATTCCCAGTCGCCTAGAATATAGTATCTGATAACATCGTCGATCATCTCTCTGAAATAATTCATGGCACCGTCATAATCAAGCCCTTGCTTCTGCAGCTGATTGATATCGGCACGAGCGTATTCAGCGGTGATCTTGCCGCGGCGTTTTTCACCGTCAGTCATATCGATTATGGCTATTTCACATCTGTTGTGAAAAGGTTTGTCCGGAACCAGTTTGATTTTGCGCATGATAATCACCTCTTTTGTTTTTAAACTACATTATACTATTATAGTACAAAAAAGGCACATGTGAATACAAAAAGTACAATTGACATGTCTAAAACAGGCTGGAATTACATTATGTTTGATGTTACAATATGGGCAAAGTCTGCTCACCGGATGCAGTGAGCATTCATTGAATAATTTCAGTACTTTTACAGAGGAGAAAAAATGATAACAGGAAAACAGAGGAGCTATCTCAAAAAGCTTGCCCATGAACTGGATCCACTGGTGTTTATCGGCAAAAATGATCTGACGGAGAATATTATCAGGGAAATCGATTCACTGCTTGAGCTCAGAGAGCTGGTGAAGGTAAAAATACAGGAAGGAAGCCTGCTGGATGCTAAAGAAACCGCCAATCAGGTTGCCGAAATGCTGGATGCCGAATTTGTGCAGGCAATAGGCAGAAGGTTTGTGCTTTACAGGAGAGCCAAGGAGGATCCGCAGATAGTGCTGCCTAAGTAGAATTTCCTGCAGACTGCACCCGCAGATAGTTTTGCCTGAGTAAGGGGTTGACAACGTTCTTTTTATACGTTATCATGATAAAGTGATAAACGAAAGGAGGAGCCGGGATGACCATCATTATTAAGGACGATAAGGGAAACGTTGTTATGGAGCAGGAAATGCAGGACATGACATGCACTGTCAAGGTTTCAGAGAATACAGATGGAGAGAAACGTTACTCCATCGAAAAGAACGCATGCAGCTATCATTAATCATGCAGCAGAGCTGCGCATAGAGGTAAAATCAGAGAGCTTGATAAGTACTGCTTTTCAAGCTTTTTTTTATGTGTTAAAATCACATATACGGATATTTGAAGCCGGAGCTATTTTCAGGAAAGGAACATAAACTCCAATGAGATTGAATAAATATATAGCTGATGCGGGCATCTGCAGCAGAAGAAAGGCGGATGAACTTATTGCATGCGGAAATGTAAAGCTGAACGGAGCCGTTGTCAGAGAAATGGGCTGTACTGTTGAGGACGGCGATGTTGTAGTTGTAAACGGCAGAAAGATTGAGGCTGAATCAAAGGTGTACGTTGTTGTCAATAAGCCGCTGGGATACATCACCTCCATGGATGATGATAAAGACAGGGCAACTGTGGCAGAGCTGGTGGCCGATATTCCTGAAAGGCTGTTTCCTGTAGGAAGACTTGACTACAATACGACAGGTCTGCTTATAATGACCAACGACGGTCAGCTGACATACACTCTGACGCATCCCAAGCATGAGGTGTACAAAACCTACGTTGCAAAGGTCGCAGGTGTCATATCGGATACGAAGCTGGCGCGCCTGAGAAAAGGTGTGGATATAGGAGGCTTCATAACATCACCTGCTAAAGTCAGGGTGATAAAACAGATGCCAAGACATGCAGTTGTGGAAATTATGATAAAAGAAGGCAAGAACCGACAGGTTCGAAAGATGTTTGCTGCTGTAGGCAACAGGGTACAGGCGCTGGAACGCACAGCCATCGGAGATATCAGGCTGGGACATTTAATGGAAGGTCACTACCGCAAATTGACAAAGAAAGAAATAGAATACCTCAAAAGCTTGTAAGAAGCAGGTTTTTTTTGTAAAATATAAATATTAACTATATTTACAGGGAGCAGATTTATGCAGGATTTTTTTTGGAATGCACTTTCCGGGATAAGAGTCACGGATATTATAGATATATTGATTGTAGCCTTTGTCGTATACAAATTACTGGGGCTCATCAAGCAGACAAGAGCAGAGCAGCTGTTTAAAGGGGTTCTGCTTTTAGTTGTTGCAACATTTTTATCTGAAATTTTCAATCTCCATACGATTAACTGGCTGCTGAAAGGCACGGTGGCACTGGGGGCATTTGCTATTCTGGTGGTTTTCCAGCCGGAGCTTCGCCGCGGACTTGAGTATCTGGGCAGAAGCAAGTTCGTCAATGCACCCTTTGAACAGCTGGACAAGGAAACAGGCAAGCAGATAACATCACAGATTGCCAAGGCAATAGAGAATTTTTCCAAGGACAGAGTCGGCGCGCTCATCGTTTTCGAGCGCCAGACGAACCTGACGGATATAATGGAAAGCGGAACGATAGTAGATGCACAGATATCGGAGCAGATGCTTGGGAATATTTTTTATGAAGGAGCACCGTTGCATGATGGAGCTGTAATCATAAGAGACGGCAGAATCTATGCTGCCGGATGCGTGCTGCCGCTGACGAGGAACAATAACATAAGTAAAGACCTGGGAACAAGGCACAGAGCCGGAATCGGGATAACAGAGAATTCAGATGCTCTGACACTGATAGTATCAGAGGAAACAGGAATAATATCAATGGCGGAAGACGGGCAGCTGTCCAGATTTCTTGATGTCAAAACTGTGGAGAAGAAGCTGCTCAATATGTATATGAATATCGAAGAAGCCAAAGGCACGAGATCGGCTATCTCTAAATTCATCAATAAAATAAGGGGGAAAAAGGATGCTGAACAATAAAACCGTACTCAAAATATGTTCCCTAGTGATAGCCGTCTGCCTGTGGGTATACGTTATCGGCGAAGTGAATCCTGAAAGCAGGAAGAAAATCAGCAATATCGAGGTAAGCTTTACCAACACAGAAGTGCTTGCCGAACGCGGTCTGGCAGTTGCAGATGAAGAAACCGTAATGATAAGTGCCGTGATTGAAGGTAAAAGATCAGATGTAAACGATGCCAAGAAGCGAGGAATATCTGCTCATGCGGATGTATCCAAATGCAAGGAAGGCAGCAATACTGTCGATATCGTGGTGAATCTCCCGGACGGTGTGCGGCTTGACAGTGTATCGGAGGATAAAATCAAGGTTAAGGTAACTGAGAAGGTATCTGAAGAAAGAAATGTTAAGATAGAATTTTCAGGAGAAACCGACAGCCAGTCAGAGCTCGCATGGGTAATAGACTTTTCGCCGGAAACCGTGTATGTGAGCGGAGCAGCCAATCTGGTGAAGAAGGTTGATTATGTAAAAGGAACGGTTAATATAGATAAGGTTGATACGACTCTGCGGAATCTCGAAGCCGAGCTCACACCTGTTGACGAGGACGGCAATGAGATTGAGGGAGTGGAAACCTCGTACAAAATCGCATATGCTGATGTACAGCTGCTGGCTTCAAAGGAAATCAGACTCAGCGTGAAGGCCGAGAACACAGAGTCGGATGTTACTATAGACAAGATAGATGCTCCCGGAACAATAAGAATAGTGGGAGACAAGGACGTTATCAATGAAATCCACAGTGTTGAGGGCACTGTCGATATGAAAGGCATGACAGCTTCAGGCAAAGCT
Organism: Bacillota bacterium; assembly: GCA_030526355.1. Lineage (GTDB taxonomy): Bacteria > Bacillota > Clostridia > Peptostreptococcales > Anaerovoracaceae > Lentihominibacter. Next base: position 50,190 of record JAUNDC010000012.1, on the reverse strand, counting down.
GAAATAATAGTAGACCTGCCTGATGGTGTATATCTTTATGATAATAGTATTTCGGCTGGTGTGAGCATTTCATCAGCTCAGTAATACGGCCTAAATGACTATTAAGAACTTATGAGGAGAAGAAAATGGGAAGATTATTCGGAACAGATGGAGTAAGGGGAATTGCCAATTCCGAGCTTACGCCTGAGCTTGCATTCAAGCTGGGCAAGGCTGGTGCACACGTGCTCAGCAAGGATGTCAAGCGACCTGTAGTGCTGATAGGTAAGGATACCAGACTTTCGGGAGATATGCTGGAGGATGCCCTCAGTGCAGGCATACTTGCCGTAGGCGGCAACGTTATCAAGGTTGGAGTACTTCCAACGCCTGCAATAGCATATCTGGTAAAAGCATACAGGGCTGATGCTGGAGTGGTTATCTCCGCATCCCATAATCCGTTTGAATATAACGGCATCAAATTCTTTAATGGAGAAGGCTTCAAACTGGATGACGATATCGAAAACGAAATAGAGGATATAATACTCAGAGATATTGATGTCAACAGCCATATAACAGGAGACCGACTTGGCAGATGCCTTGAAGCCGATGATGATGCCATGGATAAATATGCTGATTTTCTCAAGTCAACTATCCAGACGGACATAAGCGGTGTCAAGCTGGTGCTCGACTGCGCCAACGGTGCAGCATACAAGGTGGCGCAGAAGGTATATGAAGATCTAGGTGCTGATATAACTGTTATCGGGAACAAGCCTGATGGAACCAATATCAATGACAGCTGCGGCTCCACACACCCTGAGAAGCTTCAGGAAGAGGTGATCAGGCAGGGAGCATTCCTCGGACTGGCATATGATGGCGATGCTGACAGACTAATAGCAGTAGACGAAAAGGGAAGAATAATCGATGGAGATAAGCTTATCTGCATATGTGCCAGAATGATGAAAGACAAAGGCCAGCTGCCTGGAGATCTGGTAACGGCAACTGTAATGAGCAATCTCGGATTTCATAAGTATATCGAGTCTCTGGGACTTAAAACACAGGTAACCTCTGTGGGAGACAGATATGTTCTGGAAAGCATGCTCAAGACAGGCGGGATGATAGGCGGGGAACAATCCGGTCATATCATTTTCCTCAATCATACAACTACCGGAGACGGTATACTGTCATCACTGCAACTGCTGCAGGCTGTACTGCTTACAGGCAGGAAGCCGTCTGAGCTTTCGGATGAGATTGAGATATTCCCGCAGGTGCTCAAGAATGCCAGAGTGAAAAACGAAAATAAAAACAAATACATGGAAGATGAAGATATTAAAGGGGCAATAGCGAAAATAGAAGAGGATCTTAAAGGAACAGGGAGAGTTCTTATCAGACCTTCAGGTACAGAGCCGCTTGTCAGAGTTATGCTCGAAGGTCAGGATGTTGAGCATATCACAAAGCTGGCAGAGGATTTGGCTGTGCTCCTGACAAAAAGGTTCGGTTAAAGTAACAGGAGGAAAATATGTGCGGTATAGTAGGATATGTGGGTAAAAGCCACGCAAAGGAAAAAGTAATCGACGGTCTCAAACGACTTGAATACAGAGGATATGATTCGGCAGGCATAGCCCTTCCGATCGACGGCAGGATTCAGATAAGAAAGCATGTAGGAGAGATAAAGAATCTCGAGAAGATAATTGGAGCACCCGAATTTGACAGTGCTGTTGGAATCGGTCATACCAGATGGGCGACTCATGGAGCCCCGTCTGATGTGAATTCTCACCCTCACGGCAACGGAGACAATTCGATAGCCATCGTACATAATGGTATAATCGAAAATTATCAGGAAATCAAGGAGTGGCTCATCAGAGATTACGGAGTGAACTTTAAATCGGAGACAGATTCTGAAGTCATCGCTCATCTGATCGGCATTTTCTATGATGGTGACCTTCTGGAGGCTGTAAACAAGGCTGTAGCTGAAATGAGAGGTGCATATGCTGTGTGTGCAATAGCTGCTGCAGAGCCTGATAAAATAGTTGCAGTCCGCAAGGATGCTCCGCTGGTAGCCGGAATAGGCAAGGGCTTCAACTTTATAGCATCTGATATACCGGCACTTCTCAAATATGTCAGACAGGTATATCTGATAGAGAACAATGAAACTGTAGTCCTGACAAAGGATGATATAGTTATTTATAACGAAGAAGGCAGGAAGGTAAAGCGTGATGTGTTCAATGTAACATGGGATGCAGACGCAGCCGAAAAGGAAGGCTACGAACACTTTATGCTTAAGGAGATACACGAACAGCCAAAGGGAATATTTGAAACTCTCACAAGAAGGATAAATGATGACGACAGCATAAACCTTGACGGTATATCCATGACAAAAGAGGACATTGAAGGCTTCAATAAGGTATACATAGTGGCATGCGGAACAGCATATCATGCAGGCCTTGTAGGAAAGCTTGTCATAGAGAAAATGGCAAAGATTCCTGTTGAGATAGATGTTGCTTCTGAATTCAGATACAGAGATCCTTTTGTGGATGAAAACACTTTGTTCATCGGCATCAGCCAGTCGGGTGAAACTCTTGATACTCTGGCTGCCCTCAGAGAGGCCAAGAGAAAAGGAGCCAGAATCCTGTCGGTTGTAAATGTTGTAGGAAGCTCTGTGGCAAGAGAATCCGATGATGTGTTCTATACATGGGCCGGCCCTGAGATTGCAGTTGCATCAACAAAGGCTTACACTACACAGCTTGTATGCATGTATCTGCTTGGTCTTTACATGGGCAGAACCAAAGGGACTATAGATGAAGCGTATTATCATAAGGTTTTAGCAGATCTCAAGGCTCTTCCTGATAAAGTTACTGCTCTTCTGAAGAAGGAAGATGATATCGCAGAGATAGCCAGAAAGTACCACAGAAGAGAGCAGGTGTTCTTCATAGGCAGAGGACTTGACTCAGGAGTATCATATGAGGGCTCGCTGAAGCTCAAGGAGATTTCATATATAAATTCCTTCGCTATAGCAGCAGGAGAGCTGAAGCATGGCACTATTGCTCTCATGGAGGAGGAAACGCTGGTATTTGCACTGGCAACACAGGATTTCCTCTATGAGAAAATGGTATCAAATGTTGAAGAAATAAAGGCAAGAGGAGCTCGCGTTATTGGAGTTGCCAAGGAGGGCAGAACGGAGATTGAGAAGGTCGCTGACGAAGTGATCTATATCCCTGACTGTATAGATGAGGTGTCCCCTGTTCTGGCAGTGATACCTCTCCAGATATTTGCATATTATGTTGCTCGTGAGCGTGGCTGCAACATCGACAAGCCGAAAAATCTTGCTAAATCAGTAACGGTGGAATAAATGAAAAAATACGAAATCAGAGATATTGCCCTGGCACCATCGGGGCACACGAAAATAGAGTGGGTAAAAAATAATATGCCGCTGCTCAGTGCACTGGAGGAGGACTTCAGGAGGACTAAGCCTTTTGAGGGAATGAAAATCAGCCTTTCGGTGCATCTTGAGGCTAAGACTGCATATCTGTGCCTTGTTCTGGCGGCAGGCGGAGCACAGATGTCGGTGACAGGCAGCAACAGTCTTTCCACTCAGGATGATGTGGCAGCCGCACTGGCGGACGCTGGGCTCAGCGTATTTGCGTACCACGGAGCCACGGATGAGGAGTATATGAGACATATAGAAATGTGTCTTGAGCATAAGCCGAATATCATCATAGATGACGGCGGAGACCTTGTTGAAATGCTCCATAATAAACGTCCTGATCTGGCTACTGAGGTAATCGGAGGCTGTGAGGAGACAACTACCGGGGTCATAAGACTAAAGGCCATGGCAAGGGAAGGTGTTCTTAAATTCCCTATGGTGGCTGTAAATGATGCGAAATGCAAGCATCTGTTTGATAACAGGTACGGTACAGGACAATCGGTGTGGGACAGCATCATGAGGAATACGAATCTTATCGTGGCTTCCAAGACAGCGGTTGTAATAGGTTATGGCTGGTGCAGCAGGGGAATAGCCATGAGAGCATCAGCTCTTGGTGCTAAGGTCATAGTTACTGAAATCGATCCGGTAAAGGCTATGGAAGCCAAAATGGATGGATATGACGTGATGAAAATGGAACAGGCTGCACCACTCGGTGATATTTTTATTACGGCTACAGGCTGCAAGCATACCATTACAGTGGAGCATATGCTTAAGATGAAGGATCGTGTTATTCTTGCCAATGCCGGGCACTTCAATGTGGAGATAGATATGGCAGGTCTCGAGGAAGCTGCAGTTTCATGCAGGCAGACTCGTGCCAACATTATGGGATATACGCTGCCTAATGGCAGAACAGTCAATGTTATAGGTGAAGGTAAGCTTGCCAATATAGCAGCAGCAGACGGACATCCTGCAGAAATTATGGATCTCAGCTTCGCCGTGCAGGCTATGTCAGCGATGTATATCAAGGATAATTACAGGCAGCTTCCTGCTGATGTCATTGATGTTTCTGAGGAAATAGACGATGTTATCGCACGTAGAAGACTTGATGCCTGGGGAATACAGATAGATGAGCTGACAGAAGAGCAGGAAAGATACCTTGCCAGCTGGCAGCTGTAGGCATAGTGTTTTGAAGATATAATCTGAGGCTTGCGATGATATTGTAAAATGTACGGAAAGGCTGCGTAACAGATGACAAAAGAATATTTAAAATTCGGCACTGCCGGTCTCAGGGGAATCATGGGTTCTGGCAACGATAAAATGAATATACCGGTAGTGAAGCGGGCAAGTCAGGGGCTGGCTGCATACCTGCTCAGAACATATGACAATCCGTCGGTCGTAATAAGCTATGACAGCAGGAACAATTCCAGGGCTTTCGCTGAGTGTGCGGCTTCAGTGCTGGCAGCGAACGACGTGAAAACGTTCATTTTCAATGAAATGATGCCGGTGCCGGTTTTATCGTATGCAGTGAAAAAGCTGACCTGCTCTGCAGGAATAGTAATAACGGCAAGTCATAATCCGAGAGAATATAACGGATACAAGGTATATAGCTGCACAGGCGGTCAGATTCTTGATGAAGAAGCGGCTGCAATAATGAAGGAGATAGAGGCGGTCGATGTACCGGATGGTATAAATTATATTGAATTCGAAAAAGCCCTTCAGGGCTGCTGCAGCATCGTTGATGACTCGCTTTATGTTGAATACCTTGCAGCGGTGGAGCAGGCTACGGAATTTTCAAAGGAAAATGAACTTTCGGTGGTTTACACGCCGCTTAATGGTTCGGGAAGAAAACCTGTGCAGGATATTTTAGGCAGCTGTGGATTTGATGTGTTTACGGTGCCTGAACAGGAATTTGAGGATGGGAATTTCCCGACATGCCCGTATCCGAATCCCGAGAAGCATGAGGTTTATCAGATTGCGCAGGGATATGCACAGCAGCGCAATGCGGATATAATAATAGCCACTGATCCGGACTGCGACAGAGTCGGGGCAATGGTCAAAGCAGTAGTCAGGGAAGAAACGGCATCGGAATGTACTGAAGGTGAAGCGGCTGTATATGAGCTGCTTTCGGGAAACGATACAGGACTTTTGCTGTTTGACTATATATGCAGGACGTCGTCGGATGTAAAGGGACGGACTGTGGTCTCCAGTATAGTAAGCACTCCTATGCTGGACAGGATTGCAGCTGCATATGGGGTGAATGTTGAGAGAACCCTAGTAGGCTTTAAATATATCGGACAGAAAATAGATGAGCTTGGAGATTCTTTTATATTCGGATTTGAGGAGAGCAACGGCTATCTTACGGGTACATATGCCAGGGATAAGGATGGTGCCGCAGGCGCAAAGCTTATCTGCAGAATGGCTGCGTACTACAAGGCGCAGGGTCTGACTTTGATGGAGGTTCTTGACGGAATATATGAGAAATACGGCAGTATTGTATCTCAGACTGTCAATTTTGAAATCGGAAGCAATGAGGAACGTGAAGCTGTTATGGTTTCTGTCCGTGACAGGCAGAGGCTGGAAGACGCGTTCAGTGATATATCCGGGTATACAGACTACAAGTACCCTCGGGAGGACTCGGAGCTTCCTCCGGCAGATGTTATCCGTCTGGATTTTGAGGACAGCTCAAGGGTAATTATTCGCCCTTCAGGAACTGAGCCTAAGATTAAAATATATATATCAGCATGTGGTTCGAATCAGGTGGGGGGTCTCGGCAGAGCGGAGGAGCTTCTCGAAGCTTTCAGGAACGTGATCGGATAAGTACATGGAATATGATGATTGGTAATTTACATCAGGATAATGAAGACGCCGGGTTTCTGACATTTGTGTCAGAGCCCGGCGTTAAAAATATAGCCGATATTATTTTATAAGAGCCTCGATTCTCTCACGCGTTCTCTTTTCACCAAGAATCTGCTGTATTTCCCAGATGTCCGGAGACTGACTTCTGCCCATGACAGCTATTCTGATAACCGTGCTGACGTGACCTACATGTCCCTTGTACTGGTCTGGGTTTTTCTTGAAATCCTTTGGCTTGGCAGCGTATCCCAAGTCACTTCCGATTGTACGGATTTTATCGAACCACTGGCTCTGATCGTCGCTGTGGTCATAGCTTTCAAGATATCTTCTCAGAATTTCAGCAGCATCATTGTCGCTGACGTTTTCTGGAACGGTATCTTCTATTTTGAAATAATCATCAAAGAAGTAGCTGATGAATTCAAATATCTGTTTACCATATATCAGGTCTTTTCTAGGTTTGTTTCCTTCGCGTCCCAGATCGAGAATTTTCTGGATGTATTCTTCATTTCCTTCAAAGAGTGGCAGGATTTCAGGTTTGAATTCACGTGCCCACTCGGTCATGAATTCACAGAGCTCTGAGGCAGGGATTTTTACAAGCACATCCTTGGATATATCGTTTAGCTTATCAAGGTCAAAGAGAGCTCCGCCACTGCTCATTTTCTCTGTAGTAAATCTGAAGTCTTCGATAGGAGCATCAGGGTTGTCCATACGCCATTCCTCAAAGTTGGAATTGAGAATAGTCATCAGATATTCCTTGACTGCCTTTGGATGATAGCCTTCCTGTCTGTAGTAATCGAGGGACAGTTCAGGATCCTTTCTCTTGCTCAGCTTTCTCTTATTGCCGTTATCCAGCTTCATGAGCTGTGCTGTGTGGCAGTATACAGGCATTTTGAATCCCAGCTTTTCGAACAGCTCAACGTGAATCGGCAGTGACATGAGCCATTCTTCTCCTCTTACAACGTGAGTGGTTCTCATGAAATAGTCATCGACAACGTGCGCAAAATGATATGTTGGAATTCCTGTCGCCTTGAGGATGACAATATCCTGATTGTTTTCAGGCATGGAAAGCGTTCCTCTGATGGCATCCTCCACTTTGATATGTCTGATCTCTTCTGAAGGCAGGTCGTGATTTCCGGAGGATTTCAGTCTTACAACGTATGGTTTGCCTGCTTTGATGTTTTCTTCGATTCCTTCAAAGCTGAGGCTCCTGCTTTTTTCTGCATATTTGCCATAAATGCCTGTAGTCTCCTTGGCTTCCTCCTGCGCCTGCCTGATTGCAGCCAGTTCTTCTTCTGTCAGGAAGCACGGATAAGCCATGCCTTTCTTCACAAGTTCCTTTACAAAGCACTGATATATTTCGCCTCTGCTGCTCTGGTAGTATGGGCCGTAGTTTCCGTGTTCACCGTCAAGCAGAGCACCTTCATCGAAATTAATATCGAAGAATTTCAGTGATGAAATTATGGTTTCCACTGCACCTTCCACATATCGTTTGTCATCGGTGTCCTCTATTCTGAGATAAAATGTTCCTCCTGACTGGTGTGCAAGTCTTTCATCAACGAAAGCTCCATAAAGGTTTCCCAGATGAATGAAGCCTGTAGGGCTCGGTCCCAGTCTGGTAACCATAGCACCCTCAGGAAGCTCTCGTTCAGGGAACATTGCCTCATAGTCCTCAGGGGTTTTGTCTATATGCGGAAACAGCAGCTCCGCTAGCTTATTATTGTCCATATCCGTGTTACATGGCGCATTTTACAGGGTTGATGCCGCCCTGACTGCGCCCGATGCTCCTTTCTTCAATTTAGCTTTGAATTTTTATTTGCAGGCTATAATATAGAAAATATTTTACCAAGATTTCAGGGCTTGTGCAAGTCCGACATTGGTGGGAAACCAGGTAGCAACACCACAGACTCAGCATTACCGCTCACGTCTTCCGGCCAGCAGCGGACCGGCTTCGACTATGGCTATAGCGATAAACATGAGTGCACAGCCGATTATCATACGCGGGGAGAAGGTTTCGCCGGCAATAGTGACTGCGAAAATTGTTCCGAATACTGTTTCCAGTGACAGAAGAATGGCAGCATGGTTGGCCGGAGCAAACTTAAGGCATATATTCTGAAGAAGGAAAGCAAACGCAGAATTAAAAGTCATTACGTAGAGCAGTCCCAGAATACCAGGCAGTGCCATATTCACTACTTCAGACGGCATCACAGGATCCTCTGCGATTATGGAAGCGGCGGAAGAAAGAAGTCCGACTACAAGAAGCTGGATAAAGGTGAATACAGTAGGATCGATATCCTTAACCACGACAGCGGTAAAAATCATTTGAGCAGAAAACGTCAGAGCCAGCACAAACGTCATCAGATCACCCCTGCCAACTGTAAACTGATCCGTCAGGGTTATAAGTGCGATTCCGGTAAAGCCTATTACAGCAGCAACTATAACACTGTTTGCAGGTCTCTTTTTTAGCACTATCCAGGAAAGAAGAGGAACCAGCAGAATATATAGAGAAACGATGAAGCTTTGTTTTCCTGCGGTAGTATAAAGAAGTCCTATAGTCTGCATGGAATTGCCGATGAACATGTTTATTCCGCAGAAGAGACCATACAGCCATACACGTTTGTTCCTGAAGTGCCGGAACTTATTGATACAGAAAATGAATACTACACATGCCGCACCAATGTAGCGGTAGGCTGTCAGAGTCAAAGGCTGCAGGATTGTCAGGCCGAACTTTCCAGCAACAAAACCGCCGCCCCAGAACAGGGCGACGAATAAAAGACCGATATCGGCTAATATGATATTACGTTTTGCTGTGATGATGTGACTGCAGTCAATATTATGGTTGTTAACATCCATTGTTGTGAATCCTCGCTGGTTTTGTCTTAATTTCGCTAATGCATATTATACAGCAAAGAACCTGCAGCCGCCATCCTAATTTAATACAACAGAATAATAACTGGATCTGGTGAAACGGAATTATCTGATTATGTGAATCAGAATTTTTTCCATAATAATCGGAGTGAATTGAGGATGCACAGCATTGCAACCCCGGTATCCGCAAATACAGCAGCCCAGATATTGGCGAACCCCGCAAAGCCCATAAGGATTACCAGAAGCTTGATGGCAAGAGCAAATACCACGTTCTGCATTGCAATTCGACCGGTGGCAGATGCAATCTTTATTGATTGAGGTATGGCAGAAACCGACGAACTCATGAATACAACATCAGCAGCTTCTATAGCAGCATCGGCACCGCTTCCCATTGCAGCCCCCACATCTGCGCCAGCAAGTACAGGAGCATCGTTGATACCATCACCGACAAACATTACAGGCCCATACTCTTTGCGGATATTGTAAAGTGCATTAAGCTTCCCTTCAGGCAGCAGTCCGGCAAAAACATTGGAAATACCGGTTTTCGCGGCAACAGCTCTGGCACCTGCCTCGGAGTCACCAGTAAGCATTGCCGGAGTAAGTCCGTTTGCCATAAGCTGTGATACAGCTTCGGATGCGTCAGGCTTGATGGTGTCTGAAATGAAAATTGTGCCAATATACTGTCCGTTCAGAGCAACAAGAATTTTTGTACCTGCGCTCATATCATCAGGAGCTGTGCCAGACCCCATATCAGTATCAAAGTCTCTGAGCAGGGTGGCATTACCGCAAAGAACAGTACCTTCGGAAATGACAGCTTTAATACCCTTGCCCGCTATTTCTTCTATGGAAAGAGGACGTTCCGTCTTTAGAGACCTGTCAGCAGCAGCATCGGTTATGCTCGCAGCAACAGGATGTGTCGAAGCCGATTCGCAGGCAGCAGCCAGAGACAAAAGCTTATCGGGATCATAGCCGTCGGCAGTTATTATCTTCTGGACTGTAAAGTTGCCATTTGTCAGCGTTCCGGTTTTATCCATTACGACAGCTTTAATTTTTCTAAGCGCCTCTATGGATATGCCACCTTTAAAAAGTATGCCCAGCTTCGAAGCAGCGCCTATACCTGCGAAGAACGCCAGAGGGACACTGATTACAAGAGCGCAAGGGCAGCTTATTACAAGGAAAGTAATTGCAGTCGTTATCCAGAATGACCATTCTCCGGTAATCAGCGAAGGGATTATTGCTGTGAGAATTGCCAGTATGACTACGATAGGGGTATATACCCTTGCAAATTTCGTTATAAACTTGTCGATTTTCGGCTTGCCGGCTGCAGCGGTTTCGACTGTGTCGAGAATGCGGGTAACCATTGATTCGGACAGAGGCTTTGTTACCTTCAGCTTGAGAAGCCCCTGAATATTAACACATCCAGATATTACTTCGGTTTCGGGAACGGCCTTTACAGGAACAGGTTCACCGGTAACAGGGGAAGTATCGATTCTGCTTTCACCATCGACAATAATACCATCAAGAGGAATTCGGTCTCCAGGTCTTACAAGAAGAATGTCGCCTGGCTTTGCTTCGCCGGCAGGAATAACACGCACTTCCGAATTTTCGTGGTCGTGTCCACATCCGCAGTCGTCAAAGTGTTCGTGCTCATGCTCATGGTCGTGTCCACATCCGCACTCACACTCATCGGCACTTTCATTAACCAGCAGATTGACAGTTTCCGGGCGCATATCAACAGCATCCATAATCTGTGTACGGCTTTTTTCAACAGCCACATGTTCAAAAAATTCACCTATACGGTAGAACAGCATTACTCCGGCACCTTCAGCAAAATCGCCGATACAGAAGGCGGCAACAGTAGCTATAGCCATAAGAAAGTTTTCGTCAAACACCTGACCGCGGCAGATATTGCGTACAGCTGTAAAAAGTACATTCCAGCCAAGAATCAGATAAGCCGCTCCGCATACCGCCAGAGTAAGGTAGAATGACATGTCGGCAATGAGACCGACTGCAAAAAGAAGCGCACCTGCGGCAATTGAAATGATATCAGCAGAATTACTGCGCCAGAACCCTTTCTCGCCATGGCCTGAAGCTGACAGATTCTGTGAGGCTTCAGATGATATGCTCTTTTCCTTTGGAACAAGCTCCACCTGACCTTCTATTGAACTGCAGATTTTCTGCATCTGAGGGACAAGAGAATCCGGATCGTCAGCCACGATTTTCAGCTGTTTTGTAGCGAAAACCAGATTAGCCTCGTGAATACCAGGAAGCTCCTGTATTTTACTTTCCATTTTAGCTGCACAGTTGGCACAGTCCAGCCCTTCCAGAATATATATTTTTTCCTTATTCATTGATATGCTCCAGTGCAACGTCCAGTATCTCTCTGACATGATCATCAGCAAGAGAATAATAGGCGTGCTTTCCTTTCTTTTCGAATTTTACCAGATTGTTTTCTCTCAGAACTCTGAGCTGATGAGATATGGCGGATTTTGTCATATCCAGTAGCACCGCCAGATCGCAGACACACATTTCATGGCAGTTAAGTGCCGATAAAATACTGATGCGTGTGCTGTCTCCAAAAATCTTAAAAAGCCCGGCCATGCTGCCAAGATTCTCATCAGACAGCATTTCGGATTTAACATGATTGAGGATGTCCTCATGTATAACCGCGCAATCGCAGGTTGCTTCGCTTTTGCCCATAAATGCACCTCCTGTTTATAGTTGCGTAACTATTCAACTGTTTATAGCCTCATTATAGTTGAATGCATGCGCAACTGTCAAGCGAAAAAATATATAAAGTGCGTATTTTGTTTAAAAAACAAACCGTGCATTTTATATAAAAAATTTGACGAACAGGCATGATTTGGATATCATATAAAAGAACGTGAAAAATACAGGGGCAGCATAGCCTTGCGGGATAAAAGGAGGTTAAAATGATACAGATAAATCAGAGCAGATGTATTGAATGTATGACATGTGTGCTGGCATGCGCTTTTGACGCTTTGCAGGATGTAGATGGAAGCCCGGTGCTTGCGGATCCAGGTATGTGCATACGATGTATGCATTGCGGAGCCGTATGTCCGACTGAGGCTATAACCTATGATGATGAGCCGTCAATTCTGGAAAGCGAAATCAAAAAGCTTCCCGAGGAATTTGCGGCTGACCTAAGATATCATATACTGATGCGCAGATCCTATAGAAACTTCGGTGAGGAACCGGTATCGCGAGGCGTGATAGAAGCCGCTCTGGAGCTGGCCGCATGGGCGCCGAGTGCCAAAAATCAGCATCCGGCGAAATGGATAGTAATTGATAACAAGGAAACGATTGAGCTGATTGTGGGACATATACTCAGATACGTAGAGGAAACCGGAATTTCCCCGGAAATAAAGAAGCTGTATGAGAATGGGAGAAATGTGGTGACAGGCAATGCACCAACGCTGATACTGGCATACGCCAGAGACAGAGCAATCTCTCCTGAAACAGACACGGCGATAGCAATGACTACCGCAGAGCTTTACCTGCAGGCAAAAGGTGTAGGAACCTGTTGGGCAGGATACCTGAAACGGATGAGTAACAGCATCCCGGAAATCAGAAACGATATATTGGAAATCCCGGAAGGATGCAGCGTTTACGGAGCCTTTATGGCAGGCTATCCGGATGAAAATGAAAAATACATACACATACCTGAACGTAGGAAACGTGCGAATATTAAGTGGGCGTAAGCCCGCTTTTTTTTGCCAAAAATCGAGGCAATTATGTAAAAGGCACGTGAATGGCATCTTTACATAACGGCACGTCTTGACAAAGTGTTAATATTGTATATAATAGACATATACAATATTAACGGAGTCGGAAGCATTATATTATGCTTTTCAGTATGAAAAACCAGAAGAAAGGGCAATATGGATATAATAATAAGCAATGCTGACAGCAGACCGATATATGAGCAGATCAGCACACAGATAAAGGATAAGATTATCAAAGGTGAACTCAAACCGGGAGAGGGGCTTCCCTCCATGCGGTATCTTGCCAAGGAGCTGCGGATAAGTGTTATAACGACCAAGAGAGCATATGAGGAACTGGAGCGTGATGGCTTTATCGTCACTATGACCGGCAAAGGCAGCTTTGTGGCAGAGAAGAACACGGATTTCATCAAAGAGGAGTACAGGAGACAGATAGAGGAGCATATGCGCAGAATAGCCGGGCTTTCAGCGTCATGTAATCTGGATATCAGAGAGCTGAGAGAAATGTTGACATTGATTTTTGAGGAGGAACAGCAATGAGAAAAGCGGAGGGAACAACCAGAACAGCTGCAGATGGCACTGCAATCGAAATAAGAAATCTTTCCAAAACATACAGTGATTTCAAGCTGGACAAAATAAACCTGACCCTGCCGTCAGGCTATATAATGGGACTCATAGGTGAAAACGGTGCGGGCAAATCTACGCTGATAAAAACCATGCTGGATATAGTCAGAAGGGATGAAGGGGAAGTCAGGTTTCTGGGTAAGAAATTTGACCCGTCGGATGCGGAGTTAAAAGAGCACATCGGCCTGGTGCTTGACGACAATAATTTCCCTTCGGAGGCAACTGCCGGGGACATTCAGAAAATCATGTCCATGTGCTACCGAACCTGGAACAGCAGCAGATTTACAGAGCTTCTGGCGAGATTCAGGCTGCCGGAGAACAAGAAAATAAAAGATTTTTCTAAAGGGATGAAGATGAAAATATCAATAGCAGCAGCATTGTCCCATGACAGCAGACTTCTGATTCTGGACGAAGCGACAAGCGGCCTGGATCCGGTGGCAAGAGAAGAAATACTGGATGTTTTTCGCGAATTTATTCAGGACGAGGAACACAGCGTGCTTATTTCATCACATATATTGAGTGACCTGGAAAAAATCTGCGATTACATTACATTTATCCATGGCGGCAGGCTGATTTTCTGTGAGACTCGCGAAGATCTGACTGAAAAATACGCAATCGTCAGATGCACGAGAGAAAAATTTGAGGCAATAGATGAGAGTGCTGTAGTATCCTGCAAAAGGAACGAATTCGGCGTAGAAGCGCTGGTGGACCGCGCAGGAGTGAATCCGGCATTTGATATGACCGGAGCCGGGATAGAGGATATAATGCTGTATTTCTCAAAGGAGGACGTGAAATGAAAGGGTTGATATATAAGGACTTTGTTAATATAAGATCGCAGCTGAAGCTGTATATAATGTTTCTGGCAGTTTTTTTTGTCATTGGCATAATAAGTGGAGCAACTGAAATTTTATCGGCTCTTATGCCTATGCTTGGGGTTCTGATACCTATTACGGCCGCTGCCTATGATGATATGACCGGATGGGACAGATTCGCTCTGTCGATGCCGGTATCTAGAGAGAGTTTGGTGACTGCCAGATATTTATTTACTGAAGTGATAATTCTGATAGTGGCAGCTGTAACATTTGCAGAATATCTGATAGTGGGAGGAAAGCTGGCGGAAGCGGCAGCGGTCACAGCAGTGCTGTTTTCCGTTTCAAACCTGTTGTTTGCAGTAATAATGCCTATAATACTTAAATTTGGATTCCAGAAAGCAAGAGTGATTTTTATGGGTATCGCCGCCGTTGCAGCTGCATTTATCGTGTGGATGTCGGGAGAAAGAGCATCTGGTATGATGGACAGCATTGATATCTCAGCAGTGGAGGGAGTGACTCTGCCAGTTGCTGCAGTTCTGATTTCGCTGGCTGTCGTGTTTGTTTCGATAAAAATTTCTCATGCAGTTTACAGGAGAAAGGATTTTTAAATAATAATATTGATTTTTATGGATTTATATGGTAACATTTAATATACCAAAATAGTAAAGTATTTTAACGGCTTGATATATAATAAGGAGGTAGAATAATGTTATCAGCAAAAGTTGTAGAATTATTAAACAATCAGGTAAATGCAGAATTATACTCAGCATATCTGTATCTGGATATGGCTAATTATTACAAGAATGAAGGTCTTGATGGTTACTTCAACTGGTATAAGGTACAGGCACAGGAAGAGAGAGACCACGCATTTCTGTTTATGGAATATCTGCAGCAGAACGGTGAAGAGGTAGTTCTGGAGGCTATTGCCAAGCCTGACAAGGAATTCAAGGCATTCACAGATCCGCTCAAGGCAGGAGCAGAACATGAAAGACTTGTAACAGGCATGATCCATGACATTTATGCAGCAGCATATGAAGAAAAGGATTTCAGAACTATGCAGTTCCTTGACTGGTTTGTAAAAGAACAGGCAGAAGAAGAAGACAATGCTGATGACATGGTCAAGAAGTTTGAACTCTTCGGAAACGACAGCAAGGGACTCTACCAGCTGGACAACGAACTTAAAGCAAGAGTATATTCAGCTCCGTCACTTACTCTGTAAGAGGTGGAGACGAAATCAGGGCTGTTGAACCTGATGCAATGAAAAATAAATAAAAAAGCCGGCTTTCAGCCGGCTTTCTGTATTTTTGACTTTAGAATTCAGGTGATTTGAATTTAACCTTCTTGCACTTAACGAACTGACCGTCGCCCTTCTGGCCAACATAATCTTTTCCGTCAAATACCAGCTTGCCTCTTGAATAAGTAGCAACAGGATAACCCTTGAACTTAGCAGTTTCCCAGATAGTGTGGTCAAGAGCACCATGCTGATTTTCAGCATTCTTAACAACGAATTCCTTCTTAGGATCGTAGATAACGATGTCAGCGTCAAGACCAACCTCGATAGCGCCCTTGCAGTAGTCGATACCGAACAGCTTGGCAGGGTTTGTAGCGGAGATGGCTACTGCCTTCTCGAATGAGATTCTGCCTTTGTTTGCTTCTGACAGGATGTAAGGGTACATGTTCTCGATACCTGCACATCCGTTAGGGATACTTGTGAAGTCACCAGGAGTGCCGTCCTTCTTTGTGATACCCCAATCCTTTTCTGACTGGAGGAATGGACAGTGGTCTGTAGCAAGAGTGGATACATCGCCTGTCTTGATGCCTTCCCAGAGAGCATCCATTGACTCTTTGCCCTTCATTGGAGGTGAGCATACGAAGTCGCGTGCTCTGAGTCCCAGTTCAGGAATTCCGTTTTTATAAACATCCTTGGTAAATGCCAGATACTGAGGGCATGTTTCTGCAAAGATAGGGTAGCCTTCATCTCTTGCTGCTCTTACTGCTTCAACACCCTGTTTATTATCCAGATGAACTATGTAAAGTGAAGCGCCTGCCATCTTAGCCAGGTTGATAGCTCTTACATCAGCTTCACCTGCAACTGCTTCGTTCTTTGACATGTAGTGCCACCATGCATCGGTTTTGCCTTCTGCCAGGTACTGCTTGATGAGTGCATTGTTAACATCTCTGTTTTCTGCATGTACACCAACCAGTGCTCCTATTTTTGCAGCATGCTGCAGTGTTTCGAAGAACTGACCGTCATCTACACCGAAGTCATATACCATGAATACCTTGAAGGAGGTGACTCCTCTCTTCACGCATTCATCCATTGAAGCGAGCATTTCAGGAGTAGTAACATCGCCTACGCCGATGTGATATGAGTAGTCGATTGCAGGTCCGTCTGCCTTGCAGATAGCATCTCTTCTGTCAAGTGCTGCATCCATGGTTTCTCCTACGCCCTGAAGTACGAAGTCAAATACTGTAGTAGTACCGCCGCAGGCAGCAGCTCTTGTTCCTGTGTGGTAATCATCAGTAGCTATAGTGCCGCCGAATGGCATTGCCAGATGTGTATGTCCGTCAATAGCACCTGGCAGAACCAGCTTGCCCTTTGCATCTACGACTTCAGTTTTGCTGTCAGGCTTGAGATTTGCCCCGATAGCACTGATTTTGCCGTTTTTTACAGCAACATCTGCCTTAAATGATGAAGATGCTGTAACGACCGTTCCGCCTTTAATCAATAAATCCATAAATCATTCCTCCTTTTGCAAAAGATATCTGATAAAAGGAGAAGCCTTTGGGTCTCAAAGGCTCCTTCCTGATATTCATTAAAATAGTATATACAGATAATTTAATTATGTTTAATTATGTATGATACATTATGCTCTGTCTGTGAAAGCTTCGTGCTCTTCTTCTGTTACGAATGACTTTCCAGCCATGCTGGTCTTCATCAGGATTACATATACTACGAAGCCAAGTACGAATGACCATACGTAGTTGATTGAGTTGATGAATGTCCAGAATGCACCCTGCATACCGAAGTATGTGAGGAGTGGGAATATGAATGCTACTACCCAAGCAATGATTGCAGCCCAGTTGATACCACTGGAGTACCAGTATCTGCCATCCTCGCCTTTGAACAGGGATGCGATATCAGCTCTTCTCTGCTTGCAAACGAAGTAGTCTGCGATGAAGATAGCTGCGATTGGTGCCAGGATAGTTCCGTAAGCGTTCATCCAAGTGAAGTATGCACCGCCGGAACCGTAAATCCACCAAGCCTGCAGGATGAAGAATGCGATACAGATAGTGATTATAACACCGATCTTGTAGGAAATCTTCTTAGGTGCAATGTTGGAGAATCCGTTTGCAGGAGCTACTACGTTAGCTGCTACGCATGTAGTTACTGTTGCTGCAACTACACCTAGTGCTGCGATGAATACTATAATCTTGTTTTCAATGTGATAGAATACGCCGGTAGGGTCGAACATTGCTTCGCCGTAAGCGAGCTTGGTAGCCTGAGCGAAATATGCACCGATGAATGCACAGAATGCCATTGGCAGAGGCATTCCATAGAGCTGACCTCTGAACTGATCCTTCTGTGATCTTGCGTATCTTGAGAAGTCCGGAATATTCAGAGCCATTGTAGCCCAGAATGCTATGTTACCCATCAGACCTGACAGATAGATAACTGCAAATCCGCCGCTGTTGCTGATGATTTCATCATCGTTAGGCTGAGCCATAACTTCCCAGAAACCGTATCCAGCACCTTTGGCAACTGATGCTGCCCAGATGAGAAGTGCCAGCATTACTATGATAAGGATAGGACCGCCGATGTTCTGTATCCACTTGATCTGTTCCATACCGTTGTATGCGATCCAGCCGATAAATGCGATGAAGATGATATAGCCGATAAACTGACCTGCAGCTACTGTCTGGATGCCTCCCCATGAAGGAAGTCCGATAGTCCAGTTAGCATCTGCAAAGCTGTGTGCGAAGCATCCGATGATGGCAGCAACTGCACCGCCTCCTACCCATGCCTGTACGGAAGTCCATCCGCAGGCTGTGATAGCTCTCAGGATTGCAGGTAACTGTGCGCCTCTTGTACCGAATGTCAGTCTTGCAAACAGAGGGAACGGAATACCGTATTTAGTACCGATCTGTGAGTTGAGCTGAATTGGTATGAGAATGATGAGGTTTCCGAGTGCTACATTGAGAACTGATAACCAAGGTGATACGCCCATACCGATAAGTCCGGATGCCAGTGATAACGAAGGTATACAGATTGCCATACCTACCCACAGCATTGTGATGTTGTATGTAGTCCAGGTTCTCTGTGATACTGATGTCGGGGCAAGGTCTTCGTTGTAGTATTTTGAAGACACAAGCTCTGCACGTGCCGCATCTGTTAATTCAAACAGACCGTTCTTTTCCACTTGTGTAAACGTTGACATAAAACACCTCCATTTAAGAATAAATATAAATTATAACGAGGTAATTATACTACAGAATTGTCAGAAATGTAACTAGTTTTTGTCAATTTTTTTGAATTTTTCTGAATATTGCGCATATGAGGCCCGTTGAACCTACTGATTAGAAGGGTTTCAGCCATTCAGAAAAAAACAATATATTTTTTTGAGCTCAAAAACTATGCAAAATAATTACCAATATATATAATAAATATATAGAAACGGAGGAAACTTTATGTCATTTTCAGATAAACAAATAGTACAAATCCTGGATAAATTGAAACAGGAATATCCTGATGCGGAATGTGCACTGGTGCATCAGAACCTTTATCAGCTGCTGATTGCGGTAGTGCTTTCGGCTCAGACGACTGATAAGAGTGTGAATAAGGTTTCCGGCAGGCTGTTCGATGCATATCCGGACTCTGCAGCTCTTGCCGGTGCGAAGCAGGATGATGTTATAGATATAATAAAGACTATAGGAATGTATAAAACAAAATCAAAAAATATTATTGCTCTTGCAGGGGAACTGGAGAACCGTTTTAATGGAAAGGTCCCGGATACATATGAGGAGCTGATAAGCCTTCCGGGCGTAGGAAGAAAAACGGCCAATGTAGTTTTGTCCGTAGGCTTCGGGCAGCAGAGAATCGCTGTGGATACACACGTTTTCAGAGTGACAAACAGGATAGGAATAGTATCAGAGAAGGATGTTCTCAAAACTGAGCTGGCGCTGATGGAAGCGTTGCCGCAGGATAGATGGTCCGAAGCTCATCACAGCTTTATTTTTCATGGGAGAAACTGCTGCAGTGCAAGAAATCCCGACTGTGAAAGCTGTGTGATAAACGATCTGTGCATAGAATGTGCAGCCGGACAGAAAAAATAAAACATCAAAAAAATAGTCCGCCTTTACCGGATATGCTGTGCCGGTGAGACGGACTTTTCTGTTAAGGCTGTTAATTTCTGCCGCAGCAGTGCTTGTACTTTTTACCGCTGCCACATGGGCATGGTTCATTTCTGCCTATTTTTTTACCTTTTACAACGGTTTTTGATTTCTTATATTCCTTAGCGATTTCCTTCATTTTATCCTCTCCAAGGATATCAACCCACTGCGGAAGACCAAAGAGATAGTCAGCCCCGGCTGCCAGCATGTTGTAAAACAGTGTTTCAGGTACGATTTCGATTTCCACCTGAGAATTCTCATCAAAGCTTACGAAGTCATTGCCTTTTTTCAGGCTGCTGTTGATACCATCCAGAAATCCCATATAGATAACAGGACGGATGCCATGCTTTGCAGCAAGCTCTCCGAGAGTTCCTGTCACTTTTTCTTCAGGCTTATCGAGTATGTCGCTGTAAAGCTTTGTTTCCGCTTCACTGTACTCTTTCCAGAATTCCGGAAAACTGTCCTCTGTCTGATTTTCGATCAGATCCTGCCATTGTTCATATAAAGTCATAACTTTCCTCCTGTTGACCTTAAAATATAATATGTATTAACGGTTTATTTCAGTATAGCCTTTGATATCTCGATTACATCGCCCAGCACAGCACTGCCTGTAGGAAGAGGTCCAGCTCCCTTTCCATAGAACATTACGTCACCTACGGCATTTCCTGTTACGAATACTGCATTGAATTCATTGTTTATGCTTGCCAGAGGATGATCGTTAGCTATCTCCATAGGGGCTACCTTGTAGTCGATATCGCCGTTTTCGAGTTTTCTGGCGTGAGCAATCAGCTTGATTGTGCAGTCCTTTGAACGTGCGGCTTCGATGCTTTCCTTTGTTATATGTGTGATACCTGTAGTAGGGATACTGTCAGGCGAAACGTACTTGTCAAACATTAGTGCCATGAGTATGGAAAGCTTGTTTGCTGCATCTATGCCTTCAACATCGGCTGTAGGGTCGGCCTCTGCAAATCCCTTTGCCTGCGCATCCTTCAGCACTGTGTCGTAATCCAGGCCCTCAACAGTCATTTTGGTAAGGATATAGTTGGTTGTGCCATTGACGATACCCATGACCTCTTCAAATTTATTGGCGCAGAGCGGGCCTGTAAGTGTGCCGAGAATAGGGATGCCTCCGCCTACACTTGCTTCAAATCTGAATATAACATTGTTGCGTGAGGCGGTCTCCATGAGCTTGTCATAGTTTGCTGCTATTGCGGCTTTGTTGGCGCTGACTACATGCTTGCCGTTTTCCATAGCTGACAGCATGAAGGTGGATGCGGGTTCAATACCTCCCAGAAGCTCGATGACGATGTCTATTTCCGGATCCTTGAATATTTCATCCGGGTCGGATGTGAACTTGTCCACAGGAACTGCTATGCCCCTGTCTCTGTTTATGTCCTTTTCAAGTATTCTGGTGATTTCAACTCTGGTTCCTGCTGCTTTTTCAATCTCAGCTTTGTTCATTTCAAGTGTTTTGTAAGTGCCTGTACCAATGTTGCCGAGACCAAGTAAACCGATTTTTATTGTTTTCATTGTTAACCTCCGTACCATTAAACCATTACGAATAATTATATAACAAAGTTTGCTGTTTGTCTTTACTTTTTTGTTTTCTTTCCTGAAACACTGCTCCTCTGAATATTGAAAATCGAATTTCTTGATTTTATTTACGTTTGAAGTATAATAGAACAAGCGGCATGAGCTGCCGGAATCATAAGAAATGTACATGACGAAGGAGATTGAATAATGGCGTTACACATCGTGCTGGTTGAACCTGAAATACCCCCTAATACCGGCAATATATCAAGAAGCTGCGCAGCAACAGGTGCGGTGCTTCATCTGGTCAAGCCTCTGGGGTTTTCCATAGATGACAAAAGCCTTAAACGTGCGGGTCTGGATTACTGGAAGTATGTAAAACTGGAGATTCATGAGAGCCTCGATGAGTTCATGGAAAAGTACGGTGACAGAAATCTGTACCTTGCCACTACAAAAGGTGGAAGGTTGTACACAGAAGTGGAATACAAGGACGAGGATATGATTCTCTTCGGAAAAGAAACTGCAGGTTTGCCGCGTGATTTTATCGAAGCCCGCAAGGAAACTGCTGTCAGGATACCTATGAGCAGTGATACAAGACTGAGATCCCTGAACCTGTCGAATTCAGCTAATATTATTCTTTTTGAGGCGCTGCGCCAGATGGGATTTCCGGAGCTGAAGTGATAATCGCTTGAAATCCACTGGTAAAAATTCATCTATATGTTATAATACTAATGAGGTATTTAAAGAATGAGTATACGACTTGGATATGACTTGACAATAGAACAGGCGCAGAAGCTGGTTATGACACCTGAACTGATTCAGGCAATTCAGATTCTGCAGTTCAATACACAGGAGCTGGATTCATATGTACAGGAGCAGCTTCTGGTTAATCCTGTCCTTGAAAGCAGTCCTGCAGAATCACAGGAGGGTCATTCTGATGAAGTCCGCACCGGGGAGTACGGTGAAGACAGCGGCGTTACCATGGAGGCACGTGAACCTGCTGAGAAAATTTCATCAAAGGATGATGATTTTGACTGGAAGGAATACATCAAGGAAAGACAGTATGATGACATCAGCTACAGGCACTGGGAGGATAAGAACGGTGAAGAAAAAGAGAACACATATGAACAGTATGTGTCCTCGGATGTGACATTGCCGGAGCATCTGATGTTTCAGCTGCAGTTCGCCGCTAACAATAAGGGCTGCAGAAAGGTCGGCAAATACATAATAGAATCGCTGGATGAAAACGGTTACATGACATGCACGGTTCCTGAGATCGCCAGAGCCACAGGAGCTCCTGAGGAGAAGGTTCTGGAGGTTCTGGATATTATACATACATTCGACCCTGCAGGAGTAGGTGCTGCTGATCTCAGAGAATGTCTGATTATTCAGCTTAAACAGATGGGACAGCTGACGGATATTTTTGAAGAGATTATCAATGATCATCTGGAGGATCTGGCAAACAACAGACTGAGCGTTATTGCCAGAGAAACAGGTGTTTCAGCCAGAGAAGTCCAGGAAATGAGTGATATTATCAGGACGCTGGAGCCTAAACCGGGCAGACAGTTTGCTTCTCAGATGGACACCAAGTATATAGTGCCTGATGTTATAGTTGAGAGGGTAGACGATGATTATGTGGTGACTATAAACGATAACAGTACGCCGCACCTGATGGTAAGCTCTTATTACCAGAAACTGCTGCATGAAGCAGATAAGGATGACAAGCTTTCCAAGTATCTGTCGGATAGAGTGAATTCTGCACTGTGGCTTATCAAGAGTATAGAACAGAGAAAGCAGACTATATATAATGTTGTGAACGCAGTGGTCAAGTACCAGAAGGAATTTTTTGATAAAGGAAGCAAGTATCTGAAGACGCTTACATTAAAGGATATTGCCGAGGAAGTGGGTATACATGAATCCACCGTATCAAGATCGATTAACGGCAAATATCTGCAGAGCCCGCGTGGCGTATTCGAGATAAAATATTTTTTCTCGGCAGGTGTGTCCGGAAGCGGTGGAGAAGGAATTTCTTCAAACAGTATCAAGGAATTTATCAAGGAGATTGTTGACAATGAAGATCACAAGGCTCCTTACAGTGATCAGGATATGGTTGAGCTTCTCAAGGAAAAGGGTATAAGCATATCCAGAAGAACAGTTGCGAAGTACAGAGATGAGCTTCATATACTGTCATCTTCGAAACGAAGAAGATATTAACCTGCAAAGGTTGGTATATAAGATTAGTGTGTTTAAATTTTAGGAGGATCAAAATGGCAATTAAAATCGGAATCAGCGGGTTCGGTCGTATTTCCAGAGTTGTTATCCGTGCGGCAATGGATATGCCGGACATCGAAATCGCAGGAATTAACTACAGAAACGCAGATTTGGACTATCTGATTTACATGTTGAAGTATGACTCGGTATTCGGACATTTTCCTAAAGAACTCGGGAAATATGAAGGCGGACTTGTGATTGACGGAAAGAAGGTTCCTGTTTACAGTGAAGATGATGCACGCAATATTCCATGGGGAGAGTGCGGCGCAGAATATATTGTCGAGGGTACAGGAGCATATAACACAGCAGAAAAATGCCAGGCTCACCTTGATGCAGGTGCAAAGAAAGTAATTATAACAGCTCCTGCAAAAGATGATTCGCCTACGTTTGTAGTGGGTGTTAACCAGAATGAATATAAAACAGACATGAATGTAGTTTCAAACGCTTCATGTACAACAAACTGTCTGGCGCCTCTCTGCAAGGTTCTTGAAGATAATTTCGGCATTGAACAGGGACTTATGGCTACTATCCATGCAGCTACTTCCAAGCAGACAGTAGTTGACAAGAGAAACAATAAGGACTGGAGAATAGGCAGATCCGTATTCAGCAGCATTATCCCTACTACAACCGGTGCAGCAAAGGCAGTTGCAAAGGTTATCCCTTCACTCAAAGGAAAGATGACAGGCTTTGCATACAGAGTTCCTACAAATGATGTATCAGTTGTTGACCTTAATGTAATGCTCAAGACTCCAACAACTCTCGAAGATATCAACGCAGCTGTGAAAAAAGCAGCGGAAGGTGAGCTGAAGGGTGTTCTCGAGTATGTTGAGGATCAGTGTGTAACATGCGACTTCATTGGTGACGCGAACACTTCTATTTTTGATGCTACAATGGGAATTGCGCTCAATGATAAATTCTTTAAGCTCATTGCATACTATGACAATGAGTTCGGATATTCAACAAAAGTGCTTGAGCTTATCAGGCATATGTACAGCGTTGATAACGCATAATAATAAACAGGAAAAAATCTGACAGCCGGCAGAGTCCGGCTGTCAGTAATTGATTATATACAAAGAAGAGGAAGGGTCAATTATGAAAAAGACTGTTAAAGACATTAATGTTGCCGGAAAAAAGGTTCTGGTAAGATGCGATTTCAATGTACCTATGAAGGATGGAGATATCACGGATGATATCAGAATAACATCCGCATTGCCGACGATAAAGTATCTTGTATCTGAAGGAGCTGCGGTTATTCTCATGTCGCATATGGGAAGACCGAAGGGAGAACCTAAGCCGGAGTATTCTCTCAAGCCTGTTGCTGACAGACTGTCAGAGCTTCTGGGAACAGAAGTGATCTTTGCAGCATCTCCTCAGGTTGTTGATGACAACGTTAAGAAAACTGCTGCTGCACTTGAAGGCGGTCAGGTAATGCTCCTTGAGAATGTAAGATACAGAGCAGAAGAAACTAAGAATGATGAACCATTTACCGGAGAGCTTGCATCTCTTGGAGAAATTTTTGTAAATGACGCTTTCGGAACAGCTCACAGAGCACATTGTTCTACTGCCGGACTGGCGAAATATATGCCGAGCGTATCGGGATTTCTTATCGAAAAGGAAGTGAAATTCCTGGGAGATGCTCTGGAATCACCGGAAAGACCGTTTGTGGCAATAATGGGAGGAGCCAAGGTGGGGGACAAAATTCCTGTGATTGAGAACCTGCTTAAGAAAGTTGATACTCTGATTATCGGCGGAGGAATGAGCTATACATTCTTCAAGGCCATGGGATATGAAATAGGCAAATCAATCCTCGACGAGGAAAGCATAGAGCTTGCAGGCGAACTGATGAAAAAGGCTGAACAGATGGGTGTTGAGCTTCTGATCCCTGTAGATTCTGTATGCGCAAAGGAATTTGATAATAATAGTGAAAAAGCTGTGTTTGACAGAGACAAGATTCCTGCCGACATGATGGGAATGGACATAGGACCTGAGACAGTTAAGCTTTACTGTGACATTATCTCTAAGGCTAAGACTGTAGTATGGAATGGTCCTGCAGGAGTATTTGAGATGCCTTCGTTTGCAGAGGGAACCAGAGCTATTGCCGGAGCCCTCGCAGAAAGCGATGCTGTCACCGTCATCGGAGGAGGGGATTCTGCAGCTGCTGTTGAACAATTCGGCTTTGCAGATAAAATGACCCATATATCAACCGGCGGCGGGGCATCCCTGGAATTCCTCGAGGGCAAAGAACTGCCGGGAATTTCATGTTTGGAGGACAAGTAATGAGAGTACCATTTATTGCAGGCAACTGGAAAATGTTCAAAACTCAGGCTGAGGCCGCAGCTTTCGCTGAAGAGTTCAAAACGCTTTACAAGGGCACTGATGTTCAGACAGCAGTTTGTGCTCCTTTTACAGATCTTAAGCTGCTGGTAGACGCCTTCAGAGGAACAGGCATCATGGTGGGTGCACAGAACGTTCACTTTGCAGAGAACGGAGCGTATACAGGAGAGATATCGGTATCCATGCTGGAGGAGATTGGTGTAGATTTCTGCATAGTAGGACATTCAGAAAGACGCCAGTATTTCGGGGAAACCGATGAAACCGTAAATCTGAAGCTTAAGAAGCTTTTTGAAGGCTCCATAAGACCTATACTCTGCGTGGGCGAAAGTCTTGAAGAAAGAGACGCAGGACAAGCATCGGCAATCGTGAGCAGACAGCTTGCTTCAGGACTTGATGGTATCGGAGCAGATGACATCAGGAGGCTTGTAATCGCGTATGAGCCTGTGTGGGCCATAGGGACAGGAAGAACGGCGACACCTGAACAGGCAGAGGAAATGTGTGCATTTATAAGAAATACTCTGATAGAAATGTACGACGAAGACACAGCAGATGAAGTGATTATACAGTATGGCGGTAGCGTGAAGCCGGCAAACGCAACAGAAATAATGAATATGGATGAGATCGACGGAGCACTGGTGGGCGGAGCAAGCCTCAAAGCTGCCGATTTCATGGAAATAATAGATTTTTAGGAGGAAAACAATGTCTTATATTGAAGATGTAATCGCAAGAGAAGTTCTGGATTCAAGAGGTAATCCTACAGTTGAGGTTGAAGTACTGCTGGCTGATGGGTCAGAAGGAAGAGCTATTGTTCCTTCAGGTGCGTCCACAGGTGTGCATGAGGCTGTTGAACTGAGAGATGGAGATAAGGCAAGATATCTTGGAAAGGGAACTCTCAAGGCAGTTGAAAACGTTAACGAAATAATCGCAGAAGAGATAATCGGATGGGATGCCTTTGATCAGGTAGGTCTTGATAAAATGCTTATCGAGCTGGATGGAACACCTAACAAGGGTAAGCTTGGAGCCAACGCTATTCTGGGCGTGTCGATGGCAGTTGCCAGAGCTGCAGCTGATTCACTGGGACTTCCACTTTTCCAGTATCTCGGTGGAGTAAACGGCAAGGTGCTTCCTACACCGATGATGAATATACTTAACGGAGGATCACACGCAGACAATACAGTTGATATTCAGGAATTTATGATTATGCCTGTAGGTGCTGTATCCTTCAGAGAAGCACTCAGAATGGGTGCTGAAGTTTTCCATAACCTCAAGAGCGTTCTCAAGGGCAAGGGAATGAATACTGCAGTAGGTGACGAGGGCGGATTCGCGCCGAACCTTTCAACTAACGAAGAGGCTATTCAGGTTATCATCGAAGCAATAGAAAAGGCTGGATACAAGCCTGGAGATGATGTAAAAATAGCACTTGATGTTGCTGCCAGCGAATTCTACGATGCTGAGGCTGACATATATAACCTTACAGGAGAAGGTGTAAGCAGAACAGCGGAAGAAATGGTTGAATACTATGAAATGCTTTGTGACAAATATCCTGTAATCTCCATAGAAGATGGACTTGCAGAGGATGACTGGAAGGGCTGGAAGCACCTGACAGAAAAGCTTGGCGACAGAGTACAGCTGGTTGGAGATGACCTGTTCGTAACAAATACAGAGAGACTTGCACAGGGTATTGAAAAGGGTATCGCAAACTCAATCCTTATCAAGGTAAACCAGATCGGTACGCTCACAGAAACCTTTGACGCTATCGAAATGGCAAAGAAAGCAGGATATACAGCAGTAGTATCACACAGAAGCGGCGAAACTGAAGACACTACAATTGCAGATATAGTTGTAGGTCTCAATGCTGGTCAGATCAAGACAGGATCCCTTTCGAGAACAGACCGTATTGCTAAGTACAACCAGCTTCTCAGGATTGAGGAACTGCTGGATGCATCAGGACAGTATGCAGGAAAAGATGCGTTTTATAACCTCAAAAAATAGCCTTGAGAAATCTGAATTTATGCGGTTAAATTCAGACAATTTAAGAAAACAATAATTATTGATTTTTGACAAGTGCTATGGTAAACTTGAGTGGTTAGATTACAAGGAGGGTTAAATAATGAGTATAGCTCTTAAAATAGTGCTTGCCATTGTGAGCATAGTATTGATTATAAGTATACTGCTGCAGTCCAGCAACAGTGCCGGTCTCTCCGGTTCCATCGGAGGCGGTGCCGAGCAGCTTTTCGGTAAGAAGAGAAGTCAGGGATATGATGCGATTCTGAGCAAGATCGCAACAGTAGCAGCTGTACTGTTTATTGTGCTTTCACTTGTTCTTGTTGCTCTTGAGTAGGACATACACAGACAGGTGATTAATTGATTTGTTCAAATTTAATTTAAATATTCGTGCTGTAAGCTTTTTTAAGAGGTGTCGTTGACGCCTCTTAAATCGTGGAGGCATGAGGGGAGGTATCATTAATTATGAACGTTTTAGCTCTGGTTGCCGTTGTTGCGGCAATAATCGGTCTGGCAGTAGCTGTAGGTCTGGCTTCATGGATCAGCAAGGCTGATGAGGGTACTGACAGAATGAAGGAAATCTCCGGATACATCAGAGAAGGTGCGATGGCTTTCCTGACAAGAGAGTACAAGATTATGATTATCGTAATCGTAGTACTGTTCCTCTTGATTGGATTCTTTATCAGCTGGATTACAGGAATCCTTTATGTATGCGGCGCACTTTTATCAGTGCTTGCAGGTTTCTTTGGAATGAAGGTGGCTACGCTTGGTAATGTTAGAACAGCATGTGCTGCCAAAGAGTCAGGAATGAACAAGGCGCTGAAGGTTGCTTTCAGATCAGGTGCCGTTATGGGACTTGCTGTAACAGGTCTTGGTCTTCTGGGTCTTGGAGTTATCATCTGTGTTCTTGATCTGGCAACAGTAATGGAATGTGTAACAGGCTTTGGTCTCGGTGCTTCATCAATGGCACTCTTCGGAAGAGTTGGCGGCGGTATCTATACCAAGGCTGCTGACGTTGGTGCTGACCTTGTAGGTAAGGTTGAAGCAGGAATCCCTGAGGATGACCCTAGAAACCCTGCTGTTATCGCAGATAACGTAGGTGACAACGTTGGTGACGTTGCTGGTATGGGTTCTGACCTGTTCGAATCATATGTAGGCTCAATCATTTCTGCTGTAACTCTGGCTGCAGTAGCAGCAGTAAACTCAGGCGGAATGTTTGATGAAGCTACAGCAGCTTTATTCCCTCTGATTATGGCAGGTATAGGTATCATAGCTTCACTTATCGGTATTTTTATGGTAAGAGGCAAGGACGGCTCAAACCCTGCAACTGCACTTAATATGGGTACATATGTAGCAGGTATAATCGTTATAATAGCAGTACTTATTCTGTCAAAGACTATGCTGGGAAGCATGAATTATGCTATCGCAATCATTGCAGGTCTTGTGGTAGGTATCGCTATCGGTAAAATCACAGAAATCTATACTTCAGGTGATTACAAATCAGTTAAGAAAATTGCAGAACAGTCACAGACTGGTTCAGCAACTACAATTATCAGTGGTCTTGGTGTTGGTATGATGTCAACATTATGGCCTATCATCTGCATCGCAGTAGGAATCTTCGTAGCTTATGCTACAGCAGGCGTATATGGAATCGCTCTCGCAGCAGTAGGTATGCTTTCAACTGCAGGTATGACTGTAGCAGTAGATGCTTACGGACCTGTATCAGATAATGCCGGCGGTATTGCAGAAATGGCAGAGCTTCCTGAATCAGTAAGAGAAATCACCGACAAGCTCGACTCAGTAGGTAATACAACAGCAGCTATCGGTAAGGGATTTGCTATAGGATCAGCAGCTCTCACAGCTCTGGCTCTGTTCGTATCATTTGCAGAGGTTTCTCAGCTCAGCGCTATCAGCCTGCTGCAGCCGATCGTAATCATCGGGCTGTTCATCGGAGCTATGCTTCCGTTCCTGTTCTCAGCTATGACTATGAATTCAGTAGGTAGAGCTGCTAACCAGATGATCGAGGAGGTTAGAAGACAGTTCAGAGAAGACAAGGGTATCATGGAAGGAACATCCAAGCCTGACTATGCAAACTGCGTTGATATTTCAACAAAGGCTGCTCTTAAGGAAATGGTTGTACCGGGACTCATGGCTATCGTTGCTCCACTGGCAGTAGGAATCATTCTGGGACCTGAAGCTCTGGGCGGAATGCTGGCAGGAGCTCTTTCATCAGGTGTACTTCTTGCTCTGATGATGGCAAATGCAGGCGGAGCATGGGATAATGCCAAGAAGTATATCGAAGAAGGACACTTCGGAGGCAAAGGATCGGAATCTCACAAAGCAGCAGTTGTTGGTGACACTGTAGGTGACCCGTTCAAGGATACATCCGGTCCATCAATCAACATCCTTATCAAGCTGATGACTATCGTATCACTGGTATTCGCACCACTGTTCGTACAGATAGGTGGACTGCTTTAATAACAGATAAAAACGTGAAAGTGTAATACAGACCGGCAGATATCTGCCGGTCTGCTGTATTTTTTGGACATCAAAATTTATCAAAAAATTTCCAACTCTCTGATGCAATATTTTATATCAAACTACAGATAATATAAAAGAAAAAAGGAGAGGAGAAAAGTGATGAAAAAGCTTAGATTTTTGACCATTGTAATGCTTTGCGTATCTCTTTTGGCATTTGCAGGCTGCGGTGGGAATAATAATAACACTGGAACTGATGTAAATGAAGGAACTGTAGCCAGCGAAGGTACAAATATCAATGATAATAACGGCAACAACAATAATAATAATGATTCAGTTGCCGGTGATATGGCCGAAGGAATAGACAGAGCCGCTAATGATATGGCTGATGGTATTGATGATGTTACCGATGACCTTGACGGCAAGGGAAACAGCAGAGATACCAACAAAGACAACAGCAATGAAAAAACCAGAAACAACTAACATGAAGAAACTGATTTTTCATTAAAAGGTGGCAGTGCCACCTTTTATGCTGTAAAATACAGATATTACATATGGTAGAGGGAGACACTATGGCAAAATTTAAAAAGCATGATATATTAACAGGTGTTTTGTCAAAACACAGACAGGGATTCGGATTTGTCAGATGCGATGAATTTGAACAGGATATTTTCATATCTGCAGGGTCAATGAAAGGGGCAATGAATGGAGATGAAGTACAGGTTGACCTTATTCCGCAGTATTTATGGAAGGAATCTCCGGAAGGAATTATAACAAAAATCGTAAGCAGAAACACGACTGAGGTTGTCGGTACTTTTCAAAAAAACAAGAAATTCGGATTTGTAGTGCCTGAAAGCAGAAAAAGCTTTGATGATGTATTCGTACGTCGAAAAGATTTTTCGGGTGCGCAAAGAGGGGACAAGGTGGTCGTTCAGATAACCAGATATCCAGATAAATATAACAGCGCTGAAGGAAGGATATCAGAAATCATCAGCAGATGCGGACAGCCGGGAGGTGATATCAAAGCATTGGCAAGAACTTATGACATGCGTGAAACATTTCCCAGCAGAGTGAATGCGGAAGCTAAGGCAATGAAGAAGCAAGGTATCAGAGAGGAAGATATCAAAGGACGAAGAGATCTCAGAGGACTGAAAATATTTACAATAGACGGAGCAGATTCCAAGGATTTTGATGACGCGGTATCCATATCCAGACTTGAAAACGGTAATTATCAGCTGGGAGTGCATATTGCAGATGTGGCTCATTACGTTAAGGAGGGTGGTCCGCTGGACAAGGAAGCCCTGAAACGTGGAACCAGTGTTTATCTGCTGGATCAGGTGATACCCATGCTTCCGAAGGCTCTGTCAAATGATATCTGCAGTCTTAATCCGGGAAAGGACAGACTGACATTGACGGTTGAAATGGAAGTGAATGAAAACTGTGAGGTTGTCAGGCATGAAATATATGAGAGCATAATAAGATCAGCAGAAAGACTTGTGTATGATGAAATTTCAGACTTACTTGAACATAACGATAAGGCTGTATCAGAAAAATATGCACACATTAAGGATGAGCTTATAATGATGAATGAGCTGGCCGTGAAGCTGAGACATAAGCGGGAGGAAAGGGGAAGCCTTGATTTTGATCTGGATGAAGCCAGCATAGTGCTGAATGAAATGGGCATTCCGGAGAGGATAGAGCTTGCCGACAGAAGAAGTGCCAACAAGCTCATTGAGGAATTCATGCTGCTGGCAAATGAAACTGTAGCAGAGCATTTTTACTGGATGGATATACCGTTTATATACAGAGTGCACGAGAAGCCGTCGACAGAGAAGACAGAGAAGCTAAAAATCTTTCTGCGCAGCTTCGGCATAGTTCTGAGAGGAAGCGGGGACAGCATACATCCGAAGGCAGTCAGTACTGTACTGAACCAGGTAAAGGGACAGCAGTGTGAAAACGTTGTAAGCTCTGTGACCCTCAGAGCAATGCAGAAAGCATATTACAGCACATTGTGTGATGGCCATTTCGGACTTTCGATGAAATATTACTGTCATTTTACTTCACCTATACGCCGTTATCCGGACCTTATGATACACAGAATAATAAAATCCGTAATAAATGATGAAATGTCGGTTAAAGCACTTAAACGCTTAAGAAAAAAAGCCGAGGACGCAGCGGAACAGTCCTCCATTATGGAACGAAAGGCAATTGAGGTTGAAAGAGAGGTTGAAAAGCTCAAAAAAGCCGAATACATGTCATATCATATTGGTGAAGAGTTCGATGGTATAATAAGCGGAGTAACACATTTCGGAATATATGTTGAGCTGGAGAATACAATTGAAGGACTTATCAGAATAGATGAGCTTCGTGATGATTACTATGATTTTCATTCAGAAAAATATGCCCTCATAGGAAGGAACACAAACAAAGCTTATAAGCTCGGAGATATGATACGCATAGTAGTGGACGACGTCAACAGAGAGCGGCGCGAAATCAATTTCATCGCTGCAGATCATCAGTAAGACTTATAGAGCTTAATGCATCACCGGCTTCATCGATAAACACAGGTTTGACTGCAACATCGCCGAGTGACAGCATACCGACGATTCCGGAGGCTTCCGTTACAGGGAGCCTTCTTATTTTATGAAAAGCAAAATTCAGAGCTGCATCATGAATACTGGTATCGGGGGATACCGTTACAGGATTGAGACTCATGACATCTTTAACCTTGATATCTTTGAGAGATAAATGTCCGGCTGTACCATCTGCATATTCTGAAAGCGCACGTATCACAATATCTCGATCGGTTAATATGCCCTTAATATGGCCGGTATCATCGCAGACCGGCAGGCTGCCGATATTGCATTTTCTCATTTGGGCGGCAGCCTGAATAATGGTTGAATTTTCTTTTATACACACTATATCAGTGCTCATAAGATCCTTGACTTTCATACCTTTATGATTGCCGGAAAGAAAGAATATTATCTATCCTTACCCCAGAAATTTCTGGTAAAAAGAACTATAATAGGGAACAGCTCAAGTCTGCCTATTATCATCAGTCCGCTCAGAAAAAGCTTGAGAACCGGATGGAACATCGAAAAATTACCTGTTACTGCAGTCTCGCCAAAAGCCGCGCCGGTATTTGAAAGCATGGCAAGTGCCGTTGTCAAAGTCGTTTCCATGTCGAGTCCCTGGAATGAAAGGATAAAAGCTGATACTATGAAAATGAACATATATGTCAGCATAAACATTGTTATCGCAGAAACCACAGGAGCAGATACAGCATTGCGTCCAAGCTTTACAGCGACAACAGAACGAGGGTGAATACGCTTCACACCGCCGCGCCAGATAAGCTTAAGCATTACGAGAACCCTTACGACCTTGATAGAGCCTGAGGTGGAAGCAGCGCATCCGCCTATAAACATAAGTATAATAAGTGTTATCTGGCATACCGATGGCCACACTGAATATGCTGAATGGACATACCCTGAGGTTGTAGCCATACTGATAACCTGGAAAAAAGAGCCTCTGAGGTTTGAGGCGAAGCTGCCGCTTCCGGCAGCAGTCATACCAATAGTACAGATAACAAGAGCCCCGACTATTATGATGATGTATGCACGAAGCTCGATATCCTTTGTAAAGTAACTGCTTTTGCCTGTGACAAGATAATGATAGAGCACGAAGTTGAAGGATGCCAGGATGCAGAAAACAGATATAACTATTTCTACATATACACTGTTATAGAAAGCAATGCCTTCAGGGTGTACAACAAGCCCTCCGGTACTTATGCTTCCCAGAGTGGTAATCAGTGCATCAAAAACAGGCATTTTGCGTGATGCGGCTAATAGCAGGAATTCAATCAGAGTAAAAGAAATATAAGTCAGATAAAGTATCTTTGCCGAATCACTCATACGAACGGTAACCTTTTCAAGAACCGGGCCGGGAGCCTCTGCTCTTGCAATGAGCTGTCCGTTTATCCCAAGTGCAGGCAGGATGGATATGATAAAGATAAGAATACCCATACCTCCTAGCCAGTGAGAGATTGCTTTCCAGAGCATAAGGGTAGGAGAAAGCGTTCCATCTGCAACAGCGGTGCATCCGGTGGTTGTAAAGCCTGAAGTTGATTCAAACAAAGCGTCTACGAAATTATCAGCAAATCCGGACAGATAGTAAGGAAACGCGCCTGTAATAGAAGCCAGCATCCAGCAGGCAGCAACTACGATATATCCTTCACGTGTTCTCAAGCGCACCTTGCCCTGCTTGATGCTCAGAGCAGCAAGACCACCTATAACAATAAAAAACGGCGTGCATTTTGCAAAAGCATGGGAAGCAGAGGTGTCTCCGGTTGAAGCTGCGAATATCCATGGAATCACCATTGCAGTGCCCGAAACAAGTATGATGAAGCCTAATATTTTTATAATGGCCTTGTAGTTTAAGTTGAGGTTTGACATTTGTTAATTGCTCCTGATCAATGATTTGAACTCCAGAACCTTGGCATAAGCAGGACGAACATGGTGTAGAATTCCAGTCTGCCTGCAATCATGTAGATCGAAAGAATCCACTTGGAAAGAGCAGACAGTGCACTGAAATTCTCAGACGGTCCCACAGCGCCGAAGCCAGGTCCTATATTGCCGAGGCAGGTGATGACAGAACTGAAGCAGGTCACCAGATCTACGTTTTCAAAGGATACAATAAATGCACCGAAAAATATCATAGCAATATACAGGAAGAAATGATTTGCTATTGCAGACACTGTATCTACCGGCATCTGCTTCCCGTTAAGCTTTATGGTTTCTATTACATTAGGGTGAAGTCTTGTTGATATTCCTCGTCTTATCAGCTTCAGTATTATCACTACTCTGACAATCTTGATGCCTCCTGATGTTGATGAAGAGGATCCGCCCATGAACATGAGGATAAGTATAACCATCTGAGTGACAGCAGGCCATTGCTCGTAATCAGTTGTTGAATATCCCGTCGTTGTCAGTATTGATGCCGTCTGGAATGAAGAATCAATGACAGCATCTCCTGCGTTTTCCGAAGGATTGCCATGCATGATAGTGATAAGAATGAAAAATGACGCTGCTAAAAAAGAGAAAATATAGAATTTGAATTCCGTATCCTCCAGGAATACTCTGAAGGAGCCGCGGAGCGATACGAAATATAAGTTGAAGTTGATTCCGCAGAGAACCATAAATACCGTGATTACAACGCTGACATAGGCACTGTCAAAATGGGCGATGCTGTTATTGTAGCTTGAGAATCCTCCGGTACCTACAGTTCCGAAGGTATGGATAAGCGCATCGTAGAGACTCAGTCCACCCAGCATGAGAAGGATTGTTTCCAGAATCGTAAAAAGTATATATGTCACATAAAGAATCTTTGCAGTATCTGACATTTTGGGGGTGATTTTATCAAGAGAAGGTCCGGGCGCTTCGGAAACTGCAAGATTCTGACCGCTTATGCCTAGTGAAGGCATGAGTGCTATGGCAAAAATAAGTATTCCCATGCCGCCTATCCAGTGGGTGAAGGATCTCCAGAAAAGTATACCTTTAGGGAGAGCTTCTATATCAGTGAGTATTGAGCATCCCGTCGTGGAAAAACCAGATGCTGATTCAAAAAAAGCATCAGTGAAGCTGGGAATGCTTCCGGTTACAATAAATGGTATTGACCCCAGAATGGTGGAAACAAGCCAGCAGAGCGTAACAATAAGGAATCCGTCACGTACGCGGAGCTGCTTGGCATTGTATTGACATAGCTTGAATATGATAAGGCCGATGATTACAGCTAGCAGCATGATACTGGCAAAGGCTCTGGCTACATCTGTTTCACCGTAAATCAGTGATACTAAAAAGGATGGTAACATCGCAATGCTTATTACCATCAGAACCAGTCCAATTATTCTTAATATCGAGCTGAGATTTAAATTCATAAAGCCACCTGCAGTAATTAGTGTCAGACCTGCTCGCAGTATCTGCCTATCTTCTGAAAAACGAAAATTTACCTTTGTCTGTCAGAAGTTTTTCGGTTGAGGAGATGTCGCTGAGAAGGCTCAGTAATATTACCTTGTCATCCTCGAGAATCACAGTGTTACCATTAGGTATTATCACATCTGTACCCCTGTGTATTGCAGCGAAAATGATACCATCAGGAAGATCCAGCTCTTTCAGAGGCCTGTCAAGAATCTTCATATGAGGAGTAGCAATTATCTCCATGATTTCAGCTTGACCCTGAATAAGCTGTGATGACAGGATTTTCTTTGAACCCTGTACGAATCTCAGAATATTGCTTGTTGTAATGTCCAGAGGATTGAGAGCCATATCAATTCCCATACCGGAAATAATCTCCGCATAGCTTGCTCTGCTTACCTTGGCTATAACATCCTCGATTCCATGACGTTTTGCAGTAAGAGCAAGCAGAAGGTTGTCTTCATCATATCCGGTAGCTGTAACAACAGCATCCATAAGATCAAGATTTTCTTCTTCCAGAAGAGAAAGATCTGTGGCATCACCATGAAGGATCATAACATCCTCCAGGTGAGTGGAAAGGTAATGGCATCTTTCCTTGCTTTTTTCAATAACTTTTACTGCAGCACCAAACTCTGCCAGCATATTGGCAAGATAGAAGCCTGTTTTTCCACCGCCTATTATCATTACCTTCTGAAGGTCTGTATATTTTCCCTTTTCGTGCACCTTGGAATTAAGCTCCAGTATAGGTGCCTTTTCCCCGATAACATAGAGAAAATCGTCTTCCTCAATAGTAGTACATCCATGAGGGATTATTACCTTGCCGTTTCTTGAGATGGCAACTACCAGCATGTTGGGAAGAACCTTTGGGATGTCTTTCATCGTAAGTCCGACCAGCTGTTTATATCTCTCAACGTTGAATTCTATCAGAGAAATCTTGCCGGTGGAAAAAATACCGTTGCTTAGAGTGTATTTTTCCGCAAGGTATTTGTAGATTTCAACCGTTATACCCAGATCCGGGTTAACGATGTGATCAATGCCCATTGCATCCTTTATGAAGTTGATCTGCTGCATATGCTCAGGGTCCCTAATTCGTGCAATGACCTTGCTGCAGCCAAGCCTTTTGGCAAAGGATGCTATAACTATATTTGTCTCATCGTTTCCAGTAACTGCAATAAGATAATCATAAGATGAGATATTCAGCTTTTTAAGGCTTTTTACTTCCTTGGCGTTGGCGTTTACCGTCATGACATCGATGTGAGAGCTTATCTTCTGCAGAATGCTTTCGTTGATATCCATAATTGTGACAGCATGCTCACCGCCCAGAAGCGCATTGGCAACCTTCATTCCAAGTTTGCCGGCACCTACGATAAGTATTTTCATTTTTAAGTTCCTTTTTGTATAATATCAAACACAATAATTTTACCACTTATTGAAAGGAATTCAACATATAATTGCAAGAAGACAGCAAATAGATTAAAATAATTAGGAAAAGAAAAATTGCAGAGGACAGAAAAAATGAAAATTCAGAGATTTACAGGCGGTATGCTGGAAAGCAACGGGTATGTTATTTATCAGAATGAGGGACAAACTTGTTATATTATAGATCCCGGATATAATCCGAAGGTGTTTACCGGATTTGTCAGCAGATACGATCTTAAACCGGCAGGTATACTTCTGACGCACCATCATTATGATCATACGGGAGCGGTCAGAAGGATAAAGAACGAGTTTGACTGCCCGGTTTACATGCATCGTGCCGATTGTGACATGTACGGTGAGCCGGTTGATGTGTATATGGAGGATGGAGATGTCATAGATCTTGACGGAGAGAAGCTGTTGGTTATTAATACGCCGGGTCATACGAAGGGCAGCGTCTGCTTCATGTCTTCAAAGAGCAAGGCGGTATTTACAGGGGATACGATTTTTAATGTGGATCTTGGCAGAACTGATCTTGAGGACGGCTCAGAGGATGAGATGAGGAGCAGTATTCTGGACATAATTGACAAGTGGGGCAATGATATGATGATATATCCCGGTCACGGCGACGGGTGCACCATGAAGAAGGTAAGAAAAATCAATAAAGAATTCATAGATATAGTAAACAAGAGGTAATGATATGGCAATAAAATTGATAGCACTGGATCTGGACGGTACGACACTGAATGATGACAGAGTTATAAGCAGGAGAAACAGAGAAGCTCTCAGCAGAGCGGCAGAGAAGGGAGTAAACATTGTAATTGCAACCGGCAGACCGTTCTCGGCTCTCCCTGAAGATGTATTTGAGCTGGATGCTGTCAGATATGTACTGACATCCAATGGAGCATCTATAACAGATTTAAAAGAAAACAGCACATTTTACGAGAACTGCCTTTCACCGCTGGCTGTTGAGAGGTCGGTTGAACTGCTCCGTGCCCATGACTATGTGGTGGAGTGCTTTGTAAAAGGAACGGCATACATCGACAGAGAGTATTTTGAAACTGTGAAGAAGACTGGAAGCAGTATAAGAAATATAGATTATATCTTAAAAACAAGAAATCCTGTAGACGATATTTATGGATTCATGCTGTCGCATAAAAATGAAATTGAAAATATTAATATTAACTTTGAGGATATTTCAGAAAAACCAGTTATGAGAGAAAAGCTGAAGACTCTCCCGGAAACGACTATTACCAGTTCTTTTAAGCATAATCTGGAGATTGGCGGGGCAACTACCAGCAAGGCGGAGGCTCTGAGTCAAATGGGCAGACTGCTTGGAATTGAGCAGAGTGAAATGATGGCAATAGGAGACAGCCCCAACGATATGGCAATGCTGCTGGCGTCAGGAATGCCGGTAGCGGTAGGCAATGCAGAAGAAGAGGTGAAAGCGATTGCCAGATATGTAGCGCCATCCAACCATGAAGATGGTGTGGCCGATGCAGTGGAGAAATTTGTACTCAATGACTGATGCAGATCCGCAGGATAAAAGCTTATAACAGAACAGCAATATTGATTTCAGCAAAAAGCACGGAAACTCAAATCACCGTGCTTTTTATATTATTTCAAATAAATGCCTTGACAGTAAATAAATGGTATAATATGATTAATATGTAAAAAGATGGGATCAAAGGAGGGGTAAAAATGAATGTGGAAAGTATCCGGACGAGCACAAGGGATAATCTGTCAAATAAAGCTCTGGGTCAGCTAGGTGAAAAAGCAGCAGCCAGATATCTGCAGGGGTGTGGATTCAGTATATGGGCACGTAATTTCAGATGCCGAACCGGAGAAATAGATATAATAGCATCGAGGAGCGGGCAGCTGAGATTCATAGAAGTGAAGACAAGACGTGACTGCAGCTTCGATAGACCAGGTGAGGCTGTGACTGAAGCTAAAAAGCAGCGCATCAGAAGGTGTGCGGAATATTATCTTAAGAAGCTTGAAGAGACGGGTTACAGGCCTACGGGAATAAGCTTCGATGTTGTGGAAGTGATTATACGCCATACGGAATCGGCGTTTTAACCATCGGGAGGGGGAAACCATGTTAACGAGAATCAATACGGCATCCCTTACAGGGGTGAAGGGCTATCCTGTATCAGTGGAAGCGGATATACGCAGGGGAATGCCTGGGTTTACAATAGTGGGACTTGCTGGAGCTACCATAAAGGAAGCTTGTGGCAGAATCAGACCGGCTATTGTAAATTCAGGCTATGTATATCCGAATGAGAGAATAACGATAAATCTCGTGCCTGCCGGCAGACATAAGGAAGGAAGCCATTTTGACCTTCCTGTCGCGCTGGGCATAGCCTTAAGGGAGCACGATGAGAGCAGGCTGCAGAATATGGCGTTTCTAGGAGAGCTTTCTCTGGACGGCCGGATAAACCGCATCAGAGGGGCACTGCCACTGGCAATGTGTCTTCGCGAGGCAGGAATAAAAAACATAGTAGTTCCGGCAGGTAATGCTGATGAGGTTTCAATTCTTCAGGATGTAAATATATTGCCGGCAGGATGCTTCAGGCAGGTAGTCGAGCACGCAGAAGGAACGAAACAGATTTCTATATATAATGTAAATAAAGTTTATAATTCGAAGAAGCATGAAATCGATTTTTCTCAGGTAAAAGGTCAGGAGGCTGCAAAGCGCGCTGTTATGACTGGTGCGGCAGGAAATCATGGAATACTTCTTCTCGGCGGGCCCGGATGCGGTAAAACAATGATTGCCAGACGTATACCTACAATACTTCCGGAGCTTTCATACAGCGAAAAGCTGGAAATCACCGCCATATACAGTGTTGCCGGACTTCTTGATGAAGCGGAGCAGGTGATAGACAGAAGACCTTTCAGAGCCCCTCATCACACGATATCTCCTGCAGCGCTGATAGGAGGTGGTGCAATCCCTCGGCCGGGTGAAATATCACTGGCACATCGAGGTGTTCTTTTTCTGGATGAGCTGGGAGAATTCGAAAGCCGGGCGATAGATGCAATGAGACAGCCGGCGGAGGAGGGGCTCGTCAGGATCAACAGAAATTCGGAAGAAACTGTTTTTCCTGCAGAGGTCATGCTTGCAGCTGCAGCAAACCCATGCAAATGTGGATATTTGTGGGATGAAACCAGAATCTGCCGCTGCAGCAGCAGAGAACTGAATACCTACAGACGCAAGCTTACAGGACCGTTTTCGGACAGGATCGATATGCATATAAGGATGGCCAAAGTGTCAATGGATATGGTTGCAGGTGACAGCATCTCGTCAGCCGGAATGACATCTGCCCGTATGAGGGAGAAGGTGGAGGCTGCAAGACAGATTCAGAAGCACAGATATGCCGGCAGCAGATACAGGGATAATGGAAGTCTGGATAACCATGGTGTAGAGCTTTTCTGCAGACCTGATGATGAGGGCAGCAGGCTGATAGCTTCGGCGTACGATAAGTTTTCAATGAATATGAGATCGTATGTCAAAGTTCTGAAAATTTCCAGAACCATTGCAGACCTTGACGGCAGTGAAACAATAAAAAGCAGACATGTGGCAGAGGCGCTGGCATACAGAATATCTGACTTCAGCGAGCATGAAATGAGGTGACTATGGATAATAATATTGAGATGATTACATCGGGGCAGCCGCTGTATCCGGCAGTATTAAAGGAAATAAAGGATTTTCCCAAGGTGCTTTTTTACAGAGGAAATCCGGCAATAATGAATGAGAGATGTGCTGCCGTAGTAGGATCGAGGAAGACAACTCAGTACGGCAGAAATACTGCCAGATCGATTTCCGCGCGACTGGCGGAGAAGCAGGTGGTTATCGTAAGCGGAATGGCAAAAGGAATTGATACATGTGCACACAGGGGTGCACTGGATGCCGGAGGAGGAACCATTGCAGTGTTGGGGTGCGGTATAGATATATGTTACCCCAGAGATAACAATGGCCTGAAGGAAGAAATCGAACGAAATGGGCTGGTGATATCGGAATATCCCCCGGGAACAGAGCCGGCAAGGTACTATTTTCCTCGCAGAAACAGGATAATCAGCGGACTTTCGGAGCTTACGGTTGTGGTGCAGGCAGGTAACAGCAGTGGAGCGCTGATTACTGCTGAGCTGGCAGCAGAGCAGGGACGGGAGGTGTTTGCTGTTCCGGGTAATATAGATAGTATGTACAATATCGGCAATAACAAGCTTATCAAGGAAGGTGCCGTTCCTGTAACTTGTATAGATGACATTGCAGAGGCAATGGGGATATGTGGAATAAGCAGACGGGAGGCAGAAAAAGTCCTGGGAGAGACAGAGCTGATTATATTTTCGCTGCTTGAAAATCACGGCGAAATGACGGTGGAGGAGCTATGTGCACATACGGGAAAAGCTCCCGCATATATAAGCAGTATCGTAACGGTTATGGAGTTAAAGGGTATAGTTTTTTCTGCACTTGGAAAAATTTTTATTGCAAAAGCATGAAATTATACATATAATCAAATACTAGAAGCTAAAGTAAAGCAAAAGGGAGGAGTTTTCATGGCAGCTGCAAAGAAGATTCTTGTGATAGTAGAATCGCCATCGAAGGCTAAAACAATAGGTAAATTTCTTGGATCGCGCTATAAGGTCATAGCGTCGGTTGGTCATGTACGTGATTTGCCTAAAAGTAAACTGGGAATAGATATAGAGGATGACTTTGAACCTCAGTACATATCTATAAGAGGTAAAGGGGATATAATAAAGGAATTAAAAAAAGAGGCCAAGAATGCATCCAAGGTCTATCTGGCAACCGACCCGGACAGAGAAGGAGAAGCAATATCTTGGCATCTGGCGTTTTTGCTGGGAATAGATATGGAATCACCATGCAGGATAGTATTCAACGAGATAACCTCCAAGGCTATCAAGGAAGCTATCAAGCACCCGAGACCGATAGATCTGAGGCTTGTTGATGCACAGCAGGCCAGAAGAGTTCTTGACAGGCTCGTGGGATATCAGATAAGCCCTCTTCTGTGGAGAAAAATCAGAAGAGGTCTGAGCGCAGGCAGAGTTCAGTCAGCGGCACTGAAGATAATCTGTGACAGGGAAAATGAAATCAAGGCTTTCAAGCCGGAGGAATTCTGGGTTATTACAGCTGAATTTGTTAAAGACAGGGCGTTTACCGCAAAACTGAGTGAGTACAGAGGCGAGCGGATAAAAGTGACTGACAAAGAGCATAATGACAGGATTATAAATGAGCTTAAGTCAGGTAGATTTACTGTTAAATCACTTGAAGAAAAAGATCGTATGAGAAAAGCTCCCGCTCCTTTTACAACCAGCAGCATGCAGCAGGATGCGGCAAATAAATTGAATTTTTCCACCAAAAAGACAATGCTGGTAGCACAGCAGCTCTATGAAGGAATAGAAATCAAAGGCAAGGGAACTGTAGGTCTGGTATCATACATCAGAACTGACTCGGTTAGAATATCCGATGAAGCCAGAGCGGCATCAAAGGATTATATAATAAACAGGCTGGGGCAGGAATATTACTCTGATAATGTCTACAGTAACAGGAAAAAGGACGTGCAGGATGCCCATGAGGCGATACGTCCCAGCCATATTGACCTGGAGCCTGATACAATAAAAGATTCTCTCAGCA
Organism: Bacillota bacterium; assembly: GCA_030526355.1. Taxonomy (GTDB): domain Bacteria; phylum Bacillota; class Clostridia; order Peptostreptococcales; family Anaerovoracaceae; genus Lentihominibacter. Next base: position 6,853 of record JAUNDC010000012.1, on the reverse strand, counting down.
AAGATCAGTACAATCTGTATAAGCTGATCTGGAGCAGATTCGTTGCGAGCCAGATGGCTCCGGCAAAATACAAAGCGGTTAATGCAGCAATAGAGAATGGAGACTATATTTTCAAGGCATCCGGATCGAAGCTTCTGTTTGACGGATTCCACAAGGTATATGCAGTTTCGAGAGAAAAGGATGAAGATAAGCTTCTGCCTCATCTCGAAAAGGGTGAAGAGCTGATACCTTCAGATGTTTCCGGAGAACAGAACTTTACACAGCCTCCGGCAAGATTTACTGAGGCCAGCCTGGTAAAGGATCTGGAGGAAAAGAATATAGGAAGACCAAGTACCTATGCGCCAATAGTGGCAACACTGATAGACAGAAAATATATTTCCAAGGAAAAGAAGTCGCTGGTACCTACAGAGCTTGGCTTTATCGTTACAGATGTAATGGAGCATTATTTCAAAGAAATAGCTGATGCAGGGTTTACTGCACAGATGGAAGAAAATCTGGATGATATTGAAGCCAAGGGTATTGAGTGGAAATCCGTAATAAGAGATTTTTACGGACCTTTCAAGGAAGAACTTGACGTAGCTGACAGCGAGATTCAGAAGATGGAGCTTGAAGTGGAGCTGACAGGGGAAACCTGTGAGAAATGCGGAAGGCCGATGGCTGTAAAGCATGGCAGGTTCGGAACCTTTGCTGCGTGCACCGGTTATCCTGAATGTAGAAACACCAAGCCTCTCGTACAGACCATAGATGTGAAATGCCCTGTATGCGGCAAAGATATAGTGGCAAGGAAAAGTAAAAAAGGAAGAGTATTTTATGGATGCAGTGGATATCCTGACTGCACCCAGTCATACTGGAATAAGCCTGTAAACAGAAAATGCCCTAAATGTGGACAGCTGCTTGTGGAGAAAAAAACCAAAGACAGTAAATATGCATGTTCAAACAGCGAATGTGATTATAAAGAATAAGGAGGTATTATCATGGTACAATTTCATGCAACAACAATTGTAGCAGTAAGGAGAAGCGCAGATGATATCTGCATAGGTGGTGATGGTCAGGTAACTATGGGGGAAACTGCCATAATGAAAAATGGCGCTAAGAAAGTGAAGAAGATCTACAAAAATACGGTGATAACAGGATTTGCAGGCTCGGTTTCGGATGCATTCTCACTGACAGAGAAGTTTGAGAGCAAACTGGATGAACATGGCGGTAACCTCAAGAGAGCAGCTGTTGCATTGGCACAGCTCTGGAGAAGAGATAAGGCTGCAAGAAATCTCGAAGCTATGATGATAGTGGCTGACAAGGAAAGTCTGCTGGTGATTTCAGGAACCGGCGAGGTCATCGAGCCTGATCAGCCATTCGTTGCTATTGGCTCGGGCGGAAACTATGCATATTCCGCAGCCAACGCTTTATACAACAACACAGACCTTGATGCAGAAACCATTGTAAGAAAATCTCTGGAGATAGCATCTTCAATTTGTGTTTATACTAATGATCATATTTCTGTAGAGAAATTATAGGAGGCGCAGCATGGCAAATAAACTTTATCAGATGACACCAAAAGAAATAGTTCAGGAACTGGATAAATATATAATCGGACAGGACGAGGCCAAGAAATCGGTGGCTATCGCACTTAGAAACAGATACAGAAGAAGTCTGCTTTCAGAGGAAATGAGAGAGGAAATCACTCCTAAGAATATTCTGATGATGGGACCTACAGGCTGTGGTAAAACGGAAATCGCCAGACGCCTTGCCAAGCTTATGGATGCACCTTTCGTGAAGGTTGAAGCAACAAAGTTTACAGAGGTAGGTTATGTAGGTCGTGATGTTGATTCAATGGTGCGCGACCTTGTGGAAGCCTCAGTCAGAATAACCAAGCAGGCAATGCTTGAAGAGAAGTATTCCATAGCCGATGAAATCGTTGAGGAGAAAATCATAGAAGCGATAATTCCGGGCAAGAAAAAACCTGCTGCAAACAAGAACCGCGGACCTTTTGATTTTATCTTGGGAAATGCGGGATATGTAAGCCAGAAGGAACAGTATGAGCAGCAACAGCAGCAGAAGCTGGAAGGCGAAGAACAGACCGGTATGGATACCGAGCTTGCCAGAGAGCAGGTGAGACAGCAGCTGAGAGAAGGTCTTCTGGAGGATCAGTATATAGAGATACAGGTTACAGACGCTCCTAAGATGAACCAGCTGGATATGGGCAATGAAGGTATGAGCATTGCTATCGGAAATATTTTTGGAGATATGGCTCCAAAGAAAATGAAGAATAAAAAAGTAAAAGTCAAGGATGCCAGAAAGATTCTCAGAGAGGAAGAGGCCCAGAACCTTATCGATATGGATCAGGTGACTGAGGACGCACTCCAGAACGCAGAACAGAACGGCATTATTTTCATAGACGAAATAGACAAGATTGCATCTGGCTCAAGCTACAGAAGCGGAGCAGATGTATCCAGAGAAGGTGTACAGAGAGACATACTTCCTATCGTGGAGGGAAGTGTAATAAATACCAAGCACGGTCCTGTAAAGACAGACCATATTCTTTTCATCGGGGCTGGAGCTTTCCATACAGCCAAGCCGACAGATCTCATCCCTGAGCTTCAGGGTCGTTTCCCGATAAGAGTTGAGCTTGAAAACCTTGATAAGGATACATTTGTAAAAATCCTGACAGTTCCTGAGAACGCACTTCTGAAGCAGCACAAGGCACTTCTTGAAACAGAAGGAATCGAGATAGAATTCACCGATGAAGCCGTGGATGAAATTGCAACAATGGCATTCCTGATGAACGAGCAGACAGAGAACATAGGAGCCAGAAGACTGCATACGATTCTCGAAAAGCTGCTTGAGGATATTTCATTCAATATTCCGGATATGGATGATGAGAAAATAATCATCGATCAGGAATATGTAAGAGAAAAGTTTGCAGAAAAAATTCATCCTGAAGATATCGACAAATATATACTTTAAATAACTTCAAAAGACAGAACAGAGACCTCGCGTATTGTGGGGTCTTTTTGCTACCGCAAACAAGTCGTATAATGTACAAAATGTCAATAAAACACAGCAAGTTTATCAAATTGTCTTAAAAGGGGAAACTTTTTTGAAAAATCTAAAAAAGAGTTGTAATATGGATATTAAAAGTATATAATACAGGTGTATATATATGTAAAAAAATTGAAAACAATAGATAAATGAGGTAGAACTATGAGTGACATTTTGCAAAAAGTAAGGAAATTGAACTGGCTCCTTCAGGAGAGCCCTACCGGTGCTTTTTCATTTAATGAAATGTGCGGGGTTCTGAGCGACCTGATGGATGCGAATGTGTACGTGGCCAATGCCAAAGGTAAGGTAATCGGTGTAAACTATAAGATACGTTCTGACAGTAATACTATAGCCGATCCTGAAACCGGCACTGAGGCTTTCCCGGGAGAGTATAATGAGGAGCTTATGAGAGTCACGGAGACAATGGCCAATCTTTCGGGCGATGAGGTGCTTAGAATTTTCAAGTATGACTATGATACATCCGATAAGCTGCATACTATAATACCTGTGCTCGGAGGCGGTACGAGATGGGGAACTCTTATTGTAACCAGATATTCTCCTGCATTCACCGATGAAGATCTGGTGCTTGGAGAATACGGAGCAACGGTAATAGGTCTGGAAATACAGAGAAGAAAATCTCTGGAGGAGGAAGAAGAGGAAAGACAGATTGCCATGGTTCAGATGGCTATAGGAACTCTGTCATACTCGGAAATCGAAGCTGTGCAGCAGATTTTTGCCGAGCTTGACGGCGAAGAAGGACTTCTGGTTGCAAGCAAGATTGCGGATCGTTCAGGAATAACACGTTCTGTTATCGTAAATGCCCTGCGAAAGCTTGAAAGCGCCGGCGTAATAGAATCAAGATCTCTTGGTATGAAAGGAACGAGAATCAAGATAATCAACTCCAAGTTCAAGGAAGAGCTTGCCAAGATGGTAATGTAACATATCACCTCTGTTTCGCATAAGATAGTGAAGCAGAGGTGTTTTTTTGTGCATTTAAACATTCTGAGCCGCTGCCGGAGGTTTTCTATGAAAAGGAACAGAAAAAGGGGAGAAAACGGAAATAAAGGCTTCAGGAGGGTGGCTTTGGCGGCGGTAGTGGTGTCGGCAGTAATGACTGCGGGAGTATATGTGGCAATTACAATGCTGGTTGAACCTAATATGGAGGATGTGACAAAGATAAGAGCTGAGGTGGTGGTGTCCAGAGCTGTAAACATGACACTTGCCGAGCAGTTCAGAAATGAGAAGGAAAAGGAACTCTTCACTGTAAAAAGCGGTGAGGATGGAACGATGGAAATGGTCCAGGCGAATTCTGCGGAGATAAATATTCTGATGGCAGAGCTTTCAATAGGTCTTCAGGAGTCCTTCAGAAAGATGGAGGAAGAGCACCTGGAGGTTCCTGTGGGTGCATTGCTTGGAAGCAAGCTGTTGTCTCAGACAGGTCCGGATGTCACCCTTTCCATTGTGCCGCTTAGTGTATCATCAATGGATTTCAAAACAGAATTTGAAACTCAGGGGATAAATCAGACCAAGTACAAGATATACGTAGTCATCGGAAGCAGAGTGAAGGTCATTTCGCCGTTCGCAGACGATATATTTGAAACCTCGTCTACAGTGCTTGTGGGTGAAGCGGTTATTCTCGGCAAGGTTCCGGAGAGCTTCGTTCAGGTTCCGGAGGAAGATATTTTAGATGTAACACCTGAATAAAATGTGGTAAAATAAGAACATGTTAAGATTTAATGAAAACAATGAAGTGATAAGAAACGAGGAATACAGGGCAATACTTGTAGGATTGCAGCTGAAGGATGATATATCATATTCCATGGATGAGCTTGAGGGACTGGCAGAAGCGGACAATGTAGAGGTCATCGGACGTCTTATACAATCCCTCGAAAAACCTAATACAGCCACTTTGATAGGAAAGGGCAAGGTGGAGGAGCTGTCGGAGCTGTGCAGCAATATGGAAGCGGATATGGTTATCTTCAATGATGAATTGTCAGGTGTTCAGCTCAGGAATCTGGAAGAAGCCACAGGAGTGCGGGTTATTGATAGGACGATTCTGATTCTCGACATATTTGCAGACAGAGCAGATTCCAGAGAAGGTAAGCTGCAGGTCGAGCTGGCACAGCTTCAGTATAGAATGCCGAGGCTTACAGGATTCGGTAAATCGCTTTCGAGGCTTGGCGGAGGTATAGGTACCAGAGGCCCCGGTGAAAAAAAGCTGGAAACCGACAGAAGGCACATCGCAGGGCGTATAGATGATATTAAGGCAGAGCTTAGAAGGCTCGGTAAAACGCGACAGGTTCAGCGTTCGGGAAGGGAAAAGTCACAGATACCTGTGGTTGCTCTTATGGGCTATACAAATTCAGGAAAGTCGGCTATTATGAACAGACTGCTGGAGCTTTCCAGAAAAGAGGACAAGACCGTATCGTCACAGGACATGCTTTTTGCAACACTTGATACACAGCACAGAAGAATAGAGCTTGAGCCGGGAAGCGAATTCATACTGATAGATACAGTAGGCTTCGTAAGCAAGCTGCCGCACAGCCTGATTGAAGCCTTCAAGTCCACACTGGATGAAGTGAAGTATGCAGATCTTCTTGTTCATATAGTTGATGGAGCATATGAGAACAGAGATTTCCAGATTGATGTGACCGACAAGGTAATAAAACAGATCGGTGCAGGAAATAAAGAAAAAATAATGGTATACAACAAGATGGATATTGCACAGGAAAAGCCTGTAGATGTGAGCGGTTGTGATGCAGTATATATTTCAGCCAGAACCGGGGAAAATGTCGATCAGCTGGTGCAGAAGATAAAAGAGAAGGTGTTTGGCAGCAGGATAGAAGCATATATGCTGGTTCCGTATGATAAAGGTGCTGTTACATCGTATCTATGTGAAAACAGCGAGATAATATCTATGGAATATAAAGAGAACGGAACCTTGATACACGGCAGATTTGCCGGAGAGGATTTCGGGAAATATCAGAAGTACAGCACAGGAGTTACTGAAGATGGAGCTATATAAAACAGTACGCAGTGAAGCGGAGGCAACGCAGATAATCGAAAAATCAAAATTCACAGCACATGTCAGACCTGTTGAGTCAAAGGAGGAGGCAGATGCCTTTGTAGCTGAAATAAAAAACAGATACAAGGATGCGACTCACAATGTCCCTGCCATGGTTGTAGGAGATAAATTTCAGATCCAGTGGGCAAGCGATGACGGAGAGCCGCAGGGTACCTCGGGTGCACCTATGGTACAGATGCTGGTGAAGGAAGGCATTACAAATGTTGCTGTTGTTGTGACAAGATATTTCGGAGGAATAAAACTTGGAACAGGTGGTCTCGTAAGGGCGTATACCAGCAGTGCAAAACTAGGTCTGGAGGCAGCAGGAGTATGCAGCGTTCAGGAAATATGTTCAATGAAAATAAAAACGGATTATTCATATCTGGCTAAATTCCAGAATATGGCTGTGGATAAGCTCAATACGGAAGCAGATGGAACAAAAATTGAATTCGTTATCGACGATATACAATACACGGACAAGGTGGTTTTGAAGGTTATTTGCATGCCGGAAATTCATGAAAATGTGAAAGAACTGTTTATGAATATAACCTCAGGAACTGCAGAAATTCAAGCATTCGACATGATTCTGGAAAAAATATAAAAAAACTTTTTTAAAATGCTTGACAGAATCGAGTTGTTGCTGTATAGTTAGTAAATGTGCCGACGAGATAAGCACAAATCAGTCGGTAACATGGGGGCGCATAGCTCAGCTGGGAGAGCACCTGCCTTACAAGCAGGGGGTCATAGGTT
>JAUNDC010000071.1 GCA_030526355.1 Bacillota bacterium | reverse complement strand
AGCTGTTTCTTATCTAATTTAGTCATTGCTGATATCCCTCCTTCTAGCATATTTGTTTATTCGACATTTATTATACTAACTATATTTGTTTTAGTCAACACAAAACTAAACAGTTATGCTTTGTTTATGTTGATTTTTAAAATCATATATGCTATCCTGTTCCGTAGGAGTATATAGAAAGCGAGGTACTGTAATGGCTATAGGAGAAAGAATTCGCAGGTTCCGAAATGCTTTGGGAATGACGCAGCATGAGCTTGGAACAAAGCTGGGGTTCAATGAAAAGACTGCCGTAATCCGTGTTGGACAGTATGAAAACGAAAAGAGAAAGCCTAAACAGGATATGATAAATGACATGGCCAAGATATTTGATGTTGCCAGTGAAGCTATCACTGTTCCGGATATAGACTCGTATATCGGAATAATGCACACGTTATTTGCCTTGGAAGATAACTATGGACTGACAATTACCACCCTTGATGGGCAGGTATGTCTGAAGCAGGATATCAATCATCCGAATTATAGCCGTTCTCTGGCGGAAGACTTGCGTTCTTGGAGTGAAATTAAGTCTAAGCTGAACAGTGGCAGCATTCTTACTTCGGAATATGATCACTGGAGGTATAGCTTTCCAGCAGACAGAGCTGAAGAAACAAAGAAACGTATTGACAGTTTGAGAAAAAGCATCTCTGCAAAAAAATGATTCGAATAATAGTACAAATAGAATGCAGTTTGGTGTTAGGATATAACTATGGACACGAAAAGTTGAACAACTTATACTTAAAAAAAAGAGTTCAACAAAATGGCTAAAAATCAAAAATCTTATACACCAGAATTCAGGCAGCAAATCGTTGATTTACACTGCCAAGCTGGCAAAAGCATAACCGAATTAAGTAACGAATATGGCATACCTAAAGGCACAATCTCTACCTGGATTAAGAATCTTGCTCCAGCAATAAATACTGGTGAAGGGACTATCTCATTAAAGGAATACAAGGCTCTTCAGAAGAAAATGAAAGAGCTTGAAATAGAGAATGAAATATTAAAAAAAGCTACTGCCATATTCGCAAAAAATCAATAACTGAATATGTGTCCTTTATTCAGGCTAATATAGATAAATATACCGTTAAGCAAATGTGCTCTGCGCTAAAATTACCTCGCAGTACTTACTATGCCACAGTTAATCATGTTCCAACTAAACGTGAAGAAGAATACAACAACTTCAGCAAGGAAGTCTTGAATGTTTATTATGAATTCAAGAAACGATATGGGGCAATCAAAATCCAACGAGAGCTCAATGCAAGAAATAGTCCCTGCTCTGTAAAAAGAGTGCAACGTCATATGAAGAATCTTGATATCAAGAATATTGTTGTCAAAAAATATCAGTACCAAAAAAATCAAGGTTCTGTACCCGATGATAAGGAGAACATCCTTAATCGTGATTTTAAGGCTGATACGGTGTTTAAAAAGCTTGTAACTGATATAACATATATCCATGTAGTAAATGAAGGGTGGACTTATCTGGCTTCAGTAATGGATTTATACGACCGTAAAATAATAGGCTGGGCATATGGCAAGAACATAACTGCAGAGCTTGCTACATAGGCTGTAAAAAATGCATGTTTAAATATACCGGACACAAAAGGAATCATCTTTCATAGTGATTTCGGGAGCCAATATACAAGCGATGAATTTGAAAAATACCTACAAAATCAAGGGGTATTACATTTGTTTAGCCGGAAAGGTAATCCCTATGATAATGCTTGTATAGAATCTTTCCATTCAGTTCTTAAGAAGGAAGAAGTCTATACAACTACCTATCACACATTTGAGGAGGCAAAAACAGCACTCTTTGAATATATCGAGTCTTTCTACAACCGTAAAAGGCGCCATAGTGCTCTTGATTACAAGACACCACAACAGGTTGAGGATGAGGCTCTAGCAGCTTAAGAAACATCTCTCCTTGTAGCTAAGCAGGGAGAGAAAAAGTTCAACTTTTTGTGTCCAAGGTCTTGACTTAGATCCAGTTTTTACCATACATAATCTACAAAACAAAAGAAAAAGGACAGAACGTATTCAATATACCCCTGTCCTGTTTAAACATGTCCGCACCCTCGTCTATTATGAAAAGTTACCAGAAGGGCTGCATGTCAGAGTAACTGTTTTGTATTTTGTTTCTACTACAGAGCCATCATAATACCGTTTTGCTGTTGCTTTAGCAGTTGCCTTATTCCCGCTTTTGCTTGCGGACTTGCTTGTGATTTTCCATGCTCCAGATTTTGATTCAGCGGTCACTGAAGAACTGGTACATTTTGCAGATTCATTTCCATATGTGAATGTTCCAGTAACTTTCACATACCATAACGTTGTTCCACTGGAATTTTTATAATAACTAGTTTTTGTTTTTGTAACAGTATTTTTGCTGCTCAAAATAGTCATGCCGCTATTTGATTCTGTCGTAATAACTGTTTCAAAATAACTTCCATCATTACAATATTCAATTTCTGATGATTCGACTCGTTTTGCACCATAGACGGGGTTGCAGATTGTAAACAACAATAAGCATGTTAAAATCATTATTAATTTTTTCATTTCGTCCCTCTCCTTATTCAATTACAACCGTTTCATGTGTAATGACTGCGTCCTTTCCATCTAAATATAGATTGTAAAGAAAGACCATCCGAAAAACAAATAATCCAATGGCTAGGAGCAGAATTACAACAGTGGTGTAAATGATAAAATAAGAATGTACAATTAATGGAATATAAAAATGTACAATTCA
>JAUNDC010000070.1 GCA_030526355.1 Bacillota bacterium | reverse complement strand
CCGAACGGCACGTACGGTGGTGTGAGAGGGGCTACAAGTTAGCCCCTACTCGATTGTTCAGAAAGAGAGGTAAATACAATGAACAACGAAAGAATCAGTTACAAAGTTATTGCTAATGTGGGAACTCTTGCCAAGTACCAGACAGGCTGGAGCAAGGAGGTCAACATCGTTTCCTGGAACGAAGGACCCGCCAAACTGGACATCAGAGACTGGAGTCCGGAGCATGACAAAATGTCACGCGGCATCACCCTTAATGCCGATGAAGTGCAAAGGCTTATTGACTCAGTTCAGAGCCGTGATGCCGTTGCAATGCTGAGAGACATGGCAAGACCCCCAAGAACAAACGGCTACGAACGATAGGAGGTGGACATCATCTATTACACAAGAGAAGAAATCGAAAGGGCAAGAGAAATGGATCTTCTCACATATCTGAGACTTTATGAGCCTGAAAACCTTGTTCACGTTGGCGCTAATGTCTATTCCACACATGAACATGACAGCCTTAAAATCTCAAACGGCAAGTGGATGTGGTGGTCCCGCGAGTTTGGCGGAGCATCAGCCCTTGACTACCTGATAAAAGTAAAGAGCAAATCTTTTCAGGATGCCATGGCTATACTGACCGGAAGGAAGGAGAATTCACCTTCCTCTTTTTCTTTTTCGGGTAGTAATAAGAAGCCGGGCAGACTGCTTTTGCCTGAAAAAAGTGAAAGCGTAAGGGAGATAACAGAGTATCTGTCAAAGCGCGGCATAGCACGAAACATCATCGAGATACTGATTGAGGACGGACTTTTATACGAGTCCCTTCCTCAGCACAGCTGCATCTTTGTTGGAAAAGACGGAAACGGCACCCCAAGATATGCAGCATACAGAGCATGCAGTGACGAAAGAATCTTGGGCGAAGCTGCGGGAAGCGACAAGTCATATCCCTTCAGAATCGAAGCACCGGACTCCCCGGTGCTTCATCTCTTTGAAGGAGCGATAGATCTTCTGTCATACGCGACAGTTAGACAGCGTCACAGCCTTAAGTGGAACGAGGAAAATCTTCTTTCAATGGGAGGCATTTCCGTATCAAAGACAGGCAGAATACCCATTGCAATTAAGCGATTCCTGGAGGAAAACGCCCATATTGATACCATTCACATTCATTTTGATAAAGATGCACCGGGTATAAGGGCTGCAGAATCACTAAAGAACGCCCTCGATTCAAGCTATCAGGCAACTGTCTCTCCTCCGCCCTACGGCAAAGACTATAACGACTATCTGCAAAAGCTGATAAAGGAAGACGAAGAAATATGGAGGTCAAACTATGGATACAATTAACGTAATTTATGTGGAGCCCGGCAAAACAGCCAGGTCAATTGAAATGAAGGACGAGCTTTCCGAGATGCAGAAACTTGTGGGAGGACTCATCGAAGAATATATGCCCTTTGAAGATGAGGTGGCAATAATCTGCAATGACGAGGGAAAAATGAACGGAATGCCCCTAAACAGAGCAATAACCGGTGAAGACGGACAGCTGATGGATATAATCGCAGGTCCGTTTTTTATTGCCTACGCACCTGTTGAAAGCGAGAAATTTCTCTCAATGCCAAAGGAACTTGAAGAAAAATACACCGAGAAGTTCAGACAGCCCGAGCAGTTTTTCAGGACACCTGCTGGTATTAAGGCAGTGAAGTATGAGCCCGAAGTGGTGAAAGAAAATGAACTTGAGCAGAGATAAATGAATACCGTTTGATTTTTACACTATAATATTATATATAATATAGTGTAAAAAACAAGGAGGTGTTCATGACAGTAAAGAAAAACAGCGCTAGTGTTTTGCGTGAAGCTTCATTTGAATATTTTTCGGCGGCTCAGGCAAAAGAACGTGGAGTTCATGGACAGACTCTTCGCAACATGGTTGATGCAGGACAGCTTTACAAAATTGACAGAGGGCTTTACTCTTTTGACGAGTACTGGGAAGATGATTTGTATGTAATTCAGCAGCGTTTCAGCAGAGGAATCTATTCCCATGATACAGCCCTTTACCTTCTGGGTTATTCAGACCGCACTCCATCGAAATATGACATGACATTTCCGCAAGGATACAACTCAAGGAAACTGTCAGAGTATAATCTGAAAGTACGTCATGTCAAAGCAGCAAACTATGAACTTGGGATTACAACTTTAGTATCTCCAATGGGAAATGAAATTAAAGCTTATAATCTTGAAAGAAGTTTATGCGACATACTGCGCGGATCAGGCAGCAATATTGAGCTGATAAACTCAGCCATGAAGCAGTATGCATACTCAAAGGAAAGGAACATTCCGCTGCTTCTTGAATATGCACAGCAGCTAAGAGTTAAACCTAAAGTCATGAGGTATATGGAGGTTCTGCTATGAAAACAAAAAATGCCATGCAGCTTCAGAGCCGAAGCAAATACCAGACCGAGAGATTTTTATGATATCTATCTGCTAACCAGATTGAGAATGGATGATTGCGATGCAACTATCCTTAAGATTGCGCTTAAAAGAACTTCCGAAAAAAGAGGCAGTATTGATGCAATCAGGCAATGGGGAAATATAATTCCAAAGATAGAGTCAAGTGAGTTCTTAAGAGACAACTGGATGAAATATTGCAATACTAATGCATTTGCCGAAGGTATTTCATATGAACAGACATGCGAGTCACTGAAAAAACTCATGGAACTAGTCACAGAATAAAACTAAATAACCAAACATCAACTAAGCAGTCACCTTTGCAGGCAACTGCTTTTTTGATTGGTCCTCTGTCAAGAAAAAGTACAAGTTAAGAATGACTTTTTTCCCTCTTGCC
>JAUNDC010000034.1 GCA_030526355.1 Bacillota bacterium | reverse complement strand
TTCTTTATATTACCCTAATCATTCCCTTTTGTCAACGACTTTTTTCATCTTTTTTCGTTTTATTTTTCATTTTTAATCTCATGTTTTGATTTTTATACAGCTTGAATTTTATATACAATATTACACCTGCAAGGTTAAAAAGTCCGAAAAACATATATACACCTGAAGCTCCCGCTCGGTCAAGTATCATTCCACCAAACAGCTGACATATAATCGTACTTAGATTGCTTCCGATAATGTAGTATGCTGAGATAGCTATACTCTTGCTTCCTTCTGGTGCCAGTATTGAAACATACCTTACAAATTCAATCAGCAGAATTCCATTGACAGCACCTTGTGTAAACGACATCAGTACAAGAATCCACCATGGCAGACCGATACCATACAATATAAATCTTGCTGAAGATATCACCATTGCTGTCAGTATGATTCTCTGCATTGTAAATCTGGCTGCGAGACGTTCACATACTGCCATAAACGGAACTTCGCTTCCCACCATGAGAAGCATGACAGCGCCCACGCCCGCTATGGTTCCTCCACCTTCTATATAAAGAAAGCTAAAATATGTATTATTTGCAACATTTGTGCCTCCCATGAAAAAAGCACACAATATAAGCTGCCTTATATGTCTGTCCTTTAAAATTCCAGCATAGCCCAGAGACTTTGCTTCTTCCTTATCAGCTTTATTAGCCTTATCCTCTCTTACAGAATTGTTTCTTCTTAAGGTCAGTATTATAACTGCAGCTGCCGCATAGCTCAAAACATAAAACACAAAAATTACCGAAAGATTCAGTATATCCGAAATCAGTCCGGCAAGAAACGTTCCTGCTGCGAAACCAACTGCTCCCCACGCCCTCAAGGTTCCGAACCTGTGCATTCTTTCCACGGTAAATGCATCCGTAAGTGACATTACAGGTGCCTGAAAAAAGTACATGCATCCGAAGATAACAATAAACAGACTGTAGGTTTTTAGCTGAGAGAGGATTATACAGATTATTGCCGCCATGCTGCACAACAGAATAAGGATATCATGATTCTTACGACTGCGGCTATATATTCTGCCCCAGAAAGCAGAAGCAAATATTGCTACAGCCGTTCCTGCTGCTGTTACCGCACCTATCTCTGCTCCTGAAAAGCCCAGAGTTTTGAGATATTGCCCAATAAAAGGCAGCAGTGCTCCTATTGACATATAAGTAAAATTGTATAACCCTGCAAATCTGATATAGTTCCCTTTTTCTTTCATTGCTCACCTCACTTAATAAGTATATCAAAGGCTTAAAATGCAAACAATAATTTATATTTATCAGGAGGTGATTATTTTGACAATTGTACTTATACGTACGATTATTTTGTATCTGATTGTTCTTTTTGTAATCCGCATAATGGGCAAGGGTGAGCTTTCCAAAATGTCTCCTTTCCAGCTGATCGTGCTTTTTATGATAGCTGAGCTTGCCTCAATACCTATAGAATCTCCGGATGTTTCCATGATAACAGGTGTAACTGCAATTTTCACGTTGCTTTTTCTTCAAGTGCTTATCTCGTTCATTTCCATCAAAAGTGAAAAGCTCAAAAATTTTTTTAACGGTAAACCTAGTATTCTGATAAACAATGGTGACATCAACCATAAAGAGCTTAAAAAGCTTCGTATAACAGTAAATGATCTTATGGAGCAGCTTAGAATAGGAAATATGCCTGCAGTATCAGATGTGGAATATGCTGTAATGGAATCAAACGGTGAGCTTTCCATCATACCGAAGGCTGAAAACAAGCCTCTTACACCAAAGGATATGTCAATAAAGAAGCAACCGGAAATAATGCCTGTGGTTTTCATTTCTGACGGTATTATGTATCGTAAAAACCTGACTCAAGCCGGATGGACCGAAGAAAAGCTTCTCAAAAATCTTTCCATGATGAATATATCCAGCTGCTCAGATGTTTTTCTGGCCTTCTGTGACAGTGAATCCAGGCTTCATATCTACATGCATTATGGAAAAAACAACATGGCAAAGGAGATAACTGAATGAGAGATATGATTATATCTGTAATATGCCTGATCTGTCTTATAGTTCCCTGGAGTATTTATGATAAATATTCAGCACAGACCATAAACAGTTACAGGACACTGATAAATGATAGCATCCTTCCCGCTATACAAGCTGAAAAATGGGATGAAGCGGAGGCCAGCATGAAATATATTGCAGAGGATTGGGACTCATACAAATCATATTCTGCTTTTTTTGTTGATACAACTTCCATCAATGAAGTCGACAGTATGATATCAAAGGCATACTATTATGTAAAATGCCATGACGTATCCAATTCCGCCGGAGAAATTGCATCACTTGAATACTGTCTCAATTATCTCCATGAAAACGAACTGCCTGTTCCAAAAAATATATTCTGAACAAATTCCCTGCGGAAGCAAGTCTGCAGGGAATTTTGCAATATCATCCGGAATATCTGCCGCAGATATCTCCAAAGCATCCGTATATTTCATTTTCCGTTCTTATATTGATGACCCGGCAGGTATTGCTGCAGCCACGGCATTCGGTTTCTTCTGTACGAAGCTCAAGTCTGCCTGTTTCAAACCCCTTAAAATTTGTTTTAGCTTGTTTTTTATCTTTTGCTAGAAGAGCCGCTCCCAATGCTCCCATGACTTTATGATGCTCCGGAACGATTATCGGTTGCTGAAGCAGCTCCTCAAAGGCTTTTCGCATACCTTTGTTTGAAGCCACTCCACCCTGAAAGCATATTCCCGGCTCAATTTTTTTACCTTTTGCAACATTAGACAGATATGTTGCGGCCAATGCTCTGCATAATCCTGCCATAAGTGCGCTTTCCGATGCACCCGTCTGCTGCTTGTGTATGATATCAGATTCTGCAAAAACAGCACACCTTCCTGCAATAGGAACGTAATCTGCAGCTTCATATGCCATATCTGACAAGTCCTCAATGGTAATTCCCATGCGCCCCGCCTGCCTATCCAGAAACGACCCAGTTCCAGCAGCGCAAACCGTATTCATGGCAAAATCCTTTACCAATCCATTCTCCATCAGAATTATTTTTGAATCCTGCCCTCCTATTTCTATTACAGTCCGTATATCAGAATCCGTTTCGGCAACAGCTCTGGCATGGGAAGTAATCTCATTTTTAACTACATCGGCTCCTGCAACGGCGGCACCAAGATTTCTCCCGCTTCCGGTTATACCAACACCTTGAACATAATTGGAAGCGTATTTTTCACCAAGAGCAGACAAGCCTTCTCTGACTACCTTTACAGGCTCACCTCCTGTCCTGAGATATAATTCCTCCAAAACGTTGCCGCAGGCATCAATCAGTACCATATCGGTGCTTATAGAGCCTATATCAATTCCCAGCCAGTACATGCTTCCTCCTTTCCAGCATATCCACAAACGCTTCTATTCTGGTCTCATAGCCTGCTTCCCCATCCATTTCATCATAAACAAGATTAAGAACAGCAGGGAGTTTATTATTAACCGTGTTTTCGCAGTATGCTTTAGTTACTATCTCAGGCATACAACCGGAGGGCATGATTTTAATCACGCCATCAAATTCTGATGCTTTCTGGATTTTATTAACTGTTTCTTTTGCATATCCCCCAATTCCGCATGGAAAAGCTCTCCTGCTCATCATTGTAATATTTTTTACAAATGCCGGTAAAGCGGCACATTTTACCGCATTATCAATCCACCATGATATAGTCATATGTCTGTTAACACTGCATCCCAGCATCATAAGCTTGTCTTCCAGCTTCCTGTTTGCTTCTTTTTCAATCGAAGTATATATTTCTCCTACTATCAGAATTTTTATCGGATTCACTGTTCTATCCAGTTCCAGTTTTCTTATTCTCCGTTTCGTTGCCCTGATAAGCTCAAATCCCTCGTCAAATGATTTCAGTGAAGCTATTTTATCATCCAGCTCATTCATAATTCTTATACATGACGAATGTGCGCCCACATAACCATTTATTCTTTTTATTCTGTTTTCCAGTGAATCAAGTGCTTTTATCAGTTTTACCGTATTAAAAGCTGCATTTACAATTTTATGTTTAGCTGGTCGTTTTTCTTCAGCAACAGCTCCAATTCTGCGAATAAACTCTTTTGTGCCGATAACTGCAGGAGAATCAATAATAATCCAGTTATAATTATATCCTGCATTATCAAGCACCTCCTTCAGAAGCTGACCATACTCTCCAAGCCTGCATGGCCCGCAGGTAGCAACCATCACCACAGTATCAGCTCCCTGGCTGTAGCTTTGCATCAGACCTCCAGCCATATATTTAAATGGCAGGCATATTTCTTCAGGGGAAATCTGCGATCCCTTTTTCAATACGTCATAATCGTTGTGCGGCGGTATTATACATGGAATTCCAAGCTCTTCAAACATCAGAGAAACCATCTCGGCAGAATGGCCGAATCTTGGAAATGTCACGATCATGATACTCTCCGTTTCTCCAGCAGGTCTGCAAAAGCCTCCAGCCTAGTATCAAGGCCAGCTTCTCCTCTGTGTTCATCTATCTTTACAACCATTATCGGCAGATCTGATACGCGCGACTTCAGCATTTCAATAATCATCGCATCGAGCCCGCATGAAAAAGATGAAAGATATAATATCCCATCAACCTTGTCTCTCATATACAGAGCTGTTCCTAAAATTCTTACAAAGGCTTCCCAGAAAGGTTCTTTTATCAGCCCGGATTTTTTTATACATATCTCCATTTCACTATGGGGCACCGAGCCTTCTGTCATAGCTCCAATACCTAATGTGTCCAGCTTTTTCATTATATTAAAGTTTGTAAACTTATCATAAATATTATAGCAATGTCCCGCCAATAGCACATTTACCGTGTTAGGTAGCAATATTTCATCAGGACCCGGTTCTTCCGGTATGAATTCCCATGAAGCTTCAACATGCATATTATTTCTGCCTGCATATACATCTGCAATTCTGCCGAATGCTTTTTCGAATGCATTATTGAAACGTGTTCTTTTCATTCCCGTTTTTCTGCACAGTTTCCAGAAACATTCCCTTGTTCTGTTTTTATTGTTAAAATGCACAGGCTCCGTTACGTATATTTTATCTGATACGACTGCACTGGTCATAAGCTCCGGCAGTCCAAGCAGCTTAGGGCACAGCCATCTGCCGGCTAAGTCTTTCATTATCCTTGGAATCAGAATTATATCGCAGTCATTTATTAGAGAAGATACCTGACCGGCCATAAGCTTAATCGGCAGACACGCTTCATCAACTGTCAAAGCTATTCCCGACTGCATGATTTCTTCATTATTTGGTTCTCCAAATACAAGCTCAGTCTCCGAATCGTGAAACAAAGTCTCAATAAATAAGTAGTAATCATAATAAAAATACCCTCTCGGGATTCCTAAACGCATAAAAAAACCTCCTGTCAAAGCTATACAAATATCATTGACAAAAGAGGTTTTCTTTATTCTATCACCTGATACATTCCCGGGGCGTCTTCTTTTCTGCAGGAATCCTTTATTTCCTGTACCTTTACTTTGAGACTCCCGTTTCCAAACTCTATATATATTTCATCTCCTACCTTGACTTCAGCCCCAGGCTTGGCAACCTTGCCGTTCACCGTTATCCTGCCTTGTTCACAGGCTTCTTTTGCTACCGTCCTGCGTTTAATAATTCTGGAATTCTTAAGAAATTTATCAATCCGCATATATACCTCCATATATTATAAAAGGGTAACCGCAGTTACCCTTAATTATCATAACTATTTATTAACTGCATCCTTAAGAGCTTTACCAGCCTTGAATACAGGAGCCTTTGAAGCGTCAATCTTAATGATTTCACCAGGCTTTCTAGGGTTTCTGCCCTGTCTAGCTTTTCTCTGGCGAACTTCGAAAGTTCCAAATCCGATTAACTGAACCTTTTCACCCTCTACTAAAGCGTTTTCTACACTTGAAACGAAAGCGTTAACAGCTATCTCGGCATCTTTCTTAGTGAAACCAGTTTTCTCTGCTACAGCAGCTACTAATTCAGCTTTATTCATCAATAAATCCTCCTTAAAACAACAAATATTCTATTATCAGGAAAAAACATTATTAAACGTTTAATCTCTGTCCGCGTGTCTCTAATTGTCCCATTTTTCAATGGTTTTGTCAAGAGTATTTGGACAATTACAGCTCTTTTTTCTGTCAGCAGCTTCAATAAACTACCACAATTTAAGTTTATCACATATTACAGCAAGTTTTCTTCCTGCAGGTACAGATAAAAGCTCATCTCTTTCTATTGCTTTTATTTTCAGTATTGTGATTCCATATATGACAACACCTGCTGCTACAGATACAAGTACAGAAAGGCTGTTGCTTCCAATAAGCGCGAAAATACCTTTATAGATAAAGGCCACTATAATCCCCATGATAACCGCAGCAGCACATGGTTTGAAAAGAGTTACCGACGGCTTGAGGTGAAAACCTGTAAACCGTTTCAGAGCAGTGAAGTCCAGTGTTGCAGCAATTACATACGCCACGACAGTTCCAATTGCAGCGCCCACGATGTTGATTCCTGGTATGGCTGTCAGTATCCATGTCACGCCAAATTTAACGATAACTCCAAGGAAAAGGTTTATTACTGGTACCGTCTGCTTTCCTATTCCCTGCAGTGCTCCGGTCATAGTAGTTATCAGAGCGAGAAAAACAAAACCAACACATAATGTCTGCAGCGTAGGAACAGTATTCAGTGCACTTTCCCTCTGTGCCGGATAAAGCAGAAGAAGAATAGGGCCTGAAAGTGCAAACATACCTGCCGCACACGGGAATGCAATTATCATGGCCATTCTTGTTCCCAGCGAAATGGTGTTGTTCCGTTCTTTATAGTTTTTTACCCTGTGTGCAGCTGATACCATAGGAACCAGGCTAAGAACAATTGATGTCATTATTACCTGAGGAAATGCAACCAGCGGTTCGGCAAAACCTGTAAGCTGTCCGTACATTGTTTCAGCCGCTGTTTTATCAAATCCAGCATCCAGCAGTCTGACATTAACTATTGCAGCATCGATAAGGTTTACCAGCGGCATTATGGTGGCGCCAATAGTAATCGGAATGGCTATTGCGGCTATCCTCTTAAGTATTGTACCTGCAGTCTCCCTCGTTCTGTTCTTATCATTTCTTATTCTTCGTTTAATTCCCTTTCTGGCAATGAGGTAAATAACAAGCATTGTCAGAAGTCCCCCTACAGCACCTGCTGATGCTCCGAAGCAACCTCCTGCAGCACCTCTTTCATCGTTAGAGAAGCCCATTATATCTACTGCACTGTTGTACATTATCCATGCAGCCGAAAGCCCTAGAACGACGCGGAAAATCTGCTCCACAACCTGTGAAACAGCTGTCGGTACCATTTCCTGCATTCCCTGAAAATATCCTCTGTATGAAGCCATTACAGGCACCAGAAGAAGTGCCGGTGCAGTTGCCTTCATAGATAATGATGAACCCGGTACCTTAAACATTTCAGCAATATAACCAGAAAAGAAGAAAAGCAGGCAGAATCCGATAACTCCTATTGTTATCATAAGCATTCTGGACAGTTTGAATACTCTCTCCGCTTCTCTGAACTGACCAACCGCACACCTTTCGGATACCATTTTTGATATGGCAACAGGCAGACCAGCCGTTGCAAATACCAGCAGGAATGAGTACAATGCATACGCAGGAGAATAATTCGCCATTCCGTCAGCACCTATCCAGTTGGCAAGAGGTATCCTGAAAAAAGCACCCAGGATTTTTACTACTATACCTGCGACAGCCAGAACTGCCGCGCCTTTAACCAGTGATTTTTTTGTCATAATCAAAGCCTTTCAAGAATTTTCTCAGTCGCTTTTTCAGCTTCATGGATGGTTTTTTCAATATCTATTGTATAATAGCTGCCGTTTTCATACAGTACTTTTCCATCCACCATTGTCATAACGACATCTTTACCTGAACCAGAATACACTATATTATTGATGATATTGTGAACAGGATGCATATTCGGTCCCGAAATATCAATTACAATAAGATCCGCACGATTTCCCTGTTTCAGTACTCCCGTATCGTTTCTTCCCTGTGCAGCGGCACCTCCTGCGGTGGCCGCACGCAAAGCCTCTTTCGCCGTAAGCAATGTAGGATCCTGATAATATACCTTGTTTCCTATTGCCAGAGTTTTCATTTCTTCAATGAAATCCAGATTATTGTTGCTTGCTACACTATCTGTGCCGATTGCAAGATTAACTCCTTTTTTCAATACTGCTGCTGCATTGCATACTCCACTGGCCAGCTTCATATTGCTGACAGGATTTGTGGCAACTGTAACTCCTTTGCTTCTGAAAATATCCAGATCATTTTCATCAGCATAAACACAATGCGCCGCAATTGCAGGTACGTCAAACAGTCCCATCTTTTCCATGTATGCTGCCGGAGTCATTCCGTGACGCTGTATGCACTGCTCATGTTCAAGCTTTGTTTCTGACAGGTGTACATGCATCACCACGTCCCCGGCTGATGCAGCACATTCTGCAAGTGCCTGTGCGGTCGCAGGGTCTGAAGTATATTCTCCATGAAGGCTCATATCAACCCTCAGTCTTCCTCCTGCTGCTCTGTGGTAATCCTTATAAAACTTCTCATTTTCCTTCATACTTACAAGTTCTGAAGGAGCATCACCTGCCATATTGGTAATTGATCTCGATATATTGCTCTTGGCACCACATTCTATTACTGCCTCTGCCATATTATCACAAAAATAGTACATATCACTGGTGGACACGATTCCATACCTGAGAGACTCAGCCATAGCAAGCATTGTTCCCCAGTAAACTGCATTTCCATCCAGTTTATCTTCAAACGGAAAGATTTTTTTCGTAAGCCAGTCCTGCAGCATCATGTTTTCCCCATATCCCCTCATGAGAGTCATAGGAGAATGTGCGTGAGCATTAAAAAAACCACTCATCAGCAGCTTACCTCTGCCGTCGTATTCTCTGCCGGTGTATCCGGCAGGAGGTCTGTCCCCGATATATTCAATGCACCCATTGCCGACGAGCACATAACGTTCCTTTTCCACATCAAGCTGATTATTAAGTATGGTTATATTCTTAAATAGCATGCTGTTATCCTTTCTTTAAATCACATCAGCGGAGCAATAAGCTTAAGCACTCTGCCGCAAATTTTGCCGATAATACTGTAGTTCCGGCAATCCTGAAGCGTTATTTTGTGACACTTTGACAGTGTATTCTGAAAGTCATCCTCGATATCACCGATTACAGGGTTTCTCCATATATATGCCGCACATTCAAAGTGAAGATAAAGGCTTCTGTAATCAAGGTTTATGGTTCCTACAACGGCCTTTTCATCATCGCTCGTAAATACCTTCGCATGAACAAATCCCGGTGTGTATTCATAAATTTCGACACCTTCATTAATCAGCTCTTCATAATGAGTACGTGCCAGCCAGTAGGCATATTTCTTATCCGGGATATGCGGTAGTATAATTTTCACATCAACACCCCGCTGTTCGGCAAATATGATAGTATTCAGCATTTCCTCATCAAGTATGAGGTACGGCGTCATAATATGTACATAGTCTCTGGCCTTATTCAGAATATCTATATACACCTTTTCTCCAACCTCTTCATCATCAAACGGGCTGTCTCCATAAGGTGCAATGTATCCACCGTTTCTCATAGTATCATCTGACGATGTGTCATTCTTATACATATACCGGCCATAGTTTTCTCTCGTCTTCTCTGTAATATTCCACATTTGCAGAAACATCAACGTGAAGCTGTTCACAGCCTCCCCCTTCACCATTACAGCTGTATCCTTCCAATGGCCGAAGCGCTTTTTTCTGTTGATATACTCGTCAGCCAGATTAATTCCTCCCGTAAAGGCGGTATGTCCGTCAATCACCAGAATCTTCCTATGATCCCGATTGTTCTGATGCGTAGTCAGGAACGGCATCATTGGTGAGAACACCTTACACTTTATCCCGAGCTTTTTCATTCTCTCAGGATAGTTCTTAGGCAGCAGGGAAAGTGTACATGTCCCATCGTACATAAACCTTACCTCTACTCCTTCCCTGGCTTTTCTGGCAAGTATCTTGAGAATTCTGTCCCACATATAGCCTCTTTCAACTATAAAGTATTCCAGAAAAATAAAATCATTCGCACGTTCAAGCTGATATATCATTTCATTGAATTTATCTTCACCCAGAGGAAAATATTTAACACTGGCATCACAATATGCAGGATATTTACCGTATTCATACAGATATTTAAATAGACCGGTGTCAATTTTGGGCTCGCATGCCAGTGCATTTACGGCATTGCCTCCCGGTTTGAGAAATGGTGCCTCCTCGTCAAGCAGTTCTCCGACACGTTTGGAGATAAACTGTGTGCCAGGCTGAAGCCTCGTGTATATGTAGAACGCTACTCCAATAACAGGAACAACCAGTATCAGAATAATCCACATCATCTTATAGCTTGAATTCTGTCTGGTATTAAGGACATACATCAGTATTATAACTGCCAGAATACCCACGCCATAGTTGACGATAAATATTTTATTATCAACTATAGCGAAACCGCCGAACAGAATAACAGCCTGTATAGCCATAAGGAATACCATTATAGCGGTACGTCCGAATATGATTTTCCATAACCCTTTTAGTTTTCTCATTATACTCTCCCTGATTATTGTCACAAAAATACAGCCATTAAAATGTTACTGCATTGCCTTTGAAATGTCAAAGACTTTAAGGGTATATTTTTCTCTCATTGACAGATAATAACATCACAAACAGATTTTATGAGGAGACTAACATATGAAAGCAACAGGAATTGTAAGAAGAATAGACGATCTTGGCAGGGTTGTCGTTCCTAAGGAAATAAGAAAAGTGCTCAGGATCCGTGAAGGAGATCCTCTCGAGATATATACAAGTGCATCCGGTGAGATTATCCTGAAAAAGTATTCGCCGATCAGCGAACTGGGACAGACAGCTGAGCTGTTTGTTGAAACAGCTGCCTCCGTGCTTGAACTCCCCGTTCTTGTTTCGGATACAGATCGCTTCGTAGCTACCGCCGGTGTAAAACAGAAGGAATATCTAAATAAGGAAATCGACGATGAGCTGGATACTATCATTCAGCAAAAGGAAGTATTTAATTCAGACTCAAAGGTTGTGGTACCGATTCTTACCAATGGAGATCCTATTGGTGCAGTAATGCTCCTTTCCACCGAAAAAACCAGAATCGGTGAGGCTGAAATAAAGGCAGCAAGGCTTGGAGCAAGCTTCCTTGCCAGTCAGATGCAGGACTGATTATCAGGAAATGTATTTGACGAAATTCCTCATTAAAAAAGTGCGGTAGAATTCCCGCACTTTTTACTCAAATCAATCTGCTGTTCTATTTGATGATTTCTGCTACAGCATCCGGACCGCATCCTGCAGCATTTCCTTCATCTGTATCCAGATGTACTTCTCTTTCATGTTTAACACCTGCACGAACCAGAACGTTATCAAAGATCAGACCTCTTTCGCCTCCAACCTTAAGGCATACGATATCCTTATCCTTAACACCTGCTTCTTCAGCCTGTTCCGGATTAAGGTGTACATGCCTCAGCGCAACAATTACACCATGATCAATCTCAACCTCTCCGCAAGGGCCAACCAGCTTGCATCCAGGAGTTCCATCGAGAACACCTGATTCTCTGATAGGAGCCTTGATTCCCAGTGTTCTGGCATCAGTCATTGCCAGTTCAACCTGAGTTTCCGGTCTTGCTGGTCCGAGAACTCTTATTCCCTTAAGAGTGTTCTTAGGTCCTACGATGTCAACTTTTTCTTCTGAAGCGAACTGACCCGGCTGAACCAGCGGCTTGGTAGGTGTCAGTTCATGGCCTTCACCAAAAAGGATATCGATATGATCCTTCTGTAAATGTACATGCTTGTTTGATAATCCGATTTTTACTTCGTAACCCATTTTAACTCTCCTTGTTCATCATTTATCTATTCTTCCAGATACGATATGTATGGAAGGTTTCTATATTTTTGATCATAGTCAAGACCATATCCGACAATAAAAATGTCATCTACGGTAAATCCTATGTAATCAACATCAATTTCTACCTTTCTTCCTTCAGGTTTGTCAAGAAGCGTGCATATCTTCACCGTTTTAGCATCCCTGTTTTCGAAATAGCTCTTCAGATAGCTCAAAGTTCTTCCTGAATCGACGATATCCTCAACGATTATAACATTCTTGCCTTCGATATCGGTATCCAGATCCTTGATTATTTTGACTATACCTGAAGATTTAGTGGAAGCACCATAGCTGCTGACTGACATGAAATCGATAACCATATCAAGATTGACGTTCTTCATTATATCTGCCATCCAAAGAACCGCACCTCTAAGTATTCCCACAAGCACCACCGGTTCTCCTTTGAAATCCTCTTCTATCTGCCTGCCTATCTCAGCAGCCTTTTCGTTTATCTGTTCCTGTGTGATGAGGACTGTTCCAACTGTTTCGTTATGCATCAGGTCCGTCTCCTTTTTTTCTGTCCTTTTCTTTGTCTTCACTTACTTCATATTCTACATCATCCACGAAGGTTTTTCCACGATATTTTTTGGAAAAATCTTTTGTCTTCCCTCCTGTCCAGTACTTATCAAGCTCACTGCTGAGATACCAGAGAATCAGAAGCCACAATATCAGGTCATCGACCCATGCTATAGGAAACAGAATAGGCGGAATAAGATCTACCGGCAGAAAGATATAAATAATCCCGAATATAATCAGCGCTTTTTTTCTTTTGGGCACTGATTTATCAGCCATCATGAATCTGATAGCCTTGATTCTTTTCATCAGAACCTGTAAACCAAAAAACTGCATCTATCCCTCCAACAGCTGTTCCATGACATTCAGAAGCTCTTCATGACCGGTTCTCTTCAGCGATGATACCGGTATAACCATATCAGTATCAGTAAGCTTCAGTGTCTGTCTTATAAGCTTTATCTGCTTTGCCATCTGGTTTCTGGATATTTTATCAGCTTTAGTTGCAACCACTATTCCATCCAGCCCGAAATGTCTCAGATAATCATACATCTCAACATCCTGCTTTGATGGAGCGTGCCTTATATCCACAAGCTGTACCACCTTTACCAGATTTGGTCTGCTTTCAAGGTAGTTTTCCATCATTTCACCCCATCCGGCTGATATTGATTTTGACACCTTGGCATAGCCGTATCCCGGAAGATCCACAATTCTGAAACTGTCATTTATTATATAAAAATTAATTGTTCTGGTCTTTCCCGGACTGCCACTGACACGAGCCAGTTTCTTTCTGCCCGTCAGCAGGTTTAGCAGAGATGACTTCCCTACATTTGACCTGCCTGCAAAAGCTATTTCCTTCAGATCGGCAGCAGGATACTGATTTTTTTTCACTGCCACCGCTTCCAGATCAGATTTATTGATTTTCATGTTTTGTATCCTTTACAAGAACCTGTTTAAGCGCATCGTTTACATTCTTTATGAGCACGAATTCCATATCATTTCTTACGGCTTCCGGAATATCCTGAATATCAGCCTCGTTCTCCTTTGGCAGAAGCACTTTCCTGATGCCGGCTCTGTGTGCAGCAAGTACCTTTTCTCTGATACCTCCGACAGGAAGCACCTTTCCTCTGAGGGTTATTTCTCCTGTCATAGCAACATCCTTTCTGACAGGAATATCAGTCAGAGTTGATATTATAGCAGTACACATTGTCACACCCGCCGAAGGCCCATCCTTAGGAACAGCACCTTCGGGAATATGGATATGAAGATCGCATTTCTTGTAAAAGTCTTCATCAATCTTCAATCTGCCTGCTGCTGATCTTATATAGCTGACTCCTGCCTTGGCTGACTCCTGCATAACATCTCCCAGCTGACCTGTGAGAACAAGCTTGCCGCTTCCCGGAACTGCAGTTGTCTCGATAAACAGAGTATCGCCGCCCACTCTGGTCCAGGCCAGTCCAGTGGTTACTCCAACCTCTGTCTCTCCTTTTATTGTATCATATCTGAATTTATGTTTTCCAAGGAAATCAACAACTTTTTTGCCTGTAACGCTGACTTTTTTATCGTCTCCGCATACTACATTTCTGGCTACCTTTCTGCAGATATTTCCTATTTCTCTTTCCAGATTTCTGACACCCGATTCCCTTGTATAATAATTAATAAGATCCCTGATGCCCTTTTCTGTAAATGAAATATTCTTCGCTGCAAGACCGTTTTCCTTTATCTGCTTAGGAACCAGATATTTCTCTGCTATATTTAACTTTTCCTCTTCAGTGTATCCACTTACTTCTATTACTTCCATTCTGTCAAGCAACGGTCCAGGGATGGTATCTGTCGTATTGGCAGTTGTAATGAACATTACCTTGGAAAGATCAAACGGCACCTCAAGATAATGGTCTGTAAAATCCTTGTTCTGTTCAGGGTCAAGCACCTCAAGAAGAGCCGATGCAGGATCCCCCTTATAGTCAGCTCCAATCTTATCCACTTCGTCAAAAAGGAATACCGGATTATTCACGCCACTGTCTTTTATCGCACTGATTATCCTTCCAGGAATAGCGCCAATATAAGTCCTCCTGTGGCCTCTGATCTCTGCTTCATCGCGCACACCGCCAAGAGCCATTCTGACAAATTCACGGTTAATTGATCTTGCAACACTCCTGGCAATTGAAGTCTTGCCGACTCCCGGAGGCCCTACCAGACAGAGAATCGGACCCTTTATCGCTTCTGAAAGTCTGATAACAGCCAGATATTCCAGAACTCTTTCCTTAACTTTATCGAGCCCGTAGTGATCCTCATTAAGAATCTCCTGCGCCTTATTTAGATCAATATTGTCTTCACTTGATTTGTTCCATGGCAGCGAAAGTATTGTTTCAATATAGTTTCTGCTTACAGTAGCCTCTGCCGAAGACGGCTGCATCTTGGAAAATCTACTTATTTCTTTTTCAATCTTTTCTTTTGTCTTATCCGAAAGCTCAAGCGCATCCAGCTGCTCCCTGAAGCCTGCTATTTCATCCTCAACATCCTCAGTGACTCCAAGCTCCTCCTGGATAGCTCTCATCTGCTCTCTGAGATAGTATTCTCTCTGGTTTTTATTGATCTGTGATTTTACCTTGCTTGAAATATCCTGTTCTATGTTAAGTATCTCAATTTCTCTTATGAGTATCTCATTGAGCTTCTCGAGCCTTTCCTTAGGATCAAGTATCTCCAGCAGCTGCTGTTTATCTTCAAGCCGTATTTCCATGTGAGAACCGATCATATCGGCCATTCTTCCCGGATCCTCAATTGTAACAACAGATGCAAACACTTCCGGCGAGAGATTCTGATTGATATTTATATATTCATCAAAGCTTGACAGCACTGTCCGCATCAGAGCCTCTGCCTCAGGATCCTCTGCAGTCGCATCAGCTTCCTCGAGAATTCTCACCTTGCATTTAAAATACGGCACTTCAAAGAGAATTTCCTCTATCCTGCCTCTGCACACGCCTTCTACCAGTACACGGATAGAATCTCCCGGTAGCTTGAGCATCTGCTTGATTTTGCCCACTGTTCCTACATGATAAAAATCCTCCGGCGTCGGCAGATCCGTGTTGTCATCCTTCTGTGACACAAGAAAAATATGCTGATTCATAACCATCGCTTTTTCAAGTGCATTTATTGATTTTTCCCTGCCAATATCGAAATGCAGCACCATGTTTGGAAATACCGATAATCCCCTGAGAGGAATCATAGGATATTCCTTAAGAGTCTCATCTTCAATTATTTCCTCTGTCACTTCCTCAATGACATTCTCCTGATTATCATTTACTTCATCTATATCAACATCAACAGGCTGTTTGTTTTTATCTTCCATAACATCTGTCTCCTTTTCATTGGTTAAAAACAGGGCGACTTGAAAGCCGCCCTCTATTTTTTATGCTGTTTCTGCTTTGGTTTTTCCAGCAGAAAGTCTATTGGAATCAGCAATTATAAGCTGAGGATCCCTTTCTGATTCTACTGTCTCTCTCGTAATTATGCATTTGTTAACATCATCTCTTGACGGCAGCTCATACATGATATTGGTCATTATCTTTTCCATAATTCCTCTGAGACCACGAGCACCCGTCTTTCGTTCAAGAGCTTTTTCGGCTATCGCTTCTATGGCATCATCTTTTATTTCAAGCTCCACATTATCCATAGCCAGCAGCTTCTTGTACTGCTTTATAAGTGCATTTTTAGGTTCTGTTATAATTTCTATCAATGCATCCTTGCTGAGTTCCTCAAGAGTTACAAGCACCGGCAGTCTCCCTACAAATTCAGGAATAAGACCATATTTCAGCAGATCCTCCTGCTGAACATGCTTCAGAAGCTCTGCCTTCTCCAGCTTATTGGTTTCAACATTTGAATTAAAACCGATGGTTTTCTCACCTATCCTTCTCTGCACCACCTTATCCAGTCCGTCAAATGCTCCTCCACATATGAACAGAACATTTGTTGTATCAAACTGCAGAAAATCCTGATGTGGATGCTTTCTGCCTCCCTGAGGCGGTACATTTGCCACAGTGCCTTCCAGAATCTTAAGCAGTGCCTGCTGAACACCTTCGCCGCTGACATCCCTGGTAATTGAGGGATTCTCAGCCTTTCTGGAGATTTTATCTATTTCATCAACGTATATTATTCCACGCTGAGCCTTTTCTATGTCATAATCAGCTGCTTGGATAAGCTTTAAAAGAATATTTTCAACATCTTCTCCGACATATCCAGCTTCAGTAAGTGCCGTAGCGTCGGCAATTGCAAAAGGTACATTGAGAATTCTCGCAAGAGTCTGTGCCAGAAGAGTCTTTCCTGAACCTGTCGGACCCACCATTACAATATTACTCTTCTGTATCTCCACGTCATCTTCTGCAAAGTTGCAGCTTATTCTCTTGTAATGATTGTATACTGCAACGGAAAGTGCTTTTTTCGCTTCATCCTGCCCTATTACATACTCCGACAGGATATCGAATATTTCCTTTGGTTTCGGCAGCTTTTCGCTACCTGCTGCAGTTCCCTCTCCTCTCAGCTGATTACTGTCCTCTGCAGCCAGTATATCCTGACACAATGATATGCACTCATTGCAGATATATACTCCGGAACCGCTGATAAGCCTCTTGACCTGACTCTGAGGCTTGCCGCAGAAGGAACATCTCAGTTCATTATTCTCATCATATTTAGCCATAAACAATCTACCCCCGTTATCTGTCCTTTATCACCTTGTCAATGAGGCCATACTCCATGGCTTCATCTGCGGACATAAAGTTATCTCTGTCTGTATCACGAGCAATGATATCGAGTGGTTTGCCTGTATTGCTGCTTAATATCCTGTTCAGCTTTTCTCTTGTTTTGAGTATCCACTCTGCATGTATTTTGATATCCTCTGCCTGACCCTGCACTCCTCCGAGAGGCTGGTGAATCATTATTTCTGCATTAGGCAGCGCATATCTTTTGCCCTTCTGCCCCGCTGACAAAAGAAAAGCACCCATGCTTGCAGCCATTCCTACGCATATGGTTGAAACTTCCGGCTTGATATACCTCATTGTATCATAAATAGCCATACCGGCGGTTACAGAACCGCCGGGGCTGTTGATGTATATATTAATATCTTTATCCGGATCTTCAGCTTCCAGAAATAACAGCTGAGCTACAACCAGGCTGGCAATATGCTCATCTATGGTTTCTCCCAGAAATATTATTCTGTCCTTCAGGAGCCTTGAATAGATATCATATGATCTCTCTCCTCTGCTCGTCTGTTCAATTACATAAGGTACTAACGCCATTTATCCGGACCTCCTTCTGCCGCTTATTTTTTTACTGCGTTATCATACATATAGTCCAAAGCTTTTCTTACTTTGATATCGCCTGCGATCATGCCTACATTTTCAACACCAATCATTTCCTTCAGCTTATCTGCTTCAAGACCATACTGTTTAGCCATGTTTTCAAGCTCTGTATTGATTTCATCATCTGAAACCTCGAACTTCTCCTGCTCGGCAACCTTGTTAACCAGCATTCTTGTCTTAACTCTCTTGAATGCATCCTCTTTAACCTCACTTCTGAAGTCTGCTGCATCCTTGCCAAGGTACTGGAAGTAAGAACCAAGATCCATACCCTGACCTCTCAGCTGCTGGTCAAATTCATTCATCATATTGTCAATTTCAGCTTCTACCATAACATCCGGAATATCGATATCATTTGCTTCGAAAACCTTTTCGATAACGCTGTTCTTCATCTGGCTTTCTGCTCTTGCTTCTGCTGCCTTTTCCAGATTTGCTCTGATATCTGCCTTGTATTCATCCAGAGTATCGAATTCACTTACATCCTTTACAAAATCATCATCGATTACAGGAAGCTCTTCTTCTTTGATCTCATGAACTTTGCACTTGAATACAGCTTCTTTTCCAGCAAGATCTTCAGAGTGATATTCTTCAGGGAATGTAACCTTTACATCCTTTTCCTCTCCCTTGCTCGCACCAACAAGCTGTTCTTCAAATCCAGGGATGAATGTGCCTGAACCCAGCTTCAGAGGCTGTCTCTCTGCTGTGCCTCCTTCGAACTGAACGCCATCAGCCCATCCTTCATAATCGATAAGCACTGTATCTCCGTCCTGAGCCGGTCTGTCTACTTCAACCATTCTGGCATTGACTTTTGCTTTATTCTGCAGTTCCTTTTCTACATCCTCATCTGTTACATCTGCACTTACAGTCTCGATTTCAACGCCCTTGTAGTCTTTTACTTCAAATTCAGGATAGCATGTAACAGTAATTGTAACTGTATAGCCTTCGCCCTTCTTAAGTTCGCTGAATTCAGCCCTAGGCTGATCTACAGCATCAACATCAAGCTGATCAAGAGCCAGCGGATAGTTCATCGAGAACATATTGTTTACAGCGTCTTCAAAGAAGATGCCTTCGCCATATCTCTTCTCTATGATGCTTCTAGGTGCTTTACCCTTTCTGAAGCCGTCGATAGTGAATTTATTCTTCTGCGCCTGATAAACTTTTATTATAGCTGCTTCGAATTCTTCTGCAGTAAATTCCATAGTGAATTTGGCTTCATTGTTTTCTTTTGAAATTAATGTTGGTTTCATGAATATATATCCTCCTCGATTATAAACACATAGTGCATATTATTATACCTCTTTTCCGTTGAAAAGTAAAGGCTAAATGAAATAAGGCATCCGTTATCGAAATTTTTAACGGGATGCCCTCTGTTTTAATCTCTGTTTCTTTGTATAAGTTCAATACCTCTGGCATATTTGCTGTCTTCCTGCATGGTGAGTCCATAGGTTTCACTCAGCTTAGCACCCAGCTCCAGAAGCTCCTCTGTTTCCCCCGAAAACAATTCGGGAGTTTGACACTTGTAAATTAACAACTTAATCTGAACGTATTGAAATAACA
>JAUNDC010000069.1 GCA_030526355.1 Bacillota bacterium | reverse complement strand
TTTGCAAAGGTTATAGATAACTACATGACATATGCTCAGAGTGCAATTGATGAGTTCTCAGATCCAAATAAACTGCCTCAGATAGCCATCTCAGTTGATATGCTGGATACGGGAATTGATGTTCCAGAAGTAGTCAATCTTGTATTCTTCAAGAAGGTTATGAGTAAAGCTAAATTCTGGCAGATGATTGGGCGTGGAACAAGACTTTGCGAAGGACTGATTGACGGAGTTGATAAGGACAAGTTCTATATCTTTGATTTCTGCGGCAACTTCGAGTTCTTCAGAATGAACAAGGGTAAAGCAACAGCTAATATGATTGCTCTACAGGGAGCCATCTTCAACCTGAGGTTCCAGATGGCATATAAGCTGCAGGATATAAACTATCAGACTGATTATCTGATTTCATATAGGAAAGACCTGGTAGACATTCTTGTTGAAAACGTAAGCAGACTCAACAGAGAAAACTTTGCAGTAAGGCAGCACCTGAAATATGTGGATCAGTACTCACATAATGCTAATTATGATGCATTGACTTATGAAGATACATTGATGGTTAGAGAGGAACTTGCCCCATTGATTCTTCCGGAAGAAGATGAAATTTCTGCCGTAAGGTTCGATGCACTTGTATATGCAATAGAGCTTGCGTATCTGGCGGGTCAGAAGAATAATCGTGCCAGAAAAGACCTGTTAAAGCGTGTTAATGCTGTTGCAGGCGTGGCAAACATACCGGAAATTCAGGCAAAGACAGACCTTATAAAGAAGGTTACAGAAACAGATTACGTTGATAATGCTGATATAAATGATTTTGAGTACATTAGAACAGAACTTCGTCATCTGATGAAGTACATTCCAAAAGGTCCAAAGATTATTTATGACACTCACTTTGACGATGATATCTTATCAATGGAGTGGAAAGAATCCGAACTTGAAAACGATGAACTCAAGAACTACAAAGCAAAGGCTGAGTTCTATGTTAGACAGCATCAGGATCATCTGGTAATAGCTAAGTTAAAGACAAATAAGCCGCTTACAGCAGTAGATGTCAAGACGCTTGAAAGTATTCTGTGGAGTGAAGTTGGTTCAAAGGAAGACTATGAAAAGGAATACGGAGAGAAGCCGCTTGGCGAATTCGTTCGTGAGATTGTCGGACTTGATATGAATGCAGCTAAGGAAGCCTTTGCAGAATTCCTGAATGAGTCAAGTCTTGATAGTAGGCAGATTTATTTCGTTAACCAGATAGTAGAATACATCGTTCATAACGGTATGATGAAAGACCTGTCAGTACTTCAGGAATCTCCGTTCACAGACAAGGGCAGTGTAGTAGAACTATTCCAGGATTTGAATGTATGGATGGGAATACGTAAAGTTATAGATCAAATAAACGCAAATGCGGTAGCGTAAATTTGGAGGTGATTTTTGTGAAAAAAGCATTGATTGTTGGAATTGATGATTATAGCCAGTGTCCGTTATATGGGTGCTGTAACGATGCTAAAGCAGTAGCTAATATCCTTCGTGCTGACGATAAAGGAAATCCAAATTTTTCAGTAAAGTTAGAGGAGAACATTGAAACAAAAGCTAAATTAAAGAACCTAATAAAGGATTGTTTTTCTGGTGATGGTGATATCGCCTTGTTTTACTATTCTGGGCATGGCCATATAGATGAATTAGGAGGATACCTTGTTACGCCGGATTATTCGATGGATGATCCAGGAGTATCTCTCCAAGATGTATTATCTATGGCAAATATGTCAAAGTTTAAGAATAGAATAATAATATTGGATAGTTGTTTCTCTGGATTTATGGGAAACATATCAACTGAGGGACAGAACACTGCGGTTATCAACGAAGGTGTGACTATTCTGACTGCAAGCAGGTCTTCGGAGACTTCTATAGAGGTTAATGGACATGGCGTATTTACTGCGTTACTTCTTGAAGCCTTGAACGGAGGCGCAGCTGATATAACGGGACATATAACTCCTGGAGGAATATATGCGTTTATTGATAAAGCTCTTGGCCCATGGGATCAGAGACCAGTATTTAAAACGAATGTGACAAGATTTGTATCAGTGAGAAAAATAACACCGCAAGTAGATTTGTCAATAATTCGAAAAATAGGAGAGTACTTCACAAGTCCTGATGATAAACTTAGACTTGATCCATCTTATGAGTTCACTAATACTACTCAAAGAAAGCATGAAGTTGTAGAGCCATATGCCAATCCAGACAACGTAGCAGTATTTAGCGATTTGCAGAAATTGGAAGGAATAGGTATAGTTGTTCCTGTAGATGAAGCGCATATGTATTTCGCGGCTATGAATTCAAAATCATGCGAATTAACGGCAATAGGTAAACAGTATTGGAGATTAGTCAAAGAAAATATGATATAGGAGGATTTATGGTAAGAAAGCGTACTTTCATTAGTTTCGATTACGATAACGACAAAGACCTTAAAAATTTGCTTGTAGGACAGGCGCGTAATAGTGATTCTCCATTTGAGATAACAGATATGTCAATTAAAGAAACTATAGCGTCAAATTGGAAGGAGAATGCAAGGAGAAGAATAAAGGGTTGTGATGTAGTTGTTGTAATTTGTGGGAAATATACAGATAACGCCACTGGCGTTAGTGCAGAATTGAAGATAGCTCAGGAAGAAAGCGTAGAATATTTTCTGTTATATGGTAGATCAGGAGAAGACTGTGTAAAACCTAAAGCGGCAAGGGCTGGTGATAAGATGTATAAATGGACGTGGGATAACTTGAAAAAGTTAATTAATGGGGCTAGATAGTATCTATATATGCACTCTGTTTCGTGAACGCACTTTGACCGCAGAAGTTCGTGAAAATGGGCAAAATGCGATCAAACAGTACGAAAGCGTACGGATAAAATCACATAATATCATACTACAAGACAAGAAAGTGTTTTAACTATGAAGATGGAACAGTAGTATCAAAGACCAGCGCACTTGCAACATTGAATTAGGAACCTCAGTATTTTCA
>JAUNDC010000033.1 GCA_030526355.1 Bacillota bacterium | reverse complement strand
ACCCAACGTTCTTAGGCTTAATGTATTCCGGCAGGTTGCTTATAATGTTCATATCCCTGCAAACTTCCACAAAATCTCCGGTTTGTGACTGTTCATACAGTGAACTGTTGACTTCTTTTAAATAGTTTTGAAGATGTGCTGTGTTAAGATGTGTCGCAACAATCACCTGATAACCATCACCCCAGAATCGTCTGGCAAGCTCTATTCCTATCTCATGAGCCTGCTCCGGTGTGACCTCGCCTTCAGCAAAGCTCTGGTATCCGTGGTAGGCAACGATGCCGTCTTCCTTGTCGAACTGCTTCTTTACAGTAACGAACTGGTCTCGGGCAATGGCAGGATTGCAGTTGACACCGGACACGAAGAACTGCTTCTCTGTCTTGTCTTCATCTGCCGCATAGTGCATAACATCTGTCAGATTCTGAAGACTGCTTTTGTCCCATCTGGGGTTGGCAGTCTTCTCTTCATTGACTGCATAGTTAAGCGGCGAATCGACGCGTCCTCTTATGGGCCACAGCTTGGTTACCGCCATTTCAGTTCTGCCTCATCGGGCGTGAGAAACCTTGCTTCGATTCTCGCCTGGAAACGATGCCACCTGTCTATCTCTTCTCTAAGGAGATTCATCTGAATTTCGTTATCACGGTCCGCCATCCCGGAAAGACTCTCAATGGACTCTGCCAGTTCTGCAATGCGGCCCATCTCATAATAGAATTCCTCATCAGGCTTCTCCTTTGGCTCATAGCCTTTAAGAAGAAAGCGCATCAGCCCCGCTTCCGAAAGGCAGGCCTTCTTTGCCTTCTTCTTCAGCATTTCCGCCTCATCTCTGCTAAGCCATATCTGCTTCTTAATACTTCTTTTCATTCCTTCCTCCATATCATCATTAACATTAAATACAATTTTCTTTTTTCTTCAGCAGCTTATCTTTCACACACCTTGTGGGTTGTCCGGGGTCTTAGGGTCCTCCCTAAAATCACCGTTTTTGCCCGAAGGAGTAAAAAGGGACTGCTTGTTACAGCACGACAGCGAGTTCTTTTGCCTCCAAATATTGCCGTGCAAATAAAAAAGCAGTTGCCCGAAACAGGTAACTGCTTAGTTAAAGATAGTTATTCAGTTTTAGTCTTTTTTAGTCTTTTCAGTTGGTTCTTGAGGATTCACAGATATTATCTACCAGATTTTTTGCTCTACGTCTTGCTTGTTGTAAAGGAATCTTCTTACTTCCATTACTTTTCCTGCTTCTCCTTCATCGATTACAACATAAAATACTACGAAGTTTCCAACGTATATTCGATAATACGGATGCTGTCTCTCACAAAGAGATTCATATGGTTCGAATGCTTCAGCCATAAATTGCCGCTCTTTTATTGCACTCTCAACTGAATCCAGCAGCTTGTTTGCTGCAGCTTTGTTATGCAGAACATCCGAGATATACATTATCTTTTGATTGAGATCATCGTAGAACAAGGGGAGATATCTCAATCTGTACCGGTTATTTTGCATTTAACTTCTCCCTTATGCTGTCAAAAACTTCTTCGTGACTCATGCGTCTTGGATTATTTTCTGCAGCAATATCTGCCTGATCCAAAGCATATTCGACATTGTCAGTGAGTCTTGAATACGTTTCCAGACTCATTACAACCATAGATCCGTAACCATTCTTAGTGAGATAAACAGGGGATCCTTCCTTAACAACACTCTCTATTTCAGTAAACTTGTTTCTCAAATCAGAGACCGGTCTTATCTGTATCATCACAACCTCCAATCAAATACTATCATAATTTTATCTATATTATGATAGGATTTCGAACTAGTGTCAAGAAAGATTTTATTATTTACGCCGGTTCATATCCGTCCTCATAGAGCAACCCACAAGAAAAAACACTTAGCTACCTCTGCCCGCAATCCCGTTCTTTTGCAAGATTCGGATCGAATTTCACGACCTTTATCCCCTAGGGTGTTCTGAAAAATCTCTCCGGCTGCCTGAATTTCTCAAGATATTTGTCGCGAAGTTCATCCGGCATGGACAGGAAATTCTCACTTTCAATGGGAGCGTAGGCAATAAAAAATGGACCTGCGATAACATCTACCACCTGTCCATCGTCACTTCGTATTGCTCTGCTTGGCGGCATTCCAAGCATTTTGCCCTCGTCATTGCATATCAGCGCAACCTCATCCTCGAAGGGCATATACTCTTCAATGAGTCCGCCGACTGCTTCCTGCATTGCCTCAAGGCTGTCTTTCATGGTCATCACCCTGGCCTCTTTGCCCGGCTCCACCATGATTACATCAATCGTTGTTCTCTCTTCCACTTCTCTTCTCCTTTCCCGATATTCTTAAATACTCGTTGTAATCCTTACCTGCAGGAGGCGGCATGTTTATCACATCATACCTGACTGCAAGCCTTTTCATGATTCCTCTTGCAGCAGAAGCACCCACCTCGTCGTTATCAAAATGAATGAAAATGTGCTCGACCTTCGGGTTCTGCCTGAGATATTCAGTGAGCGCCGGAGGCACATCCGTGTCCGTGCCGCTCATTTTGTGAACGCCGCAAACAGTAATCATGTCATCATACTGCCACTCTTTTCCCTCTTTAATGCAAAGCGTCACATAGGAAAGAAGGTCCACAGGACCTTCGAAAACTCTAAGCACCCTGCACTTTCTGTACGGCAGCTTAAAGCAAAACCTCTTGTCGCTTCCCGATACATCCAGCTTGAACGACGATGAATCCGCTGCCCGAAAAGCCGCATGCCTCGTTCTGTTCTCGTAATCGTTTCCGACAAAAATCACTCCGTGATATCGCCTGTCCTCGTAGATTAGCCCGCCTGTTACGAGCATATCTATCAGCCATTCGTTTATGCCTCTGCTCTTAAGATACTCTCTCGCAGCATCGTTATTCTCCGCTGCCTCAGGAAGTGCAAAAGCCTTTTCCTTCACCGAAGTCCTCCTCGGAGTCATGCCTCCCATCGTCCGCAGCACCTCATTTACCGCAAAAGGAAATGAATATCCCTTGACCTCAACAAGATAATCTACAGCTGTGTGACCCGCCTTGCCTCTCGACCACCAATGCCACTTACCGTTAGATATCCTGAAGCTGTCGTGAGACCTTAAGCAGTATTCGTTTCTTGACACCCTTACAAGCTCACCCGGGTCTGCTACTTTCAGATACGAAAGCACATCGTATTCCCTTGCTCTTTTGCATTTTTCTTTACTTACCCACATTTCTCATCTCTCCCAGCATTCTCTGTTCTTGAAATTCTGATAGTTATCTTTCCAGTTCCCTTCAAGATAATTGTTTGATGCGAAGCTGAATGACCTGTCTCTTCCGCAGGCAACTATGATGTGATCTGCCATCTTAATATCAAGAATTGCGCCTGCTTCTCTTAATCTTTGTGTAGCCTCAAAGTCTTCCAGCGACGGCTTCGGGTTGCCCGAAGGGTGACAATGATATGCGATGAAGCATGCTGCATTGGAAAGAATGCTGCTTTTGAATACTTCTCTCGGGCTTACAAGTGACGCATTCAACGTTCCGATGCTTACAACATTCATATTGATTGGCTTCCCGTCGCTTGCAAGATTAAGTATTGCAAACACTTCCCTGTCGAATCCCGACATCAGTTCTCTTATGAGCCTTGAAGCATCATCCGAGCACCTGACCGGCTCATCGCTTATGATTGAAGGTTCCTTTACAAGTCTGATGTTTACAACATTAAGCTCTCCGTACTCACCTGTCCTGCAGGCATCCTGCTTGTCAAGTTCTCTGCTCTCTCTTACCATCTTCTTCTCTGACATCCTCATCACCACCTTCCTCATTAAAACTAATAGAGATAACTGTTCCGTCCTTAAGATTTTCAAGAATAACTCTTGAAATCTCATCGACCGCTCCGATACCTATTTTCTGCATGGTTAAACCTCCTTTCCTGGAACGTAAAAAGCCGCCGGGCTTCGAAATTGAAACCTGACGGCTATGTAAATTTTCATTTTGCTTTTGCAGAGCTATTTGGTCTTCACCGATTTAACACCGCTCCATGAAGAATAATATGTCTTTCCGCTTACTGTCTTGTAGGTTCTTACCTGTACGTAATACTTCTTCTTTGCTGAAAGCTTGGTAATCTTCTTGCTTGTGCTCTTGTAGCCCTTAACTGTCTTTGTCTTGGCACTTGTCATCTTCGATGATGTGCTGTATCTGATCTGATATCCTGTTATCGTAGATGATGCCATCTTTGCTGACTGCTTCTTCCACTTCACAGTGAACGCCTTCTTGGCTCCCGTTACCTTGGAGATTGAAGTTCCCTTAGGGTTGATGTTGAAGTAAGTGTACGTTGATCCGCTGTACTTATCGCCCTTGAAGGTAACTGTTACCTTGTATCTGCCAACGTTCTTGCGGCCGGTTGCGTAGGATACAGTGTAGTTGCCTGAGGAGATTGTCTTTCCATCGGCGTCGATCACGCTGACTGCCGGCTTCTTAACTCCACCGCTGTATGTGTAGTTTGTAGTTGAAAACTTCATTGTTTTTGGATAGTAGATGGTCTCTGAAGACTTAACATCTCCACAAACTGAGCACTTTGTTACAACAGAACCATTCTTACTTGCGGTTGCCTTGGTTGTTACTGACTGGTAATTGTGCTCGTGCAACGGACATTGCATGATGGCACGGACGACGGCAGTCTTTGAATTACTGTAATAGTAATTATATTTAGCAGTAAAAAACCCCGGTATTTTGAGGTATGGATCACTTAAAAGTGTGTACCCATCCGCCGCAGTGAACTTCAATTCAACCATATACCACTTATCTTCACAGAATTTATCAGTTTCATTCATGACAGTACCCGGTTCCAGAGTGTAGGTATACGGGTCGCTATACCACTTCTCAACAGTAACAGTGTAGCCTTCATAATCGGAAGCAATATCGTATACCGGTGATTTGAATGGCTCTGGTACAGCGGGTGTTGCCATGAGCTCCTTAATCTTTTTAATCTGGTCATCAGGGATGTAGTAGATGTAGACATCCCAATAATCATTGATAAACACCTCAGATGGTGCCGGTTTGTATTCATTTCCGTTGACTGTAATTTTGACCTTGGACATATCTTTGGAGTTTACTCCATCAGGCCAACAATACTCCTTATTGAGTCTCACTCTAAATTTAATTGCATACTTTTTGCCCGATTCAACCTGATTTAATCAGTCTCCAATGCCATACCACGCATATCCGGAGGTTCTACGCGACAGGCCTCCTTCGAATATTTCGGCAAGAGTACTGCTATTAGCCATAGATGCACTCTTCCGAATCTTACTGTCGAGCTCGCCTTCAGTCAAAGATGTAACTATCTTGCAAGCCTCGGGATCATATGTGAAGTTCAGTTCGGTGACCGTTACAGGATCGATATTTGTCGGACATGTAAACTCAACAGTAAAGGAAATCATTGTGTTGCTGCCATTCACTTTTTGGGAGTACGGTGCTTTTCCTTCATAGAGCACAGTAATGTCGTTTGCAAACTGATAGTCACCCGTAGCCCCTAGGCTCACTACGGCATAATACTTATGGCCAGCTGCAAAGGGACCGTAGAATGGTGCGGCTTCATCACTCACAGCATCTTCGTACCATAAGGTCACGCCTACCTGTTCATATCCTCCACCCGGCGGTAACGTAACGCTTTCATATAAGCCGTCTACCGATTCACCTGCCACAGGAGCTTTGATTCCGGATGCTTCTACTGTGTTTATGGTAGTCGTAGCAAACGCTGTCAAGCTCATAGCCGGCATCATTCCTACCACCAGCATTAAGCTAAGCAGTATGCTGAGCAGCCGGTGCTTTCTCTTTGTTCCTTTCATGAGATTTTCCTCCTTTATTTTTTTACAACAAACCTGAGGCATTCCATATAATGTCAAATGCTCAATCTTAACCCTTTAACCTGTATGTTCATTATATAATACATCCTCAGTTTTTTGAATTAGCCCAAGGTGTAATGTGACGAAAAAATTCGGGTAATACTGCGGGTACCATCAAAATATCAGGGTAAAACCGCATTGTTTTAATGTATCAGGAGCGGACCTTCCGCTCCATTTCCTATTCTCTTCTGCTCTCAAGAAGCCTTCCTATGAATCCAAAGCATATCGCTGACATGATCACAGTGAAAATTCCCAGTGCAGATCTCAGGAACATCACTGCATACCCCACCTTCGGAACAGAGGCAACGCAGGTTCCGAATATCTGCTTCTCTTTCACAACTCCGGGGTCCTTCGTGTCATTCGCATCGCCTTTTGTGACATATCCATCATCTGTCACTTCGATAACTCTGTGAGTTACAATGCCCTCACCAGCCTTGTACGAGATGATATCTCCTTCATCAGGCGTCCTTTGCTGGCAGTCTACGATGCAGACTGAACCCACGGGAAGTGCCGGCTCCATCGAGCCCGACACCACAACATACGGATTCATATCAAGAATCACAATCAATGATATCAGGCCCGTAACAACCGCAAGCACTCCAATGAGGAGCACATTCTGAATCACCTTATATATCTTTAGCGCCATCTTTTCTCCTTCCTGCTGCAATAATAATTGCTAGACTTATTAATCCATCCTCCAACTGCCTCCTGCATCAATTCCAGATTATCATTTAATGTGATCATTCTTGGAGGCTTCATCGTATCCACCATAATCACATCAATCTTAGTTCTTTCACTCATTGTGCTTCTCTCCTTTCGTAGTTTTAGATAAAAAAAGACCGGGAAGTTCCGTTAAGAACCTCTCGGTCATGTAGTTTTTATAAAAAGGTGTTTACTTTTCATTTAAATATCTTTTCAGCAGGAATGTACAATAATAAGGGAATGTATATAAGTTATCATTCATTCCAATATTCCCAGCACATAATTTGATTCCATAAGAAATATCTTCATACTTGTCTCCTGTTATCAGTGTCTTTATTGACTTGGATTTGCCATTTTTTGATTTCACTTCAAGAGGAACCAGATCATCTGCTTTTCTCACGAAAAAGTCCTGCTCTAAAGTAGAATTATCTTTTTTATAATAATAAAGACCATATCCTGATTTCACCAACGCCTCTGCAACTATACTTTCGTACAATGCCCCCTTATACACTCCTAGATTTTTGTTAGCACGTAAATCTTCCTGTGCTTCATCATCAAGAAGTGCAACAAAAAGTCCCGTATCGCAAAAGTACATCTTGAATTTATCCTCATCATAGTTGCCTCTTAAAGGCAGTTCCGCATCAAGTAGACAGTAACAAAGATTTACCATCCCGGCGTCTTCCAGCCATTCTACGCAACCTCTATAATCCTTAAATCTGGCACCTTTTTCTACTTTAGAAAGTTGAAACTTTTTATTTTCTTTAGCCAGTTGCACTGGGATGCTATTAAATACATTGAGTATTCTCGTCTGATCTACACCTTCAGCATACTTGCGAATGTCCTCTTTATAGTCTGCAATCAGCTGTCTTTGAATTTCTAAAGTACCTTCAAAAGTCTTGTTTTCTATGAATTCTCTTACTACTGCCGGCATCCCACCCAAGATACAATAATCCATAAACAGCTCTGAATACACCTTATGTTCAAGTTCTGAAAAAGCTTCTTCATTTTTCATATGCTCAAGCATGTTTTCTACCGTCTTATTATCATATCCTCTCGCCCACAAGAATTCTTCAAAGTCAAGCGAGTACATATCATAGTCAGTCTTATAACCAACACTGTTACTTTCTATCTGGCGATAATTGATTCCCAGCAGAGAACCTGAACAAATAACATCGAATCTGCCATCTATTTTAAGGAATTTAAGAGATGTAGCGATTTTAGGATATTCTTGGATCTCATCAAAAAAAATCAGAGTTTTGCCTGGAATAAATTTATGTGATGGATCTATTAAAGATATATTTTTAATGATTGAATCTGCGTCGTATCCATCATTTGCAATCATTTTATATTTTTCAGACAGCACAAAATTTATTTCAATTACACTTTCATAATGTGATTCTGCAAACTTTTTTATAGATTCGGTTTTCCCTATTTGACGAGGACCCTTTATTATTAAAGGTTTTCTATTTTCATTAGCTTTCCAGTCTAAAAGGTAATCATCTATTTTTCGTTTTAAATACATGAACTTTCCTCCCCTTTTTCCTTGTTATCTTTATTATACACAAATCAAAATAAAAAACACCTCTAATTTACATTTTTATGAGCGAATATTTCGGTGTGATTACATTTTTATGAGCGAATAAACCTGTCATTTTGCATTTTTCCTCGTGATATATTCAGGGTGCTAACCTATTTGCCAGCACCCAAATAATCATCGTCAAGGTGAATCGTGTTCTTTTTTTCTCCTTCCTGCGGCAATAATAATTGCAAGACTTATCACTCCCGCGGCAATCCAAAGTCCCATCCTTGAAGCATCGCCCGTCCTTACGATGCCGTCTGCCGCAGGCTCATCAGCCACCGCCTCAGCCTCGACAGTTACCTCAAGCACATTGCTTTCTCTCCACTTCCAGTCATTCGGGAAATCAAAGCCCCGGCAGATTGCCACACTTTCATTTTCCTCGAAAGGCTTCCTGTAGTAGAACCAGCCATCCTTCTTTATCCAGTTATCCTCCCAGCCATAGCAGTACTTTAAAATATTTATGTCCTGATTTTTTGTCTTTGCATAAACCCTAAGCCTCAGACTGCACTCCGATCCAAGGTTTGTTATCACAGGAACATATGATGTCTTGTCCCCCGCCTTTATTAGGACAAGCTCCGGAGTTTTGTAAAGAGCGCCGTCCTTTTCCTGATAGCTTTCAACGGAAATGTTTACCTTACCGCTTCTTTCTGCTCCGCTTAGATTCTCAAAATCAGATGCTGCCGCAAGTGTAGAATCTGCATTCAAGCAAAAGAGCATCAAAAAAACCGCCAGTATCACCGGCAGTCTGCTTACATATTTACAAACCCTATTCACCTGCAGCACCTCCTCTCAGCCTGTTTATGACAACCGACTTGTGGCTGAAATACTGCCAGTTATCCTTTTCATTCTCAAAGGTAAACCTTCTGTAGTTCCCAGAGGAGTATACCGAGCTTCCCGTCATTTTGAACCTGCTTACATCAA
Organism: Bacillota bacterium; assembly: GCA_030526355.1. Classification (GTDB taxonomy): domain Bacteria; phylum Bacillota; class Clostridia; order Peptostreptococcales; family Anaerovoracaceae; genus Lentihominibacter. Next base: position 11,207 of record JAUNDC010000033.1, on the reverse strand, counting down.
GTTCTGCTACAGAATACTCATCATCGGCAAGTTCAAGCACCTGGCTTCTTGCAATCCATCTTCCGTTTTCCTTTGAGAAAGTCCAGCCCGCTGATGCATTCTCGTCTCCAAAGGTGACGGAAGCGTATCGCACATAGCCTGTGTTTTTGCCCGAAATCTTAAAGATAAAAGTAGGCCTTCCGTGTCCGTCACCCAGCTGATCTGCGCTATCCGGAATGCTCTTTACTATCTGTACCATATACGGCTTTGCAAGAGCAGTGGTCACAAGGTTCGTATCAACAGACAGATTGTTCTCATAGGACAGCGTCGCCTTGTTCTCGGCAGTCGCCTCATAGCCTTCGAAGTCCATTACCTTTGTTGTCACTGTGAACTTAAGGACCTGCCCGTTGTAGTTTGAGATATTGTTTCTCCAGGCATCACTCATTACGAATTTAAGAGTCCTCGTGCTCTCATCGTAGGTCAGAGTTCCCTGTCCTGTGATATTAGTTCCGGCTCCGTTTGTTAAAGCTGCGCTTACATATTCAAGATTCTCCGGAATCACATCTGTTATCTCAAGCTTTCCGTATACGGTCATTGCCGTCTTGTAGAAGGTTCCCATCGTGTGCTTTACGGTGTAGGTTACCGTATCACCCGGCCTTGCCGCCGCCTTATTCACTGTCTTTGTCGGATTAACAAAGACTGAAGGATTGGTTGAATACTGGGAATAAAGCGTCATCAGTGTTCCGCAGTTTCCCTCGTAAAAATAGGCCGAGAATTTGCCGCCTGTTGTTGGTGCATAGATTCCCGCCTTCAGAAGCTCGTTGTTTCCTGTCACCATCTGGTCGCTTGAGTTTGGAGCAAGCACCTTGTTTCCGCTGAAGGTGTTATAGTTGGTGCTGTACTTGTAATAGATTCCTGTGTATCCGCTGATGCTCTCTCACGCTTCTCTGTAGTAGGTGTTCATGGCATCAAGATCTCTAACCGCCTGAAAGAACGGGATATTTACTACCTCTCCCGTATCGTGATAGGTGATTGTTGCTGTGTACTTTACTGTTTTCTTTGCTCTGTAGCCGCAGCCGTCATCTATTGTGACACCCACCTGCAGGCCGTCATCTATTCCCCAGATTGATGCAAAACCCATATATCCGTCCGAGGTTTCACCCGTGCTTGAGCCTTTTCTTGCTGTTACCGTCATAGAGTCAAAGTTCACGGTGCAGTCAATCTGTCTTCCGTTTATCACACCTGCGTTTGTGAATTTCACCTTGCAGAAGTTCGTGACGGTCCATGCTGCGGTCTTGTTCTTGATGGGAATGCAGAGAAGCTTCTCTGAATTTTTGCCCGTCTTCACCTTGTGATTGGTGATGTTCCAGGTAACAGAGTAGTTATCCTTTGACAGCTTCAGCTTGTTTGCCTTTGCAACTATTGTGCTCGTGCTCGGTATCGTTTTGACTGTCGCAGCGTAGGATGGAGCTGCTGCAGAAAACAGAATTGCGATAAACAGAAATGTGATTGTCATCAAGCTTCCGATTCTTCTTATAACATAGTTTTGCATCTTCTCCCTCCTATCTTATTGCCTCGAAGGCTTCCTCAGGGCCGGCAAAGCCGTATGCCTGGACGCTCTCGCTGTAGCAAATCATTTCAAATTCATTTACGTTTTCCTTCGCAGTAAGTGTAGTAAAAAGCGGCTCACTTACTTCTCCTGCTTTAAGAATGCGGCTGTAGTAGTAATAGCCGTCGCTCTTTTTGCTCCAGCAGGAGGTGTTGTAATCAACATCTAAAACTGCTCTTGTCTTCGGATTGCTCACTTCTGCAAATACTCTCACATAACAGGGAACGCTGCCCTCGTTTCTTACAGATACTTCTTTTGTGCAGCTTTCCCCCTTTGCAATAGTTTCCGGAGCTTCGTAATTCTCTGTTATCCCCGCGCTGTTATACCCGCAGGACAGTCTGTTTGTGACGCTGTCAGAAGAAATGAGGAAGCCTGCCGTTATTCCGATTAACATAGTGCAAAGGAGGAAGAGCACCAGAAGCTGCATGCGAATCGCCCTGCAGGCTGCATGTCTTATCTTCGCGTTTGACATTCTTCTCATATGCTGCTTCCTCCTGTTTCAGCTTACTGCTGATTCATGATGATATTGTAGATTTCAAGAGGACTCTCTGTTCCAAGATCAGCTGTCTGGATTCCCATTGTGTTAACCTCGATATCAAGGCTCTGTCCGTCAAGCTGTTCCTCTACGATATTGATAAACTTTACTGTATCGAAGATGGAAGCTGTGGTCTCGCCCGGCTTGAGAACTGTCATCTTGTCACCTGCATACGCATAGATATATTCGGTGCTGCCTGAAGAAGCATTGGTCTTGATGAGCTTCCAGCCTGCATTTACCGAATAGGTGAAAAGGTCCTGGTTTGCCGCAGCGTTAAGTGTTCCGTCTGCATTTGCAGTCTTTACGTTAGCCTTTGGAACCTTTACCGACATGAAAACAAAAGCATCGTTTGCTCCGTCGTTGGTAATCTTCGGATCCTTCTTCACCACCTTGTTAGGCGTGATGTCAGCTCCGTCGCTCGGATTCCAGTTCGGCTCCGATACGCTGATTTCGATATCGCCTACTGTGAAGTGGTTTGTTACCTGGTCTCTGTCTACGAAGTAGGCAAAAGTTGAGCCGATTGCCATAAGAGCAATGAGTGCTCCTGCGATGATAACGTTCTTTCTGCTTGAAATCTTCTCTCTGATATTTGTCATTTTCTCTCCATTTCCGCACATATGGTGCTGTTACAATTTGCTTTGAGCCCCTGCTTACACTCCTTTCCGCCCGGCTCAGGGCATAAAAATAGAGATGCTTTTTAATCAAAAACATCTCATGTAAACCCGGACTCCGAAACAACTCACCCTATGCACGAAAAAGCCGCCGGGCTTCGATTTAAAACCTGACGGCTGTGTTATGACGCATTATTAGTTCGTGCCTGCGTCTTGTTTATTCATTTGTTCTTTTTCTTCTTGTGTATACGGCCGTGCCGGTTATTCCTGCGCCGCTAAGAAGCATCAGCGCAAGCCAAAGAGCGAGGTTAGTGTTGTCACCGGTCTTTGCTGAATCTTCAGCATCTGCCTTTGAGTCATTGCCGCTGTCATCTGTAGCTCCCGGTGCTGCTTTCTTTGCTACTGTGAATGTAGTTTCTGCAGTGCCGCTTTCAGATACGATACCGATTGTATGCTCTCCTGCAGGAAGAGTTGCCACGTAATCGGCATTCAGGGTTACAACTGTACTGCCTTCTTCAACTGTGTAATTCTTATCATCAAGAGTTTCGCCGTCAAGCTGAACTTCGCAAAATTCCTTGAAATCCGCGTTGGACGTGAAAGACAACGCCTTCTTTTCGCCTGCGGTTATGGTCTGACCCGTGCCTTCAATGATTTCAGGCGGTATAACCTCTTTCCACTGGGCGGTAACTGTGAGAGCTGCACTAGGCATTGTGAATTTATTGTTTTCACCTATTGTGACTGCTGTGTCAGAAACCTCCCAACTGTCAAATCTGTATCCCGTAGGCGGAGTATCAGGAGTTAAAGTAATATCGCTCTCTGCCCTGCCGTAGTTTTTGCTGTTATACTCAGAGGTGTCTCCGGATGCTGTTGCATTTACAAGGGAAAGTGGATAATACAGGTTATTTGCTGTTCCGGTGAATGTACCGTCAACGTAAATCTTTCCGTTGTTAGTCAGCGTTCCGTTGTTTGTCAGCGTTCCGCCGTCTTCGATAACGATAGTGTTATTATTAACTAGCGTATGCCCTTTATCAATTATGAGCGTTTTATCATTAGGAATCGTAAAGTTCTCACTTGGCGTAACGGTATTTCCGTAAATCAAGCCACTGTTTCCTTCAAAGATCACGCCGTGCCATGGGTTAGCTGCATTCTCTTCCTTTCCACTTCGATCGCTAATCGACTTGGCGAAAATCACCGCATTTCCGTTGTTATTGGTCTGGAAGGTGCCGTTGTAGCCGGCGGAGCCACCGCCGATGCCAGCACCCCACTTTTCGCTGGTAGCTGTAACCTTACCTCCAGTGATGGTAATGCTGCCACCGTTGCCATAGTAACCACCGCCGATGCCTGCATTTTCACCATTGCCAAATGCCTCGATGGTGCCGCCGCTGATTGTGATGTTGCCACCGCTGCCACGGTAACCACCGCCGATGCCTGCTCCGTGCCCGGTTGCATTGACCACACCGCCATTGATTGTGATGTTGCCACCGCTGCCATAGTAACCACCGCCAATGCCTGCTCCGCCACTGTGATAGCCTGTGTTACCTCCTTCAGCTTTTACCGTGCCGCCGTTGATTGTGATGTTGCCACCATTTTCTTCGTAGCCGCCGCCGATACCTGCATCGTATTTTGACACGTTCTGGACTATCAGCTTACCCATAGTTGCTTCATCAATGGACTGAGCGTAGATAGTCAGACTGTTGGAACCTATCACCTTGATGCCGCCGTTGACTGTGAGAACGCAGCCATCAGCGAGAGTCAGGTGAACATCGCCTTTTACTGTGACACGCTGGGGAACATCCGATGTACCGATGGTCACATCGCCCTGTACCACATACCAAGTGGTTTGTCCGTCAGTGCCCCATATAGTGTCGTCACCGTTAACCACAGCGGCACTACCACAGATCTGCTGTACGCCTGATGCATCCAGATATGGCACATTTGTTGCCGGATCTGCCGCAAACACCATCTGCGGCATCAGCGCCAGCACCATGCACAGCGAAAGCACTATGCTTAATAATCTTCTCTTCTTCATTTTCTTCCCTCGTTTCATTTTGAAGTTTCGTATTCTCATGCCGGGTTTTCTATCCTCACAGAAGCAGTCCTTCCAAGGAGAACTCATATCGCATTGCAAGCTTTTCAAACAGCTCCTCCATCACTGACTGTGCCAGGTTTCTCACGTCAAGTCCTGCGATGTATGCCAGCACCTTGTCTATCTCATCTTCCGGCACCTTGTAGCATCTAAGTGCCAGGGTAAGAAATGTATTCAGCTTTTGCTCCAGTGTGAAGTCTTCCGTGCATGGGTTTGCCATATAGCCTCGCATCAGCCCTGCAGTTCCAAGCTCAAGCTGATAGAAGTCCTTCTCTGTTAGCTCAGGCTGATAGGCCCCGAAGATTCCCTTAAGCTCCTTTGTCGTTTCCTTCTGTATGTAGTCAAGGGTTGTTTCCCGTGTGTAGGCTTCAACATATATATCCCTTAGATTTTCATTAAGCTCTGTCAGTGTGAGCTGGATTGCTGTTTCTGCCCCGTATACGTATACCGGTGAGAGTTCTTCTCCCAGGGCGTTTCTTGCTATGCCGAACTGGTTTTTAAACATGTATTTCACCAGCTCCAGGAGCACACCTTCCTTGTTTTTGAAAATGTTCTGAAAGCTGCTGCAGGAAACCTTTGCGTCATTTTGTATCTGCGTGGTTGAAGCATCCTTATACCCTTTCTCAAGAAAGAGCCTTATGCACACCTGCAGAATACGCTTTTCTGTCATTACGATATCTCTTTTTCTTTTCACTCTTTAACCCTCTCGGTCTATCTTATGGTGATAGCACCATATTAACCTGTTTTCGTCAATATTTCAAGACAAATCGTACCCTTTACCTGAGTATTTTATCCCCGGGTATCCAGTGCTCATTATGTATGCGGGAGCTTTCGCTCCCGACTGTTATCGCGCATCCCTTTCAAAACCGGGCTCTGTGAGACTTGGCATCCTCTCTTTTGTGAGCTCGACCATCTTTCTGAACTCGTCCTTTGTGAGAGTTATGCCTCTTGACATCCTCTCGTGATTCTCATCCCAGTCCCTTATGTCAACCTTGGGTTGACCGCCGTTCCAGGATACGATGTTAATCTCCTTGCTCCAGCCCGTCTCGTATGCTTTGATAACTCCGATGTGTTTTGTAATCTCAAATGTGAATTCACTAGCCATAATAATGTCCTCCTTCATAAACTTTTGTGTCACTGACATCCTCATCAGCTCCTTCATTGCCTGTTTCTTCGGTTACAGTTTTGCCTGCTTCGGCTTCCTCCGGCTCCTCCGTTTCCTCCTTGTCATCTGCAAGAAAGGATATTACCTTGTGGGTTCTTACCGCCTCCTGAAGCTCGATTACCGCACCGATCTCCTCGCCTCTTACCTCGCAGAGAAGCATGTCTTTCATACCGAAATTAATCACCTTCTTCTCATCATCAAAGCCTGCGTCCAGCAGCTTCGTGATGACCTTCATCTTCAGTTTCCTGTCCACTTTTCTCACCTCCCTTCTTTTCTTCCTTTAGCTTTCCAAGAACCTTCATCATGCAGAAGCTGCAGAAGGGAGCATATCTGTTCCTGTAGTGACAGTCCTCAGGACATTTAACAGTATCCCTCATGCTCATCACCCCATTTCATTATCTTCATTCCGTATTCCGTAAAGGCGTACCAGTTGGTGTGATCAAAGCCTCCGGAGCTTAGCTTTCTGCTTATTATGATTTCCCTGTCCCTAAGAAGCCCTATTGCATACTCAACCTGAGCCATGCTTAGGAAAGGATAGATTACTGTAATGCTTTTGAATGAGCATCTGCACCAGGTCCTTCCAAACTTCTCTACAGCATCTCCTTCCTCCATCAATCCCATCAGCAGATTCGCTATGATTCCTGCATTTGTTCCGGCTTTCATTGCCACTCCGTCATTGCATATTGCCATTTAATCCATCCTTTCCGTGTATTACAAAAGGGAGCCGAAGCTCCCTTAAGCAAATCCACTGTCTCTATTTTCTCTTTTTCTTCTGTACATATTCGTTTACAAGGATACCCGAGCCGATAACAGTCATCGATGCTGCAAGGATAATCCAAAGCAGCATGTGAGAGCTGTCTCCTGTCTTAGGTACATCTGCTTCAGGTGCTGTTACCTTTATCATCTGATCCTTATCGTCCTTATCCTTATGCTCTGCTACAAGCTTTCCGTCAAGTCTGAGCTCTTCAAATACAGTGATGTTATCTCCTCCGTATCTAGAAGCATCGAAAGTAAGCTCTGCCTTTACAGTGCCGTCGGCCGAAGCTGCGGTAAATTCCTTTGTAACCTCGGTTCCGCGTATCTTCTTTCCGTCCCTTGTGAGCCATGTTGTAAGGGTATACTTTTTGCCCGCAAGAAGCTTCTCGTATGAGACTTCATCTGTGATTTTCTGGTCCTTCTCGGGCTTGATGACATTTGTTTTGCCCGTAGCCTACGATGCCTTTGTTCCTATCTTTGGAACTGTTACCGTCTGGCCTTCATCGGTAATATCCTCGTGCCTTGCTACCTCTGTGTCTGTCTTAACATCATATGCCTTCTCAAATACAACTATCTCGGTTCCCGAAAGGCTGCTTCCATCAAATGTGAAGGTAACATCTGCTGTACCGTTTTCCTTTGACGGAGTGAAGACCTTCTCTGAGGTTACTATCTTTCAGTTTACGAGAATCGGCTCTCCTGTAGCCTTGTCCATAAGGGTTCCTGCAAGTCTGTATGCCTTGCCCGGTGTAAGGCCTCTGTACTTTACAGTGTCAATGATTGTCACCCTGTTATCTGCAAGGGAGATGTGATTACCTGTATCGCTGTCCTTTGCAGTTGTTCCGATGCTTATTACATCATCTGTTACAGTTCCAAGATTTACTGTTGTATTGTTTCTGTAGATTCTAAACTCGACGTTTTCTGCAAGCTTAAGGCCCTTGTTACCCTCTCCTCTTATCTCATCAAGAGTGTAGTAATCATAGAGAAGGGCCCCCAACGCATCATCAATTGCATCAATCTCACCGAACCAGAGTCCACTTTCAGCTGTTCCGCCGTTAGTATCCTCCTTGTGGGAATTGAAGTCCGATGATGTGTCAATCATTCCGTTTTCGTCTGTGCAGACAATGTGGCTTTCACCTGTTGTCTTTGATGTGATCTTAAACTGCACACCGGGAAGTCTTGTCATGGTTCCGTCCTTTACCTTTACAAGCTGGATGTCTCCACGCTTTATCTGCTCTGCAACCTCAGGGTCCTTTCCGATTACAGGAGCATTGAAGGCGTTTACCGTCTCTACTGTTTCGCTTCCTTCTTTGATTTCAGCTGTATATACCTTGCTGTTAAGAAGATATCCTTCAGGTGCCTTAACCTCCTGAATGGTTACTGTTCCAAGAGGAAGGCATATGCTGCCCTTGCTGTCGAGATAAAATGCGGAATTCTCAAAGCTTTTGTCAAGATAAGAATCTGTAAGCTCTGCCTTTCCTTCTGAGTCAGTAATAACTCTCCAGGTTCTGTCTAAAGTCTTGCCGCCGTCATTGTGCTTGTAATACTTAATCTCGTATACAGCACCCTCTAGCTTAGCTCCTCCCTGAGGCTCAGCTCTACCCGTCTCGGCATCACCCTTCTGAAGCATCAGGCTTACAGGATTGTTCTTAGGTGTTTCCGTAACAGCTACATCTGTAGTCTTCTCGTTTTTTACAGTGCAGTTATGACTTTCTGTATCAACCGCAAAGCCCTTTGATGCATCAAGCTCCTTAATCACATAGTCAGCTACAAGCACATTGTCAAGTGTGCAGGCTCCGTTAGCATCGGTTGTCATCGTGTAGCAGAGCTTGCCTTTGCAGTACACTCCGTACCTTGCGCCCTGAAGTGAATAGCAGCTGTTTGCATCTGACATCTCCTTGTTAGAGGATGCCTTCTTAAGCTTAATTGTTCCCACATCATTGAAAGATCCGAGGATATCCTGCTTGCCGTCATTCTTGATTCTGAATGCTCTGTAGTTGGCAGGGGGATCCGGAAGAGTCTTGATATATTCATAGAGGCTCTTTGCCTTGTTCTTCCATGAATCGCTCAGTCCCCTGAACGGGTCCGAATCTTCGCTTGTTGTCTTGTCATAGGCAATTGAGATGATAATGTGAGTCAACGCATACGCATCATCCTCACCATCCCACTGGCCGCTCAGCTTCTTGTCCGTATACTCCTCAAAGCCCGGTCCTCCAAGGCCGTAGTAGAGGCACTTGGCAAGCATCGAATCAAAGTCGATGAAGTTGTACGAATAGGTTCCTGCGGAAGGTGCCGCAAGCTGAGGCTGCGCGCAGAACACCGGATTGTCCTTATCGCCTGCGTAGAAGTAGTGGGTGAAATGAGATGAATAATCTATCACCCTTCCCACCTTAAGCGTGATGGTTCCATCTGCCGCAAAAGCCCTCTCAGGTGCAGCCGCGCCAAACACCGAAAACATCATGGCGACAAGCATCAGAATTGCGATGGCCCTCCTTCTGCCGTTTGATGTTACTCTGTCTTTTGTCATGAAATTCTTTCCTCCTTTCCATGCAAAAAGCGACTCTCACCGGGCTGATAATTCCCCGTGCAAAAGCCGCTTATGAAATACTTTGCTTTACTACCTACGGAAGAGAGATAACCTACGGAAGGATAATACCTACGGAAGAGAAAGAGTATTGTCTTATATATCCTCTCTTCTTCCGAAGGTAGTTATCATCTTTCAAGATCTCTCTGTTTTCTTAAATATCTTCCGTAATGCTCAAGGGCCTTAAGGATATATTCCTCCCTCTCGCTTACCGGAAGGTCTCTCGGAAGAAGCTTTATTGTTCTTTCATCACGAAGGATTACCTTCTCCCTCTGGTTAGGTTTCTCCTCCTGCATGATTGCTGATATTACCTCTGGTGTCAGCTTGTCCTGCTTAAAGAGGCCCTTCATGCGCATTGCCTGGTCGTGAGACGGAGTACATGCCTCAATCTCCATGTTCTCCAGCAACTCCTCCTGCAATTCCTTTGGGAGGTATGAAATCTCGACTGCGGGCCTCATGGCAATCTGCCCTTCATCTACCATATCGAGAATCTCGGGGATGAGCTCGGTGAGGCGGATATATTTCCTTACCTGTTCATGACTTTCTCCAACTTCCCTAGCTAATAATTCTCTGGAAGTTCTTCCTTCAGAATTCTGCAACAGTGTTGCTGAATTTTCTTTGGTTGGTCGTCCAGGCATTCTTTTCATTGCCTCATACCTCATTTTGTACGCAAACGCCTTCTCACTTGGCAGTATCACGGTCCTCTGAAGATTACTGTCACACATGAAGATTGTCGCTTCATCCCTGTCAAGCTCTACAATCTCACACCGTAGGGTTTCAAGCCCGAGAAGCTGACATGCTCTCCATCGCCTGTGGCCTGAAAGCATCTCATATCTGCCGTCCTCCTTTTTCCTTACAGTTGCGGGAGTTAGCACCCCGTTTTCCCTGATGCTTTCCACAAGATTCATCATGTCCTCATCATCCTTTACCTTGTACGGATGGTCCGGGAACTCGTCAATCTCATCAAGCGGAATCTCATGGATTCTTGCAAGCTTTGCATCGTCTCTCATCTCCTGAGTTGTGAAGAGATCATCTGCTCTCCCTAGAGTGAACCTTGGCTTTTTCTCTTGCGGCATCTCTTATCACCTCCTTTGCAAGTCCTCTGTATGCAGCTGCCACATCGCTTCTCGGCTCATATCCGAATATACTTACTCCTACAGCAGGAGTCTCCGCTGCCTTGATTCTCATTGGAATCTGATTCTCGAATATTCTCATCTTCGGATACATCTGATGAATCATATCAGGCACTTCTGCAGCGAAGGTCGTTCTCGCATCAACAAGAGTCATGAGAACGCCATCAACCTTAAGGTCCGGGTTAACGAATTTCTGGACCTTGCCCACGGTCTTCAGAAGCTGCTCCATTCCTTTTGCCGGAAGATAGTGCGCCTGAACGGGGATGATGACGGAGTCTGCAGCAGAAAGAGCATTTATTGTTATCATTCCAAGTGACGGCATGCAGTCGATGATGACAAAGTCGAAGTTGTTCTTCACCTTGTCTACATAGCCTTTAAGAACCCGCTCTCTGTTCATGGTTCCCACAAGGTTCATCTCCATTGCCGAAAGATCAAGATTGGATGGGAGGAGATATATTCCGTCCCTGCTTTCAAGAAGACCGTCTCTCCAGTCGAACTTCTCTTCGTTAATAGCTCTTGTCATCATCTCGGCCACTGTCACATCAAGCACATCGGTTCTGTTAAAGCCAAGGCAGGTGGAAAGGTCTGCCTGCGGGTCCATGTCTATTGCAAGGACTCTTTTGCCCTCAAGAGCTAAGGCTGCACCAAGATTGGCTGCTGTTGTGGTCTTACCGACTTTATGTGAAGCTTCACATAAAGTCGGTTATGAAAAGTTACACATTATGCAAAGTTAGCGATAGAAATCCTTATGA
>JAUNDC010000032.1 GCA_030526355.1 Bacillota bacterium | reverse complement strand
AAGGAGACAACAAACAATGAGAGACACAGTACTTGACATCCTCACAGAAATCAGAGGAGACATCGACTTCGAAAACGAAACAAAGCTGATTGATGACAACATTCTGGCATCACTGGATATCGTAGCAATCGTTGGCGAATTCAACGATGAGTTCGATGTTGAGATTTCCGTTGAGGATCTGGTGCCGGAGAACTTCAACTCAGTTGACGCTATGGTTAAGCTCATTGAAGCAGCTCAGGAGTAAAGGGCGAAGCGAGGGACAGACCTAAATGGCGTTTACATCTTTTAACTTTTTATTATTTGCAGCAATATGCGTCGCGGTTTATTATCTGGTTCCTGTGAGATACAGATGGGTGGAGCTGCTCTTTGCCAGCTACGCCTTCTACCTTCTCTCCAGTCCCAGGACTTTTGTGTTTGTGCTGCTGACAACGGCAATAACCTTTGCAGGTGGATTGTATATAGGCGGCTGCAACGAGAAACACAGGGAATACATGGAGCTGCACAAAGCGGATATGTCGCGGGAAGAGAAGAAGGCGGCCAAGGCTTCATCTCAGAGCAGGAAGAGAAAGATGGTTGCTCTCATTCTGATTCTGGATTTCGGCGTACTGGCAGTTCTGAAGTATTTCAGATATTATCTTCAGGCGGCAGGTGTATTTGATACCGGGGAGCTTCTTATTCCTCTGGGGATATCATTCTATACATTCCAGTCGGCGGCTTACATATTTGACCTGTACAGGAACAAGATTGAACCCGACAGAAACATTGCAAAGTTTGCGCTGTTTACAGCGTTTTTTCCGCAGATAATACAGGGACCTATATCAAGGCATGATCAGCTTGCCCATCAGCTCTATGAGGGACACAGATTTAATTACGAAAATCTGACATACGGTGCCCAGCTGATTCTCTGGGGATTTTTCAAAAAGCTGATAATTGCCGACAGGGTGGCGATTCTATGTGATCAGGTCTTTGACAATTACGGAGATTATACAGGGGGCGCAGTCTTTGTGGCGCTGCTGTTCTACACAATACAGATTTATGCCGATTTCAGCGGCGGAATTGACATCGCCAGAGGTGTGGCCCGGTGTATGGGAATTGATATGACTCATAACTTCATGAGACCGTATTTTGCCCACAGCCTGTCGGAATTCTGGAACAGGTGGCACATATCGCTTTCCCACTGGTGCAGAGACTATATCTTCTACCCGGTGGCAATGTCAAAATTTTTCGGCAAGCTGGGTAAGGACCTGCGAAATGTATTCGGTGACAGGATAGGCAAACTCTTCCCTGTTATAATAGCTCAGTACTGCACATTCATTACTATCGGACTGTGGCACGGAGCAGAGTTCAAGTATATCGCCTACGGACTGTACAACGGTACTATTATAGTACTGGGGCTTCTGCTTGAGCCTGTTCTGAAAAGCGCAGTAGAGAAGCTCCATATAAATGTTGACGCAAAAGCCTGGAAGCTGTTTCAGATTATACGCACCTTCTTCATAGTGGTCTGTGGACGCATTTTCCCGAAGGCAGCATCCTTCGGGGTGGCAATTAGCATGTTTTTCTCCATGTTCAGACCGAACGCGGGAGTACCATTTGGAGAAACCATAATGAGCCTGGGACTTACACATACGGACTTTGTGATTATTCTGGTATGCTGCATAATCTGGTTTATCGTCAGCCTGATTCAGGAAAGAGAAATGAGAATCGACGGCGGCGACGGAAACACAGGCTTCAGACATATGCTCGCAGACAGGCCGCTGCCGGTGAGATGGATTATACTGATCATCGGATTTGCAATGGTTCTGGGGCTGGGAATATACGGCCCGGGATACGACGCAGCAGCATTTATCTATAGAGGATTTTAAGCGAAGGCAGATTTGCGATTTAGTGCGAAAGAACGAATAAGTCGTTTAGTTATGGTACGGGTGATTGAATGTCAAACATAAAGTATTCAAGTAAGAGAGGCACAGCTTCAAAGATAAAGAGAACGGTTAAGAGACCTATTAAAAAGATCTTTTTGTTCCTAAATTCAAAAAGTCCTCAGCTACGGTCATTTTACAAAGAAATGAAGCTATTTAGACGGCGTAAAAGATTTGAAAAATACAGTAATATTTCAGTTGATAAAAGGCTGATAGTATTTGAGGCTTTCACCGGGCTAAAGTATGCAGATAGTCCTAAAGCCATATATGAATACATGCTGAATTCATCGGAATACACTGATTATAGGTTTGTATGGTGTCTGAAGGACAGATGTATGGATGAATATCTTTTTCTCGAGAAAAATGATAGAACGCGGTTGTTGTTATGGGGTTCACCTGAATACTATGAAGCATATGCGAAAGCAGGCTACTGGATTACTAATTCAAGAATTAATAATGTATTCGAAGTTAAGACCGACCAGGTTTATGTGCAATGCTGGCACGGAACACCATTCAAGCGACTCGGGTTTGATATAGAAGTTTCTGCAGAAGATGCAAAGAATAGCGTTGATGTTGTAAAAGAGTGGTATCAGGAAGATGCAAGACGTTACACCTATATGCTGTCACCGTCAAGGTATTGTTCTGAAAAATTCATATCAGCCTTCAATCTTAAGGAAATAGGGAAAGAGAACATTATTATTGAGGAGGGATACCCTCGAAACGACTATCTGATTAATTATAGGCAAGAAGATATTCGAAGTATAAAATCAAGGCTTGGGATCAGTGAAGATAAAAAGGTCATTCTTTATGCACCTACTTGGCGTGATAATCAGCATGAAAAGGGTTTTGGATATGTATACAAATCACCTATAGATTTCAATCATTTTAAGGATGTATTTGAAGATGATTATGTGATACTTTTTAGAGCACATTATTTTATTGCCAGTCATTTTGACTTTAGTGAGTTTGATGGTTTTGTAATAGATGTGTCACTGTATTCGGATATTAATGATTTATATCTTGTTTCAGATGTTCTGATTACGGATTACTCCAGTGTTTTCTTTGATTTCGGAATACTTAAAAGGCCAATCATTTTTTATATGTACGATTTTGATTATTATGCTAATGATTTAAGAGGATTTTATCTTTCAGTTGATGATTTACCAGGACCGGTAGTAAAAACACAATCGGAACTTGAAACAAGTCTAAAGGAATTATCCGCATGGGCGGAAAGTATTGAATACATTAAGCAGTATGAACAATTTACAAATCGATTCACATATTTGGATGATGGTCATGCAACAGAGAGGGTCGTTAAGCGAATATTTGATAAATAGTCTAAAGAACTTTATAAAGGTAGGAAAGGGAGAATAGTTGATGTTGGAATCTTGAAACAGTGCAGTCGTGTTTATTATCGGATTCGCAAAGATTCTGATGCTGGTAATATGCGACATGAGGTATGACGAAGCATTATCTTTAGAAAATTTTTAGCAAATGAAAGCCTGTCTTTGGGCGGGAAAACTAATAATCAATGAAAACATTTATCGAGCTGGTAAAAGAAAATATTAGCTGCAGAGGGCAGATGTGGGAGCTGGCTAAAGTCCACCAGAAAAAGCAATTCAGGGGATCCGACATGGGTCTAATGTGGGCTTTTGCGAAGCCCTCGATGTATATCATTGTTTTTTATGTTGCTATCGTAATAGGATTCAAGAGCTCCACGGATCTTGATGGTCTGATTTGCCCTTATTTCGTCTGGCTGGCAATTGGAATGATTTCATTCTTCTATATGCGGGACATGATTCTCAACGGGGCAAACTGTTTCAAGAAATACGGAGCAATTGTTGCAAAGGCAAAGTATCCCATAGGAACACTTCCAACCACGGTTATGATTTCCTACCTGCTGATTCATTTCGGTATGCTGGCCCTGGGAGTCGTAGTGTGCTTTATTTTTGGCGTGTGGCCCAGCATATACTGGCTTCAGGTGCCGTTTTATATGGCTATGATGCTGATAATGTCATTTTTCTGGAGCATTGGAACGGGCATTATATCTGTAATATACAGGGATTTTTATAATTTTCTGCAGGTTGCAAATCAGATGGTGTTCTGGCTGTCAGCGATTCTGTTTGATGTTAACGGATTGGGACCCAGAGGGCAGTTCGTATTTCTTTTTAATCCTATATCGTATATTGTCGAAGGCTACAGGAATGCCTTCTGCAGACACATATGGTTCTGGGAAGAGCCTTTGAAGCTGGGGTGCTTCTTGATTGTACTGATAATTATGGCTGCAGTATCCATGGTAATGTATAAAAAGCTGGCAAAGAGATTGCCTGATTTGGTTCAGTAGAGCTATGAGTGATAATAACACGGTAATAAAACTTGAAAACGTTTCCAAGAGATATAATGTATACAGCAGAAACATTGATCGCATCAAGGGTGTTCTTCTTAACAGAGAACCGGCTGAGGTCAAGCATGCACTGAAAAATGTGTCTCTGGAAGTAAAGAAAGGGGAACGCCTTGTAGTAATGGGCGTGGTGGACTCCGGCAGATCAACTCTTGCCAAGATAATTGCCGGTGTAACATCACCTTCCAAAGGCAGAGTTGAAACATTTGGAAAAACCATGAATGTGATGCTGGATGCCAAGGTGGGAATGGATATGGAGTTTTCCTGCAGAGATAATATTTTCATGAAAGCGAATATCGTAGGTCTTACAAAGGCTGAGATAGCTCCATATGTTGACGAAATACTGGAGTTCGCAGAGGTGAAAGATTTCGCGGATCTGCCGTTAAAGCGAGCTCCAAAGGGAACACCTGCAATGCTGTCGCTGGCGGTACACCTGCACAAGGATGCGGACATTCTGGTAATTGACGAAGTTTTTGGGGGTGGAGGTAACCGTGTTTTGACAAGATGTGAGAGGCTGCTTGAGGATTATGCAGATAACCACCCTGAAAAGACTATTGTTATAGTAATAAACCATTCGGCATTTGTGAAAACATTTGCGACAAGGACGGTATCGATTGAAAAGGGAATAATAAAGCCAACATGATGCATAAGAACGATTTATGCGATCGGAATGGTGGAAGAGTATTTTCTTTGTATTTTTAATAGAATGATTGATGCGGTTAAACGACAGTAGATTTATTCAAGTCATGTTTTTCTGAAGAAAGGAAAAAGAATTGTGCTTTATGAGACAACAAATAAGGACAAGATATTAAAAACGCTCCAAACTATGGAATTGGAATTATTACAAGAACTTGATAGAATATGCAGGAAGTATAACATTCAGTATTCTCTTGGAGGTGGCACTTGTCTTGGTCAAGTTCGTCATGGAGGCTTTATCCCTTGGGATGATGATATTGATGTCGATATGACAAAGGAAAACTATGACAAGTTTATGGTATGCGCCGAAAAAGAATTGGATAAAAGTAAATATATACTTCGATATAGAGATGGGATTAGTGATTATTTGAGGACTGCCGGCAGACTCGAATTTAAAGATTCGCATATTGGTTCAAAGGCATGGGATAGATCTGGATTTGAAGTGGGTGTTTTTATTGATATTTTTCAGTGGAACTATCTTCCTAATAATAGAGTTCTAAGAAAGATACTAACGACACTTCTTTTCTACACGAGATGTGTGCAGAATTATATATCAATTGATGCAGTCCCTAAAAAAGTTCATCCGAAGCTTAAGCCTATTGTACGGTTTATCGGTAATCATGTTTCTGCAAAAGTCATAATAAGTTTTGAAGAATGGTTAAAGAGGCGGGTTAGAGGTAAGACTGAATGGATAATTGATGATGCTGTGATTCACGGTAACCATATGGGATACCCTGCTGTAGGCACAGACACCTTTGAAGATGTGAAGTTCGAGAATCTTCTTGTGAGAAATAAAAAAAATACAGATGTTTTTCTCCGCTCACTGTATGGACCTAATTATATGGAATGGCTGCCACCAAAAGATAGGATATCGCATCATAAATGGACCAATGTATATTTAGGCAAAGATGCGGTTGAAAAATACGGTATTCCTGAAAACTATAGTGACTATCTTACAATCAGCTATAATGAAGAAAAACTCATGAAGATGAAAGAACTCTCACTTGAGATGGCACAGAGAGTTTATAAAATTTGTGAAAATAACGAAATTAAGTGCTATTCTATGGGTGTCGATTTGCAATTATATAGTTTCGGATTGTGTCAGGAATTGGGTGACATTTTTATGGGTCCGATTGTTCTCGGTATGGAACTGGCGGATTACAATGCTTTCTGTAAAATTGCACAGCAAGAACTCGGAAAAAAGTACTTTCTTCAGAATAGAGATACTGAACCACTATATGCATTTGAGTATTCAAAGGTTAGACTTAATTTTACCAGCATTAGAGATAAACGGATTCCAAGGGCAAAGGAAGAACAGATGAACGAAGGCCTGTTCTTGTTGGTTGTGCCGCTTATACCTACATCGGATGATGCAAAACAAAGAAAACAGCACTTAGATAGAATCAAGAGATACAATGGAAGGATTAATTTCAAATGGAAAAACGACACATTTGACAGATTCTGTTCTGCAAAGTTGAAAAAGAAAGCACGAATTATATGTTCATATTTCCGTTCATATTCTTCTCTTAGAAACAGACTTCATAATGAATGGGAAGCATATGGCTCAGATACTGAATATTTGTGCGATGGGTCAGGATTTCAGTTAAAACACTCAATTATTTCAAGAAAGAGTTTGGCAGAGGCAGAAATTGTTGATTATTATGGAACAAAGATGTTATTTCCAAAAGTAGCTGCTAATAGAGAGTTAAGCGGAATAATTGATATTAAGATATCTGAATTAGCACAAAAAAATAACATTGATAATCAAGAATTCAAAAAAGAAATAAAAGAATACAGGAAAGAGCTAAATGAGTTAGTGTCAAAGAGATATTTATTTTGCTTTTTAAATTACTTTGATAATTCTGAGTACCAGTTGTCGGCGTTGCGTTATGATGAAAAGCAGGATCGGTTGCTAACGAACAAAGAATTATTAGGATATGATTAAGGAGGATTTCGATGGATAATAACAAAACCATAGCAATTATTACAGCGGGGGGAGTAGGTTCAAGGACTGGACAAGATATTCCGAAGCAGTTTTTGCACATCAATAACAAACCTTTGCTTATCTACACCCTAGAGGCTTTTCAGAAGCATCCAAGTGTTGATGCAATTATTGTAAGTTGCCTTGATGGGTGGCAGGATGTATTAGATGCGTATTCTAAGCAATTTAACATTACTAAACTTGCAGCGATTGTGGATGGCGGAGAAACGGGACAGGCTTCCATTAGAAATGGTTTGGAGAAAGCAAAGGAGATTTTTGACGAAGATTCTGTAATTATAATTCATGACGGAAACAGAGGAATGGTGTCTTCAGATATCATTTCAAATGCTTTGTCAGTATACAGGAAAAACGGTTCTGCCGTTGCAGCTATTCCATGTACAGAAGCAGTATTTTATTCAGATGATGGTATAACATCAGAGAAAGATATTCCAAGAGATCGTTTGTACAGAACACAAACACCACATGTATACTCTTTGAGAAAGTTACTATGGGCACATCAAGAAGCAGAAAAAAGAGGTATAACAAACACAACAGCAAGCTGTACATTAATGACACTATTAGGAGAAAAAACTTTCTTTTCAACAGGCTCTGAAAAGAATATTAAGATTACAACTACAGACGATATTGAGATTTTTAAAGCGCTTTTAAGTGCAGAAAATGATGATTGGATAAAGTAGGACGATTGTTACATTGGAAAGGAATAAGCAGGAGACTATCCTGTCAAGTGGTATTAAATGAATATTCAGAAGTTTTTGCGAGATGTAAAGATAGCTTCCGAGTCAATTATTAGTATTGATGCATTAAGTAACAAGAGAATTTTGATAACGGGTGCAACGGGGCTTATTGGATCTACAGTAGCAACAATGCTTTCAGTAGTAAACGGAAAGCATAATATGAATATTGAGCTTGTTCTTTCAGGAAGAAACGAAGCTAAATTACATAAGAGATTCTATGGACTTGTCGAAGACTATGAGGCTATTGAATATGATATTGCCGATGGGTTTAAATATGACAAGCCTTTAGACTATATAATCCATTGTGCAAGCAATGCCCACCCTTTAGCATATTCGAAGCAGCCGGTTGAAACTTTAGTTAATAACATAAACGGAACAAATGAGCTACTAAAATACTCAGTGGAATGGAATATCAAGAGGTTTTTATATGTTTCGTCTAGTGAAGTATACGGGAATAAGAATGACAATTGTTTGTATACTGAAGACAAGTATTATGACATTGATATTCTAAATCCAAGATCCTGTTATCCGTCAAGCAAAAGAGCGGCTGAGACGCTTTGCTCTGCATATAATAGAGAATTTGACATAGACTATGTAGTGGTAAGACCGGGACATGTTTATGGTGCCCTAATAACAGAAAACGATTCTAGAGCTCATGCTCAATTTTTGAGAGATGCAATAAATGGAAATGACATTGTTATGAAAAGCAACGGTATGCAGCTTCGTTCATATTGTAATGCTTTGGACTGTGCTTCAGCTCTGTTAAGCGTTTTGTGTGCTGGTAAAAATGGTTATGCTTATAATATTTCGAATAGGGAAAGTATTACAACAATAAGGGATTTCGCACAAGCGCATGCGGCATATGTGGGAAAGAAAATACTTTTTGAAAATCCGACTGACCAAGAAAGCATGGGTTATAACATGATGCCTAATTCAGCACTAAACTCCGACAAGCTTTATGATCTTGGGTGGAATGGAAAATACAACCTTGAAGAAGGAGTTAAAGAAGTTTTGGATTTGTATTTGAAGAATTGACTAGTAATTAATGAAGAGCAGTTTTCCGAGGCATTATGTTGGTAATAGGAGCTATTTATGGCAAATAATAAGTATAAGGTTTCAGTAGTAATCCTGTTTATAATATAATAAGGAAGAATATCTTGAGATGATTATGAAGAAAGCTCTTAACCAGTCGTTAGACGATTGTGAGTTAATTTTTGTTGACGATGGTTCAACCGATTCCAGTATTGATGTGTTAAGGAAAACTGAGAGAGAATATCCAAACATCAAAATGATCACTCAAAGTAATCAGTTTGATGGAGTTGCAAGAAATAATGGGATGAAAGTGGCAGAGGGCGAATACTTAATCTTCTGGGATCCTGATGATATTCCTTATAATAGTCAATTGGAAAAGATGTATGTTAAGGCAAAAAAAGATGTGCTGATATCTGTCTGTGTGGAATGAAAGATATGACCATAACACTGGGATAACAGAGAAAGGAAAATCAATATTTAATTGTCATTGAGCATCCCGAGAAAGACACTTTCTCTAAAACCGATATTTTTAATATTACTACCTCACATTCGCCTAATAAGATGTTCAAAAGGAGTTTTGTTGAAGTCAATGGGCTGCAATATGACTCCTGCAGAATTGGAGAAGATGTTTGGTTTATAATGCGAGCTCTCTATCTTGCTGAGAGAATCACCTATGTAAATAAGTCACTTTTCAACTATCGTGTTAACAAAACAGTAGTCTGACAGATGACCTCTCTAATGATTACTACGCTTCATGTGTTGCTTATCAAAAATTATATGAATGGCTTGTTGAGAGGACGGATGATGAAAGATATATTCAGTCTTTTAGAAATAAGGCGCTGAAGTCAATTATTCAGGTTATTAATAGAATTACCAGTTTTGAACAGTACAGCGATTATGCTATGGAATTGAAGCATTGTTATTTAGTATCAATGGGAATGAATAAGATGTCTAAAGAGTATTATATGCATGTTCCGTTGGGTTCATTAGTAAGAGATAAGAGCGTTAGGCAAAAGACGAAGATACAACAGCTCAAACGCGAAATAAAGAGTAGCAAGTCGGCAGATAATAAAGTGATGAATAAAGCATTTAAATGGTTGAGATAGGTTAGAATTGAGCGATTAAGGTTAACAGAATACGGCATTGGAAATCAATTGAAAATGGTGCGTCTGAAAAGTAATGGTTCAGACTATGGAATATTAAGTTGTAGCGTTGTGAGTTGAATTTCTGTCAACTAAAAATTGAGTAAAATTATGTTAAGACCGAAAAAAACAAATAGAGATCCATATTTTGATAATATCAAAGCAATATTAGTTTTTTTAGTAGTATTAAGCCACTTTACATCATATGCTGAGTTTTCGTATTATGCTATGCATGTGAGGTTGTTTACTTTTATTTTTTTGATGCCCGCATTTATTTTTATATCAGGGTTATTCTTTAAAAGAAACGAACCCCAAAAGGCTTATGTTAGAGCTATTGCCTTTTTCATAATGTACATTTTTGCGAAGGCCATCACATGGGCATTACGAACAATATTATATCATTCAACAGATTTTTCTCTATTTAATACAGGGGGGGTAGAATGGTTTTTATTAGCAATGGCAGTTTGGTCTATTATTACACCTATAACTAGATTTGTTGATTCAAAGCTATTATTATTGACAACTTTAGGACTTGCGTTAATAGTAGGATATGATCAAAGCATCAATTCTTATTTTGTTCTTTCTCGAATAATTGTGTATTGGCCAATATTTATTATGGGTACCATTATAGATAGAAATTGGTTTGCTGCAATAATTAATAGAACGTGGATAAAAACTATCTCGATTCTTGTTCTAGTAGCGTCATTCTTAGTAATACTACTTTATTATGATGATGTAGTAATTATTAAACCACTTCTTTCAGGTCAACATCCATACACCTTATTGGAACAATATAAGAATTATGGTTGTATTATGCGACTAATTGTAATGGCTATTTCTAGTGTTCTTGGGTTTTGTATCATTGCACTTATTCCTAGGCAAAAGCATTTCTTTACATATATTGGAGAACGATCGCTAGCAGTGTATTTTTATGATATACCAGTTTGTGTTCTCACGGTATTTGCTTTTTCTGGAGCACACCTTTGGCAATATTTTGTTGCTTCAGTAGTTATAACTATTTTGTTCTCTACAAAAACTATGTATTTGCCTTTCAAGTATTTGTTTGAGAAAGTGAATATAAATAAAGGAAAATCAGAGGCAACAGAGTGAGATATACATTGATTTAAGAGAAGCGGTATCAAGCCGTCAAAGGATTCAGAAAGAACTGAATGCAACGGTAAATAGAATTCATAGATGGCTTAAGATATATTTTCCAGAATATCTGGAAGTCTACAAAACATTTGATTCCAAGACAGGTGTAATGGTGCTGAAAGAGGCTCCGATTCCAAAGGATATGATAGCACTTGGTACCGAAGACATCGTGAAAATCTGCAGAAATCATAAAGTTCGCGCTGTAGGTGAAAAGAGGGCTCAGACCCCGATCAGTGCGGCTTATGAGAGTATCGGATTACCGGGGGGACCGTGTGCCAGAGCAGAAATGCAGATGCTTCTAGAAGATTACACAATCAAAACGAATCAAATGGATAAGGTAACTGAAGTCCTGGAGAAGCAGGTTCAACAGGTGCCTAATGCGGAAAAGTTATTAGCAATTAAAGGAATAGGAGTGGTGTCTGTGGCAGGATTTCTATCCGAGGTAGGAGATGTAGGACGTTTCACATCACCTAAACAGATACAGAAACTCGCAGGGCTAGAACTGAAAGAAAACAGTTCGGGCAAGAAGAAAGGTCAAACAACGATCAGTAAAAGAGGGAGAAGCACGCTACGCAGAATGCTGTTCCAGGCAGTATTGCCGTTAATCGCCAAGAATGAGGAGTTCACAGAAGTTTACGATTACTATAGAACGAGACTGAGAAATCCTCTAAAAGGAAAGCAGGCAATGATAGCGGTTGAATGCAAGCTGATTAGAGTATTCTATTCGATCCTTAAGAACGGATATGATTATGATCCAGTCAAGCTGAGAACAGATATCATCAGACCTCAAGAACTGAAAATAGCGTAACCAGAAAAACATAGGTAACTGTAATCAGAGAAACGTCCGCCAGAAGCTGGTGCTGAATTACAGGAATGAGTAAGGAGATAACCATAAAGGAGCCGGTATGCCGCGCCGAATCTCACCAAAGGGCATGACCCTGCATTGGAGCAATAGCGGCACCCAAGCTGTTGATAAGCAGAACGAAGGAATTTAGGACACTGGTGGTTCAGTGATCCAGGTAGAAATGAGAGGGTGGCTGCTACAGGAAGGAATTGGGACACATAAAAGGCCAACATAATGATGATGACGTTTAATTTGTGTACCTAAACTGACTGAAAATCGTGCTGAATGTAGGTTCAGACATGGATTTTACCCACAGAAACCTCTGATATGGTAGATATCTCAGAAAGGAAAAATGTCGAAATTTCAACGATTATTCGATGGAATTGATTATTGACATTTAGAGAGATGATGAAATGATTTATGATAATAATATTGAATTTGAAAAATCAATTGAATGTAATGGAAGAATCAACACATTATTATCATTAATTGATGAGTGGAATGATAATCTGATTGGATTGGTAAACAGAATATCTTTCGCAAACTGTATTAAACCTCATAAACGCAATATTAGTACTGTCGCGGTATTCTTTTTTAGACTGTACGGAGGAGGCACCGAGAGAGTTACGGCTTCACATGTAAACCTATTAGTTGAAATGGGTTATAGAGTTATTTTGATTACAGAAGAGTATTGTCCTGAGAAAGAGTTCAAGATATCTCCTAAAGTAATACGAGAGTTTATTCCGTACGAAAAGCCACTTTCCAAAGACACCTATGAGAAACGAGGTAGAAAACTAGAAGAAATATGTGCAAAGTACGATGTGGATTTATTCCTGTATGAATCTTTTGGTGTGAAGGCTTCATTTTGGGATACACTGCTGATTAAGATGTTAGGAATACCTGTTATTATGCAATTTCATGGTATTCTATCTATGCAAATGATTTACAATAGAAGAAAACTGAGAAATCGTCTAGCAACATATCTATTGGCAGATCGCGTGATTGTATTGTCACATATGGAGGAGTTATGTTGGGCGAGTTTAGGAGTAAAAGCTGTATATGCACCGAATCCAATAGAAGGAAGTATTTACGATTTAGATTATCATAAGGGTAAGTATGTACTTTGGGCTGGGCGTATGGGCGATAGTCAAAAACGACCGATTGATGCATTAAAGATTATAGCTCTAGTAAAAGATACGATTCCTGATGTGAAAATGGTGATGGTTGGCGGTGATGATGAAAAAAATGATAAAATCAAAATAAAAGCAGAGGATCTCGGTGTTGCTGACAATGTTGAAATAATGGGATTTGTTCCCAATATGGAAAAGTATTATCAAAACGCATCAATACAATTAGTTACATCAAGCTTTGAGGCATTCTCAATGGTCATTTATGAATCAAGAATTGCAGGATTACCGTTGGTTTGTTATGACATGCCATATCTCGAAATGTTAAAAAATCGTGACTCATTTTTGCCTATTGAACAGGGAAACATTGAAGGAGCAGCCGAAGCAATTACTAGGCTTTTAAGTGATGATAGGTTGCATAGAGAATACTCAAATAAAGCAAAATCTGTTGCAAAAGATTTTTTGAGTTATAGTGTTTCTGATGCGCTAAAAAAAATATTTGAAAGCGTATTTGAGCCATATGAAAACGGATGTGCCAATAGGACGTTCGGAATCGGCTTGGAAACTGTTCTGTTTCATTATGATCTTGGCGCTGAAAAGTACCATGAACGAGTAAATAAACTTAAAAGACGGAATATGGAACTAATTGAAAAGAATGAGAGACTAGCTGAAAAGAATAGAAGGCTAACGGAAAAGAATGAGAAAGCAAATAGTAAGCTGAAAGCCGTAAAAGAATCTAAGTCGTATAGAATCGGCAAACTAATCACGTTGCCATACAGAAAACTACGAAAGAAATAGTGTTATTATTGGTAGGGAATGGACTAGATGACTTATAAGGATATAAAATACAAACCTATGTAACTATAAGACTTCTTCTCGAGGTCTAAGTGTATAGCTAAGCCACAGGAAAGTTTTCAATCGTGCACTTGCTCTATAAAATATTATATGCTGTCACATGATTATTGTATTTGACAGAAGAAATTGTTTTATGTAGGATTTGACAAATTTCCAAATTAATGAATTTTAATAAATTAAACTTGCGATATATGGTAAAATATTGCAGGAGGTTGGAAATATGCATAAGGTTACAAATGATATAGAGAGAAGAGTATTTTCGGTAATAGTATCTATATTTGTACTGATGCTGTGCCTGGCGCCATCAGTGGGGCTTGGAGCCTTTGCGGTTGATGATGCATATGGAGCCAGTGATACCCGGTCTGATGGAACATATGCCGGTACTCTACCGGCACTGCCCAATGGAATATCAGCTAAGGCAATAGAATTCGCCTGGCCATATGGAACCGATTCATCAAAGTACAAGTATCCGTCAGGCGCGCCGGTTGATGCATTCAAGCAGGGAATCCAGACTGCGTATGGAAGCAGATCAAACTGGAATCAGCAGCCGGCCAAGGACGGAGCCTCCTGCGATGTGTTTGTAGGGACAGTTGTTAGGAATTCATACGATAAGAACTATCCTAGAGGTCTGGCACAACAGATACCATATCTTGCCAAAAGCTCCATGTTTACTGAAGTGAATACACGTGATACTTCGCAAATGAAAGATGGAGATATAATTACCTATGGATATCAGACAGCTACTAAGAGTGGTGGGCATACATGCATTATTGTGACTATAAATGGCAAGTCATATGTGGCCCATGCAAACTACAATAAGACATACGGATTCATCGCCAAGGCGTCAAATTTTAATAGTTCTTTCTATAAAAATTTTCATGTATACAGAGCGACCGGTACCTGCAATGGGGCGATAGCAAAGGGTCAGTATTCAACCAATGTCAAGTACCTGCAGCAATTTTTGAACTGGGCAGGATTTGATTGTGGTACACCAGACGGTGCATTCGGTTCAGGAACAGAAAAAGCCGTAAAGGCGTTCCAGAAAGCGGTTGACCTTGAATCTGATGGCAAATTCGGTAGTAAATCCCTTGCAGCTGCGAAAACTTTCAAGAAGGGAAGCACTTCAAATGAAAATGTTTCTCAATCAAATAAGCAAGGAAAACCAGCTGTAACAACTGTAGTAAAAAAGGCTTATACCGGAAAGTGGCCAACGGGAACTGTAAGCAAGAAAAAGGGAAGCAAGACAAACATCAAACGCTGGCAAGCATTTCTTAAGTGGAACGGATATCCTATTACAACCGATGGCACATTTGGAACTAAGACAATAAAATATACAAAAGCCTTTCAGAAGAAATACGGCTTGACGGCAGACGGCGTGGTTGGATCAAAAACGTTGAAGAAAGCGAAATCTATCAGAAAATAGCAGCGGGATTGACAGTACATTTTGAAAGCAAAGCTTATAGCTAAAGGGCGGTGTTTTTGCATCGTCTTTTTAGGCTCTTATGATATTAGAAGCGAAGGGGAACAATGAAAGGAATAATTACTAAGTTACTCTGTATCACAACTGCATGCGTTATAGCATTAACAACTTTCGGAGTTTTCGGGGCGAGTGAGGTTAGTGCCAAAAAGACAAAAACTGATCCCAATAAGTTCGCACCGCCGGCTATCTCCGTTAAGAGTACAGGCCGTTACGATGTTAAGGTTTCGTGGTCTGTTGTTCCGGGAGCTCAGGAATATAAGCTCTACAGGTCAACAAAGAAGAAACGAGGCTACAAGCTTGTTTCTTCAGGTCCGAGTTCAATCTGTTCGTATTATTGCGACACCATGACTCCGGGCAGGCGCTACTATTTCAAAGTGAAAGAAACCGGCACAGTCGATAATGTCTACAAGGACGGTAATTACAGCAAAACCAAAACAGTAAAGATTGCCTCAAGAAGAAATGGTAACGCTTCTAAGTATAAGCTGAAAAAGGTTAAGAGAGGTTCGTCTCTAAGAGGTAAGAGACTTGTGTTTGTGGGAAGTTCTCTTACTAAAGGAAGTGGTTCCGGCGGAGTTTCGTTCCCGGATTATATAGCCAGACGTACCGGATGCAGCGTGGTGAAGGATGCTATAGGCGGGACGACAACTTCAAAAGGCAGAGATGGTAAAGATTTTGTTACCAGATCTGTTAGACTCATTAATAAAATGGACAGACCAGATGCTTTCTTCTGCCAGCTATCTGCAAATGATGCAACCAAGGGAAGAACTATAGGAACCATCAGGCAGGAAAAAGTGCCAATGGAAGAGCTTGATACGACAACGGTTGCCGGTGCTATTGAATACATTATCTGTTATTCAGATCAGAAGTGGGGATGTCCAATTGCATTCTACACGGCGATGAATCTCAGCAATGCCCGATACGACAAAATGGTTGACCTGCTATACCAGGCTCAGGAAAAGTACGGCATACAGGTAATTGACCTTTATCACGGGATGAACAAGTACTCAATAAAATCCAAAACCTACAGACTGTATATGAAAGACAGACTGCATCCGACGAAGGCAGGTTATCTTAAATGGGTTACACCATTCTTTGAAAAGAGGATTGCAGGGGTGATTAATTCTCCTAACAGACTCGTTGTTACTGAATCTGAGGAACCAGAAGTTCCAGAGGAAGTAGTAGAACCTACAGAGCCTGCAACAGATCCGAATAATCCATCAGAATCAACAGGGCCAAGTGAACCAGATGAATCAGAAGTTACCGAGGGTTCGGAAGGAACCGTCAGCACAGATAACTCAAAATCAGATGAAACAAACAGACAATAAGCTCTTTACGAGAAATTAAAGGCGATCCGAAGGAAGGGATATCAAGTAAGCTGTACGTACAGGACACCTTTCTTAATGAGGGGGTTGCGTATGTTGAAGGAAGTCTTAATTGGAAAGGCGAAGGAGTTCTTATTGTTGAGCCTAATTTTGGAAATAGAGTATTAAGAGCTCAACTGTTTACCCGAAGAACAGGGTGGCAGTAAAACAGAGGCTGTGCATCCAGGACAGTCATCACCTTCACATACAGTGCAAAGGTGGACACCGGCGTTGCTGTTGGAGATGAACTGACAAATATGGCCGCAATATCAGACGATGAGGAACTGAGCAACACCTCAAAGGTAACTGTTAAGGTTGCGGCTCCGGCTGAGGACGCAGTTTCTGACGCCGGCGCCACTGCAGATTCCGATGCTGCGCAGATTCAAGTTCTAAATGCGGTGACATTTTTCTGTTGGGATGGCTCTTTGAGCTGATAGGAATAGCAAAATAAATGAATGCAGAAATATATAGGAGCAGAGTGATTTGATTATTCACTCTGCCTGTGTTTTGAGAAGTGAGCATGTATCCAACAGGAATGCTGGCACTCTTCAGAACCTTAACGTAAGCACGCAATAACCGGGTGTCTTTAATATCCGAACCTCCAGTGAGACAATTTAGAGTAGCTTGTACTAAGTTAGTGAAATACCAAACATCTTAAAATACCAAAACCAGACTGCCGAATTTATTGAAAATATATTGCCGAAAAATATCAAATGCGATTGAACTCTTATTGAATATTAACTATAATCAGCAATAAGGACAGCAATAAAAGTATTTATTGCACAATATAATTTCCAAAAATTTCAGAGAGAAATGGGATGCCATAATCGAATGAAAAAAATATTTCCAGTACTTGAAAAAGTGAATAATGCAATTGTACTGGCATTTAATGATGATTTTGCCAAATATGCTGCGGTGTTGATTCAGTCTATACTAAATCATTCTTCGGAATCGCATTATTATGATATCATCATTTTGAATACCTGTATTTCAGAAGAAAACAAGGCAGGACTTTCGTCAATTGTCGAGAATTGTGATAATTTTAGTATCAGATTCATCACTATTGATATTAAAAACGTGGATAAACTGTATATTGACAGAGGTACGGCAAATTTGTCTCCGGAGGCCTATTACAGACTTTTGATTGGAGATTTGCTGAGTGATGAGTACAAAAGAGCAGTTTATCTGGACGCTGATATGGTTCTTCAAAATGATATTGCAGATATTTTTGAAGAAAATGTTGATGGCGTGATTCTTGGAGCCTGCAGAGACATGACCGGAATATGTTCTAATTACGGTCCTAAAGGAGCGGAAAGGCTGGAATACCAAAGGAGTGTTTTGGGAATAAAGAATACAGATGACTATTTTATATCAGGAACACTGCTATTAAACCTTGATGTAATGAGAAGAGAAGTATCTTCAGACACCTTGATGGAAATGGCCTTTGCTCGCAACTGGAGGCAGCATGATCAGGACATACTGAACTGCATCTGTAGAGATGGCAAAGCCAGAATTATCGATGCGTCATGGAATGTCATGGCAGATTACGGAACCAACAAGTATCTGCCGGATTCATTATTTGATGAGTGGATTGAATCAGAAAGGAAACCAAAGATAATTCATTATGGAGGCAGCTGGAAACCTTGGAGAACGGACACATATCGCGATGGTGTATTTTGGAAATGCGCTGCAGAAACACCCTTCTGGCAAGACATTGTAATAGAATTGATAAGAAATAATGGCCTAATTGTGGTTGACGCGGACAGCGAAGTACTATCTGCTGACATTTCGGAACTCAGACAGGAAATAAGAAACGGAGTTATAATACCAAGATATAGCTCGGTTTATAAGAGCCTTTTGGATAAGGAATACTTTAGTGCCTTTGCTTCCTCCGAAGATAAATTAAGGAAAGAGTTATTGAGAAAACAAGCTACGGAAGCAGAAAAGACATTTGCCTTTCGAAAGGAAAGAAAAAAGAGAACCGATCTGGAGAGAACTGTTGGTCGCCTGAAAAAGGAAAATAAGGAATGTAAGTCGGAGAACCGCAGGCTCACAAAGAAACTTGATAGAATAATTAGCTCCAGAAGCTACAAGCTTGCCAGGAAGATTGCCGGAGTCGCACGAACGCTAAAAGGAAAGCAGTAAATTGTGGGGCAGGATTATAGAATCCCTGACTTCCAGTGATGATTAATACTGCCCCAAAGCATTTCAGAAGAAATACGGTTTTACGGCGGATGGCGTGGTCGGGCCTAAGACGTTGAAGAAAGCGAAAACAATCAGGAAATAGATATTATTCAGCTTAGGAGAAACAACATGAAAAAAATACTTATCACCGGCGGTGCCGGCTTTATCGGAGCAAACTTCATATACTATATGCAGGACAGGCATCCTGAATACAGACTTATATGCGTAGACAGTCTCACCTATGCGGGAAACATGTCAACACTGAAGGAGGCCATGGCAAAGGACAACTTCGTCTTTTACAGGACCGACATATGCGATCGTCCGGCAATTTATGAAATCTTTGAAAATGAGCAGCCGGACATCGTGGTGAATTTCGCGGCGGAAAGTCACGTCGACCGCTCAATAGAGAATCCCGAAGTGTTCCTTGACACCAACATCAAGGGCACAATGGTAATGATGGACGCTGCCAGGAAATACGGTGTTGAACGCTATCATCAGGTTTCCACCGATGAAGTATACGGTGACCTGCCTCTTGACAGGCCGGATCTCTTTTTCACTGAGGAAACCCCAATAACAACCAGCTCGCCATACAGCTCCTCCAAGGCAGCGGCGGATCTGCTGGTTCAGGCTTATCACAGAACCTACGGCCTGCCGGTTACAATTTCTCGGTGTTCCAACAACTACGGACCGTATCAGTTCCCTGAAAAGCTTATACCCCTCATGATTGCCAACGCGCTGGCAGAGAAGCCTTTGCCTGTCTACGGTGAGGGACTTAATGTCCGTGACTGGCTCTATGTTGAGGATCACTGCAAAGCCATCGACATGATTATCCATGACGGCGTTGTGGGTGAGGTCTACAACATCGGCGGTCACAACGAGATGAAAAACATCGACATCGTCAAGATAATATGCAAGGCTCTCGGCAAATCCGAGGATCTGATAACCTACGTTACGGACCGCAAAGGCCACGATATGCGTTATGCCATTGACCCGGAAAAGATCCACAGGGAGCTGGGTTGGCTTCCGGACACAATGTTTGCAGATGGAATACAGAAAACAATTCAGTGGTATCTTGATAACAGGCCGTGGTGGGAACAGATAATAAGCGGGGAGTACATGGACTACTACGAAAAGATGTACGGCGACAGATAATGGGCACCGGATCGCTTCAGGGAGCAGGCGGCCATGGCGGTTCCCTCGTGAGATTCATAATAGTGGGAATAATCAATACCCTGGTGGGTGCCGGTGTGATGTTTTTCATGTACAACATCGCAGGCGCCGGCTACTGGGTGTCCTCGGCTCTGAATTACATTGTGGGAAGCATCGTGAGTTATTTCCTGAATAAGTACTTCACCTTCAGGCAAAAGCAGAAATCCCTGAGGATTGTTCTCAGCTTCATCGCCAACATCTGTGTCTGCTACCTTATTGCCTACGGTGTGGCAAGACCTTTGGTTGGGATGATGCTCAGCGGCAGCCCTGCAGCAGTTACCGATAACATCTCAATGCTGCTGGGCATGGCGGTTTTCGTAGGGCTTAACTACCTGGGCCAGAGATTTGTCGTGTTCAGATAACCCGTCGGAAAATTTTACAAAACTCATACATAACCTGCAAACTTTCATAAAGTTTGCGGGTTATTCTTTTATTGCATTAAAGAAGTTCATATATTGCAAAGAAGAAAAAGAGGTATTGATTATGATAAATA
>JAUNDC010000068.1 GCA_030526355.1 Bacillota bacterium | reverse complement strand
CCAAATACAAACAATACCTCGGCTGTTGGTTAATAAACTCTCTAGCCC
This sequence comes from Bacillota bacterium, assembly GCA_030526355.1. Classification (GTDB taxonomy): domain Bacteria; phylum Bacillota; class Clostridia; order Peptostreptococcales; family Anaerovoracaceae; genus Lentihominibacter. Next base: position 3,039 of record JAUNDC010000068.1, on the reverse strand, counting down.
CATACCACGGACGGAAATACTGTTTTGCCTTTGGCTCACTTCTAATAAACGTTTCCATTTCATCTTTATCAAACAGATAATATCCACCATCTATCGGTTTGTTTCCAATTCCAATTTCTGGTACTTTGCATATCGGATGGTTCCTGCTCGCCACAAAAATATCATCTGCGTCAATTAAATATGCATTAATATTTTTTACAATCCTTGCCTCCCCATTTGTATCGAAAATAATCTTATCTTTATTACATTTTGTATGACTAAATCCAACAATTACACAATGAACATGGGCTTTTAAATTTGCTTCACTATCCCACCGAAAAGTTCTATACGCATAGTTAATATGTATTCCCATATCAAACAATGGTTTCCAAAAAATAGCAGGCTGTTCTCCTTGTGTAATCGTATTTGTCGATACAAATGAAACCAATATCTTTGTATTTAAAATATAATCACTTGCTTTTTTATACCACGCAGTAACAAAATCCAGATTACCAAAATCTTTGATACCATGAAAAACAATTTCCATATCTTTCTTTTGCTCTTTGTTCATCCATCTTGCTCCAACGAAAGGAGGATTTCCCATGATGTAATCCAATTCGTCCTTAGAAACCACATCGTTCCAATCCATGCGCAGGGCATTGCCTTCTACGATGTTTGCGTAGGATTTCAGCGGCAGGAAATCCAGATTCAGATGAATAATGTCTTCTGTTGCTTTCATCATCTGAGATTCTGCAATCCACAATGCCGTCTTTGCTACAGTTACAGCGAAATCGTTGATTTCGATTCCGTAGAACTGGCCGATGGAAACCTTGATTGGATTTTCAATGCCGGCTAAATCTCCCAGCATAATCTGTCCAGCGACTTGTCCTTTTTCAACTTCCATCTTCATTTTCAGGACTTCATTTTCGATTTTGCGCAGGGCAACATAGCTTTCTGTCAGGAAGTTTCCGGAACCGCAGGCCGGATCCAGGAATGATAATCCTGCCAGCTTATTATGAAAGACTTCTAATTTAGCTTTCTTTGTCTTTGCGACGGCAATAGTTCTGATTTCTTCCAGTTCGTCTTTCAAAGCATCAAGAAACAGCGGGTCGATGACTTTATGAATGTTTTCTATGGAGGTGTAGTGCATTCCTCCGGCACGTCTTGTTTCCGGATTCAAGGTGCTTTCAAATACTGCTCCGAAGATAGTTGGGCTGATTTCACTCCAGTCAAAATCTTCGCTGGCTTTTTTTAGAATCAGCTCTCTGATTTTTTCTGTCAGCTGTGGAATTTCTATATTTGCATCAGAAAACAGACCGCCGTTTACATACGGAAATGCAGCTAAATCTTCATCCATATACGGGTCACGATCTTCCGGCTTAATATCCAGCACCTGGAACAGTTCAATCAGAGCTTTTCTCAAATCTCTGATTTCAAATCGCATCAGATAATCATGAAACATGCCATGTCTGCCAAAAATCCCGGCATCCTCAGCATACAGGCAGAATACCAAACGTACACATAATGCATTAAGGCTCTTTAAACTGTCTTCATTATCCGGATCTTTGTATTCTTTCAGGAGCGCATCATATAAATCACCAACCAGATCACCTGCCTGAATAGAAATTTCCATTTCCTTGCTGATGTTATCGTTCTTTTCATTAAACAGGAAACTGAAACGATAAAGCTCTGTCTGCAGGTTCTCCAGTAAGATGATTTCCGGTTCAGCGCCCGGTTTGTTCATGTCATAAACATGGAATTCTTCGAAATTGCATGTAACAATCCAGCGAGGCGCTTCATCTACAGGCAGATTGTTTGCATAATTCTTTGCCTGCTCATAAGGTGTTAATAACTTGCCGCCGGACTGAGGAATCGCTTTATTAAGATCTTTATTCAGACTCTTCTGTTCTATGAGCACCTTTGTTTCTGCAATATAACCATCGATGAATTTTGTCTGTCCATCGATTACAACTTCTTTTTCGAATTCTATTTTATCTGCAACATTATCCATGTCCAGAACATCATAAAGAAGCGACATCCAGAATCTCTGAGTATCACCTTTTTCGTATCCTTTTCCTCTCCAGTTATTAATAAATCTACGAGCTGCTTCACGTTGCTCAGCATTAGTCATTCCACGTCCTCCGAAATCCAATAAATTCTTATATTTGATTATAACAAATAAAAGCACTTAAAAGAACGAATAACCGTGCTTCATATTGCTTTTCTATTGCTTAATAATCGTTTATTCGGCTGAATAAATTCAATAAATATGTTATCATTTACAGAGGAAAATATACATTTCTCAATTACAAGGAGTAAACCATATGTCACGCAAAATTGATATAATAGTTGCTAATCCTGCCGGAAATACCACAGTTTTTGTTCTAACACCTGTTCTTCCTAATGAATATCGCGAAATTACTGATAAGCTTCTTGAAATTGACTTCGGTAAAGAATACGGAGTTAAATTCACCTGTCCGGATTCCGATTCAGTAATGGGAGAACAAGTGGGCTTCGTTCTTCCTGAAGCAGATGAAGGTGTTCCTGCCTTCAACATGAGCGGCCTTGAATTCTGCGGCAACGCATCGAGAGCTTTTGCGTATTATCAGGTTTCTCACCTCGGAGGTGGAACTGTGCTTGAAGACGGCTCAAGATCTCTGCAGATTAAAGCAAGCGGCTGCAACCACCCTCTCACGGCGAGAATAGATGCAAAGGCAAACTTCGCTGAGATTGAAATGCCTTTACCTGTTAACATTACAAAATTCTCCGGTGAAGAGCTGGGTCTAGCAAATGAGAATCCGGATTTAGTAGACTGCTTCCTCATAGATATGGACGGTATCTCCCACCTGATTCTTGATAACATCACCGCAGCTCCGGAGAAATTCAATAGAATCAGGAAGTATGTGTATGACAAGGCCGGAGACATGGACGCCTTCGGTGTCATGTTCATTGACAGAACAACAGATTATGTAACTCCGGTGGTATATGTCAGAGATGTTAACACTACATATTTCGAGGGAAGCTGCGCTTCAGGCACAGCCGCTGCCGCCTTTGTGCGGG
>JAUNDC010000011.1 GCA_030526355.1 Bacillota bacterium | reverse complement strand
TGTTATTTCAATACGTTCAGATTAAGTTGTTAATTTACAAGTGTCAAACTCCCGAGCTCTTATCGAAGCATATAAGGAAATGCAGAGAGAAATGGAGATGGAAGACGACCAGGAAGAAGGTATCGACGAGATTGTTCCTATGATGGGCTCCGGAGATGATATGGCAGCAGCGGAGGAATTCGCAGCAGAAGTTGAAGGTGCTGGAGCAATTTCTGAAATAGTTGAAATTGACTAGAATAAGCATCAAAAAATATTGACATAATAAATACTGACATGATACAATTAGTGTTGGTTTTGGTCTTTTTAAGGCTTAAGCCGACACTAGTTTCATTTTTGAAGAAAGGAGAAAAAGGATGCCTACAATTAACCAATTAGTACGTCAGGGCAGAACCAGCAGTGAAAAGAAGTCAACAGCTCCGGCACTCAACAAGGGTATGAACTCCCTCAGAAGAGTTGCTACAGATGTTAATTCACCGCAGAAGAGAGGTGTATGTACTTCTGTTAAGACTGTAACACCTAAGAAGCCTAATTCAGCTTTGAGAAAGGTTGCCAGAGTTCGTCTTACTAATGGTATCGAAGTAACAGCATATATTCCTGGAATCGGTCATAACCTTCAGGAGCACAGTGTTGTTCTCATCAGAGGCGGAAGAGTTAAGGACCTCCCTGGTGTAAGATATCACATCGTTAGAGGAACACTTGATACTGCAGGCGTTGCAGACAGAAGACAGGCTCGTTCCAAGTATGGAGCAAAGAGACCTAAGAAGTAGTAATCGGTAATTTGAAAGTGCCTTTGATATATAAATCCGTGCCTCAAAAGCATATGATGAATTATCAATGAGCACCGCGGAAGCAGCGATCGGGGTCAATCATATGACTGGACTGTTGTTTTCGAGTACCGACTGTAGATTTAACTAGGAGGGAAGAGAAGTGCCAAGAAAAGGAAATGTGCCAAAGCGTGAAGTACTTCCGGATCCGGTATACGGAAGCGTTGTTGTAGCTAAGCTGATCAACAGCGTTATGCTGGACGGAAAGAAGGGAGTCGCTCAGAAAATCGTTTACGATGCTTTCGAACAGATCAAAGCAGCAACAGGCGAAGAACCTCTGGAAGTATTTGAAAAGGCAATGAACAACATTATGCCGGTTCTTGAAGTAAAAGCCAGACGTGTCGGTGGTGCCAACTATCAGGTTCCAATCGAAGTAAGAGCTGACAGACGTCAGACTCTCGGTCTGAGATGGCTTACTAAATACACAAGAGCCAGAGGCGAAAAGACAATGTCAGAAAGACTGGCAAAAGAACTGATGGATGCAGCTAACAATACAGGTGCATCAGTTAAGAAAAAAGAAGATACACACAAGATGGCAGAAGCCAACAAGGCATTTGCACATTACAGATGGTAACAGCGTGCTAAAGCTGTTGACCGGAATAAAAGCAGAAAGGAGGACAAGATGCCAAAAAGAAGTTTTCCGTTGGAAAAAACAAGAAATATTGGTATCATGGCACATATAGATGCCGGAAAAACCACTACTACGGAAAGAATTCTGTTCTATACAGGACGAACTCATAAGCTTGGCGAAACCCACGAGGGTGCAGCTACTATGGACTGGATGGAGCAGGAACAGGAACGTGGTATTACAATAACCTCTGCTGCTACTACAGCTCAATGGAAAGATACTAGAATCAATATCATCGATACGCCGGGACACGTAGACTTCACAGTTGAAGTAGAACGTTCATTAAGAGTTCTGGACGGAGCGGTTACTGTTCTTTGTGCAAAAGGCGGAGTTGAGCCTCAGTCGGAGACCGTATGGAGACAGGCTGAAAAATATGGCGTTCCGCGAATGATATTCGTTAATAAAATGGACATCTTGGGAGCTGATTTCTACAGAGTTGTTGGCATGGTTAAGGACAGACTTAAAGCTAATGCTGTACCTATCCAGCTGCCTATTGGTAAAGAAGATACATTTATCGGAATTATCGACCTTGTAGAAATGAAGGCAGAGATATACAAGGATGATCTTGGCAAGGAGTTCGAGAAGACAGATATTCCTGAAGACCTTGCTGATATTGCAGAAGAATGGAGAGAAAAGCTCGTTGAATCCGTTGCAGAATTGGATGAAGATCTGATGATGAAATTCCTGGAGGGTGAAGAAATCACCATGAAGGAAATGAAGACTGTTATCAGAAAAGCTACTATTGCAGGAGAAATGATTCCTGTAACATGCGGATCGGCGTACAGAAATAAAGGCGTTCAGATGATGCTGGATGCAGTTATCGACTATATGCCTTCTCCTCTGGACATCCCTGCTATAAAGGGTGTGGTTCCGGGAACAGAGAAGGAAGAAGAAAGACCTGCGGATGATAAAGGACCATTCTCAGCCTTAGCCTTTAAGATAATGGCTGACCCGTTCGTTGGTAAGCTCGCATTTTTCAGAGTTTACTCAGGAACGCTGGAGTCAGGATCATATGTATATAACTCAACAAAGGGCAAGAAGGAGAGAATAGGAAGAATTCTTCAGATGCATGCCAACAAGAGAGAAGATATCGAAATGGTATACTCTGGTGACATTGCAGCAGCAGTAGGGCTTAAGGTTACTACTACAGGAGATACTCTCTGTGATGAAAAGCATGAGATTATATTAGAGTCAATGGAATTCCCTGATCCGGTAATAGAGATTGCTATCGAGCCTAAGACTAAGGCCGGACAGGAAAAGATGGGTATTGCTCTTGCTAAACTGGCAGAAGAGGATCCTACCTTTAAGACTTATACAAATGAAGACACTGGTCAGACAATTATTGCCGGTATGGGTGAGCTTCACTTGGAAATCATCGTGGACAGACTTTTACGTGAGTTTAAGGTCGAAGCCAATGTTGGTAAACCACAGGTTTCATACAAGGAAACTATCACTGGAACGGCAGATGTGGATCACAAGTATGCAAAACAGTCCGGTGGACGTGGTCAGTACGGACATGTTAAAATCAAGCTGTATCCTAGAGAACCGGGAGAAGGCTTTGAATTCAAGAATTCAATCGTTGGAGGAGCTATTCCTAAGGAATACATTCCTAAGATTGAAGAAGGTATCAAGGAAGCTATGGAAACAGGCCCTGTTGCCGGATATCAGGTTGTTGACGTTGGTGTTGAGCTTTATGATGGTTCATATCATGAAGTTGACTCATCAGAAATGGCATTCAAGATTGCTGCTTCAATGGCATTCAGAGAAGCTGCAAAGAAGGCAAGTCCTGTATTGCTCGAACCTATCTTTAAGGTTGAGGTTACAGTTCCTGATGAATACATGGGAGATGTAATCGGAGACATCAGCTCAAGAAGAGGCAGAATAGAAGGTTCAGACATGAACAACGGAGCTGTAGCAGTAAGAGGATATGTTCCTCTTTCACAGATGTTCGGATATGCTACAGACCTTCGTTCCAAAACTCAGGGTCGAGGCGTATATGTAATGCAGTTTGACCACTTTGAGAAATTACCGGACAGCTTACTTGATTCTATAAATAAATAATTATTTCTCTGAGAAAGAGATTAAAGGGTCGGGATTCGCAGTCGCGAATCTGAGAAAGGAGAATATAAAATGGCAAAGCAGAAGTTTGAAAGAACAAAGCCGCATATCAATATCGGAACAATCGGTCACGTTGACCATGGTAAGACAACTCTTACAGCAGCTATCACTACTACTCTTCAGCAGAGATACGGACTTGGCGAACAGGTAGCGTTTGACCAGATCGACAAGGCTCCGGAAGAAAAGGAAAGAGGAATCACTATCGCTACAGCACACGTAGAATACGAAACTCCTAACAGACACTACGCACACGTAGACTGCCCGGGACACGCTGACTACGTTAAGAACATGATCACAGGTGCTGCACAGATGGACGGAGCTATCCTGGTAGTAGCAGCAACAGATGGACCTATGCCACAGACAAGAGAGCACATCCTGCTTTCAAGACAGGTAGGCGTACCATACATCATCGTATTCCTGAACAAGTGCGACATGGTAGATGACGAAGAACTGCTGGATCTGGTAGAAATGGAAGTAAGAGAACTGTTAGACCAGTATGAATTCCCGGGAGATGATACACCAATCATCAGAGGATCAGCACTGGAAGCACTGAACGATCCTGCAGGTCCATGGGGAGACAAGATTGTAGAGCTGTTCGAAGCAGTAGACAGCTACATTCCTGAACCTGAAAGAGATAATGACAAGCCGTTCATCATGCCTGTAGAGGACGTATTCTCAATCACAGGAAGAGGAACAGTAGCAACAGGAAGAGTAGAAAGAGGCTGCCTGACAGTAGGAAGCGAAGTAGAAATCATCGGACTGACAGAAGAGAAGAGAAAAGTAGTAGTAACAGGAATCGAAATGTTCAGAAAGCTGCTTGATCAGGCAGAAACAGGCGACAACATCGGAGCACTGCTGAGAGGCGTACAGAGAACAGAAATCGAAAGAGGACAGGTACTGGCAGCCCCTGGAACAATTCACCCACATACAAAGTTCAAGGGCGAAGTATACGTACTGAAGAAGGAAGAAGGCGGAAGACACACACCATTCTTCAACGGATACAGACCACAGTTCTATTTCAGAACAACAGACGTAACAGGTGATCTGCAGTTACCTGAAGGAACAGAAATGTGCATGCCTGGAGATAACATCACAATGACAATCAGCCTGATCACACCGATTGCAATCGAAGAAGGACTGAGATTCGCAATCAGAGAAGGTGGAAGAACAGTAGGATCCGGCGTTGTAACAGAAATTATCGAGTAATAGATAACGCAGATACGACAGACAAATAATGAAGAAATTGAAACCCGCGGCACTGGTGTCGCGGGTTTTCACGTAGTCAGATCCTGAAAATAAGGTGTTGATGGTTTGGCATCGCTAGAAGCTTATGCATAGCGGGCTTTATAGAATAAGATTCTGCAAGTTGTGCCCGGCGTTTTTAGAATTGAAAGCTCGCCGTTTCATCGGAGGATTGGTGCTCGGCGAGAGGTTGCCGATGACGACAGACTCATGAAACACTCTGCCAAACGAAACGTCATCGGCAAATTAGTGTTTAGAGAGCAGTTACCGATGATATAGCAAACCTGGAGAGGCTGGAAACAAGAATATCATCGGTAAAACGGGATTATTTGCTGAATGTTACGGAATCACTTCCTAATAATTCCTGTGTGCTTTTGTCATAAAGCTTGAAAGTCAGCTCGCCTTCCTTGCCAAATAGAGGGATAGGGTATTGGAATCCTGCTGTGATTTTGGATCCGTCCTTCCATGTTGATTCAAGATCATAAATCTGACTCTGTCCGTTAGGCCAGGAAATTTCGTAATACAGCTGAAGCTCCTCAGACGGTTCGCCGCCTGTAAGCATAACGTGGAAGTAAACAGTATCCTTTCGGCTGACGGTGCTCAGATCAGTTGAATAATCCTGCTCCGAAGTATTTGCAAGGATTTTGATGTGCCATGCGTAGTAATCATCATATATCTTTTGTATGCCTGGGTATTTAATATCCATAAGCTCGTTCATAAATCGCACAGCTTCCTCATTTTCATCAGAAATCTTGGCTTTTACAAAACCGAATTTCGCTGTATTTATTTTTTCCTGAAGCTTGTCGCTGTCTTTTATTTCCTTTGCTGTTGAATAAGCGGACAATGCATCCTTGTATTTTTTATCGCTGCAGTAATTATCTCCTATTCCTATATAACAGTCGCGTATTTTATCGTTAAGGGTATCGCTTTCTTTTAACTCCATGGCAAATTCATATGTATCGATTGCCTCTGAATATTTTCCATCCTCGTAAAGCTTGTCTGCTATGGAAACATAACATTCCCATATGAGTTCATCGCAATCCTCATAATCCCCCAGTGATTTGTACTTCTCAATAGCCTCCTCGTACTTACCGGCTGCCTGAAGTTTCTTTGCATCCTGATATTTCATTGCAGGCTCGGCAAAATACACGTATATAGCTGCACTAGCAGCTGCAATAAGAATAATCAATATAATAGCTGCAATTATCATTTTCGTGCGTCTGTGAGGCTTCTGATGGCTTACAGCGGGTGCAGAGACTACAGTCGGAAGCTGTTTGTCATGCTGAGACGGTGCATCGGAGATAGCATCGGACTTGGAATCAGCTGATACTTTAGGTAATGATGCATCATCCGTTTCTGACGTAGCCGTAATCTGGCTTGAATCAAGTGCACAATCGTCATCTTCTATCGGAACGACCCTAAGCTCACCGTTTGAATCCGCTTCGCGCTGCTGGCGCTTTAGCGCCTTGTCAGCATACTGCTTTTCCTCCTGATCCACTTTATCCTTTGCAGATTTCAGTTTTTTGTTAAGCTTTCCTGGTTCTCCTGCAGGTTTATGGAGTATGAAAAGTGAACGGAGAATATCTCTTTCAAGTCCGCAGTTTTTGCAGCTTGAGCCCTTATTTATGTGACCGCAGCTGCACGACCAGTAATCTCCAAACTCTTCAAACCAGTACTTGGGTTTTGTAGGAGCAGTGGCGAACTGTTCCAGAATTTCCTCATACATATCATCATCAGGAGTAAGAGGGCGAGGTTCGTATACTACAGTTTCACGGCCCTCAGAGTTTTCTGCACGGCTTTGCGCAAGCTCCTTGAGAGTAACAGCTTCTTTTGTATCGGAAGCAGTAGAATCAGTCTCTTTAAGAGCATCGCTTATATCCGAAATAAGGGTTTTCGTATCAAATTCTTTTTCGTGTTTCAAATTTTTCAGATTTTTCAACGTGTTTTTCTCCCTTGTTTTTACAAAATATGCAAAGCTATTATATCAGTATTTTAAAACTATAACAAGCACCTGTATATTGGTATTTTATTGCCAAAAAGCTGGAATTTCAATGGTTTAAGTATTTTTGTGTATTTTGTATAATTTTTCGAACATAGTTGACAAATTAGCTTTGATACGGTAAAGTATGGAGTAATATGCGGTTTCTATATAGATTGTATATGGCACAAAACTTGCTACTAATATATATGGTAATACATAATACTTGGGAGGGTAACTATGACACAAAGAAGAATGAAAACAATGGATGGTAATACGGCTGCGGCTCACGTATCCTATGCCTTTACCGATGTTGCTTCCATTTATCCTATTACACCATCATCGACAATGGCAGAAGTTGTTGATGAATGGGCAGCCTATGGCAGAAAGAATATTTTCGGTCAGACTGTAAAGATTGCAGAGATGCAGTCGGAAGCCGGTGCGGCTGGTGCTGTACACGGTTCACTGGCAGCCGGTGCACTTTCAACAACATATACAGCATCACAGGGTCTGCTGCTTATGATACCTAATATGTATAAAATCGCGGGAGAACTGCTTCCGGGCGTTTTCCATGTAGCGGCCAGAAGTATTTCAACACATGCACTTTGCATATTCGGAGATCATTCCGATGTAATGGCCTGCAGACAGACAGGATTTGCAATGCTGGTATCAGGTTCTGTACAGGAAGTAATGGATCTTGGCGGTATTGCTCACCTTTCAGCTATAAAAGGAAGAATTCCGTTCCTGCATTTCTTTGACGGATTCAGAACATCACATGAAATCCAGAAGATTGAAGTGTTCAGCTATGAAGACTTCAAAAAACTGGTTGACTGGGACGCAGTGCAGGAATTCAGAGACAGAGCTTTGAACCCTGAGCATCCTGTTATCAGAGGTACAGCTCAGAACCCTGATATTTTCTTCCAGGGAAGAGAGGCTTCAAATAAATTCTATGATGCTATTCCTGAAATTGTTGTTGAATATATGGATAAAGTCAGTGAAATGACAGGAAGAAGCTACAAGCCATTTGACTATGTTGGAGCGCCTGATGCTGAAAATATCATCGTGGCTATGGGTTCCGTATGTGAAACCATAGAAGAAACAATGAACAAAATGGTAGCAGAGGGTCACAGAGTAGGTCTTATCAAAGTAAGACTTTACAGGCCTTTTGTAAAAGAATATTTTATGGACGTTCTTCCAAGAACAGTTGAGAGAATCGCAGTTCTTGACAGAACGAAGGAACCGGGATGCCTCGGAGAACCGCTTTACCAGGATGTCAAGACAATGCTCTACGGAGAAAAGAATGCTCCTGAGGTTTATGGAGGACGTTACGGTATCGGTTCCAAGGATACAACTCCTGGAATGGTACATGCGATTTATGACAACCTTTATCACAAGAGACCAAAGAATAATTTTACAGTAGGTATTGAAGATGATGTAACAGGTCATTCACTGCCGTATACAGAAGGTATCGCCAGAGAGCCGGAAGGCACTATCAAGTGTAAGTTCTGGGGACTGGGTTCCGATGGTACAGTAGGTGCTAATAAGACTGCTATCAAGATCATCGGTGACAAAACTGACATGTATGCACAGGGATATTTCGCATATGACTCCAAGAAGTCCGGAGGTCTGACAGTATCACATCTCAGATTTGGTGAGCATCCGATACAGTCTACATATCTGATTAACCAGGCAGACTTCGTAGCTTGTCATAATCAGGCTTATGTAAGACAGTATGATATGCTGAAGGATCTGAAGAAGGGCGGCACGTTCCTGATGAACTGCCTGTGGAGCGATGAAGAAATTGCTGATATGCTCCCTGCTAAGATGAAGAGAACTCTGGCTAAGAAGAACATCAATTTCTATGTTATTAACGCATGGGAGATCGCTGAAAAAATTGGTCTTGGAAGCAGGATCAACATGATTATGCAGGCTGCATTCTTTAAGCTTACAGATGTAATTCCAATTGATGATGCAGTTAAATACCTGAAGGAAGGTATCGAAAAAACATATAAGAAAAAAGGTCAGAACATAGTAGATATGAACTGCGCTGCTGTTGACCAGGGTATTGAAGCTATCAGAAAGATAGAAATCCCTGAGGATTGGGCAGAAGCTGAAGACCCTAAGGAAAAATACGAAGAACTTCCTGAATTCATCGAAGAGATTCTCATGCCGATGAACAGACAGGAAGGTGATGATTTGCCGGTAAGTGCTTTTGACGGAATAGAAGATGGAACATTCCCTTCAGGCACTGCAGCATACGAGAAGAGAGGTACGGCAGTATACCTGCCTGAATGGCAGGCTGACAAATGCATACAGTGTAACCAGTGTTCATTTGTATGTCCCCACGCAGCTATCAGACCTATGCTGGTTGATGATGCAGAAAAAGCAAATGCTCCTGAGCATTTTGAGACTATTAAAGCTACAGGCAAAGGTATGGAAGGTCTGCAGTACAGAATGCAGCTTTCGGCTCTTGACTGCTTAGGTTGCGGCAACTGTGCTGATATCTGTCCTGCTAAGGAAAAGGCACTTGTAATGAAGCCTTATGCTCAGGTTGTAAAAGAAGCAGAAAACTGGGAATATGGTATCAAGCTGCCTAGAAAAGATGAGAGAGTGGATACCGCTACAGTTAAGGGAAGCCAGTTTGCTAAGCCTTATATCGAGTTTTCCGGTGCATGTGCAGGATGCGGAGAAACTCCTTATATCAAGCTGGCAACACAGCTGTTTGGTGACAGAATGCTTATTGCCAATGCTACAGGATGTTCGTCCATCTGGGGTGCATCAGCGCCTACAATGCCTTACTGCAAGGATGAAAACGGCAGAGGACCGGCATGGGCAAACTCACTGTTTGAAGACAATGCGGAATATGGATATGGTATGCTGCTTGCTGCTAAACAGATGAGAGAAAAAATCGAGCATAATATGAAAGCACTTCTGGAGCTCGATATTGATGAGAAGCTCAAGGAAGCTATGGAAGAATGGCTTGAATACAAGGATGACGGTAAGGAATCAAGAGCCAAGAGCGACAAGGTTGTTGAAGCTATCCATAATATGACTACAACAGATGAGGTTGTAAATATGCTTTGCGACAGAATCATCGAGCTCAAGGATTACCTTGTAAAGAAATCAGTGTGGGCTCTCGGCGGTGACGGATGGGCTTATGATATCGGTTACGGCGGACTTGATCATGTACTGGCTTCAGGTGAAAATATCAATATACTGGTATTTGATACAGAAGTTTACTCAAATACAGGTGGTCAGGCTTCAAAGGCAACACCGGCAGCTGCTATCGCTAAGTTCGCTGCTTCAGGTAAGAGAATTAAAAAGAAGGATCTGGGTCTGATGGCAATGTCATATGGATATGTATATGTTGCTCAGGTAGGTATGGGTGCAGATAAGAATCAGCTGATGAAGGCTATGATTGAAGCTGAAGCTTATGACGGACCATCACTTATCATTGCATACGCACCATGTATCAACCACGGTCTCAAGAAAGGCATGGGCAAATCACAGGAAAATATCAAGGATGCGGTTGAAGCAGGATACTGGCATCTTTACAGATATAATCCTGACCTCAAGAAGAAGGGAAAGAATCCGTTCACTCTGGATTCCAAGGAGCCGACAGCAAGCTTCAGAGACTTTATCATGGCACAGATCAGATATTCATCACTGGCTAAGGAATTCCCTGAAATTGCAGATAAGCTCTTCGCAATGACTGAGGAAGATGCAAAGGATAAGTACAATACCTATAAGGAACTGGCAGCAAGAGATACAGCATTGCTGTAGTCGCAGGAAAATACAAAGTGTATAATTAAAGCTAATATAAAAGGAACAGGAATGGTAAAACTCCTGTTCCTTTGTATTTACAGAGCTTTGTGCATTGCTACAAAGGCCTGTCCCAGAGCAATTCCGCCATCGTTAGGACTGACGGAAATGTTGTAATATGGCTTGAAGCCTTCGGAGCGGAGTTTTTCGAGTACTCCTTCCATAAGTATTCTGTTCTGAAATGTTCCGCCTGTGAGTGCGACCTGATCGGCTCCATACTTTTCTCTGGTTGCCAGACATTGAGCAACTATCATGTCGATAACTCTGTTATGAAAAGAAAGAGCCAGATCGGATGCCGGATTTTCACCCGGATGCTTCTGTGCGAATGCTGCCGCATCTTCCAGCATGATTGCACACTGACCTTCGTAGTCATTGTATGCTTTTATTCCAAGCAAAGCTGATACTGCATCGAACAATCTTCCCATGCTGGAGCTTTTAACAGTGTTTATGCCGGCTTTTAGCGCGGGAATGGCTATCTTGGCTGCAGGGAGAGCTGTAATATTTGCACGGCCGTATTCAATAATATCTGACAGATTCATGATAATCTCTTGGCATTCATCGGAATCCACGGAGCTATCATCAGAAATGCGGGTGTATCCATTATCATATGCATGTATATAGCTCATTGCAGAGCGGGAGGCATCCTTTACTGAGGAATCGCCGCCCAGCATATCAACATATCGCAGATGGGCGATGCGCGTTGCGCTTCCGCCTTCACAGATAAAGAATTCGCCGCCCCATATACATCCGTCGGTGCCGTATCCGGTACCGTCGAAGCTGACGCCGATCACCTTGCCGGTCAGATTGTTTTCAGCCATTACAGATGCTACATGGGCATGGTGGTGCTGAACCTTTATAAGAGGAAGCTCATGTTTCGCAGCATATTTTTCTGCAAAGTCGGTGGTGAAGTACATAGGGTGCATGTCGCACACCACCATATCAGGTTTGATTCTGAACAATTCCTTGAGACGTTCCAGATTTTCTGTATAAAGCTGCTGGTTTGCAACTGTATCCATATCGCCGAAAAACTGACTGATATATGTGAATGGTCCTTTTGAAAGGGCAAAGGAGTTCTTCAGCTGGCTGCCTGTGGCAAAAATCTGAAGAGGGCTGTCTGTCCTGACAGCTTTGTCTGGCTTGTCGGCAATACCTGTAATATCTGTACTCCCTGTACAGTCTTCTGTTTTTGATATGCTGCTGTTTGATGTATCTACATCAACGTAAAGCGGTACAGGTGCATAGCCCTTGGAGCGTCTGATCATCTGAGGCTGTCCGTCAATGACACGGGCTACTGAGTCATCTGCACGAACCCGTATCATACGTTTGTTGTATAGTACCCCGTCTATTTCAGGGTTTTTCTCTGCGAGTGCGAAGACTTCCTCCTCATCCTTAATCATCGGCATGTCAGAAAGATTGGCGCTGGTGAAAATCAGTGGGCTGATGCGGTCAAGCAGCATGTACTGGGCAGCGAAGCTTGGAAGGAAAGAGCCGATGAAGCGGCTCTTGTTTATTTCGTTATATGGTAGCTCCTTGTGCTCCAGCAGCAGTATAGGACGAGCCGAGGATTCAAGAAGCTTCTCCTCAACCTCATTCACATAACAGAATTCGCGTATCTGCTCGAGATTTCTGAACATCACTGCGAAGGGCTTTGATTCACGGTTCTTGATACGGCGGAGCTTTGCAACAGCATTGTCGCTTAGCGGGTCGGCTACAAGGTTATATCCACCGACACTTTTAAATGCTATTACTCCACCATCGGAAAGAATCCCGGCAGCATGGTCGAGCAGGTCTGCATCGCCGTCGCACTCCTTAACCGCAGAGCCAGTGTTCCCTTTCCATAATAATACAGGACCGCAGTCATGGCACGATATTGTCTGAGCATGGTGGCGTCTGTCGTGTAAATCCGTATACTGGCTTTCGCAGTAATCACACATTGGAAAGTCGATCATCGATGTGTTCTCGCGATCGTATGGAATCCTGTCGATTATTGTGTATCTTGGACCGCAGACCATACAGCTTATGAATGGATGCTGGTAGCGCGGGTTGTTTTTATCGTACAGCTCCTGCAGACAGTTGGGACATATGGCCAGATCTGACGGAATCATTGCTGCCTCATCACCGCCGGCATCGCTTTTTATTATGGAAAATGAACTGAAGTCATGATAGTCGATTATTTCACGTTTGACATGGACGATTTCAGAGGGGCCGGGTTTATTCTCAATGAGGGCACGCAAAAAGGCGGAAATCCGTTCCGCTGTATCCGTAACAGTGATTTCCACCAGTCCTCCTATATTAAGAACCTGACCTTTCATACCGAAGGTCTCGGCCATTTTTGCAACGTAGGGTCTGAAGCCGACTCCCTGGACTATTCCCCACAGTTTAATTCTTTCGCTTTGTTCTGCAGCCACTGGGCTACCTCCTTGTAACCTTCTCCGGTTTTTCCTGAAACCTTGAAAACAGGAACGTCCTTATTAAGTGCTCTGACACCTTTCATGAAGAATTCTTCGTCGAAATCCAGATAAGGGATAAGGTCAACCTTGTTGAGCAGGATGATATCTGCCTTCTCGAAAGCGAGAGGATATTTGTATGGTTTGTCGCTTCCCTCAGTTACCGTTGAAATGAGCATCATTACGTGCTCCCCTATGCTGAATTCGGCAGGGCACACCAGATTGCCGATGTTTTCTATAAAGAGAACGCCTGGTTCGCTGAACTCGATATGCTCAGTCATGTGCTCGATCATAGGAGCGTCCAGATGGCATTCTCCGTGGGTGTTGATCTGGTGTGTTTCTATTCCAAGCTCGTTGAGAGCGTTAGTATCTATATCTGATTCGATGTCGCCTTCAATAACATAAGGCTTGATATCCAGATGCTTGACGATATTTTTGAGGCTTGTTGTTTTGCCTACTCCGGGTGCTCCCATTTCATTAACCACGAGAACTCCGTGATGGGTCATATGATGATTCACATGCTCTGCAATATGATCGTTTTCATCCAGGATGCCTTCCATAACGTTGATTTTTTTTATATCGTGCATTACTGCTACCTCCATTAAAATTATTCTATTTCTATACTATCAATATAAAATTCCTTGCCTATATCTGTAGGACCGCCTTCACCGCCGCATTCAGGGCACTCGAAGGTCATAGGGCGTTTTTTGAAAAGCGCGCCGCACTGG
The DNA here is from genome assembly GCA_030526355.1 of Bacillota bacterium. Taxonomy (GTDB): domain Bacteria; phylum Bacillota; class Clostridia; order Peptostreptococcales; family Anaerovoracaceae; genus Lentihominibacter. The sequence continues at coordinate 69,004 of JAUNDC010000011.1, read as the reverse complement.
CTGCACCTGAGCTTGGGTTCGATGTGCTGAATGTTTACTTCGGCTTTTTCGCATACGGTTCCCTCTGATATTATATCAAAGTACATCTGGACGGAATCACCAACATAGCCAGAGTAGTCGCCTATGACGAGGTTTACCTTTGTTACCTTGGAGCCTCCTGCTTTTTTACAGTGATCCGTGCAGATTTTTATTATCTGTTCTGTTATGGGATATTCGTGCATTTCATACCACTGCTTTCGTTAAAATTCAATATCTACATTATATGTCTTTTTATGAATATATACAAATGGTTTTTGATATGGTCTATGTAATGCATGGTTTTTGGGGCAAAAGGTGAAAATATGGTACAGCACAAAAAATTTCCGCTTTTTTTGTGTCTGAAAATATGTATTTGATTGACAGACACAGAGGGGTTAAGATATAATCAGAGTTGCCGCATGATTATTTAATCATATTTTTTGTTTTTTGAGGTTACTTTTTATTTTGAGGAGAGTGAATTAATTTTGAGAGATCAATGGACAAGCAAAATCGGCTTTCTGCTGGCAGCTATTGGTTCAGCGGTAGGCCTGGGCAACATATGGAGATTCCCATATGTTGCTGCAAGTAACGGCGGAGGCGCATTCCTGCTGCCTTATTTCTTCGCTATCATTACAGCTGGTATTCCTATTCTTATTCTGGAATATACGATGGGTAAGACTTACAGAGGCGGAGCCCCTGTAACGTGGGCAAGAATCAATAAGAAATTTGAATGGCTTGGATGGTTCCAGGTTATGGTTGCATTCGTTATTGGAATATATTATTTCGCAATTATTGTATGGGTTCTAAGCTATGTGGGATTCGCATTCACACAGGCATGGGGAGATGACCCTACGACATTCTTCCTGGAATATCTGGGTGTAACAGACAGTGCACTGAATCTTGGTGGTATCCGTACAAATCTTATTCTGCCGTTCCTGATTATTTGGGCAGTTATAGCCTTCATTATGTACAAGGGTGTCAGCAAGGGCATTGAGAGAGCATGCAAAATCTGCTTGCCTATTCTGTTTGTACTTATTCTGGTTCTTGTAATCAGAGGTATTACACTTCCTGGTGCCGTAGACGGTCTTGATTATATGTTCAGACCTGACTGGAGCGCACTTAAGGACCCTGGCGTATGGGTTGCAGCATACGGACAGATTTTCTACAGCTTATCAATAGGATTTGCAATCATGCTGGCATATTCAAGCTATCTTCCTAAGGAAACCGATGTGGTAAACAGTGCATTTATCACTGCTACAGCAAACCATGGATTTGAGATCTTTGCCGGTATCGGCGTATTCAGTATCATGGGCTTCATGGCTATGCAGCAGGGAGTTGAAGTAGCTGATATTGCAGGTTCAGGTATTGGTCTTGCTTTCATGACATTCCCTACAGCAATCAGTACACTTCCGGCACTCAATGCATTGTTCGGAATCTGCTTCTTCGGAGCGCTGCTTACTGCAGGTATCACATCGATGGTATCAATTCTGCAGGCAGTTGTATCAGGCTTCCATGACAAGTTTGACGTTGAACACAAGAAGGCTGTTACTATTGTACTGGTTCCGACATTTGTTCTCAGTATTCTGTTTATAACAGGTGCAGGACTCAACATACTTGATATTGTAGACGCATTCATCAACAATATCGGTGTAGCAGCCGGCGGTGTTATAGAAGTAATACTGATTACAAGATTCTTCAATCCTGAAAAGCTCAGGAAGGAAGCTAATGAATTCTCAAACTTCAGCATAGGCAAATGGTGGACTTATTCATTGAGAATCGTTACTACAGTAGTTCTCGGTGTAATGCTGTTCCTCAACACGAAGGATTTCATCTACAATGGTTATGGTGAATATGCAGCTGCTGATGTAAACGTATTCGGATGGGGAGCAATATTATTTGTTGTTATCTTCGCTGACTTCATTACAACCTTACAGGGTAAGGAAGGCTATGCAGATCTGGATAAGATTTCCCAGAAGGAGGTGGCGTAAATGAGTACTGGAGCAATCGTTATGATGATAATCGGCTGCGGCGGATTATGGGGCGGCTTCGCACTGGCTTGCGCCATAGCGTTCAGACACAGCAGAAAGAATAAATAAAATTAGAATGAGTTGCGGGAGGTAAGACTTTTGGGTCTGCCTCCTGTTTTTTTTATTATGTAAGAAATATCGTTTCGATATTTCCGGAATATCAACAAAGTCCACTTCTCCCTATAATATTTCAAACTCTCAAAAACGTGTATAATTGTTAAGACTCGAGTTATTTTTGCACGTTTTTTTATTTTAATATGAGTAGTTTCAGTGCATTTTAAATAAATACCAGTCAACAGTTAATTAGTTTGCTGCAAATAACCATATATAATGATTTATTTGTTGTTTGTATTGCGGATTGTTGGATAAAACGCAATAGAGTTCATAGGGTTTATAAAAAAACGTGTAAAACAATAGCAAATATAATTAAAAATACACGAAATGGAAAACTATTACAATTAATTGCATGGATTCACAGTATAAATTTTTTTATAAGCAGGGTCTTCCGCAAAACGGTCAATGGAGTATAATAGTAATTGACCAATTCGGTCAGCAAGTCCGTGCAGATAAAGGCTCGTTACAGAGAACGAAATCAAGGAGTGTACTGGAGTGTAACAATGAACGAAAAATTCTTTTCGCTGCCAGAGGAGAAGCAGCAGCGTATAATAAACGTGAACTCTATGTTTTCCTGTGGGAGAGATGTGCTCAGATTACAATCGATTATCTGACAGAGTACGGATGCTATGAGAAGAGCGATTTGTTTGAAATGATGTACAGGAATATGTACCTTGCCAGTGAAGGTTATCTCTGGGAAATGGTGCAGAGGGAAGATGTGGATGTTGACAGAATGGAGACGGATTTCACGAGGATGATAGAATTCTGGAGGAAGATATATACGAAGGAGGGCGGTACAGAATGAAAGCTGTAAGAGCGGAGAGACCGGCAATAAAAACGGAAGGTCTGACGAAATATTACGGTAAATCGAGGGGCATAACTGATCTTGATCTGACAGTGAAATGCGGAGAGTTCTTCGGATACATCGGTCCGAACGGAGCAGGTAAAAGCACTACTATTCGTATATTGACAGGGCTGATAAAAAGCACAGGTGGCAGGGCCGAGGTGTTGGGGCTGGATGCCGCCAAGGATAAAGAAGCAATACTTCAGCAAATCGGTTATCTGCCGTCTGAAGCAATTTTTTATCAGGGACTCAAAGTTAAAGATATAATCAGGCTTTCAGCGGATCTGAGAAAAAAGGACTGCAGCAACGAGGCAAAGATATTATGCGAGCGACTGCAGCTGGATATAAATAAAAAAATCAGGGAGCTTTCTTTCGGCAATCGCAAGAAGGTTGCCACCGTGTGCGCTTTGCAGCATAAACCGGAGCTTTATATATTGGATGAGCCTACGGGAGGTCTTGACCCACTGATGCAGCGTGAGTTTTTCTCGATTCTGAAGGAACGTAACCGTGAAGGTGCAACCATTTTTCTGTCATCACATATTCTCTCAGAGGTTCAGCAGTACTGCGGTCGGGCTGCCATAATCAGAGAAGGCAGGATAATAGCCTGTGACGATGTGAGTGTGCTTACCAGAACAAATGCCAGGAGGATAAAGGTGAAAACAGAATCAGCTTTTTCAGGTGAAACGGACAGGTTGATGGAAACAATCGGCAGGTTAAATGCAGTCCGAGATGTAAAACAGCATGATGACGGTGCTGATTTCCTGTACGGAGGAGATATTAACGAGCTTATCAGAGGATTGTCTGACATACGGCTTACAGACCTGGATATTTCAGAGCCTGAGCTGGATGAGATATTCATGCATTATTATCAGGATGGAGGTGAGGCATAATGACAATTGTTAAACATGAGCTGAGAATGGGCAGACTGTCTCTGGCCGTGTGGACCGGCGCCATTGGCTTTCTGCTGGTAATATGCGTGATGCTGTACCCTGAAATGAAAGGCGATATGGAGAGCGTGAACCAGGTGTTTTCATCAATGGGAAGCTTCAGCGAAGCCTTCGGGATGGATAAGGTAAGCTTCGGATCGGTAATGGGGTTTTATGCTATAGAGTGCGGCAATGTACTGGGAATTGGCGGTGCGTTCTTCGCTGCATTATGTGCCTCGGCATCTCTGGCGAAGGAGGAAAAGGAACATACTGCGGAGTTTCTGCTGACTCATCCTGTGAGCAGGAGGAGTATAATAACCGGTAAGCTGGTGTCGGTTATTCTGCAGGTTGCGGCAATGAATATTGTTATATTTCTGCTGGCTGTCATATCGATGGTAGTGATTGATGAAGATATTTCATGGAAGGAATTCATACTTCTGCACCTTTCGTATCTGTTTCTGCAGGTTGAGATTGGCGGTATATGTTTCGGAATATCGGCCGCTTTGAAAAATGGCAGTATCGGCGTTGGTCTTGGTATAGCCGCAGTGATGTATTTTCTCAATATCATTGCCAATATTACGGATAAAGCAGCATTTCTCAAATATATAACACCTTTCGGGTATGCGGAAGGAACGGATATAGTTTCAGAGGGATGTATCGATGCAGGTTATCTGATTCCGGGGATGATATACTGTATTGCCGGAATTGCAGCGGCGTATATTATATATTGCAGGAAGGATATTGCGTAAAAAAACACATAAAAAACAATCATTTTCGGTCAAAAGTAGTATAATATAGTCATAAAAGATCAACTGAACATTTCCGGCGGCCGACCGGCGCAGCCTGAATATGACTCACCGGCAGTAATGCCATATGCTCAGCATCTGATACAAACACTGTTTTATTAGAAAGGAGCACAGTTATGGGATTCAAATTTGAACAAGGTAAAATGTACATGATGCCGGTATTTTTTGGACCGACAACAACTATGCAGAGTATGGACGGCAAGCTGATGCTGCATCAGCCGGCAACAGTGGAATGTCTGGGGGTTTCTTTTGAAACAAACCCTGAACAGATTGAAGCGTTGCTTCCGAAAGGATTTACTTCAAATGCACCTGTTATCAGCGTTCAGGCCTGTGAATTCGCAGATATCGGATGGCTTGCAGGTCATACATACACTCTGATAAATGTTTCTACACCTGTAAATTTCAAGGGTGAGAAGGATAATGTGGATGGTGATCTGGTTCTGGTAATGTTTGAAAACCATGCGGATCCTATCGTCGCAGGACGTGACGGTATCGGATACAGCAAGATTTATGCAGATATGCCTAAGTTTACACATTACGAGGGCGTGTATACAGCTAAAGCAAGCAGCTGGGATTTCGAATTCATGAAGATTCAGATCGACTTGAACAAGAAGGCGGAAGATCCTGAGCAGATGATGAAGCTGGCGGCACAGAGTCAGGGCAAGATCAATTACAGATATATCCCGTCTGTCGATGATGTCACAGTACCGGAAATATCATATCCTGTTTTTAATCCTAAGAAGTGGGAGAAGCCTGCAGATTATAAGTGGGAGATAAAGGAGCCTCAGATGCAGTTCTGTGGAGGTACTGTTGAATTCAAAGAGCCTGCATGGGAAGATATGCCTACATACTATAGAGTAGGTAAGGGACTTGCAGATCTTGAGATAAAGAAGTATCTGGGAGCACAACATATTATCTATACTGAGCCGTGTGATTATATGCACTCATACAGGCTGAGATAAGGGAGATTATTATAAAGAATATGTGTAATTGTATAATAAAAGAAGGCTACGGCAGAATGAATGCTGTAGCCTTCTTCTATTATTATGGTACAATATCAGGTGAGCATTTGCTATACCTGATGCTATTATTTCGTAAAACAGGGAACATATGCTTTAATAACCGATGAAATAACCATCACGCCGATATTTGTTCCCGCGATAGGTTTACGAAGCCCGTCAAAAATTGTATAATAAACGCTATAGGTTAAAATAATGCTCATCAGGAGAAAGAACGATGGCTATCGAGAAAGTAAGAGAATATTTTGAAACACTGGGAATTGCAGACAGGATTATGGAGTTTGAAGTATCCAGCGCCACGGTGGAGCTTGCGGCAGAGGCTGCGGGAACCGAGCCTGCCAGAATATGCAAGACGCTTTCATTCCAGAAACCGGAAGGTGGCTGCATTCTGATACAGACAGCAGGTGATACCAAGGTCAACAACGGCAAGTTCAAAAAGCAGTTCGGCTTCAAAGCGAAGATGCTTACAGCGGAGGCCGTGCTGGAATATACAGGTCATGCAGTAGGCGGAGTGTGTGCTTTTGCAGTAGATAATGAAGATGTTGATATATATGCGGATGTTTCGATGCAGAGATTCGATACAGTGTTCCCTGCATGCGGCAGCAGCAACAGTGCCATTGAGCTCACATGTCAGGAGCTGATGGAGTATTCAAAGGCTGCCGGATGGATTGACGTCTGCAAAATCCCTGAGGAGGAATAATAAAATGTGTGTAGCTATACCGGGAAAGGTTCTGGAAGTATTTGAAGACAAGGCCAAGGTCGACTTTAACGGGAATACAGTAAATGTGAATACAGGTCTTGTTGATCCGAAGCCGGGTCAGTACGTGCTGGTGCATGCCGGCTGTGCGATAGAAGTAATGGAACAGGATAAAGCACAGGAGCTGATTGATCTTTTCGCTGAGATCGAAGCGCTCCAGTAAAGAGGAACCATGGAAATCAGAGAAATAATAGATTATCTTAAATCATATGACGGGCGTGAACTGAAGCTGATGGAGGTATGCGGGACTCATACTGCTGCAATTTTCAAAAACGGCATAAGAAGTCTGATTTCACCTAAAATTAAGCTGATATCAGGACCGGGATGCCCTGTGTGCGTAACACCGACAGCATACATTGACAAATGCATAGAATATGCAATGAAGCCGGATCACGTGCTTCTGACCTTTGGTGACATGATGAAGGTGCCTGGCACGAATGAAAGCCTGTCTGAGGCTAAAGGTAGAGGCGCAGCAAACATACAGCTGATGTATTCACCCTTTGAGGCTGTGGAAAAAGCACAGCAGCACCCTGAACTGACGTATGTTGTAGCTGCCGTGGGCTTTGAGACGACAGCACCTGCATATGCACTGATGATACAGGAAGCAGATAAAAAAGAAATAATAAATATAAAACTCGTGACTGCTCTCAAGACAGCGATACCAGCGCTTCACTGGATTTGTGAAAATCAGGAGGATATCGACGGGTTTATATGCCCGGGACATGTGAGCGTTATAACAGGCAGCAGAGTATACGATGAGTTGGCGTCCCTTTACAGGAAACCATTTGTTGTTACAGGATTTGAAGCCGAGCACATACTGGCGTCCCTTTACAGAATAGTGAAGCAGATAGAGAACAACGACGGTCATACTGAGAACCTTTACAGAAATGCTGTAAAAGATGACGGCAACCAGAAAGCACTGGCTGTTATGGATGAAGTGTTCCAGACTGGACCTGCCATGTGGAGAGGGCTCGGAATCATCGAATATTCGGGACTTTATCTGAAGGATGAGTATGCAGACTTTGACGGAGGAAGCAGGGAGCTTTATGCAGATATGGAGCTTCCGGCAGGCTGTGGATGTGCTGATGTTATTGTCGGCAGGATAAATCCTGATCAGTGTCCGATGTTCGGTGAAAAATGCACACCGCTGAAGCCGTTCGGACCGTGTATGGTTTCATCAGAGGGAGCATGTGGAATATGGTACAGAAACGTTCATTGATAAATTTGAAATAAATGCAGGTTGGTTCCTGCGAAAAAGGAGATAAAAATGAAAATAACTATGGCTCATGGCAGCGGAGGCAAATCATCTGCTCAGCTGATGAGTGATATATTCGGTAAACATTTCAGCAATAAGATACTTAACAGAATGGAGGATGCTGCAGTGCTGGAGGTCAGCGGCAGAATCGCGTGCAGTACGGACTCTTTTGTTGTGACGCCTCTTGAATTTAATGGTGGCGATATAGGTAAGCTGTGTGTATGCGGCACTGTTAATGATCTTCTCATGATGGGAGCTGTACCGAAGTACATTACCTGCGGATTTATAATGGAAGAAGGGCTTGATACGGAACTGCTTGACAGACTGGTGGCTTCAATGGCAGCTCAGGCTCGCGAAGCCGGTGTTATGGTGGTTGCAGGTGATACAAAGGTAGTTGAGGGAAACGGAGGCCTTTATATCAATACTACCGGTATAGGCCTTATACCTGAAGGAAGAGATGTAAGCAGCAGCAACTGCAGACCGGGAGATGCCATTATAGTTTCAGGAAATCTCGGCGATCATCATGCTTGCATTCTGAGCCACAGGATGGAAATTGAAAATGATATCAAAAGTGATTGTGCTGCTCTTAATGATATCGTTGATGCGCTGTTTGAAGGTGGAATATCAGTAAGAACCATGCGAGATGTTACACGAGGAGGACTTGGCACAGTGCTCAATGAAATCGCAGATACATCAGGCTGCAGGATCGAGCTTCAGGAGGGCGCTATACCTGTTTCGCCGGAGGTCAGGGGATTTGCCGATATACTTGGTCTGGATCCTCTCTATATGGGAAATGAAGGCAAGATGATTGCGGTTGTTCCTGCTGGGGAAGCGGAAAAGGCACTTGAGATAATGAGAGGCACTGTACATGGCAGAGATGCTGCAATAATAGGATATGCGGATGAAGGCAGCGGTGCATATATCAGAACAAGGCTCGGAGCGGTAAGGCGATTTGATGTGCTTTACGGCGAAGGGCTGCCGAGAATATGCTAGGAAGGATACTTTGAGAATGAAGCTTGTACAGGCAGGAGAACGTACATTTTACATAGAAGCAAATACTAATATAGGTGTATACAAAACTGGTGAGCACAGTGTTTGTCTTATAGATACCGGCGCTGTCGGAGATGGTGAAAAAATAGACAGGATACTGTGCGAACAGGGCTGGACCCTTGATTATATTATCAATACTCACACTCACATAGATCATCTTGGCGGAAATTCGTATCTGATGGAAAAGTACGGTGTTCCGGCATATTGTACCGATTATGATATGGCCTTTGCTCACTTCAATGAGCTTGAAGCGGCATACATGAACGGCGGCAAGCCTGGAAGAGGGCTGATGAGGATTTTTGATCATCCCGGCAAAATCGGCTTCAGAGCTATTGAGGATTATAAGCTGAATGGAATCGAGTGGACTTATCTGCCGGGGCATACCTTCGGCATGATAGGTGTGAAAACTTCTGATGATGTATGGTTTCTGGCGGATTCTTATCTTATGAAGTCGTATCTTGAGAATCATTGTTTCGGGTATCTGTATGATGCAGGTGGATACATGGAAACTCTCAGGATGCTGCAGCACTTCGAGGGCAAGCTGTTTGTGCCGGCACATGGCGATGCAGAAACGGATATTTCAGAAATACTGGAGCTGAATATCAATAACCAGAAGGAAATTCAGGCAAAGGTTCTGGAAATCTGCAACCAGCCGATGGCGCTTGATGATATTCTGCAAAAAATGTACGAGTTCACCGGCATGAAAACCAATGTTGTGAATCATGCACTTCTGTCGTCGACGACAAAAGGCTATCTGACATACCTTGAAGAATGCGGGAAAATCAAGTGCGTTTTCCGTGGCGGCAAGATGATGTGGCGGAGTGAATGATGAAAGTCTCCAAATCTGTTCTTTGGCGGCATTTGATATCACATACAAAAATAAAAGTCTCCAAATCATGACCGAGAAGGGATTGGTTGGAGACTTTTAGGTATAATGAATGGAATTATATATCGCAAGTCTCCAAAATTCAACTTCAGAACTATGATTTGGAGACTATTTTCCAGAATTATGCATATATTGGCAATAAAGCCTCCAAATATACCTTTTCGAGAAGATTTTTGGAGACTATCAAGTTGTGATCGCATCAAAAATAGCTAAAAGTCTCCAAATGACAGCTTACGAAAGTCAATTTGGAGACTTTGTAACCATGCATACGCAGTGCAGCATGCAGCAACAGTAAAGCAAATTCACCATACCTTGCTCTTTAGTATTATACGATTGACGATGTCTTCAATATTCTCCATACTCTCAAGATCATCTTCCCATGTACATATAAGATTCTTGTATTGCTTAAATCCGAGCTTCCTGTAGTCACAGATTTTATTAAAAGCTTTGAGTTTATAACTCTCATCTTCCATAAGTCCGAAATGTTCCCAGATTATTATTGTGCCATCATCGCAAAGTATTACAAAATCGGGATAATATATTTTGCCGCAAATTTCGATAGCCTGTTCGTATCTGTAAATAATGCCGTACTTTTCAAGAATATCGCCGATTATTAGTTCCGATTTGGAACGCATTCTCATTCCGTTTGTTGTCATATATTTCAAAGCTTCCCGATGAATAGGATTGCTTCTGTATTTTTCGGTTTTCCAGGCGAAGGTGACGGGATCCAATATAATCATATCTGATTCAAGGGTATTGAATTTATTGGCTAATGCGCTAGGGTTGTGTAATTTGAATGCAGTCGTAATTTTGTCAACAGCCTCTTGTAAAATATCGCATATACTTTCATTTATGATAATTGAGCGTTTAATATATTCTTTACGGGCAAGCTGGTAAATCCGATTGCGATCTTTTGTTATCCAGCGTTGGGATTTACCGTCATATTCAGCAAAATATATTTTGCCTCTCTTATTCTTTATATAAAGCCTACCGCCTTCATATTTTTTGATTTCTTCACAAAGAGCACTAATACGCCTGCGTTCTCTTTTATATCATACGCCACAAGAAAAATAAACCATAACAAGAAAATAATGTAAAATAATGCAAATAGACTTCGCCTTTGTATCAAAATTGCGCGAAAATAATAATTAATGAAAGAAAATGAAAGAAAATGATTGACTTTGCCAAAAGAGATGTTATACTGTAGGTGACAGTTGGGGGTGATAATATTTTACAGGATATAAGACATGAGAAGATTCTAGAGATGCTGAGAGATACACATTCAGTTCAGGTTACAGAACTGGCAAGAAAACTCAACATAAGCGAATCTACAATAAGGAGAGATATTAACGAGCTTGATCGTCAGGGTAAGCTGAGAAAAGTGCACGGAGGAGCGGTTTTGCGGGACTTCAGCATGATATCGGAAGCAACTGATGTATCGGAGCGAAAGCAGAAGAATATAGAAGAAAAAGACAGTATAGCCAAGTATGCTGCAGACATGATAGAAGATAATGATTTCGTATACATAGATGCCGGAACAACTACAGAGAAGATGATTGATTATATTACCAACAGGAATGCTGTATTTGTTACCAACGGGGTATCACATGCAGGCAAGCTTCTGAAGAACGGCTTCGATACTTATCTTATAGGAGGAGTGCTCAGAACGTCCACAGAAGCGGCAGTAGGCATTGCAGCAGTTGAAGCTGTCAGCAGATATAACTTTACAAAATGCTTTATGGGAGCCAACGGAGTAGATATAAACAAGGGATTTACTACACCTGATATCGATGAGGCAGCCATAAAAGGAGCGGCTGTCAAGCAGTCATACAGATCGTTTATACTTGCGGATCATACTAAATTCGGGCGTGTTTCATCAGTTACATTTGCTGCAATTGATGAAGCGGAAGTAATAACAGATGTGATAAAGAATTCCGAGTTTTGCGAGTATACTGTGGTTAAAGAAACAGAAACTAATAACGATGATAAATGATATTAAGGAGGAACATAAAATGGCTAAGATTGCAATCAATGGTTTTGGTAGAATAGGCAGATTATCGTTCAGAAAAATGTTTGACGATGAAAGATTTGATGTTGTGGCGATTAATGATCTTACTACTACAGAAATGTTGGCATATCTTCTCAAACACGACAGCGTACAGGGAAATTTCCCGCATGAAGTTGACAGTGATGAGGAGCATATAATTATTGACGGCAAAGCTATCAGAATATATAAGGAAGCCGATCCTTCAAAGCTTCCATGGAAAGAGCTGGACGTGGATATCGTGCTGGAATGTACAGGGTTTTTCGCATCAAAGGCCAAGTCACAGGCTCATATAGATGCAGGAGCAAAAAAAGTACTTATTTCCGCACCTGCAGGAAATGATTTACCTACTATTGTATACGGGGTAAATGAAAATATTCTTACAAAAGATGATAATATCATTTCGGCTGCATCATGTACAACAAACTGTCTTGCCCCAATGGCAAAGGCACTCAATGATTACAGAGAAGTAAGAACAGGCTTCATGACTACTATTCATGCATATACAGGTGATCAGATGATTCTGGACGGACCGCACAGAAAGAATGATTTCAGAAGAGCCAGAGCCGGAGCAATCAATATTGTACCGAACACTACCGGTGCAGCCAAGGCAATAGGTCTCGTAATTCCTGAGCTGGCAGGAAAGCTGCTCGGTTCTGCACAGAGAGTTCCTGTCCCTACTGGTTCAACTACAATCCTTACTGCAGTACTCAAGGATTCTTCAGAAACTGTTACTCTTGAAGGTGTAAACAATGCCATGAGAGAAGCTGCAAGCGAGTCTTTCGGATATAATGAGGAACCAATAGTGTCAAGTGATATCATCGGAATGAGCTACGGATCATTGTTTGATGCGACGCAGACTTTTGTGGAAAGAAGCGGAACAGGAGTATTTGAGGTACAGGTTGTTGCATGGTATGACAATGAAATGAGTTATGTGTCACAAATGGTAAGAACACTTGGTCATGTGGCAACATTATTATAATAAAACAGTTAACACACAAATCTTATAAACAGAACTGCTGCATGGAGAACAGTATCGGCAATTTTAAGGGTGCGCCGGCCTGTTCCCTGTGTAGCAGTTCTTTTTTTGCAGATTAAAAAAATGAAATAGTTTGCTCGAATATAACTAAAGAATGATTGAATTTGAAAAAGTTTGATTGACATTGAGCGAGTTTGTGGTACAATAAACTCAACAGGAGGAAATGAATATGCTGCAGAACGAAAGACATGAGAGAATTCTAGCAAAGTTAAAAAAACATAATACAGTAAAAGTGGCTGCCCTGGCAAAGGAATTAAGCATAAGTGAATCTACGATAAGGCGTGACATCACTGAACTGGATCATGCAGGAAAATTAAAAAAAGTCTTTGGCGGAGCAGTTGCAGTGAATGGAGACATTACCTTCGGGGAGACAGATGTTAGCCAGAGAACTATGATAAATGTTGAAGAAAAGGAACTCATTGCAAAATATGCAGCGAGCATGGTTCAGGAAAACGATTTTGTATACATAGATGCAGGAACCACCACCGAAAAAATGATAGATTATCTCGACAAGAACAATGTTACTTATATTACCAATGGAATCACACATGCCAAAAAGCTAATCCAGAAAGGATTTGACGCTTACATTATCGGAGGGCTGCTCAGACCATCTACAGAAGCGGTTATAGGGTCTGCAGCCATAGAAGCAGTACAGCGTTATAACTTTACAAAATGTTTTATGGGAACTAACGGCGTGGATATTGAGAGAGGTTTTACAACACCGGATATCGGGGAGGCAGCAATAAAAATGGCCGTAATGAAAAAGGCATATATGTCTTTTGTGCTGGCAGATCATACTAAATTCGGGCTGATTTCACCAGTTACCTTTGCAGACCTGGATGAAGCATGCATTATAACAGACAGACTGGTGAATGAACATTTCTGTCAGTATACAGTTATTAAGGAGGTTGAAGAATGATTTACACGGTAACCTTCAGCCCTGCTATAGATTATGTAGTATACATGGACGAGCTCAAGCAGGGTGCAACAAACAGAACAATAAGCGAAGAATATTATTTCGGCGGTAAGGGAATAAATGTTTCAACAATTCTTACTGAACTGGGAATAGATAATACTGCACTGGGTTTTGTAAGCGGTTTTACTGGAGAAGCCCTAGAGAAAGGTCTTAACGAAAAAGGAATCAAAACTGATTTTGTGCATCTTGACAATGGGATAACGCGCATCAATATTAAAATAAAAATGAAGCATGAAACGGAGATCAATGCACAGGGACCACATATTTCAAAATATAAAATCAAAGAACTGTTGGATAAACTGTATAAATTGGAAGAAGGAGATATCCTGGTGATTTCAGGCAATGTTCCTAATACATTACCTGAGGACATATATGAGAGAATTCTGGAAAGCCTCGATGGAAGAGGTATTGAATATGTTGTAGACGCAACAGGAGAACTGTTGAAAAAGGTTCTGAAGTACAGACCGTTTTTTATCAAGCCAAATAAAAAGGAAATGGAAGAGCTTCTGGGCGATATCATTTATACGGATGAAGACCTGAAAAGAGGGGCCGAAGCCATGCAAAAAATAGGAGCAAGAAATGTACTTATATCTCTAGGCAAAGACGGAGCATACCTTCTATGTGAAGATGGTACGGAGCATATGATGGAAGCAGTGTGTGATGGTAATGCAGTGAATACGGTTGGAGCCGGCGATTCGATGGTTGCAGGGTTTCTGGCCGGGTGCCTTCGAAGGCAGAGCTTCGATGAAGCACTGAAGCTTGGTATTGCAGCAGGCTCTGCGACAGCATGTTCAGAAGGTCTTGCAACGGAAGAAAGAATAAAAGAATTCTATCAGAGATGATAAAGGAGGCGTAAACATGCGAATCAGTGATTTATTAAAAACAACAACCGTAAAAACGGGCATGCAGATCAGCTCCAGAGAAGAAGCTATTGATATGCTGATCGATTTGCATGACAAAGCAGGAAATCTCAAAGACAAGGACCAGTATAAGGAGGGCATTCTGGCAAGAGAAGCTTCCGGAACCACAGCCATAGGAGATGGAATAGCTATTCCCCATGCTAAAAGCGAGGCGGTCAAGAATGCAGGTCTTGCAGCAATTACGGTATCTGAAGGCATTGACTATGGAGCACCGGACGGCAAACCGTCAAACCTTGTTTTTATGATAGCAGCACCTGTTGACGGTGATCTGCATCTTGAGGTGCTTTCCAGATTGATGACGATTCTGATGGATATGGAGCTTCGGGAAGAACTGCTGGGTGCGGCAGATGCAGATGAATTTATCAATGCTATCGACAGAAAAGAAAAAGAACGCTATCCGGAAGAAGATACAGTTGCTTTTGAGAAAGGGCACGAAACCGGAAGAAACTATGATATTCTGGCAGTAACAGCGTGCCCGACAGGTATAGCCCACACATATATGGCAGCGGAAGCACTTGAAAAGAAAGCACGTGAGATGGGATATTCTCTGAAGGCTGAAACAAACGGTTCGGGTGGAGCCAAGAATGTCCTGACACCTGAGGAGATAGATGCTGCAGATGGTATTATCATAGCGGCAGATAAAAATGTTGAAATGGTACGATTTGACGGTAAAAGAGTATGCAAGACAAATGTATCAGCAGGCATCAACAAGCCTGAAGAACTTATCAATATGATCGTAGAGGGCAAAGCCCCTGTATATCATTATGAAGGAGAAAAAACAACTTCTGCTGAATCCATAGGCGGAGAAGGAATAGGACATAAAATATATAAACATTTGATGAACGGTGTTTCATATATGTTGCCGTTTGTTATCGGTGGGGGTATTCTGATTGCTCTTGCTTTCCTGATAGATACTATTGCAGGGGCACCTCGAGATGGAAATTTCGGTACTTATACACAGGCAGCTGCGTTTTTTAAGACAATAGGTGGTGCGGCATTCAGCTTCATGATGCCGGTATTAGCCGGATATATAGCCAGAAGTATAGCAGACAGACCGGGGCTTGCCGTGGGATTTGTCGGAGGATACATTGCAACGATCGGATGCACATTTGCAAATATTGGCGGCGATTCTGCAGCAGTTTCAGGATTTATAGGAGCTCTTATAGCAGGTTTTGCAGGCGGATTTATCGTACTGCTGCTTAAAAAAGTATTTTCATTCCTGCCTGAAAGTCTTGAGAATATGATGCCTGTTCTGATTATTCCACTTCTGGGTGTACTGTTAATGGGAGCATTCATGTGCCTGATCAATCCGGTTGTAGGAGCACTCAATACAGCGATAACAGATGGACTCAATTCAATGGGAAGCACAAGTCAGATTCTTCTGGGATGCCTGCTTGCTGGCATGATGGCTATCGATATGGGTGGTCCGTTTAACAAGGCTGCATATGTATTCGGTACAGCTGCAATTGCATCAGGCGGTTTCAATATCATGGCTGCAGTAATGATCGGCGGCATGGTTCCGCCTATCGCTATAGCACTGGCAACTACATTTTTCAAGAGCAAATTTACTGAAGACGAGAAGAAGGCCGGAGTGGTGAACTATATCATGGGACTGTGCTTCATTACAGAAGGTGCTATACCTTTTGCAGCAGCAGACCCGGTAAGAGTAATACCTTCATGCATAGTTGGTTCTGCCGTTGCAGGTGGAATTTCAATGGCAATGGGATGCACACTCAGAGCACCGCATGGCGGCATATTCGTATTCCCGGTTGTAGGGCACGTTGGAGGATATCTGATAGCACTTATTGTAGGATCTGTAGTGGGAATGATTCTGCTGGGAATACTGAAGAAAAAGGTTAAATAATTAGACAGGAGGTTAGGGCAATGGTATCAAAAAAATTAAAAGTAGTGAATTCAGAGGGCTTTCATATGAGACCTGCATCAAACTTTGCAGCAGCAATGGGAAAATACAGTTCAGATGTGAAGATCGAAGTGAACAATATGGAAGTGAACGCCAAAAGTGTAATGAATCTTATTGCAGCATGTATCAAGTTCGGAACTGAAATTAATATTGTGTGTGATGGCGAGGACGAACAGGAAGCTCTTAACGAAGCAGTAAGCATGGTTGAATCAGGGTTCGGTGAAAAATAGATGAGGTGATTGTAATGCTCAAAGGCATCCCGGTATCGGAAGGAACAGGAATAGGCAGAGCCTATGTCATCAGAAGTACTGAATTGAAATATGAGAAAAAAGCTGTTGAAGATAAGCAGGCAGAAAAAGAACGGTTGCATGCTGCAGTAGAGGAATATTGCAAAAGAACAGATGTGGCGGCAGACAAGCTGTCGGAAACAGCACCAAAAGAAGCTGAAATCATCAGAGGTCATAAGATAATGATGCAGGATCCGTTTATGATATCTCAAATAGATGATAAAATCGAAAACGGTCTCTGTGCTGAAGCAGCCGGTGAAGAGGTTCTCGACATGTTCAGAGGAATGTTTCTGGCAGCAGATGATGAGTTTACCAGGCAGAGAGCGACAGATGTGGATGATATTAAAGCCGGGCTGCTCAGAATTCTGCTTGGAGTGAAGGAACAGAATCTGTCAGATATACCTCCGGCAAGCATAATAATCACAGAAGATCTTACACCATCAATGACAGCAGCCCTCGACAAAAACAATGTGTGCGGCATTGTGACCGAAAATGGCGGTAGAACCTCACACTCTGCAATTCTGGCAAGGGCCCTTGAGCTTCCGGCTGTGCTGAGTGTGCCTGATGCAGTTTCGGTGATGGAAGACGGCATGACGGTAATTGTTGACGGAAGTGAAGGAATTGTCATAGCAGAACCCGATAAAGAAACACAACAGTTTTACATTAAAAAACAGGAGGCTTTTGCTGCAGAGAAAAAACTTCTCGCAGATTATGCTGACAGACCGACGGTTACTGCAGACGGACAGAAAAAGGAAGTCTACTGCAATATCGGTAACATCAGTGATGCTGTTACAGCGTCCGAAAAAAGCGGGGAAGGCATCGGTCTTTTCAGGACAGAGTTCCTATTTATGGAAAGTGAACATGCCCCGGATGAAGACCTTCAGTTTGAGACATATAAAAAAGCCGCACAGCTTTTTAAAGACGGAAGTGTCATAATACGTACTCTTGATGTGGGCGGCGATAAGAATATTCCGTATCTGGGGATGCAGCCTGAAGCGAATCCGTTTCTGGGATTCAGGGCAGTCAGGTATTGCCTTGAAAACAAGGAACTGTTCAGAACACAGCTCAGGGCAATAATAAGAGCAAGTGCATTCGGCTGTATCAGGATAATGGTACCTCTTGTTACCAGCGTCAGCGAAATGCGACAGGTCAGACAGCTGATAGAGGAAATCAAATGTGAGCTTGAAGCTGAGGGAACAGACTTTGACAGAGATATTCAGTTGGGAGCAATGATCGAAACTCCTGCGGCAAGTATGATTGCCGATCTTCTGGCTAAAGAGTGTGACTTTTTCAGCATAGGCACCAATGATCTTACTCAGTATACAATGGCGGCAGACAGAGGAAATCCACAGGTGTCATATCTCAACAATGTTTACGAACCTGCGGTGCTGCGCTCTATACAACATATTATTAAATGTGCAGGTGGGGCAGGGATTCCCGTGGGAATGTGCGGTGAAGCTGCTGCGGATCCGTTGATGATACCGCTACTGATAGCTTTTGGGTTGGATGAATTCAGTGTTACTCCTGCTTCGGTTCTCAAGACAAGATACAACATTTCAAAGTGGACAAAGGAAGAAGCCGACAGAATTGCCGATGTTGCCATGGCGCTGGAAACAGCTGATGAAATAGAGAAATATCTGAAAGCAGAAATAAAATAATATTGGTATAATAGACCTCCTCAAATAAATGTAAACAGGAGAACCCGGAGCAGCTTAATCTGTTCCGGGTTTTTCTGTATACTCATCCATTATCCCCACAGAGGCGCTGCAGCCCAGTCTGTCAGCACCGGCATCTATCATGGCGAGGGCAGTTTCGAGGCTTCGGATTCCTCCGGAGGCTTTAATACGTACACTGTCACTAACGGTCTTTTTCATAAGCTTCACATCTTCAACAGTAGCACCGCCTGTGCTGAAGCCGGTAGAGGTTTTGACAAAATCTGCATTGGATTCCATTACAAGTTCACATGCCTTTACGATTTCTTCTTTTGACAGAAGACATGTTTCGATAATGACCTTCAGGAGGGCGTTGTGCCTGCGGCATAAATCTGCCAGCGAAGACAGCTCTTCAAGTACCCGGTCGTAATATCCATCCTTTAACGCGCCGATGTTAATAACAGCATCGATTTCATCAGCACCGTTAACAAGCGCATCCTGTGTTTCAGCCAGTTTAGCTGCAGTTGACATGGCACCAAGAGGAAAGCCGACTACAGAAGCAACTTTGATATTGCTGTCTGCAAGCTGCTGACATGCAAAGGGCACGTGGCATCCGTTTACACATACAGAATGGAAGTCGTACTTCACAGCTTCATTGCAGAGGGCTGAGATGGTATGTTCATTTGCATCGGGTTTCAATAACGTATGGTCGATATATCTGTTTAATGATTTTTTCATTTCCTGCTCCTAAGAACAATAATAAGTCATGCTATTATACCATATTGGCGTAAATTTGTCAGAAAAAAACAAAAACATATCTTTTTTATAGGTTTTTATCCTAATAGATGTTTTTTTATGGAATGTTTTATGCTATAATAACTATTTAAAAGTACCACTTTAGCATAAGAAAGAGAGCGAAAAAATGAGAATACCAGAATTATACGAAAAAAAGAGACCCGTCTTTTCCCTGGAAATATTTCCACCGAAGAGAAAAGCGAACATTGATACAATATATGATACAGTAGAGAAGCTGGCAGCTTGTGAGCCTGATTTCATCAGTGTAACATATGGAGCCGGTGGAAATATGGCAGATAACTCTACCTGTGAAATAGCGTCGAATATCAAGAAAAAATATGGAATAGAGACGGTTGCACATCTTACCTGTGTCAATTCATCCAGAGAGGATGTCAAGGAAATGATAGGAAGGTTTCAGGAAGCGGATATCAAAAACGTTCTTGCCCTCAGAGGGGATATCGTTCCTGATCAGGAAATCAAGAAAGATTTCGAACATTCCAATGAGCTTGCAATAGAGATACAGAGAAAATGCAATGACGATATAGATATTCTGGGAGCATGTTATCCTGAAGGGCATTACGAGAGCAGATCACTGGATGAGGACATCCAGAACCTGAAGTATAAAATAGGAGCAGGAGTAAAAGCTCTTATAACACAGCTTTTCTTTGATAATCAGCTGTTTTATGAGTTTATGGGCAAAGCCAGAATGCTTGGAATCAAGGTGCCGGTTTCAGCAGGTATAATGCCTATTGTCAATTCCAGGCAGATTGAGAGAACTGTGGCTTTGAGCGGAGCCAGCCTGCCGCATGAATTTACTAAAATGATAGGGCTGTATGAAAATGACCCGGAGAGGCTTTTTGATGCCGGCATTGAATATGCGGTGAATCAGATAAGAGATCTGATTATCAATGGTGTTGATGGTATCCATCTTTACATTATGAACAACCCGAAGGTGGCTCTTAGGATTTATGATGAAATCAAGGATCTTCTGTAAAAAATGAACGTGGAAATTAAAAAGGCGATAAACAGGGAAAAATGGCTCGAGGCCATGCATGCCAGGGGAGATATTAATGACGAACTCAGAACGAAGCTGGATGAAGCTGAGAAAATGCTTGTTCGGGAAGCTGCTCCAAAAGCTGTTTACAGAGTGATGGAGATAAACGAAGTGAGCACGTGCGGTTTTTCTATAAAAAAGCATCTTGAGGGCTGTAGCAGAGTTGCTGTAATGGGACTTACGCTTGGTATGGGCATTGATAACCTTCTGCGAAGAACACAGATAAGGGATATGGCGCTTACGGTTATGCTTGACTGCGGAGCTTCGGTGATGGTTGAACAGCTTTGTGATGAATTTGAAGAAAAAATAAAGCAGGAAACAAAAGAAAAATACTCCACATTCAGGTTCAGCCCGGGTTACGGTGATTATCCGCTGAGTGATCAGGGCAGGATAGCACGTTACCTGGATGCATCAAGAAAAATCGGTCTTACTGTAACGGGCAGCAGTCTCATGATACCGCGAAAATCAGTCACGGCACTTATAGGACTGGCGGATCACCCTGTTAAAGGAAGACTGGCGACATGCGGAGAATGTGTGCTCAAAGAAAAATGTACATTAAGAAAAGAGGGAAAATTCTGTGGCGATTGATTTTAACGAAAAAGTATATATTCTGGATGGTGCTATGGGGACAATGCTCCAGAAATTCGGTATGAGCTCTGATGAAACGACTACTCAGTTCGGACAGAAGCATCCGGAAATACTGCAGGAGATTCATAAGCAGTATATTGATGCAGGTGCAGATATTATTTATGCTGCAACCTTCGGTATTAACCGGTTTAAAATGGAGGAGCTTGATGTTTCATTGGATGAAGCAGTAAAGGTTGCAATGAATGCAGCTAATGCTGCCAAGGCCGATGCGGCGGCCGAAGGGAAACATGTAAAAACAGCACTGGGTCTGGGTCCGCTGGGAGAACTGCTGGAACCTATGGGAACGCTCAGCTTTGAAGAAGCCTATGATGCATTCAGCGAGGTTGTTTCATCGGCTGTCAGATATGGTGCAGACCTTGCCGTTGTGGAAACCATGACAGACCTTTATGAGGTAAAGGCAGCAGTGCTTGCAGTAAAGGAAAACTCAGAGCTTCCTGTTATCGTATCAATGTCATTTGAGGAAAACGGCAGAACATTTACTGGTACCAGCCTTGAAGCAATGGCGATGACACTTGAAGGGCTGGGTGTTGATGCTATGGGAATCAATTGTTCGCTGGGACCGGCACAGATACTGCCGATGGCCAGGAAGCTGAGAAGCCTGACAGACATTCCGGTTTTCGCCAAGCCTAACGCAGGACTGCCTGATCCTGCAATGGGAGATTATGATATCACATGCGAGGAATTCGTTAATACTCTGTCGGAGTATCTTGATGAAGGCATCAATATGATAGGAGGATGCTGCGGTACAGACCCTCAATACATCAGAGGTCTTGCAGAATACAGAGAGAGTTTTGTCAAGCAGGCCAAAATGAAAAAAGTGGATCGCACACTTAAGGTTTGCAGTGGAACTGATGTTGTTTCGGTGGATCATGTGACGGTAATAGGAGAACGAATCAATCCTACAGGAAAAAAGAGGCTTAAGCAGGCTCTGCTTGATGAGGATTTTGATTATATACTTTCTCAGGCAATTGAACAGATTGACGCTGGAGCTGAAATCCTGGACGTGAACGTTGGCGTTCCAGCTCTTGATGATGTTAAGATGCTGCCGCGTGTTATAAAGAAGCTGCAGTCAATAACGGGACTTCCACTGCAGATTGATTCATCAAATCCTGAAGCTATTGAGGCAGCTCTCAGAGTTTATAACGGGAAGGCAATAGTGAATTCTGTCAACGGTGAAGAAAAGGTACTGGATGAGATATTGCCGATTGTAAGGAAATACGGTGCAGCGGTGGTAGGTCTGACGCTCGATGAAAATGGAATTCCTCCAACAGCAGAGGAACGCCTTGAAATTGCCTCAAGAATACTGACGAAGGCTCAAAGCTATGGGATACCAGCAGAAAATGTGATCATTGACTGTCTCACACTGACTGCTTCCGCACAGCAGAAGGAAGCTAATGAAACATTGCGTGCAGTGAGAATGGTCAAAGAGCAGCTCGGTCTTAAAACGGCACTGGGAGTGTCAAATATAAGCTTCGGATTACCTGTGAGACCGGTGGTAAACAGGACATTCCTTGCTCTGGCTATGGAAAACGGACTTGATCTGCCTATCATAAATCCTAATGATGAAGATATGATGGCGTCCATTTTTGCATATAATGTGCTTAAAAATGTAGATAAAAATGCAGTGAAATATATCGAAAGATATGCAGATGCAGAAGCAGCTCCTTCAAAAATTTCACAGAAAAAAGACAAATCCTTGACAAATGCTTCAGACAAGGGCGGTACTGGACATGATATATTCTATTATATAGAAAAAGGCATGAAGAGCGAGACGGTAAACACTGTTAACAATCTCCTGGAATCAAAGGATGAAATGATTATCGTTAATGACTATCTCATTCCCGCACTGGATAAGGTGGGCAGGGGCTTTGAAAAGGGCACGATATTTCTTCCGCAGATGCTCCAGTCGGCTATGGCGGCACAGGCTGGTTTCGATGTAGTTAAGGAGAGACTGGCGGCCAGTGACAAGGAAACTGTTTCTCTGGGGGAAGTGGTAGTGGCAACCGTCAAGGGCGATATTCATGATATAGGTAAAAATATCGTCAAGGTTATAATGGAGAACTACGGGTATAAGATCATTGATCTGGGAAGAGATGTTCCTGCAGAGAAAATAGTTGAAACTGTTAAAGCAAGAAATATCAGGCTTGTAGGACTCAGTGCTCTTATGACGACAACGCTCAAAAGCATGGAGGAAACTATAGCAGCGGTAAGAGAAGCAGCACCCGGATGCAGGGTCATGGTCGGAGGCGCTGTTCTTACTGCAGATTATGCGGCTCAGATAGGAGCGGATTATTATTGCCCTGATGCGATGAAATCCGTTGAAGCCGCTCAGGAGGTATTTGATGAACAGATTTAGCATGTGGTTTTCAGGTCTGCTGCGAGGAAGGTACGGAGTTGATAACCTTAACAGGTTTCTGCTTATTGCATCAGTGGTTCTTATCGTACTTGACTGGATAGTTCCGGGTCGTATATTGTATCTGCTTGCAGTATTTGCACTTATATATGTATACTGCAGAATGTTTTCAAGAAATATTAACGCCAGATACAGAGAAAACCAGAAGTTCCTTGAGTTTACAGGGAAATTCAGAAACAGGACGGCAGGGGGATTTACTGCACGTAAAGATAAAACTCATAAGATACTTCACTGCCCTGGATGCGGTGAGAAGCTGAGAGTGCCGAAGGGTGCCGGGAAAATATCGATAAACTGCCCGCATTGCGGCACAAGCTTTATCAAGAAGGTATAGGAGAATACGAATATATACGATGAGAAATAGCAGAGCTTTCATTAACGGGAAGATTTTTACATCGGATGATAACAATCCTTATGCGGAATCAATGATAGTTGAAAACGGCATGATAAAATGGGTCGGAAAGACTAAGGATATTCCGGACGATGATTTTGATGTCACAGATCTGCAAGGCAGGTGTGTGCTCCCTGGATTCATTGATGCTCATATGCATGCAGGAATGCTGGCAGAACAGAGCGGACAGATATCATGCCTGCCGCCGCTGATTCATTCTATAGAAGAGCTTTCTGACTCAATAAAGAAACTGAGGCGTGAGCAAGGTCAGGGTAAATGGATCAGAGGATGGGGATACGATGAAGGCAAGATGGAGGAAAGAAGGCTTATAAACAGATATGATCTGGATGAAGCCTGCAATGATTCACCGATTGCTATAACCAGAACATGTGCTCATATTATGATGGTAAACAGTGTGGCTCTGAAGCTTGCCGGGATAGACAGAAACACTCCTGATCCTCAGGGAGGCAGAATAGATCGTGATGAGAATGGTGAACCGGTTGGAATACTGAGAGAAAATGCAAAGGAGCTTGTCAGCAGTATTATTCCCGTCATGAGTGACGAGGAAATGGACGCTGCTGTTCTTGCGGTCGGAGAACTGCTGTCCTCGCAGGGAATCACATCGGCAACTGATATGGGATCTCTAGAAGGAAAAGATCATTATGATAGTTTTATAAAGGCCTCGGCAGCCGGATTCAGGCAGCGGATGGCTCTTTATTATATCTGGGATTTTTTTGGCGATAAGCCTGAATATGTTTCCGATAGAATAAAGAAGAGCAGGGATGGCAGAATAAGTGCAGCAGGGCTTAAGCTTCTGGCAGATGGGAGTGTATCGGGCAGAACAGCGTGGATGGACATCCCATATCTGGGAAGCGATGAGGATTGCGGTATGCCGGTATGTACAGATGAGCTGCTTGACAGTGCCATTGACTTCTGCCGTGAGAACAAATGCCAGCTTTCGGTTCATGCCATGGGGACGAGAGCAATAGAAAGAATTGTTGAAAGAGTCGGGAAGGAAGATAGCTGGACTGCAGATTGTGTTCCTTTTGCAAGAGTGGAGCACGTGACAGAGCCTTCGGAGAAAGCGATTGATATAGCAGCAGAGAAAGGAATAATGTTCGTAACGCAGCCGAATTTTTTGTATGCTGAAATAGAAAGCTATATTAGAAACCTTGGTATCCATAGGCTTCGCAGAACGTATCCTGTCAGGCATATGCTTCAGAAAGGAGTGAAGCTTGCTTTTTCCACTGATGCGCCGGCAACAGCGTGGGCAGTTCCATCAGATCCGCTGCCTTGCATTAAGTTTGCTGTGACAAGATGCGCTTATGATGGCACCGACTGCGGACGGGATGAAGCAGTTGATATTGAAACAGCAGTGAAGCTGTATACAAGGTTCAGTGCTGAGGCGGCTGGATTTGAGAAGGTTGGTCAGCTTAGAAAGGGCTTCCATGCGGATTTTATCGTTCTTGACCGGGATATAATGACGGAAACTCCTGAAAATATAGATGAAATCAAAGTCCTTGAAACATATATAAATGGCGAAGCAGTTTACATAAGAAAATAATCTGAAAATATTGACATCGGCAAGGAAGCGGTTATATACTTAAAAAACAGCACACTTTGTGAATAAACAGTCAAAAGGAGATTATTATGTTTAAGTCATTTGAAGATGTAAAGTATTTCATTAAGGACAATAAGATCAGAATGGTGGACTTCATGATGATAGATCTCAATGGAAGATGGCGTCATCTGACCATTCCGGCCGAGAGATTCAATGAGGACACAATGAGAAACGGTATAGGCTTTGACGGAAGCAATTACGGGTTTGCACCGGTAGAAAAGAGCGATATGGTGTTTATCCCCGATATCACTTCTGCATACATGGATCCTTTCATGGAAATTCCGACGCTTGCTATGATAGGTGATGTGTATGTGATAGATGTTCCGGAAAACTATAGATTTGATCAGGATCCCAGAAATGTCGCCAAGCACGCCGAGGAGTATCTGAGAAGCACTGGAATTGCCGATGAAATGAGAGTGGGCCCTGAGTATGAGTTTCATGTATTCGATCATGTGAGCTTTTCGACAAATCCTAATGAATCGGGATTCTGCATAGACACTGAGCAGGCAGAGTGGAATACGGATGATAAGGACTTTAACCTGGGTTACAAGATGGCTCATAAGGGAGGATATCACATGGCTCCTCCTCAGGATATACTGTATGATTACAGAAGCAGAGTGGCTATGCTTATGGAAGAGCAGGGCATCAAGGTTAAATATCATCACCATGAAGTAGGTGGTCCAGGTCAGGTTGAGATAGAAGTTGAGTTCGGCGGTGTTACGGAAATGGCCGACAAAACTATGATGACAAAATACCTGATAAAGAATGAAGCGATAGCAGAAGGCAAAACAGCAACCTTCATGCCAAAGCCTGTATTTGACGAGGCTGGAAACGGTATGCATGTTCATATGCATCTTTTCAAAGATGGTAAACCTCTTTTCTATGATCCTGACGGATATTCACAGCTTTCTGAAACTGCCATGTACTTTATGGGAGGAATACTGAAGCATATTAAAGCATTATGTGCTTTTACAAATCCGAGTACGAACTCCTTCAAGAGGCTGGTACCGGGATACGAGGCTCCTGTAACTATAGGCTTCGCAACGGCCAACAGAAGCTCGGTCATCAGAATACCAGCTTATGCCAAGGACCCTGATAAGAAGAGATTTGAAATAAGGAATCCTGATGGAACATGCAACCCTTATTATGCTTTCGCTGCAATTCTGATGGCGGGAATTGATGGAGTCAAGAATAGGATAGACCCTGTTGCAGAGGGCTATGGTCCATATGATTTCAACCTGTACACATTAACCGATGAGGAAAAGAAAAAAATCCAGAGCTTGCCAAAGACACTTGACGAGGCACTGGATTCACTTGAAAATGATCATGAATTCCTTACCGAAGGAGGCGTATTCCCTGAACGGCTTATTGAAATATGGATCAGAAATAAGAGGGATGAGGCAGCGAAGCATTCACAGATGCCTACACCTATGGAATTTGACATGTATTATGATCTATAAAAAATATCGTGGAGCTTGAAGCAGAAATAAAATATTATAGGAATTGAAAGTGCTGCAGCACAGTTGATTGACTACTGAACAGATACAATTGTGCTGCGGTTTTTTTATGGAAAAATTTACTTGACATAAATTACCATAACGTATATAATGGTAAAAAATAGAAATAAAAGAAGTAAATGGAAGGAGGGGGTGAAGGGATGAAGTGCATCCACAAAAGAATAAAGATATGTTTGACAGTATTTTTAATAGTTTCAGCAGCTGTATGCATATCGGTATATGCTGGCAAGGTATATGAAATTTCTTTTATTAATGGCTTCAGAACAGGAAGCACGGATATAAAAATAGGTCTTTATGAAGAGGCTGACGATGGCTACAGACATCTGCGACCCGGTAAGGTGATGCCTAACAGCAGGGTAAGCTGTATCCCGATTGTAACAAATCTCAGGGCGGATGGTTATGTGAGAGTAAAGGTTGAGATCGTGATGAACAAGGATGTTCCGCACCCCGTGTCAGTAGAGAATATATACGGAATCAAGGACGGATGGATTATAAAAGGTGACTGCTTCTATAAAATCGCGAAAATGAAATCAGGTGAGACTTCAGAGATTTTTAAAGGGTTTCACATACCAGAGGAATGGTCGGAGGAAACTTCGGAAGGCTTCAGTGTAAAGCTGACAGCAGATGTGATACAGGATCAGAGTTTCATTCCTGATTTTGATTCTGCAGCACCATGGGGAAATGTTGAGATTGAGACAGCCAAGGAAAAGGACAATATAGTATATGGTAATGCAAAACGCACTGAAGATACTCATGTCATACAGTATTCTCAAAGCGGAGGACTGCATAAGGAAACTACTGACCTTTTCCGGAATTTTAATCATTTTATGGCAGGCCATAAGTATAAAGATAGTCTGACTATAGAAAACAGTTCAAAGAAAAGGATAAAAGTATATTTCCGGACTGAAGCGGCAGATAATACGCTGCCTGATAAGATGCAGCTTAGGATACTGTGCGGCGGCAAAAACGTGTATGAAGGAAATCTCGTGTCGCATGAGTTCGGTGAATATAAAGAAATTGCAGAGATGGGAGGTGGTGAGAAACAGTTGCTTGAGTTTGAAGTGGAGCTCCCTAAGGAATCAGTTAATTATTATTCAGTTCTGGATGATAAGGTGGTATGGAATTTTAAAGTGCAGGAGCTGCAAAATGAAGCTGATGTGAGAACATGGGATGACAGTAACATTTATGCTGCTATATCAGTATGTGCAGCCTCTGCAGCCTTAATTCCGGCATTGATTTATGGAGCACGAAGGAGAAAGAAATGTGGGAACAGTAAATAGGATTACAGGGTTCATAAAAAATATGATATTTGTCATTGCCGCTGCGGTTGTTTTGGTAAGCCTGTTATGTATCGCTCTGCAGCTGAAGCCGGCGGTGGTAATAAGTGGTTCGATGGAGCCGGTGCTGCATACAGGCAGTCTTGTCATCATCGATATGAAGAAAAAGAACCCTGAAGAAGGAGATGTTATAGCATTCGAGGTTGGGGATTCATTTGTTACTCACAGACTGGCAGAGAAAACCGAAGATGGATATATAACCAGAGGAGATGCCAATGAAACGAATGACCCGTGGATTGTTGCACCGGGCGATATTGCCGGTACGATAATACTTCATATACCATATGCAGGGTATTTTATTCGTGGGATTAGCGGTAAGACAGGCATAATCTTATGTATTTTGGTTATAAGCTGTGTTTTGCTGGCAGGTTTGTTGAAAAGAGGAGAAAGGGATAATGAAAATGATCAGGAAAAATAAAAGAAATATAGTTATTGCAGTAGCTATGCTGATTTTACTTGCAGTCGGTGCAGTGTCAGCATATTTTACGAGTTCAGATAAGGCTGATAATATCTGGACAGTAGGCGAGGTTAAGATAGCTCTTGAGGAGCCTGGATGGGATCCGGATAATCCACCTGAAAATATTGCTCCGAATCAGAGCTTCGTAAAGGATCCACAGATAAGAAATACAGGAAGCAATGATGCATACGTGTTTCTGAAGGTAAGAATACCTGTAGCCAATGTTATAACGGCAGATGAAGCTACAGGAGAGAGAATTGCAGCAGCGGACAGAGAACTGTTCGAATACACAATGAACAATGGATGGTATCAGCTTGAAAATGGAACCCCTGAAACCATAGATGAGAAGGATTATATGACATATATCTACGCATATGGCAGCCGTGATGCATGTACTGCACTTCCTTCAGGCAATGTCACAGCTGAGGCACTTTTTGATCAGGTTAGATTCATCAATGTGATAGAAGGTCAGGGACTTGAAAACACCGAGCTTAAAATGCCGATAGAAGCATATGGAATACAGACCACAGACCTCACAGATAACGATGTCAGTGATCCAGCTTCGGTTTGGAAGCTGCTGGATGCTCAGACTGTAAAGTATGCAGGTAAATAACGGTGAGAAAACGATACTTTTGCATGATATTTATTCTGCTGCTTGCGGCAGGATCATGCGGCAGCGTGCTTGCTTATCTTATCTCTACTGATATTAAAATCAATACATTTCAGGTAGGCGAGTGCAGAACAGAAATTGAAGAGGATTTTGTACCGCCTTCCAGACTTGAGCCGGGCTGTTCCTTTACCAAGGATGTCAGAGTTAAAAATATCGGTTCGTGTGAATGTTATGTGCGTATCAGGGCGGATTTTACAAATGATGATATGAAAAAGCACTGTATTGTTGACTGGAATGTGGATGATTATGAATACAATTCAGAAGATGGCTATTATTACTATAAAGAAAAGCTTATGCCGGAAGACATAACCTCAAGCTTGTTTACGGAAATAACCATAGATGACAAAGCTCCTCCGGAGGATGTGAAAGAATTTGATATCTTGATATATTCAGAAGCCTTGAGGGTAAATAAAGCTGAAGACTGGAGGTAGAGACCATGCGTATTTTTACCTTTGATAAAAAGGCCATAGCAGCAGTGGTGCTGGTGGCAGTGATAATAATAATGGCAGGCATGGTATCACGGATATATGCAGTATATGTTGAGGCCCCTAGAGGTAATGGATCAAGCACCAATTATATGGTTTCATATTTTAATTATTCCATAAGCTCGACAGCTACGACTACAACTGTGACCGTAACCTCTGCTGGACCGTATGCGAAGTATGGCGATCTGAATGACAGAAGCTACAAAACAACAATGTCAGGCACAGGACAGACTTCAAAGACCTACAGCCTTGCCAGAGGAACATATAAGAAGGGTACAAAGAAGGATCTTATTTCAACGAATCTTGTATGGAGCTGGACACGAGGATGTGCTGCAGCGACCAAAACTCTCAAGGCTACAACAAAGGGCTACAACGGAACCACATTGACGGCCACATCTGTTGCAAGCACTACTATTACTGTTCCTGCTCATGAGCATTATTCTGTGTCATTTAATGCAAACGGAGGAAGTGGTGCCCCTGCTGCCCAGACTAAATGCTATGGAACCAGTATCAGCCTGACTTCAGTGAAGCCTGTGAGGACGGGATATACCTTCAAATGCTGGAATACCTCTTCGGGAGGGACTGGCACATCTTACAGTCCGGGTGGCACTTATTCTGTAAATGCTTCGGTAGTTCTTTATGCGATATGGACTCCCAACAACTATAATGTGACATTAAAAGGCAACGGTAGCGGTGCGGCGGATGGAGCGGTAACTGTCACATTTGCAGGAACCGCAAATAATAAAGTGAATATACCGAAGAGAGAAGGCTATATGTTCGATGGATATTATACCGCAGCTGAGGGAGGGGTCAGAGCGTATGACAGAAACGGAATAGCTGCAGCAGGAGCTTACTGGGATGCTGATGGTACAGCGGCAAAATGGAAGTACGCCGGGACGGTGACACTTTATGCACACTGGACAGAGGTGCCCGCGGGAAAAAACAGCTACCATATTGTATTTGGAATATGACAGTCAGGTGACCGGAGGTATAAAAAATGCTTAGAACGAACAACCGCATATTTAAGATTGCAGCTGCTGCGGCAGCTGCCGTCTTTATATTTGCAGTGACAGCTGCGTTTTTACATATAAATGCAGAAGTGGATGGTGCGGAAGCATATAGCTTCACTCGAAGCTTTATAAAAGGAGATGGTGATATAACGTCAAAGTTCAGTCTTTCAAAGGGTGGACATAAGCTGACCGGGTTATGCAGAAATGGCGGCCCGATGTCATCATCAAGTGGAAAGGCAACTGTAAAAAAACTGAAAAAAACTGACAGCAGATATATGATGGCATATTACTATGGTTATAAAAAAGGATGGACAAAGGGAGCCAATGGATGTGATCTTGCCAGAGCATTTCATTATGCGACATATAAGACTGCATATCATCAGAGCGCAGCGAAATCTAAGAGTATGATAAAGACAGCCGAAGCTTATGCGAAGGAGCATGGAATACCGGATAATTTCGTTGCATACGATTGCAATCCAACGGATGGATCACAGGAATTTATAGCGTGGTATTATGCTCCTGACGGTACAATGAAGCTTACCAAGAAATCTTCGGAGAATAATGTTATTAAAACCGGAGCATATACTTTTAAAGGAATACAATATAAGGTGTATGCTGCTAAAAGTACCAACGGGAAGTGCTTCGGAACCTTGACCTGTACCGAAGGAGGCTCCACTAATACGATAAAGCTTTCTCCTGACGGAATGGAAGCAAAGACATATTATGTGAAGGAAGTAAGAACAAACGGGTGTTACAAGCTCAGCAATTCATGGTATTCAGTTTCAATAGCACCGGGAAAAAGTAAGGTTGTTACTGTAAAGGACGAGCCTGAATATGGGAGTCTTAATTTTACAAAGGTGCTGACGGAAAATTCTTCTAAGGGTAGCACAGTACAGGGCTTCAGTTTCACATTGACATGCAGAAACTGCCCTGAAGTGAAATATACTGGAGTGTCCGATGCAAATGGTAACGTGAAGATTGATAGTATTCTGCTGGGTACGTATACATTGACAGAAAATCTGACTGCAAATCAGCTTTCTCAGGGGTATAAGCAGGTCTCCAGATCAGGAGAAATAGTTATCGGAGCAGGTAGCAATCGGCTTGATATTTCAGGAAACAAATATATAAATGAAAGAATTCCAGGAGATCCGGAGCTTGTTATTTTAAAGGAGACTGATGACGGCGGTCCTGTAGAAGGTTGGGAATTTACCGTAACAAATATGGATACCGGAGAATTGTATACCGGATTGACAGATAAATCAGGAAGGCTTACCTTTAAAAATGTGAAGTCAGGAGTATATAAAGTTGAGGAGAAAATGACAAAAGCTCAGTTATCCAGATATATACAGCCTGAGCCGCAGGTAAAAACACTTCAACCGGGCGCGACAGATAATCTGGCATTTGTTTTCAGAAATAGGGCAGTAAATTATCCAGTTAAAATAAAGAAGGTATCGGAGGACGGCAGGATAGAGGGTCTGGAATTCACAATAACCGGAACCGTATATCCAGGCACGGAGTATGAGAATAAGGCTGTATCTGTGACAGGAACAACAGATATAAACGGGTATTTTGATGCAGGAAGGCTTCCTCCGGGGGAATATGTTGCAGAAGAGACAGGGTTTGACAGCAGGAAATATATAAATCAGCATAATCTGGAAGGATACGACAAGCCTGCGAAACGATTCACGGTGAAGGCTGGAGGCGTTTATATCGACGGCAGCATTATATCTGATGGAGAAATCCTATTCAGAAACAAACCATACAGCATCCACCTTATTAAGACTGAGGTGCTGGCAGATGGGACGATTACTGACAATCCTGTTAAAGGTGCACAATATGAGCTCTATCTTCTTATGAATGATACTGAATCTCTGGTAGGCTCATATACGACAGACAGTGAGGGAAGACTGGATATATATGATGTCACACCTGGGGTATACAGATTCTATGAAACAGGAGTTCCCGGTGGATATGATGATGAAAACGAGAGGGCTTCACTGGAATTCAGACTGGACGATAGTAATAATGGGTCAGCAATGGTAAAAGATACAAACAGACAGAAATATGGTTCTGTTTTTATCAATAAGTATGATGATAATGAGAATCCTGTGGAGGATTCAGAGTTTACACTTTTTACGGATGAAAAATGCACTGAAACAGCCAGGGATAAAGATGGAAACGAGCTTGTGGCGCTTACTGACAAGAGAGGTTATATCCTGTTTGAAGGATTGCCATGGGCAACCTATTATATTAAAGAAACCAGAGCTCCCAGAGGGTATAAGCTGTCAGCGGATATCAGGCGGGTAGAAATCGGATATGATTCTGATCAGGATATATGTGTTACAGATCATGAAATACACGTGATTAATGAAAGAAAGAAGGGTTCAGTGGAACTCTGCAAGACCGACATGGATAACAATATAATCGAACATCAGGCAGTGTACACCCTTTACAGAAACGATGGTTCTATGGTAAAAGAAAATCTAATAACCGGAGCGGATAATGATGGTGACGGAAGGGAAGACGGTAAAGGTAAAATAATAGTGAGAAATCTTGAATGGGGAAGCTATTATTTTATGGAAAAGGAAGCCCCGGCAGGGTATGCTCTTAGTGATGAAAAAGTGCGTTTTACAGTTAATGCTCTCACCGGAGGCAGGCTGCAGAATATCAAAGCAGCAGACAGAATGCTTGACACAAGTGTAATTGCAACCAAAAAACTGGCTGCCGATGACATATATTATGATCATGGTACGCCTGTATTTACTTTTAAGCTAGCGGGAACCGATGTCGGCGGCACAAAAAGAGAATACCATAGGAGTGTGACGTTTTCGAAGGAGTACATCGCAGCGCATACAGATGATGATGGTTACGTC
This sequence comes from Bacillota bacterium, assembly GCA_030526355.1. Taxonomy (GTDB): domain Bacteria; phylum Bacillota; class Clostridia; order Peptostreptococcales; family Anaerovoracaceae; genus Lentihominibacter. The sequence goes on along the minus strand of JAUNDC010000011.1, from coordinate 35,195 downwards.
AGTATATCCGCAACATTCTCGGATATACCGGCAGGAATATATGTTTTATCCGAAGAGAATGTTATAAGGTATGAGTTTGAAAGAATAGAGAAAAACAGTATAGTTGGGGGCAGAATTAATGGAGAAACTGTTGAATTCAATCTGCGCAATGAAAATGTGTTCGGTGCTGCCGTTTTTGTTAACAGGAAAACCGACTGGCGTGATTATTCGGATTCATCTTCTGTGACAAATATAGTAAAAAGTGCTAAAAAGTATACAGCACTTGCAGCTGAGTATGATGGTAAGGTACTGGAAGGTAATATGCCTGCAGATAATTTCGGCAGGTATATCAAGGTGTATGCAGTGTATGATGATGGAACCGAAAGGGAACTTGAAGCCGGGGAATATACTGTGACTGATGTGGATGGTAATGAATTCACCAGAACACCGAAGGTGGCTGGTTATTATACTATATCGGTTGCTTATACGGAAGACGGGATTACTCATGCGGACATTGTTGAAATACAGGTTGCGGCTGCGGAGAGGGTTACTGTCAGATTCGTAACGAATGGAGGCAGCCTGTTGAGTGACATGCTGGTATGGAAGTACGATACGCTGCAGGAATCGACTAATGATTCATCAAAATATATTCCTGAAAAAAAGTACAATAATTTTTCGGGCTGGTATTCCGATGAAGCCCTGACAAAGGCTTTCGATGTGAAAAATACTAAAATCATGGGGGAAACTATTTTATATGCCAGGTGGGATATGCGTCATCTCAGTGAATATTCCTGGAGCGAGATTGCGGAGATTTCTGAAAGCGGGAATGCAGCCGTGATTCTGGGAGAATGCTTTGATGCTGTAAACAGAGATCTGGCAGATGGTGTATTGAGCTCATACGAGCATACAAAAGCTTTTGTATATGATGGTAAAAACATACATGCCATGATGACAGGTTTCGGTATGGATATTGATAAATCGGGAAATAAGACGGGTATATCGTTTATGACATATGAGCCTGCAGGAGTGGCTGCATTGAATGAACTGGATACCAATATTGGGGGATGGGAGGCTTCAGAGCTGAGAGCGGAGCTGAATTCCGAAATAGATAATAATATTACAGATAAGCAGCTGAAAGACAATCTTAAGGAAGTACGGCACTTGAGCGGTTCCAAGACAGCATCAGGAAATTACAGCATTGTATCAACCTGGGATAAACTCGCGCTGCCGTCACAGGTAGAGCTTGCAGGTGTTTATGGCTTTGATACGGATATGACTGCTGTAGATAATCCTGAATACGGAATATTAAAATCCCTTTATGGCGAAGGAACAAAGTATACGTTGTTTAACGGAATAGTGCCGGATGGACTGCAGAACTCAGAAATCGCGTTATCCAGAGGGTATATATACTGGACACGTTCGCTGGCTGCAGGTACAAGCGGGTTCTGTACAGTACAGTCTGATGGAGCTTTTGGTTTTGATTGATATATCTATTTCATAACCGGATATTAACCGGTTGATCAAGCTCAATAGTATCCTTGTCTGTGATACAGTCATAGGCAAGGATATGAACTCCCGATTTGGAGGCGGTTTTAAGTGCATCGCCGAATTCAGGGTGTGTTGCATAATTTGGAGTAAAAAGCACCGAGCCTTTCATTTGTATGACGAAAATGATGCCTGCATGAAAGCCTTCATCGGCAGCTTTAATAAGCTCGTTTATATGCTTTATGCCTCGTTCTGTAGGGGCATCGGGGAAGCGGGCGGTTCCACGGTTTTCCAGCGTGACTCCCTTAACTTCAATAAGTGCTTCGCGACCTTCACTGTCACGGACATAAAAGTCAATACGGGAGTTTCCAAAGCTGTGTTCCGCTTTTACATAATCAGCATCCTTAAGACCGCACGGAATAAGCTTTCCGCTGAGAAGAGCCTCTTTGACGACTTTGTTGGGAGACTGTGAATCCATGTTTATGAGGAGTTTCCCAGCAGGGGTGTCCTTCTCAACGGCAATAAGAGAGTATTTTAGCTTTCTGTTGCCCATACAGCAGGAAAAATCTTCAAGATAAATTTTCACACCAGGCATAAGAAGCTCTCTGCATCGTCCTGTATTTTTGACATGAACCTTTTCGGTTTTACCATTTATTTCTGCATACGCCACAAATCTGTTGGGGCGTTCTATAAATTTTCCTTCACATATATTACAGTATTTCATACATGTATTTTAACAGAGCTGAGACAGAAATACACAATTATTAATATTTTATTTCAAATATATTATATTTTTTTAAATTTGCTTGAATATCGCGCTTTAAAGGGGTAATATAACTGTATATGATTTACTGTTTAACATTGCTTTTGGGGTAATTCACAGGAGAATAAAATGAAAAAACTTAATAAAACTATCATCTTTGTACTTATTTCATCTATGTTTTTTGTTATGTCTTTGACCAGCTGCGGTGATAAATCGGGAAATACGATTGACGAACCTGAAATCACAAGTGATTACCTGCATGGTGAATATGCAGAGCAGCTTATTACAGACGGGGCGGAGACAATGCTTGGCTATGTGGATATCAGCAAGGACGGTGACACTTATATGGTTCATATCTCCGAGCAGGAGGTTGTTCCTAATTCGGATTATGATGAGGGTTACTACATAGCGGATACAAATCTTGCCAAGGATGTGTCGTTGGGGTTTGACGCCAGAATAGTCTGTGAAGAAGATGGCGAGCAGGAAGTGGTTACCGCTGATGATTTTATTGAAAATCAGGCTGATGATGAAAAAGAACTTTATACTGTATATCTGATGGGGGATTCGGCTGAGCTTATTATGGCAACTGAACCGGAGGATGTAATTACAGAAGAATAAATTCAGAACGGCAGAAAGGAAATTACATGAGTGCACCTGATCCTGTAGCATTTACTATATTTAATATCGATATTATGTGGTATGCAATACTGATTACATCAGGTGTTATTCTTGCTGCATTTATCTGCTGCAGAAGAGCAGAAAAACACGACCTCACATCTGATAATGTGCTTAATTTTGTTATAATATGTGTTCCAGCTGCAATAATAGGCGCAAGGCTGTATTATGTTCTGTTCAACTGGTCATATTATTCCGGTGATTTAATGAAGATAATCAATACCAGAGCAGGCGGTCTGGCTATACATGGCGGCCTGATTTTTGGGTTCGGGGCTGCTGTGATACTGTGCATTATATGGAAAATAAGGCCTTTGAATGTTATGGATCTGGCAGCACCGTGCGTTGCTGTCGCACAGTCCATAGGGAGATGGGGCAATTTTTTTAATTCAGAAGCGCATGGAGGCCCGTGCGATCTGCCATGGGCAATAATTGTTGACGGACAGAAGGTTCATCCTACATTCCTGTATGAATCGTTATGGTGTCTGTTGCTGTTCTTTGTCCTGATATATGTTGATAACAGAAGAAAGTTTGAAGGTCAGACGTTCCTTTTATATGGAATTCTATATTCAGCAGAAAGGTTTTTTGTCGAAGGGCTCCGTACAGACAGCCTGATGATAGGACCGTTCAAACAGGCACAGGTCATCAGCATAACAATAATAATAGTTTGCGCAGTTGCGTATGCTGTGCTTTATAAACAATCGAAACATACTAAAACAACAACTACAAAGCAAGGAGAATAATAAATTATGAAACTGGGAATTGTAGGGTTGCCTAATGTAGGCAAAAGTACACTTTTTAATGCAATAACAAAGGCTGGAGCAGAGGCTGCAAACTATCCGTTCTGCACGATAGAACCAAATGTCGGAGTAGTAACTGTGCCTGACGAGAGACTCAAGGTGCTCCATGAAATGTATAATTCGAAAAAAACTGTATATACTACAATAGAGTTCTACGATATCGCGGGGCTTGTGAAGGGTGCATCAAAAGGAGAAGGTCTTGGGAACAAATTCCTGGGACACATCAGAGAGGTAGCTGCAATAGTGCATGTAGTGAGGTGCTTTGAGGATCCGAATGTTGTGCATGTAGATGGCAAGATAGACCCGGTATCGGATATTGAAACGATAAATACCGAGCTTATACTTTCCGATATGGAGGTTCTGGAGCGGAGAATTCAGAAAACTACTAAAAACCTCAAGGGAGACAAGAGTCTGCAGAAGGAATTGGATCTTCTGAAAAAAGTAAGCGATTTTCTGGCAGAAGGGAAGTCTGCGAGGGCTATGGAGCTTGATGATGATGAGGCGGAATTCGTCAAGAGTCTGGATCTGCTTTCATACAAGCCTGTAATATATGCAGCAAATGTTTCAGAGGATGATGCTGTGACGGAGGATAATGAGTACATTGCAAGGGTAAGGGAGTTTGCAGCAACTGAGAATTCAGATGTTATCGTAGTATGTGCCAAGATTGAAGCGGAAATGGCTGAACTTGAGGATGACGAGAAGGCAATGTTCCTTGAGGAGATGGGTATTTCCGAATCAGGACTGGATAAGCTGGTGAAGGCATCATATCATCTGCTTGATCTTATTTCATTCCTGACAGCAGGGGAGCCTGAGGTCAGAGCATGGACTATAAAGCGAGGAACCAAGGCTCCGGGCGCAGCAGGGAAAATACACACTGATTTTGAAAGAGGATTTATAAGAGCGGAGACAATTGCCTACGACAAACTGATTGAATGCGGCGGTAATCTGGCTACTGCAAAAGAAAAAGGGCTTATCAGATCAGAAGGAAAAGAATATGTTGTAAAGGATGGAGATGTAATCCACTTCCTGTTTAACGTATAGAATATGTAAAATGGCGACATCTTGTGCCGGATTTTAAATTCAATACCACATATAGTTCAAGAATATGAAAATTCAATTATTGAGTTTTCATATTTTCTTTTTTTGGAGCAAAAATCACTAATAGTGGAGTGGATTTGTTGCAAAATGGTTAGAAGTGGAGTAAAATAGAGGAAAATAAAATGGAGGGGAACTCTATGTTTGTAGGCAAGTATTACAACTCAATAGACAGTAAATCAAGAGTAATCGTGCCTGCAAAGTTCAGAGACGAGCTTGGAGTAAAGTGCATCATCGCCAAGGCACTTGATGAATGTTTGACCATTTATACCTGTGAAGAATGGCAGAAATTCGTGGATAAGCTGGACGCCTTACCTACCAGTAACCCCAAAGCAAGAAAGGTAAAGCGTCACTATTTCTCCTCTGCTGCAGAATGCGATGTTGATAAGCAAGGGAGAATTACAATCCCTCAGGATCTGAAAGATTATGCAGGTATCGAGAAGGAACTGATCACGGTGGGAAGCAATAAAACCATAGAAATATGGAGCAGAGAATTCTGGGAGGAGCAGCTTGATCCGGATACAGGAGAACTCATGGATGCCAGTGAAGCAGCGGAAGGATTAGAGATATATGGATTTTAAACACGTGCCTGTTTTATATGAAGAATGCATGGATAACCTCATGATAAAACCAGATGGAATCTATGTGGATGGAACTCTGGGCGGAGGCGGACATGCTTTCGGAATAGGGAGCAGGCTAAACGAGAACGGCATGCTCATCGGTATAGACAGAGATATTGATGCGATAAATGCCGCAGGGAAGAGACTGAGTGAGCTCAAGTGCCGTGTAGAGCTTATTCACAACACATACGCGAACATCAAGGATATTCTGGAGGAGCTTGGTGTCTCCGAAATAGATGGAGCTCTGCTGGATATAGGAGTATCTTCATTTCAGCTGGATAATAAGGATAGAGGGTTTTCATATATGCACGATGCCCCGCTTGATATGAGGATGAACAGGGATGATGGGTTTTCGGCATACGATGTTGTCAACAGATATGACAGGAAACAGCTTCAGGAAATAATCAGGAAATACGGCGAAGAGAAATGGGCTTCACGAATAAGTGACTTTATTGTAAAGAAAAGACAGAATGCCCCCATAGAGACAACAGGGCAGCTGGTGGAAATAATAAAAGCAGCAATTCCTGCATCAGCCAGAAGAGACGGTCCGCACCCTGCGAAGAGAACATTCCAGGCCATTAGAATAGAAGTTAATGGTGAACTGGATCAGATAGAAAAAGCGGCAGACGAATTCTGTGATGTGCTTGCACCGGGAGGAAGATTATGTATAATCACCTTCCATTCACTTGAGGACAGAATCGTAAAAGAAGCATTCAACAGAAGGCTTGACCCATGCACGTGCCCAAAGGAATTTCCTGTGTGCGTATGTGGGAAAATTTCGGACGTTGTGAAGGTGACCGGCAAGCCTGTAATTGCCGGAAATGAAGAGCTTGAGACAAACCCCAGATCGAGGAGTGCCAAGCTGAGAGTTATAGAAAAGAAGAGGTAGAGGCATGATAGCACCTGAAAGATGGTATGAATACCAGAGAGATTATCAAAGATACGGCTTTGATATGAAACCTCAGCAGGAGGAAAGAAGAACTCGTGCTGAAGGAAGAAAAAAACAGAGAAAGATTGCAGTCCCTTTTGGAAATGGACGGAAGGCTGCTTTTTCTGTTGTGCTGATTGCAGGTATTGTTATGATTATGCTGATAATAATAACAGCATATTCAGCAAATGTTCGTTACGGAATCAATAAGACTATTAGAGAAAATAATGAACTGATGGGAGAAATTGAGAACCTTCAGGTTAAAATATATACTGCCAATAATGTTAATTATATTGAAGGACAAGCTAAATCAAAGCTCAAGATGGTTTCACCGAAGGATAAAAACCGGGTGTATATTGCCGCAGATGATATTCCTGAGCAAGGTTTTGCCGATATGCTGAGGGAAAAGGCATATAATTAACGATGTAAAAATATAATATGTTTTAGTAAATGATAATTTAATTTTTGTAGATTACCCGGACAGTTGAATAAAAATGCGATGTCCGGGGTTGTTTTTAAGGAAGACAAAATGATCAAAACCTCAAATAACAGCAGGAGAAATTTAATAATAATACTTTGTCTGATATTCGGCTGCATGTTGCTGTTGTGTATGAGACTCGGATGGATACAGATAGTAAAGGGGAGCGAGTACTCAGAAAAGGCTGTTGAGCAGCAGACCAGAGACACTCCCATTGAGGCTGAGCGAGGTGTTATATATGATACTAACGGAAACGAGCTGGCTGTCAGTGTAGCATGCTATACTATCTGGGTTAGACCTACGGATGTGAAAGCCGGTGATACCAAACAGGAAGTAAACGATAGTATTGAAAATGTGTCAAAAACACTTTCGGAAATTCTGGATATGGATTATGAAGAGGTGAAGTCCATGGTGACCAGAGAACAGAGCATCGTTAAGGTAAAGAAAGGAATTGACAAGGAAACTGCTGATAAAATCCGGGAAGAAAAGCTTCCGGGCATAGAAATAGCTGAAGATACGAAGAGAAGCTATCCGTTGGGAGCATTCGCATCACATACACTGGGAACGGTCACTGACGATAATACAGGGCTATCAGGGCTGGAGCTTCAATATAACAGGTATCTCAGCGGAGTCGCTGGACGGTGGATAAATTATACAGATACCAGCGGCAACAGACTTTCGTATGGTGAAGAAAAATACTACAAGGCTGAAGACGGGTACAGCATCGTTACTACGATAGATCAGGTTATACAGCATTATACGGAAAAGGCACTTGAACAGGTTATGAAAAAGACAAGCGCCGACAGGGCTATGGCTATTGTAATGGATCCTAAGACCGGCGATATTCTGGCAATGGCACAGAATCCGGACTTTGATCTCAACGATCCTAAAACTCCACTGGATAAAGGCGAGCAGGAAAAGCTTGAAAAAATGTCTGATTCCAAGAAGGTTGAATACTGGAATAAAATGTGGAGGAATTCACTTATCAGTGATGTGTATGAACCGGGATCCACGTTTAAGCTTCTGACGACAGCAATTGCTCTTGAGGAGGATGTAGCCGACATGAACGATACCTTTACATGTACTGGCTCAGTAAATGTATCAGGAGAGACGATTCACTGCTGGCGTTCCGAAAATCCTCATGGCACACAGTCATTGACACAGGCCGTAGGTAATTCATGCAACCCTGTATTCATCAAGCTTGCAACGGATATAGGAATAGATAAGTTCTATAATTATCTGGGAACCTTCGGAATTACAGGTACAACAGGCATTGATTTTCCGGGCGAAGGAACAGCAATACTTCAAAGCAAGGAGACTGCAGGTCCGGTAGGGCTGGCTACAATCGGTTTCGGCCAGGGCGTTGCTGTAACCCCGATACAGCTTATAACGGCAGTCAGCTCATTCGGTAATGACGGAAAGCTTATGAAGCCAAGACTTGTAAAGGAACTGAAGGATTCTGACGGAAACACTGTGGAGGAATTCGGTACTGAAGTTGTCAGACAGACAGTTTCAAAGGAAACAGCTGATGAAATATGTGATATCATGGAATATGTAGTATCTGACGGCGGTGGAGGTACGGCAGCAGTATCAGGCTACAAGGTAGGAGGAAAAACAGGTACAGCCAATCAGGTAAGAGAAGACGGAAAAGGCTACAGCAGCGCAACTGATTCCTCTTGTATTGCAATGGCTCCTATGGATGATCCTCAGGTTGCAGTTCTGGTAATAGTTGATAATCCTAAAGGTGTGAAATTCGGTAGTGCAACAGCAGGCCCCGGTGTAAAACAGATATTGTCTGATACACTCAGATATCTGAATGTATCACCAAGCTCAGACAGCACTGAAAAGAAAGAAAAAGAAAAAATAGAAGTGCCGGATGTAGTTGGCAAAAGCGTCAGTGAAGCTATAGGAATACTGGGAGGAAAGTCACTTTCATATGATACAGACAAAAAAGAGGCTGAAAAGAATGACTTTATCGTTACCAAGCAGTATCCGGCAGCGGGAACCAAAGTTAAAAAGGGAAGTAAAATTTACTTGTATAATTAATGGAGGAATATGAACAGAATAACTATAGAAGAAATTGTGAAGGCAGTGAACGGCAGTCTTCTGCAGCAGGGAAGCGAAAGCTATATTGACGGTGTAAAGCAGGATTCAAGAGAATGCGAAGCCGGAGATCTTTTTGTTGCAATCAAGGGAGATAATCTTGATGGGCATACGTATATTCCTCAGGCTCTGGAGAACGGCTGCAGAACTCTTCTTATATCAGATGAGAGCAGAATGCCGGAAGAGAACACGTACGGCGGTATCAATGTAATAAAGGTAAATGATACAGTATATGCACTGGGAGAACTTGCCGGATATTATCTAGGCACCTTGAATGTAAAGAAGGTGGCTGTAACAGGCAGCGTGGGGAAGACATCGGTGCGCGATATGATATATTACGTGCTGAGCGAAAAATACAATTGCGGGCGTAATATGAAGAATTATAACAACCTGATTGGTCTGCCCCTTTCCATATTCTGTTTTGACAGCAGTACAGAGGCGGTTGTTCTGGAAATGGGCATGGACAGAACAGGAGAGATAGACAGGCTTGCAGAAATAGTGAAACCCCATATCGGCGTAATCACAAATATTGGAATGGCTCACATAGAGAACCTGGGCAGCAGGCATGGTATTTTCAGAGCCAAAATGGAAATTGCAAAGCATATCAAGGGCGAGGACGGAAAACGAGGAACGCTGATATATGCAGCTGACGATGAGTTTCTGACAAGAGAGACCACTGTCGGTCCATATAACCAGATATCCGTTGGAAAGGATGGTAAAAGCGATTATATTATATCCTCTATTGACGATTTCGGCATAGAAGGTATACAATTCTCGTTGGAGCATAATGAGGAAATCAGAAAAATAAAAGTACCTGTTCCGGGGATGCATAATGCAGTAAACAGTTCACTGGCTGTAGCGGTGGGCAATATCCTGGGTGTTACGGCGGAAGCCGCGGAGAAGGGTCTGGCAAAAGTTGAACTGACAGGCAGCAGGCTGAAGATAGTTTCAGGTAAAAGCGTGCGTATCATAGATGATACATATAATGCCAGTCCTGATTCGATGAAAAGCGCACTTAAAGTGCTTGCCGGCAGCAGAAACTCCGGAAGGAAGACAGCAATCCTGGGAGATATGTATGAACTGGGAGCTGAAAGCAGCAGACAACATTTTGGAGTTGGCGTATTTGCAGGAAATCTCGATATAGATACATTGATTGCGGTAGGTGAAGCTGCGAAGCATATAGCTGAGGGTGCTTCGGGAGGCAGCCTGAAAACCTTGTATTATAAATCAAAAGATGATTTAATCAACGATATGGATCAGTTCGTAGGAAGTGGAGATCTGATTCTTGTAAAGGGCTCCAGGGGAATGAGAATGGAGCAGATTGTAGAAAGTATATTGAAGTATTAGGAGTCGTTATGAATTATATCAGCATAGGAATAACAATTTTAGCAGCATTTCTGGTATCAGTTGTTTTAACGAAGCTGGAGATTCCGGTGCTGCGGAGGAAAGCCGGGCAGAATATAAGAGAGGATGGACCTGAATCACATCTGTCAAAGGCAGGAACCCCGAGCATGGGAGGAATTTCAATTATCTTAGGAACGTGTGCAGCAGCTGCTGCTGCGGTGATATGGTTCGGAGGAAGCATTTCCGAGCTGCTTATGATAATGCTTGTATTTATAGGATTCGGTCTTATCGGATTCTTCGATGACTATCTTAAAGTGATAAAGAAGAATAATCTAGGATTGAGAGCATACCAGAAATTCGGACTTCAGATAATAATATCGGTTGCACTGGCAGTTTATCTGGCAAATTATTCATCGGGTAGCACAAATGTATACATCCCTGGTGCTGATATATATGTTGATTTTGGAATTTGGTATATACCATTCATAGTATTTGCGGTGCTGGCTATGACGAATGCTGTAAATCTTACTGACGGGCTGGATGGACTTGCATCGGGAGTAACGGTATTTGTGTCTCTGTTTTTCTCGGTGGCCGGGCTTACCTATGGAATAGCTTCATGTGCATATTTCTGCGCGGCAGTATGCGGCGGCTGTCTGGGATTTCTGGTATTTAACAGAAATCCTGCAAGAATCTTTATGGGAGATACAGGCTCGCTGGCACTGGGCGGCGGTGTTGCAGCAGCAGCAATTGTAATGAAGCTGGAGCTTCTTCTTCTGATAGCAGGTCTTGTGTATGTTCTTGAAGCACTGTCTGTTGTGATACAGGTAGGATATTTCAAGCTTTCAGGCGGTAAAAGAATATTTAAAATGGCTCCGATTCATCACCATTTCGAAAAATGCGGCTACAGTGAGAGAGCGGTAGTAGCAGGTTTCTGGATATTTACGATTATATGTTGTGCTGTAGGATTTATATTTATATAAGTAAGGGTTGTCAATGGAGGATATGATTATGAAACATAGTATTGAGAATATTGCAGATAAGAAAATACTGATTGTCGGCATGGGCAATTCCGGTAAGGCTGCTGCACAGGCTATGGTAAAGCTTGGAGCGCAGGTTTCAGTACAGGATAATAAAAAGGAAGAGGATATAGATCCTCAGCTCCTGACCTTTCTTAAGGATAAATCAGTAACATGCTATCTGGGATGCCAGCCGAAGGATATAAGCGCATTCGATATGATGATATTGAGTCCGGGAGTTTCTCCGGAGCTGGAGTTTATAAAAGAAGCCAGAGCAGCAGGCGTTGAAATAATTGGAGAGCTTGAAATCGCATATAGAGTGGGTCATGGTCATTATGTGGCAATAACGGGAACAAACGGTAAAACCACGACAACTACTCTTGTAGGAGAAATATACAAGGCTGCTGAGAAAAAAACATATGTAGTGGGAAATATCGGAGTGGCTGTGATATCGAAGGCGCTTACAGCAGAGGAGGACAGCTGGCTTATTACAGAAACCAGCAGCTTCCAGCTTGAAACGATTAAATATTTCCAGCCGGAAGTATCAGCTGTGCTTAATCTTACACCTGACCATATGGATCGCCATAAAACCATGGCAAACTACGGAGAAGCGAAGGCGGGTGTATTCAGAAATCAGACAGAAAATCAGTACTGCATAATGAACTATGATGATAAGGAATGCTACAAGCTTGCAGAAAAATGCACGGCGAAGGTGGTCCCTTTCAGCAGGCTTGAGGAACTGAATTTCGGAGCTTATGTGAAAGATGGAGTAATAGTAATTAAAGATGAGACCGGCAAAATAGCAGAAATATGCAGAGCCGATGAACTCAAGATACCAGGAAGCCATAATCTTGAAAATGCACTTGCTGCAGCAGCAATTGCATATTTTGGAGGAATAGAGCCTGAAGTTATAGCTAAGGTACTCAGAGAGTTTGCTGGTGTTGAACACAGAATAGAGCTTTGCAATGAAATCGACGGTATCAGATTTGTGAATGATTCCAAAGGCACTAACCCCGATGCAGCGATTAAGGCAATTGAAGCGATGAAGGAGAATATTATACTTATCGCAGGAGGGTATGATAAAAATTCTTCGTTTGATGAATTCGCCAAAGCGTTTGACGGCAGAGTCAAAGCATTGCTTCTTATGGGAAAAACAGCAACAAAAATCAAGGAGGCTGCAGAGAAAGCAGGCTTCACTAATTCAATAATTCTCAAGGACATGGAGGCTTGTGTCAGGGAAGCATACAGGATAGCCGAACCTGGAGATGTGGTGCTCCTGTCACCTGCATGTGCAAGCTGGGATATGTATACCAGCTTCGAGCAAAGAGGAAGGCACTTCAAATCGTGTGTTCAGGCTCTTGAAAGGTAGCGGATGGAATTGGAGAAAAAAGAGAAGAGAGCAAAAAAAGCTTCAGGAAATAAAAAAACCAGAAGAAAGGAAGGTATCAGATCAGGTGATTTCTGGTTCATGCTGATCGTTATGATTCTGGTTATTTTCGGGCTTATAATGGTATTCAGCGCAAGTTATTATTATTCTATAAGCCAGGCGGGTACAGCCTACAGTTATCTGTTCAGACATGGATTATGGGTGGTTATTGGTGTTGCTGCTATGATAGCAGGTGCTTCGCTGGATTATAGAATATACAGAAAGATTGCACTGCCTGCGGTTGCGGTGATAGGTGTGCTGCTGATACTTGTACTGGTTGCAGGAACTACAGTCAATGGTGCAACAAGATGGCTGGCAATAGGTCCTATAACAATAATGCCAGGAGAGCTTGCAAAGCCGGCGGCAATATTGTTTACTGCATGGTTTCTCAGTGAGAAGCCGGAACGCATTAAATCAATTACCAGAGGAATACTGCCTCTCATCGGACTTGCAGGAGTATACGGAATACTTATAATCAAACAGCCAAACCTGTCTACTGCGATAACAGTATGCGGTATAATAGTTGCAATGATGCTTGTTGCGGGTATGAAGTGGCGATATTTTTTCGGCGCCGCAGGAGCGGGCGCAGCGGGAATCTGCGGAATACTGCTTTTTGCAAAGGACAGCTACTGGTACAGCAGACTTACCAGCTTTACTGATCCGTTTGCAGACCCTCTGAATGAAGGATATCAGGCAGTACAGTCACTGCTTGCACTTGGTTCGGGCGGACTGTTCGGTGTAGGGCTTGGCAAGAGCGTGCAGAAGAATCTGTACCTGCCGGAACCTCAGAATGACTTTATTCTGGCGATAATCGGAGAAGAGCTTGGCTATATAGGTGTGATTGCACTGATAATAGTGTACTGTTTTTTCATATGGAGAGGCTCGCATATTGCAATAAATGCACCGGATCAGTTCGGGATGCTGCTTGCCTCGGGAATAGTGCTTATGGTGGCAATACAGGTGATTCTGAATATAGCGGTAGTTACATCTTCAATGCCTGCAACAGGTATAAACCTGCCGTTTGTAAGCTATGGTGGCAATGCACTGCTGATTTTTATGTATTGTTCCGGAGTGCTTATCAATATATCCAGGCACGGACCAAAGAGTACGGGAGTGAACTAAATGAGAGTTATAATGACAGGCGGAGGTACAGGAGGACATGTGTATCCTGCTATAGCCATTGCCGATGAGATCAGAAAAAGATATAAGGATGCAGCTGTTCTGTTCGTTGGAGCAGAGGATGGAATGGAGAGGAAGATCGTTCCTGAAAACGGATACGAACTGGAAGTCATAGCTGTTGATGGCTTTAACAGAAAGCATCTTCTCAAGAATGTCAAGGTTTTGAAAAAGCTCAGGAAAGCATCATCTAAATCAAAGGAAATAATAAAAAGCTTCCGACCTGATGTTGTGATAGGAACAGGCGGATATGCCAGTGCTCCTGTAGTTAAGATGGCACAGAAAATGAATATTCCCACGTATATACATGAGCAGAATGCTTTCCCGGGAGTGACAAACAAGATGCTGGAATCGCATGCAGATAAAGTGTTCTTGGGATTTAAAGCGGCCGAGGAGCATTTCAGACATAAGGAAAAGCTGATAACCTCAGGCAATCCGGTAAGGGCATCCTTCAGTGAGATAAACAAGAATGAAGCCAGAAGAAGTCTTGGTTTCAAACCGTCGGATTTTGTCGTTCTTGCCTTTGGCGGAAGCCAGGGAGCCGGTAAAATCAACAAAGCAATGGTTAAGGTTATTGAAGCTTTTAATGGTGTGGACAATTTTAAAATCTGTCTGGGAACCGGAAAATACTATTATGATGCAATATTGAATGAACTTGAGGAAAAAGATATTGTGCTTAAAGATAATATATCGGTCAGTGAATATATCAATGACATGGATAAGTATCTTGCAGCGTCCGATATAGTTGTAAGCAGGAGCGGAGCTCTTACAGTGGCAGAGGTTACGGTTTGCGGCAAGCCTGCGATTTTTATTCCTTCTCCTCATGTTACAGGCAATCATCAGTATCACAATGCAATGGCTGTGGCTCGCTGCGGAGGGGCAGTTGTTCTGGAGGAAGATCAGCTTGAAGATGAAAAGCTTTCGTCGGAGATACTGAAGCTAAAAAATAACCCCGAAATTCTAAAGGATATGGCCACGAAAAGTGCAGCGTGTGCACCGCGTGATGCGGCGAAAATCATATGTGACACAATAATAAATGATATTACGAAGTAACGTATATTTCACCTCGCGCATATTATGCAGCATATGTGGGAGGTGTTTTTTTGGGAACATATCATATTAAAGGCGGCAGAAAGCTGTCCGGAGAGATGGAAGCCTCAGGGGCGAAAAATGCGGCCTTGCCTATATTGGCAGCATCGGTGATAACAACAGGTGAAAATGTTTTTGAAGCCTGTCCCGAAATATCGGATGTTGACAGTATGATAACAATTTTGAGGTCTCTTGGCTGTGAAGTTGTAAGGGACGGGGCACAGCTAGCTGTAAATGCATCAGGACTTTCAGAAAGCAGAATTCCGGAAGAGCTGATGAAGGAAATGAGATCAAGTGTGTTTCTGGCGGGTTCGCTCCTGGCAAGATGTGGTGAAGCTGTTATAAGCAGTCCGGGAGGTTGCAATATAGGCAGGAGGCCTATAGATATACATATCAAGGGACTGAGGCGGCTGGGTGCAGATATAAGGCAGAGCACCGATAACCCTGATCATATTGTAATCAAAGCCGGAAAGCTGAGAGGAACGCAGCTGAAACTGGATTATCCTAGCGTGGGAGCAACAGAAAACCTGATGCTGGCAGCGATTTCTGCAGAGGGAACGACGGTTATAGAAAACAGTGCCAGAGAACCGGAAATTGTTGCACTGCAGGAATACATAAATAAATGTGGAGGAAACGTTGAAGGTGCCGGAAGCGGAATAATTACCATAAAGGGCGGAACGAAGCTTCACGGATGCAGCCACAGAGTAATTGCCGACAGAATTGAGGCGGGTACATTTATGTTGATGTCTCTGGGCACCGGAGGAGAAATATATATCAAAGGAATAACAGCAGAATACCTGAGACCTTTAATAAATTGTCTGAAAGAGGGAGGATGCAGAATCAGAGAGGAGAGAAATTCGGTATACGCATCAGCAGGGTCAGATTCCATAAAAATAAGCGGATGCATCAGTACAGCACCATATCCGGGATTTCCTACAGATCTGCAGCCGCAGCTGACAGCGTTTCTGACAAAACATGGCGCAAAATGCACTGTGGAAGAAAATATCTTTGAAAACAGATTCAGATATGCGAAACAGCTCATAAAAATGGGTGCAGATATTGAAATCTCGAAAAAACAGGTTATAATAAATGGTAACAACATATTGTATGGCGGTGATGTTGAAGCAGAGGACCTGAGAGGCGGTGCAGCTCTTGTAATTGCAGGTCTTATGGCTGAAGGAGATACTGCTGTCAGAAATACTAAATATATTAAGAGGGGATACAGCAGATTTGCCGGGAAAATCAGAGCCATGGGCGGAGAAATCAGAGAAAATGATGAAAGAGAACAGAACAGTAAAGAATGTCAGAAAAAAGAAACGACGTAAGAAGCGATATGCTCTGAAATTCTGTTTGCTTGTGCTTATATGTGCAGGGATATACTTTGCATTGCATATTGATTATTTTGATGTGGACGGCATAGCGGTAGTAGGCAATAAAGAAATCTCAGATGGGGAGATATTGAAGCTTTCGGAACTTAAAGAAGGAGATAATCTGTTTGATGTCCACCCGTTCCTTGTACAGAGAAAAATAAAAAAGAATTTGTATATTGAAGATGTTAACGTGAACAGGAAGCTCCCATGTAAAGTAGAGATAATCGTAAGCGAGAGAAGCGGTAAGGCGCAGCTTACATTTGGTAAAAAGTACGTAGTGACCGATAACGAAGGTATGGTTCTTGAAATCTCCGGGGAGGAAAAGAAAGCAACGCTTATTGAAGGTGTTGAGGTTACAGAGGCTGAACTGAAGAAGACAGTGAAGGTGAAGGATACAGATACCTGGAGCAAGGCTATGGAGCTGATACGTATCACGGAGGAAAACGACCTTTACTTCAAGAAAGTGAAAATCGAAGGTGATAACGTCAGCGCATATGTATTTGACAAGCTTGTATGCAAAGGCAAATATGATGATGTTGTTGATAATATTCAGAATGATGCATTGAAGGCTGTCGTATTTGATCTGTATCAGAAGGGTACGGAAGCAGGTGTCATCAACATTGGAAGCAATAATTATTGTTCCTTTACGCCGTAAAAAATATGTGGTATAATTGTTTTAAGTATACATAGAAGATTAAGTAGGAGGTACTTCTGGATGTTACAATTTGAGATGAATGACTCGACGCTGCAGGAGATAAAGGTTATAGGTGTCGGCGGCGGCGGATGTAACGCAGTTAATAGAATGATAGAAGGCGGCATGAAAGGTGTAACTTTCATTGCAGTTAATACAGACAAGCAGGCTCTTGCCAAGAGCAAGGCTGAAACCAAGATACAGATTGGTGAAAAACTTACAAAAGGTCTCGGAGCAGGAGGAAACCCTGAGGTTGGTCAGAAATCAGCAGAGGAGAACCTTGAAGATCTCGAGAAGTTCATCGCCGGATCGGATATGATTTTCGTAACATGCGGAATGGGTGGAGGCACCGGAACAGGTGCAGCGCCTATTATTGCTAAAATAGCCAAGGATATGGGAGTGCTTACCGTAGGTGTTGTAACGAAGCCTTTCAGATTTGAAGGCAAGAAGAGAGGAGAGCATGCTGAGCTCGGAATCAAATTCCTGAAGAAATATGTAGACTCTCTCGTTGTTGTTCCTAATGACAAGCTGCTTGAGACTGTACAGGAACAGACATCGCTTCTCGAAGCCTTTGAGCTTGCTGATGAAGTTCTGAAGCAGGGAGTTCAGGGTATCTCCGATATTATAGTGGATGATGCACTTATCAATCTGGACTTTGCAGATGTTACAACCATAATGAAGGACAGAGGCATTGTACATATGGGTGTCGGCAGAGGCAAGGGCGAAACAAGACTCGAGGACGCAGTAAGCGGAGCTATAAACAGCCCGCTGCTTGAAACAAAGATTTCTGGAGCAAGAGCAGTACTTATCAACATTACAGGTGGCAGAGATCTTACCATGTTTGATGTTGACAGAGTTGCAAGCAGGATAGATGAAGAAGCTGATGACAATGCAATCATTATCATGGGTGCATCCATCAAGGAAGACTTACAGGATGAAATTGCTGTAACTGTAATTGCTGCGGGATTTGAGAAGAGCAATGTTGATCTGCTCAACAATTCCGTAATCCCGAACAATCACACAATCGACAGTGGAGCTGACGCAGGTGAAGCGTCACAGGAAACTGCAACGGCTGAGAAGGAGGATCCTTTCAAGGGAACAGCTCGTATTGACATTCCAACTTTCCTGCAGAGATAAAAGAAAGGACTTGAATATTCCAATAGCCGGTTTGGTTTGAACCGGCTATTGTTCTGATTTACGGGTATTAACAGATTTATGAAAACAGTCACATCTAAGGATAATCAGATATATAAATCAGCATTAAAGCTGACAAAAAAGAAATATCGGGATGAACAGGGACAGTATCTGCTGGAGGGAGTCAAGCCGCTCAGGGATGCTATTGATATGGGAATTTCAGTGAAATGGATATTCCTATGTGAGGGTGCCGGAATCAGAATTGATTATCTTGATGAAAAAACTGTAGTGCTGGACAGAAGGCTTTTTGAAAAGCTTTCGGATACTGGCACTTCACAGGGAGTGATTGCTGTTGCAGAAAAAACAGCTTACGATTCCGGAAGCTTTGCTATGGCAGCAGGAAAACCTGGAAGCAATGTGGTTGTACTTGACAGGCTTCAGGATCCCGGGAATATAGGAACAATAATAAGAACAGCGGAAGCTGCCGGCTATGGAGGAATCATACTGACTGCCGGAAGCGGTGATGTATACTCACCGAAGGTAGTGAGGGCAGCGGCAGGGTCTCTTTTCAGGGTACCGGTGCTTTATACAGCGACAGGAAGAGAAGCGGTAGAGCTTCTCAGAAAGATGAACAAGCGTATAGTAACGTCATCTCTTGATGCAGATGATTTCTACTATGAAGCGGATCTGACGGAAAATATCGCTCTTGTAATCGGCAACGAGGGAAGGGGCGTTAGTGAGGACTTTAAGGAGTCTTCGGATATAAAAATAAAAATCCCTATGGAGGGTTCGATAGAATCACTTAACGCGGCAGTGGCTGCCGGCATACTAATGTATCAGTCACAAAAGATAAAATAGATGAGAGGTAAATATAATGCAAGCTCAGTTGAACAAAATTTTAGAAGAAGCGAAGACCCAGCTCAGCAAGGTAACAACTCTGGCACAGGCAGACGAGATAAGAGTTAAAATGCTGGGTAAAAAGGGTCAATTAACAGAAATCCTGAGAGGAATGGGCAAACTGTCTCCGGAAGAAAGAAAATCAACAGGACAGATAGCCAATAAGGTAAGAGCTGAAATAGAACAGCTGCTTGAAGCAAAATTCAATGAACTGAAAAAAGCGGCGAAGGAAGCACAGTTTAAATTAGAAAAAATTGATGTTACTGAGCCGGGCAGAGAAATCAGTCTTGGCGTCAAGCACCCACTGACGATAACTATTGAGGAAATCTCGAAGGTGTTTATGAATATGGGATTTGCAATCACTGAGGGTCCGGAAGTGGAAACTGTTTTTAATAATTTTGATGGACTTAATGCAGGGCCTAATCATCCGGCAAGAGATATGACAGATACTTTTTATATCACAGATGATATTCTGCTCAGAACACAGACATCAACTGTACAGGTAAGAACCCTTCTCAAGGAAAAACCTCCGATTAAGGTAATTGCTCCGGGAAGGTGCTTCAGATGTGACACTCCGGATGCTACACATTCACCAATGTTCCATCAGATAGAGGGACTTGTTGTTGATGAAGGCATCACTATGGCAGATCTCAAGGGTACTCTTGACAGCTTTGCCAAGCAGCTTTTTGGAACAAGCACCAGAACAAAATTCAGACCTCATCACTTCCCGTTTACCGAGCCAAGTGCTGAGATGGATGTATCCTGCTTTAAATGTGGAGGAAAAGGCTGCAGTGTATGTAAAGGAAGCGGATGGATTGAAATTCTGGGATGCGGTATGGTTCACCCTAATGTACTGAAGGTTGGAAATATCGATACCGAAAAGTATACCGGGTTTGCATTCGGAATGGGCGTGGAAAGAGTTGCCATGCTGAAGTACGGTGTCGAAGATATCAGATTGTTCTATGAGAACGACATGCGTTTCATAAATCAGTTCAAATAGGAGGTTTAATAGATGTTAGTTCCAATCGAATGGCTCAATGATTATATAGACTTGAAAGATATAGATACAGAAGAGTTCTGTGACAGAATGATAATGTCGGGCTCCAATCTGGAAACCTGTGAACACTTCTGCGAGGAAATGGAAAATGTTGTTGTCGGCAGGATAGAGAAAATAGAAAAGCATCCGGATGCTGACAAGCTCGTAGTATGCCAGCTTAACGTGGGAAAAGACGAACCTGTACAGATAGTAACAGGTGCTCCTAATGTGTTTGAAGGTGCATATGTACCGGTAGCACTTCACAAAAGCAGAATACCGGGACCGCTCCACGGTAAGACAAAGGAAGAGGGCGGTACGAAAATCACCAAGGGAAAGCTGAGAGGAGTTGAATCATTTGGAATGCTCTGTTCAGCTGAGGAACTGGGGTTTGAAGACAAGGTGGTTCCTGTGGCACATAAAGACGGCATATGGATACTTGAAGAAGAGTATGAACCGGGACTAGATTTCGCTGAAGCTCTGGGTCTCAAGCAGGCTGTAGTAGATTTTGAAATTACTCCTAACAGGCCTGACTGCCTTGCAATGGTAGGGATGGCAAGGGAAGCAGCTGCAACATTCAAGAGACCATTTGAGTATCCTGATACTCAGCTGGAAGAAGCAAATAAGGAAAAGGAAACCAAAGATTTCGTATCCGTGGAAATAAAGAATCCTGAAAGCTGTAAACGATATGTGGCGAGAGTTGTTACAGATGTAAAGGTGGAACAATCACCATGGTGGCTTCAGAAACGCCTTATGTATGCAGGAATGCGCCCTATCAATAATATAGTTGATATTACAAATTTCGTAATGCTGGAATACGGTCAGCCGATACATGCATTTGATATCAACCAGGTGCACGGTGGAAAAATAATAGTAGAAAATGCATCAGAAGGCGAAAAATTTGTAACTCTTGATGAAAATGAGAGAACTCTTTCGGATAATATGCTTCTTATTAAGGATGCAGAAAGAGGAATCGCCATTGCGGGCGTAATGGGAGGATTGAATTCGGAAATCGAAAACGATACTACCACTATTATAATTGAATCTGCCAACTTTAACGGAGACAGTGTAAGAGCAACCTCCAAGAAGCTTGGACTCAGAACAGAGGCTTCAGCAAGATTCGAAAAGGGTATCGACCCTAATCTCTGCGAAGCTGCTGCTGACAGAGTATGCAGACTAATAGAACTGACAGGAGCTGGAAGAGTGTGCAAAGGCAGTGTGGATGTATATCCTTCGCCTGAAACTGCCAAGACTATAGATGTAAGAGTGGACAGAATTAATCACGTGCTTGGAATAGAGCTTGATCGCGGCACAATGGTGGATATATTCGAAGGTCTTGAAATCAAGACTTCCGGAGAAGGAAACATCATTACAGTGACACCTCCTACAATAAGACAGGACCTTCTTGAAGAAGAGGATTACATTGAAGAAGTAGCCAGAATATATGGATATGACCAGCTTCCGGTTACGCTGCCAAAGGGAAACAACGAAGCAGGGCTTTCATATGAGAGATCGCTTAGAGATCTGTCAAGAGAAGCACTTTGCGGTATGGGTCTTAATGAAATACAGACATATTCGTTTGTAAGCCCTAAGGGTGTAGATAATGTAAGAATAGATGAGGATTCGTGGGAAAGAGGTTTTGTTAAACTGATAAATCCTCTTGGAGAAGAAAACTCAGTAATGAGAACGATACTTACTCCTAATATGATGGAAGTTCTTGCAAGAAATTATTCAAGAAACATAGCTTCAGTCAAAGCCTTTGAAATAGGAAACACTTTCACGGCAAATCTTCTTGGAGAGGATCACCTGCCGGATGAACAGTATTCACTTTGCATAGGAATGTATGGAAAGAATGAAGACTTCTTCAGCCTCAAGGGTGTGGTTACAGAGCTTCTTAAAGTGCTTGGAATCAAAGAAGTTTCATTTATAGCTGAGTCCGAATACGGGGTATATCATCCGGGAAGATGTGCAAGAATTGCAGTCAAGCCGGAGGTAGGAATGACTGTATTCGGTGATGAAATGGATGAAATCGGCATCATGGGAGAGATACATCCTGATGTAGCTGAAAATTACGGCATGGACGGAGTAAGAATATATTGCTGTGAGATAATGTTTGATACAATTGTCAAGTATGCAGATACTGAGACGGTATATTCTCCGCTTCCAAAGTATCCTTCAACATCCAGAGACATTGCATTGCTGGTGGATGAGGACATGGAAGTTGGAAGTATCGAAAAGGTAATTACTGAAAACGGCGGAAGTATCCTCGAAAGCGTTAAGCTCTTTGATGTATACAGAGGCAAGCAGGTTGAAGAAGGCAAAAAGAGTGTTGCATTTGCATTGACATACAGAGACAGAGATAAGACTCTGACAGATGAAGACGTTGCAGGCGTTCACAACAAGGTTCTGGAAGCTTTGAAAGAGCAGCTGAATGCCGTTTTACGAGAAATGTAGGAGAAATGCGTATGGAGAACAACAGAGTTAAAGTAAAAATTTACGGACAGGAATATGTTATTGCAGGTGAGAAATCCAGAGAGGAGATTATTCAGGTTGCAGCTCATGTTGATACTAAAATGCATGAGATTGCCGAACTGACAAAGGCTTCAGGTGCTGCACCATCTAATATAGCAGTTCTTTCGGCTGTGAATATTACGAGTGAATACTTTCAGATGCTGGAGGAGATGGAAGAGCTGAAGAGGATGAACTTCCAGCTGGAAAAGGATGCTCAGCATTATGTGCAGCTCTGGGATGAATCAAAAAAGAACTATATGGACTACAAAGAGGAGACTCAGGCTATAGTACTGCAGAAGGATGAACTGATGAACCAGCTGAGACAGAAGGATGCCGAAATACAGAGCCTCAAAGAATCAGCCGATGCTGCCAGAGCTCAGGCCAAGGACAGCATGGATGAAGTTGTCAGAGAAATAGAGAGTAAATGCAAAGAACTCGAAAACAGTTTCTTCGATCTTCAGATGGAAAATCTTCAGTTAAAGAAGGAACTGGAAAAATACAAGAATAATAATGGATAACAATACATGAAAGAAAAAACTTTAAACGTTCTGGAATACAATAAAATTATAAGAATGCTTGAAGACCAGGCCGGCTCTGAAATGACCAAAGCTGTTATTTCAGAGCTGAAGCCTTTTCATGGTGTGTCTGAAATAAGGGAAAGTTTAACTGAAACCACAGAAGCGGTAAGGCTTATTAACTATAAAGGGCCATTACCTGTCGGTGGTTTTTATGATATTGCGGAGAGTGTTTCGTTTGCGAGAAAAGGCGGAACACTGACTATGGCGCAGCTGCTTAAAATTCTGTATAATATCAGAACTGCGGCGAGAACGGTTGCCTTTCTTAAGGGTGATATCCCTGAGCTTCCGCTGATATGTTCAATAGCAGAGCTTATCTCAGTTCCGGCAAAGCTTGCAGATGAAATCGACAGATGCATTTTATCTGAGGATGAAATGGCTGACAATGCCAGTCCTGAGCTAAGAAGCATCAGGCGTGCGATAATAAGGCAGAATGAAACTCTTAAAAGCAAGCTTAATCATATACTGAACTCTGCAGGAAACAAAACTGTTCTTCAGGATTCCATTGTTACCATCAGAAACGGCAGGTATGTAATCCCTGTTAAACAGGAGCACAGGAGCAGTGTTCCCGGTATTGTTCATGACCAGAGCGGTACAGGGGCAACGCTTTTTATCGAACCTCAGGCGATAGTCAATCTTAATAATGAGCTGAGGCAGCTGGAGCTTGACGAAAAGGCAGAGATAAACAGAATCTTGTCGGAGCTTTCGGAGGGAGTTTCTGAGCATTATCATGATCTGATGAACAATCAGAAGCTGCTTCTGCAGCTGGATCTCTTCATGGCCAAGGGAAGGCTGTCAATTGCCATGAATGGTGAGGAGCCGGAAATCAGTGAAGATGGAATAATGGACATGAAGTCGGCATGCCACCCTCTGATAGATAAAAACAAGGTAGTGCCTGTTAATATTTCAATAGGCGAAAACTACAGAACTCTGGTGATAACGGGACCTAATACTGGCGGCAAAACCGTTACTCTCAAAACAGCGGGTCTTCTGCCGCTGATGGCGCAGACCGGCCTTCATATTCCGGTGGCACCGGGAAGCAAAGTGCCTGTACTTGATAATGTATATGCAGATATAGGTGATGAGCAGAGTATAGAACAAAGCCTGTCAACGTTTTCATCTCATATGGTGAATATAGTCGATATCGTCAGAGATGCAGATGAGAAAAGCCTTGTTCTTTTTGATGAGCTGGGAGCAGGTACTGATCCTACAGAAGGTGCGGCTCTTGCCATAGCGATACTTGAGAGCGTAGCTGCATCGGGTGCGCTTTCCATAGCGACCACACATTATACGGAATTAAAAAAATATGCTATTTCCACTAAGGGTGTAGAAAACGCATCGATGGAGTTTGACGTTGAAACCTTGAGTCCTACCTATAAGCTTACAATCGGGTTGCCGGGTAAATCCAATGCGTTTGAGATTGCCCGTAAGCTTGGGATATCCGGCGAAATCACTGACAGAGCCAGAAACCTGCTTGAGGCTGGAGACATAGCCTTTGAGGATGTTGTGACAGCCATGGAGGAAGACAGGAAGAAAGCTGAAGAAGAACGCGATGAAGCGATACTGATAAATATTGAGATGAAGCGTCAGAAAGAAGCTCTGGAAAGCAGGCTGAAAAAGCTTGAAGAGAAAAAGGAAAAGGAGCTTGAACGCGCTAAAGAGGAGGCTCGCGAGATAATAAAGGAAGCCAGAGAGGTCTCCGATGAAGTCAGAGAGGAGCTCAAAGCTTTGGCAAAGCTTGAGAGCATGGGCGAAAGAACACGCAGGTATGACAGCAGCCGACGAAGGTTGAGGGAGCTTGAGAAAAAAAACAGAGGCACGATAAAGCGTGAAATAAATGAAAATCCTGTTGATCCGCAGCAGCTTGCCATAGGTGATCGGGTCAAGATACTAACTCTTAATCAGAATGGTGAAATCATTTCACTGCCGGACGACAGAGGAATGCTTCAGGTTCAGGCAGGCATGATGAAAATAGGAGTTAAGGTGAAGGATCTGATGCTGCTGGATCCGGGAAAGAAAAAGAAAAAACCGGCCAAAGCGTCAGGATACGGTAATCTTTATAAGCGTAAGGCTCAGGCGATATCACCTTCGACAGATGTCCGGGGAAAGAATCTGGAGGATGCTGTTATGGATGTGGAAAAATATATCGATGATGCTTTCATTTCCGGACTGAGTGAAGTGACTGTTATTCACGGCCGTGGTGAAGGTATTCTGAGAAAGGGAATACAGGATATGCTGAAGCGCAATAAAAACGTCAAAAGCTTCAGGAACGGAGGATTCAATGAGGGCGGTGACGGCGTCACTGTAATTAAACTAAAATAAAAAATCAAATAAAGATATATAAGGAGAGAGAAATGATCAGCTACAAAGAACAGATTGCCCAGATTCTCGCATCACAGATAGAAGGGCTGGAAAAAGAAGAAATCGTCAACATGATAGAAACACCTGCTGACAGCAAAATGGGAGACTACGCTTTCCCATGCTTCAAGCTGGCAAAAATAATGAGAAAAGCGCCTCCTATGATTGCCAAAACAATAGCTGAGGCTATAGCAGATAATGATATCTTTGAAAAGGTGGAAAATGTCAATGCTTATGTGAATATGTTCCTGTCCAAGGAAAGCTTTGCAGAAGCAGTTGTATCGGAAGCTGTTGCCAAGGGCGATGATTACGGCAGAAGCGATATAGGTCAGGGTAGAAAAGTAATAGTTGAATATTCATCGCCAAATATTGCAAAACCTTTCCATATTGGGCATATCAGAAGTACGGTAATCGGAAATTCAATTTACAAGATCTATGATTTTCTGGGATATGACACTATGAGAATTAATCATCTTGGTGATTACGGAACACAGTTCGGCAAGATGATATGTGCTTACAGAAGGTGGGGAAACAAAGAAGACGTAATTAATTCACCTATAAAGACTCTTCTGTCATATTACACTAAATTCCATGAAGAAGCAGAGAAGGATCCTTCCCTTGAGGATGAAGCACGTGCTATTTTTACAAAGCTTGAACACGGTGAGCCTGAAGAGGTTGAGCTCTGGCAGTGGTTCAGAGAGGAAAGTCTTAAGGAATTCAACAGAGTATATGACATGCTGGGAATAACCTTTGATTCATATAACGGTGAAAGCTTCTATTCGGATAAAATGCCGAGATTCGTAAAGGAGCTTGAGGATAAGGGTATTCTGGAAGAGGATGACGGTGCACAGATCGTAAGACTTGATGATTACAATCTGCCGCCGGCACTCATTACAAAATCAGACGGTTCGACGCTTTATATCACCAGAGATATTGCTGCAGCTGTATACAGAAAAGAGACGTATGATTTTTATAAGAATATTTATGTAGTGGCATCACAGCAGAACCTTCACTTCCAGCAGTGGATACAGATTATTGAAATGCTGGGCTATGACTGGGCCAGGGATTGCGTTCATGTTCCTTTTGGACTCGTAAGCATGGAAGACGGCACAATGTCTACAAGACAAGGCAGAGTCATATTCCTTGAGGATGTGCTCAACAGGGCTGTGGAGCAGACCAAGCAGATTATTATAGATAAGAATGTAAATACCGAAAACATCGATGAAACTGCCAAGGAAGTAGGTATAGGTGCAGTTGTATTCAATGAGCTGTCAAATTACAGAATTAAGGATTACGTGTTCTCATGGGACAAGGTGCTTAACTTTGAAGGCGAAACTGGCCCTTATGTTCAGTACACTCACGCCAGAGCCTGCAGCATCATGAGGAAGGCCGGAGATGACATCGTTGCCAGAGCTGCTTGCGGATTTGATTCGAAATACATCACTGGTGAAGCGGCACATGAGCTCATAAAGCTTATATACACGTTGCCGGATGTTATCGTGGAGGCAGGTGAAAAATACGAGCCATCCATCGTTACAAGGCATATTGTTGATATTGCTCAGGCGTTCAATAAATTCTACCATGATGAGCATATACTGGTGGATAATGAGGAAGAGAAGGTTGCCAAGGTGGCTCTTGTCATGGCAGCTAAAGCGGCTATAAAGAACGGTCTTGGTCTTCTGGGCATGAAGGCTCCTGAGAAGATGTAAAAGGCACGTGATGAGAGGAAAAAACTATCATGAGATATGAGGGAAATATATACAGACCGCCCAGTGAGGCATACAGCCTGCTGGTACAGGTAACTATAGGATGCACACACAACAAGTGTACGTTTTGCAGCATGTTCAAAGACAAGAAATTTAGAGTCAGGGAACTGAGTGAGGTTCTTGAGGATTTTGCTGAAGCCAGAAAAAGATACAGGAGAGTGGAGCGTATATTCCTTTGTGACGGAGATGCCCTTGCTCTTTCCAACAGGAGGCTGCTGCCGATTTTGGAGTATATAAGAGAGAACTTTCCTGAATGTGAACGCGTGACTGTGTACGGCAGAGCTACAGATGCTCTTAACAAGACTGACGAAGAAATGAGAGAACTGTACGAGGCCGGCATTACCATGGTGTACCTTGGAGCGGAGTCAGGAAGTGACAAGGTGCTGAAGGACATAAATAAGGGCGAGACGAGACAGCAGCTGATTGACGGTGTCAGAAAAATCGAGGCATGTGGAATGAAAGCATCGGTTACGTTCATATCAGGCCTTGCAGGCAAGGATGGCTGGGAGGATCATGCTGTTCAGACTGGAACAATGATAAGCGAAATGCAGCCTTCATATGTAGGATTGCTGACGCTGATGATTGAACCTGGGGTGCCTATGGCGGATGACATAGCAGCAGGAAGACTTAAACTTCTTTCACCTGAAGAGGTCATGGCTGAGACGCTGCTGATGCTCAAAAATATTGACGTAAGCAAGACGTGCGTTTTCCGCAGCAACCATGCTTCAAATTATGTATCGCTGAGAGGAAATCTGCCTGAAGACAAGGAAAAAATGATGGCAATGGTCAGAAGAGCCATGGAAAATCATGATATGTTCAAGGATGAGAGATTCAGAGCACTGTGAGGTAGGAAATATGAGTAAGGAAAAAAGAAGCATTGCCCAGAATCTGGGTATAACAAGAACAGTAGTAAGACCCAGAGAGGAATCTGATATTCAGATAAGAGAGGACAGAATAGGCAAATATTTTAAGAAGTATCTGAATAAGTTTGTTTTTGCTGAGTTTTCTGAGGACTTTATTTCCAAATCAAAGGCTGGTGAGCTGATGCGTGGTGTGCCGATTCCGCTGAGGAAAAAGGAACTGAAGGATTTCGCCGGTGGTGAAGGTATTCCTATGCTTGTAATAGCCGAAAATATGGCATGGGTAATGGGCTGTGATCCGCATTTCAAGCATACCAAGGATTATGTGGCTATATTGTCCAAGCTTTATAATCACAAGCTTGAAGAGGGTATGATGAAGGAAGGCAGAGATGCTGCAGAGCGTGGCGATCTGGATAATGCGTGCATTCATTTCAGAGCATCGCTTTGTATGAGATTTGATTATCTCCATGGTATGTACAGTTATGCCAGAGCCTGCAGGGCAATGTATCTTAACAGCAATAACGAGGAATATGTAGGCAGATTCAAGGCTGAGGCTCTTGACTGGTTTGAGCTGCTTACTGAGACTCATCCGAGATTTGCACAGGGGTATTATTACTTGGGCTATGCTTATCTTAACATGGGGCTTTATGCTAAGGCTGATATTTCATGGAAGAATTTCATGAGGTTCAGCAAAAATGGAAAGGATAAGAAGGAAATAAGAGAAAGGCTTCAGCAGATAGCTGAACCTGTTCAGATAGAGGCTGGATATAATCATGTTCTTGCCGGCAGATATCAAGAGGGAATTGTGGCACTTGCGCCGTTTCTTTCTTCTCGTTTCAACGATTGGTGGCCTCTGCATTATTATCTGGGTGTGGCTTATGAAATGACCGGAAGACGCTCAGATGCGGTTGATTCATTAAAGAAGGTTCTTCATCTTAATGGTAGTCACCTTGAAACTATGAAAGAGCTTCTGGCGATTTATGAAGATGAGGGTGATAAGGCTAATATCAGGAAGTATTCCGAAAAGATAAAAATGATAGAGGCCTCTATGGAGGAAGACAGGTCAAAGCTTGTTGAAGAAATAAAGAAGGAAGACAAGAGACTTCAGGAAGAGGAGCCTGAGCTTGCTGAGCCTGAGCATATTGAGCTGGATGAACAGGCTGTGCCGGAAGAGGAGACTGTTGAGGAGAAAAAAACTCTTGTTAAAAGGCTGGGTAAGAAAAAACAGTAAGTTTGATGTTTTATCGGATTTTGTAATTTCGACGCATTGCTTGTTTTTTGAACTCAATGTGTCGAAATTATACCGGTTTTAGAGCTAAAAAATATAAGAAAAAATAAACAAAAAACAAGCAAAAAACTTGTTGACATCTCATGCGTTTTGCCATATAATAAGTCTTGTCGTTAAGAGACAAAACGTAATATTCCAAGGTAGCTCAATGGTGGAGCACTCGGCTGTTAACCGATAGGCTGTGGGTTCGAGCCCCACCCTTGGAGCCAATAGATAATAATCTGAAGTCTCGGCTTCAGATTATTATTTGCCGGAGTGGCGGAATTGGCAGACGCACAGGACTTAAAATCCTGCGATCCTTACCGATCGTACCGGTTCGACCCCGGTCTCCGGCACCAATTAAAAAAGGGTCGAATAAAATAATATGATGACGCGGGGTGGAGCAGCTGGTAGCTCGTCGGGCTCATAACCCGGAGGCCGCAGGTTCAAATCCTGTCCCCGCAACCAAGGATTCACACTCGGAGCAAATGCTCCGAGTTCTTTATTTTCAAGGAAAGTCAGCATTT
This sequence comes from Bacillota bacterium, assembly GCA_030526355.1. Classification (GTDB taxonomy): domain Bacteria; phylum Bacillota; class Clostridia; order Peptostreptococcales; family Anaerovoracaceae; genus Lentihominibacter. The sequence continues at coordinate 5,232 of JAUNDC010000011.1, read as the reverse complement.
TCAATGGTTCCAGCGATTTCAGCAAATCAGAAAGACTGTGCATGTGAGGGCACCTGAGGGCTTCTGAGAGCCCCTGAGTTCATCCATACATAGTTATTTGTGGGGACAGAATGTGCGATTTTCCGGTTCGTTGCATAATTCCAATAGCCACCTTTTTCGGTTACAATATCTTCGGGAGGTGGAAATAATGAGAAAGAATAAATACTTAGTTCCGATGGATGATGATATACATGATCTTATTCTATACAGTCTAATCAACTGGAAAAACGCACTTATCAGAGAAGGCAGATATACTGATGCCATTGATGATGCTCTTATCAAGTTCCTGAATGCAAAACGTAAATATATATAAAGTTTCCTCACTATACATGACCATGCCAATACGGGTGTGGTTTTTTTATTTCAAAAAACGAGGAGGAAACAAAATGGAAAACAAAAAAATCAAACCAGAATTAGTTATTTCAGATGAGAAGGAGATAATCAGAGAATTGTCTGAAGCAGTGTTAAGTGCAGTTGAACTTTCAGCAAGAGAAGCCTTTTATACTATTCATGATGAATATGAATATGAAGACAGACTCCATGTATTCAACAGTTATGTGAATCTGTTCGAGGAGCTTAAGGAATTCTCACCGGCACATGCAATCACCCTTATTGACATTATTCTGATTGACCATGGCTACTCTTTCATTCCTGAACAGCTCAGAGTACTTTGCAGAAGAAACAAAGATGCAATCGACAAATTCAATGATAGCTTCAAAAAATGTGCTATCGAAGCCTTTATGGATGAACTGGATATGGCAGATGCAGAATATGAGGCTGAATTTGAAGATGATGAGGATTCATGTGAGTGTGAGTGCGGCAGCTGTGATAGCTGTAAATGCGGGCATGAATGTGAGGGTGGCTGTCAGTGCGAGAAAATCGATTTCACTTTTAAGGTTGGCAACCAGATAGCTGAAGGCACACTTCGTCCTTGTGAATGCAAATGCTGTGATGATAAAGGGTGTGATGAAGATGAGTAAGGTTATTTCAATCTGTACACAAAAAGGGGGAGTAGCCAAGACGACGAGTACCGCAAATCTTGGAGTAGCACTTGCAAGGCAAGGTAACAGAGTGCTACTTGTGGACTTTGATCCACAGGCAGACCTTACCATATGTTTCGGCTACACAAATCCTGATGCATTGGACGTGACCATATCCACCATGATGTTAAAGGCGATTAATGAAGAGAATTTTGACTGTTTTGAGGGCATAAAACAAACGGATGAGGGTGTTTGCCTCATACCGTCAAATCTGGAGCTCTCAGCCCTTGAAATGAGCCTTGTAGGAACTATGAACAGGGAAAGAGTTCTCAGCAGATATCTTGATAAAGTAAAAAGAGATTTTGACTATGTGTTAATAGATTGTCCGCCATCTCTTAGCATGATTACTATCAATGCACTTTCTGCTGCTGATTCAGTAATAATACCTGTGCAGGCTCACTATCTTCCTGCAAAAGGCATGGAGCAGCTTATCAACACGGTTGAAAGAGTAAGAAAATATGTTAATCCAAATCTCAAAATCGACGGTGTACTCATGACGCTTGTTGATAACAGGACGAACTTTGCAAAGGAAGTTCCTGAAATCATAAGGCAAAGCTATGGGAACAAACTTCGAATATTTGATACTCAGATTCCTATGCGTATAAAAGCTGCAGAAACACCGGCAAGAGGCGTGAGTATTTTCTCATATGACCCTAAAAACGATGTAGCAAAAGCATATGACAGTCTGTCAAGGGAGGTGATAAGAGATGTCCAGAGAGAAAAAGCCAAGCTTCACGCTGAATACTGTAGATGATATGTTCACAACTCAGGAAATAAGAGATGAAAGAAAGCTTCCTAGGATTAGAGATATCCCGATAAAAGCTATAAAAGATTTTCCTGATCATCCCTACAAAGTGAAAGATGATGAGGATATGATGAATCTTATGGAAAGCATCAAAGAAAACGGTGTGCTTACACCTGTGACAGTAAGAAAGATTCCGGGCGGAAGCTATGAGATGATTTCGGGCCACAGGAGAAAGCGTGCCTGTGAGCTTCTGGGAATGCCTGTAATAAGGGGAGAGGTTGTTGAGCTTGACAGAGATGAAGCCATAATCATGATGTGCGATTCAAATCTTCAGAGAACAACTATACTGCCAAGTGAGAAAGCATTTGCGTATAAGATGAGGCTTGATGCGATGAAGAGGTTGCCAGGTAGACCATCTATTAATGGTGCGCCAGTGGAGCACCATTTAAAGGGAATAAAATCACGAGATGTTTTAGCATCTGAAGTTGGTGAAAGTAAGGATCAGATTCGTAGATATATACGCCTTACAGAGCTCATTCCTGAAATACTGGAGCAGGTTGATGAGGGAAAGATTGCACTGAGGCCTGCTGTTGAAATCTCATATTTTCCGAAAGATTTGCAGGAGGAACTATATGATACGATGGAGATGGAAGCATGTACTCCGTCTCATGCTCAGACAATTCGCATGAGGAGGCTTCTTGCTGATAATAAGCTTACAGCAGAATCAATTACAGCAATTATGCAGGAGGAAAAGCCGAACCAGAAGGAGAAAATCATTTTGAGAGATGACCGTACCAGGAGTCTCCTGCCTAAGGATCTTCCGGTGAACAAGCGGGAGGACTATATCATCAAAGCCCTTGAACATTACGGAAGGTATCTCAAGAAACAAAGAGAACAGGATTTTGAAAGATAACAAAGAAGACCTGCGGAAGTATAGTGTGTTATATATATAATAAATAACTATTTCCTCTTCCGTAGGTATTATCTTTCCGTAGGTTATACTCTTCCGTAGGTAAAAAACAAAACAATAAACTATTTCTAAAGCAGCTGCATTTTACGGCTGTTTTTTTATTGAGCTGCTTTCCGGTAATCTTATCAGAATCCCGAAGCAGCTCGGAAAGGAGAAAAACTAATGACAAATGCAAAACAGTTTGACCGTGAAAAAAGCAGGCGCATGGTAGCAGCTTTTGTGCTTTTTTTCATTCTCATGTCGGTTGTCATTCCGGCAGGTACGCAGAAAGTCTATGCTGCAGACGGAACGATTCAGCTGAAAGTAGGCAGGGTAATTGATTACGCCAAGTATATCACCCATTACTACTATGCAGGAGATAAAGACAGTCCTGTTTACTGTGTTCAGCCGCAGCTTGCTGCTGTTCCGGCGGGAACCTACTCATACGATTTCATAAGCCCTGATTCAATGCTGGCAAAGAGCCTGTATTATGGCTACGGAGGCCCCGGGTTTGATGAGTATACCGATAAAAAGCTGAAAGGCCAGTGGGATGGTGATGATGATGCATATGCACTGACCCATATTGTTGCATCAATAGCATACGACAGGAATACCAGCGCAGACGTGGATCCGTATGAAGGACTTACCGAATCATGGAAGAACAAAGCAAAGAGCCTTTATGACTATATCAAGACACTGCCTGATCCGCCTGCAAGCTACAGGGCATACAGAATAAGAAACAGCGGAAAGCAGGATATCCTGGGTTCATTCAATGATGTTGGTAAGATTGAGCTTAAAAAGAGTTCAACAAACAGTGACATGTCAGATGGTAACAGCTGCTATTCTCTTTCAGGTGCAAAGTACGGAGTGTACTACGCTAGTAAGCTTTGCTATACCATGACAACTGATGCAAAAGGAACGTGCTCCCTGGATAATGTGATTGTTGCTGATTATACAATCAAGGAAATCGATGCATCTAAGGGCTTTGCAGTTGATGTCAAAAGTCATAACTGCTCTGTTAAAAACGAGAAGACAACAACGGTATCAGTAACGGAGATTCCAAAGAATAATCCGGTTGATATTATCCTTCAGAAAGGTGATAAAGAGACAGGAAAAGCAGAACCTCAGGACGGAGCTAAGCTGGAAGGTGCTGTATATGAGATTAAGTATTATAAGCACAATGACAGCAGCAAGCTGCCGGACAGAACATGGAGAGTTGTTACAGACAGCAAAGGCCAGGCACATCTTTCAAAAGAGTACCTCGATGGCTCTTTTGAAAACAGCCAGTTCTATCTGAACTCTTCCGGAAAACCGTGTCTTCCCCTTGGAACCGTTACTATACAGGAAGTAAAGGCTCCTGAAGGATATCTTCTGAATAATAAGGTTTATACAGATGAAATCAAAGAAGGACGCGAAACCATTGAGACGGTAAAAACTTTTAATATGCCTATGATTGGAACAAATGATGAAGTGGCTGAGCAGGTGAAGAGAGGAGATATTCAGCTTGTAAAGGTTAAGGATGGGAAAATGACAAGGCTTCCAAACATCAGCTTTAAGATAACTTCAAGGACTACAGGTGAAAGTCACAATGTCTGCACTGACGAAAACGGAATGATTGACTCGTCAGCAAGCTTCAATTCCCATAAGAATGACACCAATGGAGGGACAGCAGAAAGCGGTCTCTGGTTTGGAGAAATCGATGCGATAGATGATGAAAAAGGCGCACTGATTTATGACTACTACACTATCAGTGAGCTCAGAAGTGACGGAAACAAAGGTCTGAAGCTGGCAGAGGATATTGAATTCAGAGTGTACAGAGATAATGTTGTAGTTAACCTTGGAACGATAACTGATGATGTTATTGAAATCGGAACGACTGCCATAGACAGTGATACTAAGAATCACATTTCTCTTGCAGATAACAAGGTGACTATCATCGACACAGTAAAGTATAAGAACTTTTTCCCGGGAAAAGCATATACACTTTCCGGTACTCTCATGGATAAAGAAACAGGAGAGCCTATAAAGGTCAATGGTAAGAATGTAACTTCTGAAAAGGAGTTCACGCCTAGAACTGAAAACGGAACTGTTGACATCGAGTTCACTTTTGATGCGACAGCACTTGCAGGAACTGATGTAGTTGTATTTGAAAAGGTATTTGATGTAGAAACTAAAACCGAAATCTGCAGTCACGAGGATATATGCGATGAAGGCCAGACGGTTTCAATTCCCAAGATAGGCACAAAAGCAACTGACGGCGATGAAAAGACTAACGTTATTAAGGCTGAAAAGGAACAGAAAATCGTTGATACGGTAGCTTATGAAAATCTGCTGCCTGGCATGGAATACGAGCTTACAACATGGCTCACTAAGGATGGAAAGAAGATCTGGGGAACCGAAGTTTCAAAGAAGTTCACACCAGATACAGCAGATGGAGACGTAAAGGCTACTCTTTCATT
>JAUNDC010000031.1 GCA_030526355.1 Bacillota bacterium | reverse complement strand
AAAATGTACATTTTTATTTTCCACTTTTTGAGCATTTTTGTATTGACATTTACAGCGAGATAATATACTGTATTAAACCATAAAACTGTGATAAACTATAACCAACAAATTGATATGTATTATAATTTATTGGTTAAGGAGGGACGAGATGTCAATTATCGATGAAGTTCTGCTTGAAGAGTATGAGCGTTCAATCCGGATAAGCAGAGCCCTTGAAAATGAAAATAGAGATTTACCGAGAGGATCCATACAAAAAAAGAAAATAAATAATAACGAATATTATTATTTGATGTATCGAGATCAGGGGAAAGTGATAAGCCGGTATGTTGCAGAAGCTGATGTGGATGAATTAGCCAGACAGATAGCTCTTCGAAAAGAAAACCAAAAACTGTTGAAAGAACAGGAACAAAGCAGGAAGAAAATAGTAAAGGCACTGGGGAAGGAATATATTGATGAGCATTCAACAGAGAGAATTTAGCAGATTTATATGGAAATTATAACCCGAAACACCATTGAAATTGAATATTATAATATGAGCATTACTGTGCCTATGCCGGAGGCTTATAGAAACTCTTACCAAAAAAGAACAGAGAATCTTTAACCTGTACTGTGCAGAACATGGTCTGTTAATCAACAACCATTAATTATTTTAGAAATAACTGACATAAATATTGCAACACAAATGCATTTGCCGAAGGAATTTCATATGAACAGACATGCGAGTCACTGAAAAATCTAATGGAACTCGTCACAGATTGAAAACTGAATAACCATCTTTGAAGCAGTGACCTTTGCAGGCAGCTGCTTTTTTGATGTTCCAAAAGCCATAAGCCAAGTCGCAGACCTTATGGTCGAGACTTACCAAGCATCGCCATATGAAAGAGATTGGAGAAGAATACATAGCCAACTATTAAATAAGCCAAACCGGAACATACCAGTTCTTATCATCCACAGGGAGAAGATCATTTGCCATACATATTACGCTTCCTGTTCCAATTTCCACTTTCAGTGGTTCTAATCCGTCAAAGTGTTCTTCATGACCGGCGGGTTCCAGAACTTTGAAATTCTTTATAGCTGTCTTTCCCGGAGAGGCCGATTTTTTTATCTCTATCGGAGACAGCACACCATTCTGGTATATCAGAAGATCTATTTCTTTTTTATCCTTGTCTCTGTAATAAAATACAGGAGGTTCTTTTCCGGCATTCAGATAGCTTTTATATATTTCTGAAAACACATAGCTCTCAAAGAATGCTCCGGACATTGCGCCTCTTTCCAGCGCTTCAGGGTTTCCCCATTTCAGAAGGTACGCAGCCAGACCCGTATCCAGGAAATGGAGCAGAGGCATCTTTACAACACGTTTGAGAGCGTTGTTATGATAAGGCTGCACCAGTGCAATGATATGAGATGACACAAGAATTGAGAGCCATTTTTTCGCTGTTGGCGCAGAAATGCCGGTTGCGTTTGCCAGTTCCTCATAGACAACAGGCTTTGATGTATGTGCAGCAACCACCGTCATGAAATTGTAAAACTGCATTTCATCTGCAACCTGTGCGAGATCTCTTATATCACGCTGCAGATAGGTGTCTACATATGAGCGATAATAGGTTTCCCAATCCACATTATTATCTGCGTAAAGCTCAGGCATGGAGCCTCTGAATATCCTGTCATAGATTTCATTTAAACCTTTGCTGCTTTTTACAGATAAACGTTCCATGAGCTTTGCGGCATCCGACTGGAAAGGCTCGCTTGGCTCCTGATATATCTCAGCATCGGATAATCCAAGGAGATTCACAATGCCGACACGGCCTGCCAGGCTCTCGCTTACATTCTTCATAAGACGGAAAACCTGAGAACCGGTAATCCAGAAATCTCCCTTCTTTTTAGATTTGTCTACGCTTATTTTTATATACGGCAGAAGTTCTGTAGCATATTGTATTTCATCAATCAGAACAGGCGGAGAAAATCTTTGTAAAAAAAGTGCAGGATCTCTTTTAGCCAGAAACCTTACATCCGGATCATCCAAAGTTACGTACTTTCTATCTATCCCTTCTTTTTTCTCTTCTGCAGCCAGTCTTTGCAGCAATGTTGTTTTGCCCACCTGTCTGGGACCGGTTAAAAGTAGAACCGGAAACATTTTGGAAACCTGCTTAATGGTTTCCTCTGCAGCTCTTTTTATATACGTCATGGCAAACTCCCTTCAGTATTATTATGCACAAATCACCGAAAAATATCCGGCTATTCTAAAATGTCATTTTATTATAGACGGCAATATCGGGATAGTCAAGAGTCACCCGCTTTCGAAACTTTAAAATAATTCATTTTTTGAAAGCGATTTATACATTAGCCGATGAAACTGTCAGCCATGACAAGATGCAGGCCTTCCGTTGCCGGGCAGGACTTGTATCCAAGACTTGAATAAATTAGGGTCTTTGAATATCCTTGAGCGAAATATCCTTGCGCGGAATATCCTTGCGCGGTTCTCCTTCTTACCGTTTATTAGAATTTCGCCATATCCCCATAGATTCTGCCTGCTTAATCAGATCTTCCCTAAAATCCGGATGTGCCAGATTAATCAGCGATTCTGCACGCTGCCATGTACTTTTTCCCTTCATATCAGCTATACCGTATTCAGTAACTACATAGTGTACCACGCTGCGAGGTGTAGTGCAGATAGAACCCTGCTGCAATGTCGGCAATATGCGGCTTTGCAGTTTCCCGTTCTTGTCTTTGTAGCTGGAAGAAAGGCAAATGAAGCTTTTTCCTCCCTGAGAAAGATATGCGCCCATTACAAAATCAAGCTGTCCGCCGGTTCCTGAGATATGCCTGATTCCCGCGGATTCTGCATTTACCTGAGAAAATATGTCTATGTCGATAGCATTGTTTATGGATATAAAATTGTCATTAGACGATATGACTCTGACATCATTGGTGTATTCCACCGGTGCGCCCATGATTTCTGGATTGCCGTCCAGATACTGATACAGTTTATCTGTGCCGGCTGCCATGCCAAAAACCTGACGACCCTTATCGGTAGTCTTGCAGCGACCAGTAATTTTACCGGCCTTAGCAATTTCGACAAAAGCGTCTATGTACATTTCCGTGTGTATTCCCAGATCCTTTAGATCTGACTGTGCAATCATCTCCCCTACTGCATTAGGCATCCCGCCGATTCCCAGCTGAAGGCATGCACCATCCGGAATCAGAGGCAGGATATGTGATGCAATTTTCCTGTCAATATCTGTTGGTTCCGGTACTGTCATCTGCGGAAGCGGAGGATTGGGACCCTCAACGACGGCATCTACCTTGCTGATATGAAGCTCTGTATCATAAAGTCCGCAGGTGCGCGGTAAATTCTCATTTATTTCTACGATAATATACTTCGCCTTCGAACAGAGCTGAGCCAGATGGGAAGGCGATACGGAGAACGAGAAATTTCCGAATTTGTCCATAGGCGGAACCTGCATCATCAGAACATCCACCTGCTCTGCGCCGTCTCTGTAAAAGCGTGGAAGCTCGGAATAGCGCATAGGCTGGAAATAACCCATACCCTTTTTAAATATTTTGCGATCAATCCCTGTCGTATGCCATGCCACCCATGTGAAATGTTCCCCAGCGTCAACCGCCTTGCAGATTTCCGGCATCCAGAGGCTTGTGCTTCCGTGCACCTTTACATCTTCAAGCTCGTCTTTTCTGGCTGCCAGCGCCTTGTCGAGAGCAAAAGGATGGTTCACGCACCATGAATAATCCACCCAATCACCTGATTTTACTATTTTTACAGCTTCTTCAGCTGTTGTGAGTTTTTCCTGATATTGTTTTTCGTAATCCATTTTACACTTCCTTATATGCAATTCTGCAAATAATTATAAACACGATAATGACATATGTCAACAACTGTAAAGCCACCGTCCAGCATATAAATGATTTCAAAAATAATCATAAAAATAAAGAATAATAATCGTGGAAATGGTATACTTACTATATACATCATTTGATATATGATAAGTTCAGGAGAAATCTGTTTATGAAACACAATCTTCCCGACAGGGTTGTAAAGGATATCGAGGCATTCGCCCGGAAATATGATGTCAGCAAGGTGATTCTTTTTGGCTCCCGCGCAAAAGGCACACATACTGAAAGAAGTGATATTGATATAGCAGTGTGCGGAGGGGACTTTGACGGTTTTTACTGGGATATAAAAGAAAATGTACACTCGCTGTTATCGTTTGATATTGTAAATATTGATTCAGGTATAACGGACGAGTTAAAAGAAGAACTTGAAAGGGACGGTATAGAAATATATGAAAAAGCTTGATAATTTCTCGAACTGTCTGAAGGTGATGCAGACTGTTGATTATGAACTGGCAGATAATAATGAGATTTACAGAACTGGTGTTATTGGACAATTTAACCTGACCTTTGAACTTGCATGGAAAGCATTACAGGCGGTTTTAAGGATTCACGGCGCTCAAGGTGCAGAAACAGGATCTCCTAGGGAGATTCTGCAGCTTGGTTATAAATCGGGTTTTATAGATGATTCTGCTGTCTGGCTCCTTATGCTGAAAAAACGTAATAATTCAGCTCATATTTATGATGAAGATGAGATAGATGAGATAGTTCTGCTGATTCGTGACAGCTTTGTACCTGCTTTTGCAGAACTAGAAAAAACCCTGCTACAGAAACTGGATAAAGCAGAAGAAGCTTGGGAATAAAAAACACAGCAACAGCTGGTTGCTTGTACTATGCTCCATAGCCTGTTATATTATCCATACGGAGGTGATGACAATGGAAACAAAAGATATTATACATGAACTGCGTACGAAAAACGGTCTGTCTCAGGATGAGCTTGCGGAAAAAGTGTTTGTTACACGGCAGGCGGTATCACGCTGGGAGACCGGTGACACAGTACCTGGTACAGAAACCCTGAAGCTGCTGTCGAAGCTGTTTGACGTATCGATAAATACGCTTCTGGGCGCACCAAGGCAGCTTATCTGTCAGTGCTGCGGTATGCCGCTGGATGATTCAACTATAAGTAAGGATCCTGATGGTTCTTTCAATGAAGAATACTGCAAATGGTGCTACACTGACGGAGAGTTCAAGTATACAAGTGTTGAACAACTGATAGATTTCTGCGTTGAGCATATGTCGAATGAAAACTGGCCTCCGGAGCAGGTTCGTGCACATATGGAAGCTGTAGTCCCGAATCTGAACCACTGGAAATAAAGAACGATATAGTCTGACACAGGTGGGGCTGTCGCAACTGGTACGGCAGAATTTTTTAATTGTAATAAACTCTATTGCCCTTTACGAGATTCCCAGCAATTAACGAAATCTTCGATTTGTTTATGTCTTTTCGTAAACCATCATCTTCCCAAGGCTTAAAAAACGTTAACGCGACAGCCCCCTGTTGCTTTTCATAAGAAAGGATGGAACAACTATGAAACTGAAAAACGTTCTTATTGTTGTCAAGGATATAGAAAAAGCACGCCAGTTTTATCATGATCTGTTTGGACTTGAACTGGTTGTTGACAATGACGGTAATATGATATTGACTGAAGGCCTTGTGCTGCAGGATGAAAAAATATGGAAAGATTTTCTGGGAAAAGACATCGTCACAGAAAACAACTCATGTGAGCTTTACTTTGAAGAACGAAACATAGAAGCTTTTGTACAGAAGCTGGAGAAGCTGTATCCGTCAGTTAAGTATGTCAACAAGCTGATGACTCACAGCTGGGGACAGAAGGTTGTCCGGTTTTACGATCCGGACGGCAATCTCATTGAAGTAGGCACGCCTATTTAATTAACATAGGATTATGGCTAATGAAGATAAATTAGAAGAGGCAGTTTTTAAATGGATTACTACTTTTTAATTATTACATTAATAGATGTCTTTGTATTGGGAATAATGTGTATTCTTACAAAGTATAACGAAACACTTAACGTACGGCAAAGACGCTGGTTTATCTGTTCTTTCATTCTGATTATGGCTATTTCTGTTTTAGAAGTAGTAACTATTGTCGTAGACAATGGAGCATCATCATTGAGATGGATTAATATTGTTGCAAATTATCTTGGATTCGGGTTAACACCGGCAGTTGCCGTTTTTCTATCAACTGTCTTTAACACGGGCAAAAGCACAAAATATGCTTTTATCGCAGAGGGTATGTATCTTTTGTTACTGGCAGTATCTTTTCCGTTCGGGATTGTTTTCTACGTTGACCAGAATAATCAGTACATGAGAGGAGATTATTTCGGTATATACCTTGCAGTATATTTCACCAGCATTTTTTATCTGCTTGTTATGACTCTTCTTGCTGCAGGAAAGTATCAGAACAAAAGCAAGAACTGTCTTTATCTGATAGCTGCATTTCTGTTGGTATGTTCTACAATACAGGTGATTTTTCCTGCCATTCACGTTACCTGGTTATGTGTATCACTTCTGGCAATTCTTTATTTTACATACTGTAATGGAATGTGGCATCAACTGGATGAGCTTACTGGATTGTTAAACCAGAAAAGCTATTTAAACAAAACGATGACATTATCCAAAGATATGACTCTGATTGTTTTTGATGTGGATGATTTTAAACAAATTAACGATAATTACGGTCATTTAGCTGGAGACCAGTGTTTGAAAGAAGTTGCAGATTGCATTAAGTCCGCATATTCAAAATATGGGCTTTGTTACCGAATCGGTGGAGATGAATTCTGCGTTCTGCTGGATTCACAAACTGATATGGAAAACTGCTATCAAATGCTAATAGAGGAATTAAATATCCGAAGAAAAAAATTAGAAATACTGCCATATGTATCTATTGGTTCAGCATCATTTGTAAAAGGTGATAATGTTCTTAAAGTTAAAGAAACTGCCGACAATAATATGTATCGGTTTAAAAGAGAACGAAAAGCAGGCTTAAAGTGATTGAAATTTTCTGAAAACAGGAATATTATTATAATATCTTAGAATGATAATATTAACAGCTTCGATTATTCAAAAAATGGTTCAACCGATACAAATAACCGGATAAGGAGGTCTATATGAAATTTGATATGCACTGTCACACTAAAGAAGGCTCCATAGACTCCAAAGTATCTGTTACTGAATATGTAAGCAAATTCAGAATGCTAGGCTTTGACGGATTCATGATTTCCGACCACAACAGCTACAAAGGCTGCAAAGCATGGGATCGCCTGAAAAAAGATCCACGCTACAGCGATTTCACTGTGATTCGGGGTATAGAATATGACACCAAAGATGCTGGACATGTTCTTGTTGTAATGCCTGATGACCTTTATCTGCCGGTTTTAAAGGTTCGCGGAATGCGTCTGAAAAAACTTATCAGACTCGTACACACCTTCGGCGGAATACTTGGTCTGGCACATCCCTTCGGCGCTACGGGCTCAAGTGCAATGGGATTCAAGAACATGAATATCGATCTTGTCAGGAGACTTGATTTCATAGAAACCTTCAACACCTGTGAATTTCCTGAATCAAACCGTCTGGCGGCTGAGCTTGCAGATAAATACAATATGCCGACATTCGCCGGATCCGATTCCCATGTTTCCGAATACATCGGTATGGCCTGGACAGATATTGATGCTGAAATTCAATGCAATAACGACCTTATCAAAGCAGTAAGACATGGCACTACAATAACTGCAGGCGGAAAAGAACGTGGTGTTACCAAAAAAGCAAAAAGAAAAGAACACTGGCTGGGTGTTCTGGGTTTTAAGATTTATAACAGGGGTCTTGGCAAGTTAAAGTGCCCATACAGGAAATATCGCCACCGCAAGCTACCTATCAGAAGCCCTCTTAAATTCCATGGGTGATTACGGATGATTGCGTATGATAATCAGACAATATGAAAACGCCTGACTGAATCAGCTTTTCCAAGCTGCTTTCGGCAGGCGTTTTATCTTTCAGATCTGATGATAGTATCGATTTCCGGCTCCGTCTCTGTCCGCTGAGATGCGGCAAATCTATATTCCTGAGTTTCATGTCTGTAGTCGCTGTTCATATAATCCGACGTAATAAGAAAATCCGCTGTTGCACTGTTGGTTGCCACAGGAATGTCATAAACAACTGCAATTCTCAGCAATGCTTTGATATCCGGATCATGCGGCTGTGCTTCAAGAGGATCCCAGAAAAAGATCATCATATCAATCTCACCTTCGGCTATTCTTGCACCAATCTGCTGGTCACCACCAAGAGGTCCGCTCTTGTAAGCCTTCACAGGCAGGTTTGTGGCTTCCGCAATCAGCTTTGATGTAGTTCCAGTTCCACATAAAAAGTGCTTGCCCAGCTCTTCTTTATGCTTCACACACCATGCAACCATTTCATCCTTTTTCTGGTCATGTGCTATCAAAGCTATCCGCTTCTGGCTTCTCATAATAATTTCTGTCATATCAATCCCTCCTTTCCTTTTAAATATCTATGTCAAATTTCACTTCCCCTTAATTATAAACCTTCAGAAACAGCTTTCAAGACAAAATGATAATAGTTAACATTAATTTAACTATTATCCTCTTAATTATTAAAAGGATGTTAATTATCAAGAACATATAAGCATAATAAAACCGGGCAGCTTCGAACCGCCCGGCATATACATCACGTGCTTTTTACACTTCAGGCATTATTTATTTTACGCTGTCTTCCACTGCCTTCAGCATGTCTGCAACCTCGATTACATTATCATGTCTGATAGGCTTGTTCTCAAGATCCTTCAGACCTGCCGGTACTCTCACACCGGTTGCCGCAGCTAGGGCTTTGACATATTCGAAACCGTTTGCCTCTTCACCCAGTCCGATGGAAAGTGCTGCGCTGTCTGCGAATTTATATGCGCTTGCCGTTGACGCAATGAGAGTCGGTGTTTCATCACCTGTTTCCTTTACATAGTCCTGATATACCTTATATGCAACTGCTGTATGTGTATCCATCAGATATCCGTTTTCTTTGTACATCTTGCCTATAGTTGCGTTTGTTTCTTCGACCGTTGCTGTTCCTCCACAGAAATCAGCCATGCCTTCTCTGATTCTATCGCTTACCTCATATCGTTTCTCACTATCCAGGGCAGCCATCAGTCTGCATATTTCTTCGCCGTCATTTCCTGCCAGGTGATAAAGCAGTCTTTCCAGATTGCTTGAAATGAGAATATCCATCGACGGTGAATTTGTCAGATAGAACTCTCTGTTGATGTCATATACTCCTGTGTTGAAGAAATCAGTAAGCACCTTATTCTTATTTGAAGCACAGATGAATTTATTTACCGGAATACCCATCTGACCTGCATAGTATGCAGCGAGAATATTTCCGAAGTTTCCTGTCGGCACTGTAATGTTTACCTTGTCGCCCGCCTTGATAACTCCTCTTTCCACCAGCTTGGCGTATCCGTAAACATAGTATGCGACCTGCGGAACAAGACGTCCGATGTTGATGGAATTTGCTGAAGACAGCTTGCATCCCATGTCAGCAAGCTTCGCTGCAAATTCTGCATCATTGAATATTTTCTTAACTCCTGTCTGTGCATCATCAAAATTACCTTCAATAGCAAAAACATGTGTGTTTTCGCCTTCCTGGGTAATCATCTGTCTCTGCTGCACCTCACTTACTCCTTTGTTCGGGAAAAATACGATTATTTCAGTTCCCGGAACATCCGCAAAGCCTTCAAGTGCTGCTTTGCCTGTATCTCCCGAGGTTGCTGTCAGAATACATATTTTCTTGTCTTCATTTTCCTTTTTCATAGCTGTTGTCAGCAGATACGGAAGTATTGAGAGTGCCATGTCCTTGAATGCAGCTGTTTTGCCGTGATAAAGCTCCAGGAAATATGCACCTCCTGCTTCAGCAACAGGAACTATCTCCGCCTCTTCAAACTTGGAATCGTATGCTCCGTTTACGCATGCTCTCATCTCATCCTCTGTATAGTCTGTAAAAAAGGCTCTGATGATCTCGTATGCTATGTCCTTGTACGGTTTGCCAACCATGTCTTCTATTTTCATCGGCAGTGCCGGAATACTGTCCGGTACATACAGGCCTTTGTCCTCAGCAATGCCCTGAATAACAGCCTGTGCCGCTGTCTTGTAATTTCTGCTTCCTCTTGTACTCTGATAAGTTGCCATCTATTCGTTGCTCCCTTCAATTATATTTACAATTTCATCTACATCAGCCAGTGCGCCTTTTCCAAGATCACCGCATGCCAGCAGTGATTCCTTCGGCTCGATAAACCTGTATCCGAAGCTCCTCAGCTTCTCAATATTATCCTGAACTATCGGGTTCTCATACATATTGGTATTCATAGCAGGAGCTATATATACAGGCGTCCCCTTCGGCACTGCCATTACAACCGTAGAAAGAAAATCGTCTGCTATGCCGCATGCTATCTTGCCTATTATGTTCGCTGTCGCCGGTGCTATAAGCACAGCATCCGCTTTCTTAGCCAGTGATATATGCTTGACTTCACTTGGAGTGATTTCTTCGAACATGTCCATATATACTTTATTTTTGCTTAGGGTCTGCAGCGTAAGCGGAGTAATTATTCTGCTACCGCTCTCTGTCAAAACCACATCCACATTGTGACCCAGCTTTGTCAGTCTGCTGGTTATGTCTGCAGCCTTATACGCTGCTATACTCCCGGTCACACCTAACAATATATTCATCTGAGCTCCTTATCTGCAGGCATCCATAACTCTACGTGCTATCATATCGGCAATTTCCTCATTGGTTTCCATTATATCATAAGACCTGTCCTTGTGAATAAGATAACCCTTATGATAATCCCGGCCTATTTCTCTAAGATCATTTGCCAGTACAAAATCGCATGAATTTTTCTGCATAAGCTTATATCCTACATCTATAAGCTCCTCATGCGGTACATTGCTGAGAAGCTTGAAGCCTACAAGAATGGTCTCGGGGCTGAGCTTCTTGATTGAATTTATTACTTTTGGTGATCTTTTCATATGTATCACCAGATCATCTATATCCGAGCTTATTTTGTTTCCCGACAGGTCTGCCTTATGCTCCGGATCTTCTGTTCCTCTTATCCTGTCCAGTGTAGTGACCTCATTCACGATATAGTCACTTACCGCCATGGCGTGTATCACTGCATCTATTTTTTCTCCGGTCAGCAGCCGCTCGAGCTCCGCCTGAAGCTCCATTACACCACCTATGGCAACAGGCACCACCTTCTCATCCTCCACATATGCAGCTCTGGTGCCGTGGAGATAATATATCCTTTCCAATTCATCTCCGTATTTGCTTGCAAAGGCTTTGCCGATGGCGTATCCCAGTCTGCCGGTTGACGAGTTTGTAATGGTCCTGACATCATCAATTTTTTCGCTTGTTCCGCCTGCTGTTATAATGATTTTCATGAATTGAATTATATACGTTAAGGCAATTTGTGTCAATGGAGGACGGCTTTATTAACGTCTTTATGACAGCATTTATCTCAACTTTTCATGAATTTTTAACATGTTTATGATATACTTTAATATATTTCAAAAGATAAGGAGACTCATTTATGAAAAAAATCATACCCGTAATTCTGGTACTTGTATTAACACTTGGTCTTTTCTCATGCGGAAGTGCTTCTATCAGCGGAGAATCCACCACCTATACCAATGCCGCAGGCTCTGTTTCCATAGACCTTCCCGGCAAATGGACAGCAGACGAGGAAGCCTCTGACGACACTCTTGATGTAACATATTCAAATGGTGCGGCACAGGTCAAGCTCCAATGTCTGGCAAAGGGTCAGATAGACTATCTTGCCAATGATCTCAATGCTTATGCAGATTACTCTATGGTAAACACTCTTGGTGATTATCTCGCAGATGCAGAAATGGCTGACACCGAAATTTCTGTTCCTGATTTTATCAAAGACAGCAAAGCCCAGAGCTTCACTCTGCAGAACGGAGGCGATACCGTTGAGGGCTTCGTGGTCTTCATGGAAAGTGCACGCTGCTACTACACCTGCATAGCTATGGCTACCGGAGAGGTATATGATGCCAGCGGTGATAAGCTTATGGAAAGTGTACTCAGCATAAAAGAGCTGACTGAAATTCCTTCAGAAGAAGCTTCAGATGAATAATAATTTACTATTGATATTTATTCTCATTTAAAATATAATATTATTAAGGAAAGGAGTGTGGATATGTCAAGAAATACAATACAGCAGGAAATAATATGCAGCACAGTAAAAAGCATGACCAGTCATCCCTCTTCGGATGACGTGTACAAGGCTATTCATGACAAATATCCCACTATCGGGAAAGCAACCGTATACAGAGTCCTTAATAATCTGGCAAAAAGAGGAGAAATCAGGAAAATCATAATTCCAGGCAGTACTGACAGGTTCGATTTCAGAACTGACGACCATGCACATCTGCGTTGCAGGAAATGCAACAAGGTGTTTGATGCGGAATTCGAAGAAGCTTATGACCTGCTTAAACAGCTTGATAAGATTATCCATGATGATCACAAGGATAAACTGGATGGTTTTGACACTGACGGTGCTGCGCTTTATTTTTACGGCTACTGTAAAGACTGCCGCGAGAATAATGATACCGATCATGCTTAAATAATTAATGTTAAGGAGGTATTTAATGAAAGAGTTAAAGGGAACAAAGACAGAAGCTAATTTAATGACTGCTTTTGCAGGTGAATCAGAAGCCAGAAACAAGTACACTTATTATGCAAGCCAGGCAAAAAAAGAAGGCTATGTTCAGATAGCACAGATTTTTGAGGAAACTGCCGGCAACGAGAAGGAACATGCTAAAATATGGTTCAAGCTGCTTCAGGGTGGTTCAATCAAGGATACAATGAGCAACCTGGAAGATGCGGCTGCTGGAGAAAACTACGAGTGGACTGATATGTATGCCACCTTTGCCAAGGAAGCCAAGGAAGAAGGATTTGATCACATCGCGTACCTTTTCGAAGCTGTAGGTGCTATCGAAAAAGAACACGAAGAAAGATACAGAAAGCTTCTGGCTAATATCAACGATGGTATCGTATTTGAGAGAGATACTGAAGTTGTATGGCAGTGCAGCAACTGCGGACATATTGTAAAGGGTGAAAATGCTCCGAAGGTATGCCCTGTATGTGCTCACCCGCAGGCTTATTTCCAGATCAAAGCTGATAATTATTAAAGATAACGACGTTATAGGACGTCATAGATTGAACTGACAATTATTTAATTATAACAACATTTATAAACATTGCGAAAGGAGCACAAAAATGGATAAGACTGCTATGTTTAAAATTAGTTATGGTCTCTATGTACTTACTGCAAAGGATGAAGATAAACAGAACGGCTGCATAATCAACACTCTGCTGCAGGTTACAGATTCACCTCTCAGAGTATCTGTAACTGTAAACAAGAATAACTACACTCATGATATTATTGCCAAAACAGGCAAATTCAATGTTTCCATGCTCAGCGAAAAGGCTTCTTTTGATACTTTCAAGCATTTCGGATTCCAGAGCGGCAGAGATGTGAATAAATTCGAAAACTATCCAATGCCTGTTGCTGACAACGGAATTGCATATGTTACAGAAGGAACCAACAGCTACATTTCTGCCAAGGTGTTCCATTCTGTAGATCTGGGAACTCACACAATGTTCATTGCTGATGTTACAGATGCAAAGGTTCTCACAGAGGATGCTTCAGCTACATATGCATATTACCATGCACACATCAAAGAAGCTCCAAAAAAAGAATCAAAGGGCTGGGTATGCAAGATCTGCGGATATGTATATGAAGGCGATGAGCTTCCTGAAGATTTTGTCTGCCCACTGTGCAAGCACGGGGCTGCTGATTTCGAGAAAATGTAAATCTTAATTGCTCTGAGCTTCCCTTGAATGGAAGACAAAAACATTTGACAGCATTACTGTTATTTATATAAAACCACATCCAAGCACCTGCTCGGATGTGGTTTTCCTTTTATTTCTTAGCAATAAGCTCTGCTAAAGTTATTTCAGAATATCAGCAATTTTTGTCATTCCTTCTACCTCTGCTGCGGAATAATCCTTAACATCTTCCAGAGCCTGCTTTAATGTATCCTTGTATACCTTTAGTGCTCCATCATAGTCGATTTCAGCATTCTCATCTTCTGCCTGCTGTACCAGCTTTGACAGTGTATCTCCTACATAGTATACAGGAATCATCTTGTCTGTTCCCCAGTAGCTCTTATCCTTGCTTACTTTATCTGCATCATACATTTCCTCAATGTTGTCTACGGCTTCTTTATCGAAGAGATAATATCCGTAGTCATGAGCTGAATTGAGGTTCCATGCGATATCAAGAGCACCGGACTCTTCATCCTCTGCATACAGTTCCTTTTTTTCCAAACCTGCTACTACACCCTTAAGTGTCTCAACGTTTGAATTAACATTCGGATGTCCGATATATACTCCAACATCATCTGTCTTCAGGTATTCATCCTGTATTGCTTTGAATGCCTTAAGGGTAGTCTTGTTGAGAGCTTTACCCTCTTCTCTCAGTTTATCTATATCTTCCTCTGAGGCCTCTGCTGCTACAGCATCTTCATATTTTGAATTAAGATCCTGAATCTTGGCATTATGCGCTTCTGCTGCTGCTCTGAGATCTGCAGTTGCTGCTTTGTATGCTTCAACATCCACTCCTGCCTCTGTCGCAATCTCATCATTCAGATTTGCCTCGAGGTCGTCGCAAACTGCTGTGATGTCAAGCTCAAGAGCCGGCATTTTGTCGATATAAATTGCTGTTGCTCCGAACCAGTTTACATTGGTTCTGATAGTATCCTCATCCCATGTATCCTTATCATCGAACTTGGTGTGATAACGCTGAGTAATGAAGGTTTCGTCCTCAAAACCGTTGATCATATACGGAACTCCGTGCCATCTATAGGATACACCGTCTTCCATATTTGTAGCATCCGACGGCTGATCGCTGATAGTCACTTCTCCTGATTTAACGAAAAGTCCTGATTCTTTAACAAGCTTTGTTGCCAGGGTTCTGAATTCAGGAACCGTTACAAGCTGAACCTGATTGCCTTCAACCTGGAATGCAGGCAGCTCACAGTTGAGCATGGCTATAGTTTTTTCTGCCCATTCAGGATGTGCTGTATGAATCATTTCCCATGCGCCCGTTGTCCAGTCAAACTGCGAATCACTGGCTCCCCATTCTTCTGCTCCATGAGCTACTATAACTATATCGTTTTCCGGCTGATAGCCCGAATCAATCATAGCCTTTGCCACCGAAAAATCAAGTGCGATAGCTGCACAGTCATCCTGGAATCCATACCAGTATTTATCATAATGTCCGGCAATCATTATCTGCTGATCTGATGACTTACCCTTTATTTTTCCTACTACGTTATATGATGTTCCTGTTCCTTCCTCCAGAACTGCATCAACCATCAGTGTTGCCTTATTGTTGCCTTCCTTAATCGCTTCCTGAATCTGCTTAGCTTCATTGGCACTGATAGCTACTGTAGGAATCAGATCTGCACAGCAGATATCCTGAACATTTGCTGTATCCTCATTCAGTTCACCGTATCCGCCTGTTGAATATGTAACAAGGGCTGCTGCTCCGGCTGCATAAGCCTGTTTAATATACCCGTCTATCCAGGATTCGTCCCACTGATTTACTCCTGCCAAAACGATTTTTCCCTCAACATCCTTGCCATCATAGTCTCCGGCAAATCCAGTTGCAACGTCAACAATTTCTTCTGTAATTCCATCTTTGTCAGTACCGCTGCACTCGTATGATGCGGGTACCAGGTCGATTTCTGTACCGTCAATTGTCAGGCTGGAATCATTGAACTGGAATTTATCGACTTTAACCGGGACCTTCTTTACATCCGTAAGACCGATATTTTTCATTTCTTTTGCTAAATAGTCTGCAGCCTTATGTTCCGCATCAGAACCAGCTGTTCTCCAACCTAGCTCATTGTCCCAGTAGGTTTCATCATATGCCAGAGTTTCCGTCAGGTTGTATGCGTATTCCATATCAACCTTCTCCAGGTATGCCTTGACATCCTCCGCCATTGATAAATCCGATGTCACAGCAGTATGATCCGCTGCCTCTTTTTCTCCGCCGCAGGCGCTGAATGTCATTATAATCAGCATCAGCACAGCTGCAAAGCTTAGAAACCGTTTCCTGTTCATTGTATCACCCTCCTCGTATAATATCTTTTAGATACATAAACGCATACTGATAACTTATTAACAATATGTGACTACCTATATTTTAGTCCTATGGGTGGTAATGTTCAATATTTATTTCTGAAAATTTGGAATTATTTTGTTTTTCAATAACGTTTGACTAACAACTAAAAATGGTGTTATAATTATACGGTAACTGACGGAGTTGCAAATACAGCTAAAAATATGCTCTCATGGTCAAGTGGTCAAGACGCTAGCCTCTCACGCTGGAATCAGGGGTTCGACTCCCCTTGGGAGTACCAATATACGAGGTGCTGATAAGCACCTCGTTTTTATTTGCTTTTTATTGAAATTTCAACGTTTCCACCCATATTATTTCCCCAGGCTGTATTCAATAATATGTGTTCAAAGTGTAATCAATGTTGATTACACTTGATTACACTTTTTCATTATTATGCAAGAGCCTCTTCAAAACGAGCAATTTTTTCCTCTTCTGTGCTCCTGTCAAAGCAGAGTTAATAATGTCTCTAGCTTTGTGAGTAAGCAATACTTATCTGTCTCCATATGATCTATCAGACTATAAAGAAAAATCGAAACTTAACATGAAACAGCTGATGGACGATATATTTGAAGACATAGATAACAAGTTATGTGAAGCTGGCTACTGACCATATAACTTTTTTATGTGTGTCACAAAAGAATCTGTTATACCTCACAAAAGAATCAAAGAATTTCTTTCACGATAAAGAAACGTCTAAATTTATCAGAACTTATCCTAAAAGCTACCTTTCGGAAGAAAATGCCAACAAAGCTGCTACAAGCAGAGATATCAAACAGTCGTTTCCAGATGAATATGACATTAACAATGATGCCGATGATATACTTCCCGACTACGGTAAAACTTTAGAAAAAAGCATCTACTCTGCTGGCGGAAATACAAGAAATAAAACACATAATGCCTATAAGAAATTATACGGTTTAGTAAATTTTAATGTATTAAACTCCCTCACTGGAGCAGTTGCCACTTTCGAATCATTGCATCACCTCAACACATTAGAGCTCTACAATTACATAATCAATCCAAACAGGTTAATTACGAAAAGCATTTCGAGAATGCAGATATTCTTCACTGCAGAAGCCAACATGAATAAATTACGTCCATCTCAGCAGCTGATTGCTTTTTCCAAAATATTGATAAGAGCGCATACAAAGAATACCTTACTGACAGAATCGGGACCTTGTCACTATGTTTCAATTTGCCAAATTCATTCAGCAGACATTATATAATCCAGATGGCGTTTGATTGTCTAAAGCGAGACTTATATTTAATTACCCATTCCCTATAAAGAAGGCTGCCTCAGGTAAAACGAAGAAAGGCAAGCCGCAGTTCGACTTTACGTTATATAACAAATGCATCGAATCAGCAAAATACAGTTCAAATAAGAACAGTAATCCTCCTGATATTCTGAACCTTGAATATCTAAAGAAACTAGATAAATTCATATTAAAAGAGATACGAGCTAAATTACGTAATGTAGCACGCACTTTTATTTAATAACATAATTATTCCCAAAATGTTAAATGCAGGAATTTAGGGAATACAGGTGTTCTTCGCTATAAGTCCTTCTATCCTATTTATAATATATATCTAAAAATTTTAACTATTTCAATCCACCTTGGTTTCCCGTCGTTTTGATTTAAACTTTCTGCATTCTGTTCATATGTATGTAATAAAATCCCCTTGCTTTCTTTACTGATGTCATATCACAAAAGCACTCATCTACACTGTCCCTTTGTATCAAAGGTGTGTAATCATAAAGTATCCTATACATGGCATCGCTGCAGAGAAGATAATCGATTTTGTAAGAATAATTCCGTGTCTGTTTTCGGGATCTCCTGCAATAGCAGATGGTATTTTTCTTATGTCATTTCCGAAACCTTCTTCAAGTAGTACTGCAACAGTCCAGCTAAGATACGCACTGTTTGCATCTACATGGAAAATAAGCACAGAATCACCCTTCTCAATCAGTTTCGCCATATTCACACTTGAGTTTCTCTTTATATTACAGAATATACGTTCGCATGTATTCAAGAGTTTTCCAAAACAAAAATGAGCAAATTCGCTCCTTTACGTTTAACGGGTTTTATAATCATCCTACACCATTAAAAAAATTTCATTTTAATCAAATATTCTTGTTATGTCCTGATATCTATTTATCACTCTATATATTTCTACATACTCATCTCTAATCTTATATATAATTACATAGTTATTCCAGACAGCATACTTATAATCGGTTCGGAAACTAACCCGTTTAGAAAGATCGGCACCCATATCAGGAAACAGCTGTATATTTTCAAACTTACTGTAAATCTTCTCTATTGTTTCATTAGCCTTTTCGGCATTATCTTCTGCAATATAGTCTTTAATTGATTTTAAATCCGCTACCACTAATGGGTTAATATGAAGCTTCATCATATATTACTCTCCCATAGCGGCTTTTAATTCATCCAGGCTAAACCACCCTTCTCCTTCCTTTACAGCATCCTCTGCTTCCTGAAGTTTCATTAGCAGTTTCTTTTCAGCACGATCTCTTTCATAATCTTCAATATCAAGAACAACATATCTACCCCTGCCGTTCTTTGTAAGAAATACCGGCTCACCTGCCTGACAATTTTTTAATACTTCATTATAGTTTCGTAAATCTGATACTGGTAAGATATTAGGCATTATCATTCTCCCTTCTGTGCTTATCGTTCTATTATTAGTATACACTATCTGCTGTAATATTCAACTTAAAATACTACAGCATATAAGCAATTATAGTATTCAGCAAACATTTCTGAATATTATCAAGCATGATATTCTCCGCTTTTTTATAGAATTTTCAGAATAGTATTGACAAGTACTTTCCTATAGCATATAATTAAACCATCAAAAGGAGCTACTACAAACCAAATAGTAGTTATCGATACAAATATTATCCAAGGAGGTAAGACCGAAAAAGTAATTTGTAAGCGTCCCTAGTACGAAACTAAATATTATGAAATGGAGGTTAGAACAGTGAAACTCAAAGAACCTAAGTAAGAGCTCATTCGGCAGGTTGTGCTGAATGGGCTTTTTAGTATAATAGGCTCTGCTGTTATAAATAATAAACCGCCAGACTTCGAAGCTGAAACCTGACGGCTATTTAGTGACACTTTGTTATTTCAGTTAAGCATCTAATTTATTCATTTGTTCTTTTTCTTCTTGTGTATAAGCAAGTGCCGCCTATACCTGCACCGGAAATAAGCATCAGTGCAATCCATAGAGCAAGGTTAGTGTTATCTCCGGTCTTTGCTGAATCTTCAGCATCTGCCTTTGAATCCTTGTTACTCGTCGATGTTTCTGTATCAATTATATCACCTTCTGTTGGCTCTGTCAGCTCCGATACCGCTCGCTTTACCTCAAAATTCGTGCTGCACTCGCCGTCAGTATAGACAACAGAGAGTTTATGTGTGCCGACAGAAAGAGTTTTGAGGTAGTTTGTATTCAGCGTGATAACAGTCGAGCCCGAGATTGCAGTGTAATTATTAGCATCAATCAACTCATCGTCAACATTAACGCCGGTGAATTTACCGAAATCGCCATCTGCACGGAAAGTCAGCGTTCCGTCGCTGTTCTGCGTCCAGGAGCCGTTTGCTCCCTCAATGATTTTGTAACCCGAAGTTCCTTCCACTATATACTTTGCGTAAAACACTTTATTTCCTGTGTCAGTATTACTAATCGTCATGACAGGATTACCGGAAAAATCTTTGTCCTCATACCATCCTGCGAAAGTATAACCTGCTTTGGTAACATCTGTCGGAAGCACTGCACCCTGCCCGTTGATGTACACGGTGACATTGCCGCTGTTAATCGTACCGCCATTTAAATTGTAGGTTATTGTTGAAGGAACAATAGTATTCCAGTCTGATGTTGTTGTGCCCGACAACAGTTTTGAATTTACACCCAACTGAAGCTTTGTTGGTGAACCCATTCTAGGATACTGATGATTGTCTGAATCGCTGATGATTACGCAGGTATTTTTGCTATAAGCGAGGTCAAAATTTGAGGCTGTGCTTTCGCCTGAACTTTTGCTAGCAGCAATGCAGGAACTGTCAGACACTTCAATAAAGTAATAACCTGTAGCTGGATCTATCTGCATAGTTTGGCCTGGAAAAGCAGCGTTTGAATAGGTCTTATCTGGGTCAGTATCTTCATCATAGATATATGCGTAAAACGGAGCGGTCCAATCAGAAAACTTTGAGGAATCAAAGAAGATATACACACCTGAAGATGTGCCCTCCCCCGCAAACACCATCTGCGGCATAAATGCCATTGCCATGCAAAGGCACAGCAGGATACTAAAAACTCGTTTTTTCATATACATTTCCTCGCTTTTGCTTCTCTGTACTCCGCAGAAAAGTAATCTGTTAATAGGGAGAGCGCATAGGGTAATTTCCTATGAAAGGGAGTACTCCCCTGTAAAACATTTTCATTTACCTCTATCCTCACGGAAGCAGTCCTTCCGGAGAGATTCATATCGCACGGCAAGTCTTTCGAACAGTTCCTCCATGAATGACTAGGCCAGATTTCTCATATCAAGTCCTGCAATGTATGCCAGCACCTTTTGAATCTCATCTTCAGGCACCTTGTAGCCTCTAAGTGCCCGGGTCAGGAATTTATTTAGCTTACGCTCCAGCATGAACTCTGCCGTACATGGATTTGCCATGTAACCTCGCATGAGTCCCGCAGGTTCCTGCAACATTTCTTGCTATGCTGAACTGGTTTTCAAGTATGGACTTCACCAGCTCTAAAAGCACACCTTCCTTGCTTGTAAACAGGTTCTGAAAACTGCTGGAGGAAACCTTTGCATCTTTGCACCTCCTTGTCAAACAGGATGGTTTTATAACCAATTTTATCAGATTTTCATACATTTTTCAAGATAAAAATATGTAAAGAACCATCTTTAGAGGTTCCTCTTACGAAAAGATTATAAGCAGAGGAATCATTACATCATTTTATGATTTCGCTTTGATCCATCCATATAGAATTACTTTCTTTTGTATGGCTTAATTTACACGAATCGAAATTAAGCTTGTTATTATCAAGAAAATTTGATTACACTTTTACAGACGCGTGTTTGCGATAATAGTATGGTTTGATTAGCAGAGACAGAAGCGACAACAGAGTCGCTTTTTTCTTTTTTTGAAACAAAAGGACCAGCTTCGTGAATACGGGCTGATCCTTTAGCACTTTATTTATATTGTTAATTCTCATCGGTAACCTGGAATTTAAGTGACTGTTGCCGATGGCATCAACTACACGCAAAGCGTTCTCAAATTGACCACTTTTATATTCGCTGTGTACATATTCCTAAACGTAAAATGAAAAGTCCTGAAGGCAATATCTTATAAGTCAAGTGTTTTACTATAGTCTGCAGCTTTCTTACTCAGTTCTCTGATACTTACGTCCTGATATAAGTATCGTTCCCTCCATCCTGTATAATCAAAAGGCTCGCTACTGATTAAGGTTATGAACCTCTCTGCATCCACATATCCTAAAGCCGCAATAAGGGCTTCCATACCTTCTTTTCTAATTACTGCATTAGGTCTCATCAGATTCACCTCCCATTTCATCTATAAACATAACCGGATTGACAATTCTAATTTTTGAAATATTTTCACGAATTAATTTCTTATCTGTAGTTATGAAATATGAACAATTCGCTTTTATCGCACACGCAACGTGTAATGCATCATAGGTTTTAAAATGATGCTCTTTTTCTAATGATTCAGCGAGAGTTAATGTGTCTTCAGATTCACTTGATACAATTTCGACAGCTATTTTTCTCCATGGTGCAATTGATTCACGCCTTTCATCGAACGGATTTTGCATGTTTTCATAATCCAGAACATTTGACCATACCAAATCATGTTTTCCCAATCTAATCTGCTCCTGAATGTGTAGTTTTGCCAGAGTTTCCAGTTTAACTTGAATTTGATCCTGCTCATCAAACGGCCTGTTATAACAACAGTTATCTAAATATATTCTCATCTTTCTCCCTTTACCCAATTTAAATTCGTTAAAACCTTTTTCTCTATTTTACATGATTAATTTACCTAATTCAACACCGCACTCGGCTATCATATTCTTTTTACTTTATATTAAGCCACAACCTCCTAGCCTCATAATGGAGTCTACTCCCTTTGGGGTGCCAAAACGTTTCTTTTCGAACTACTACTTATACAGACGCAGGTTTTGCGATAATAGTATGGTTTGATTAGGAGAGACAGAATCGACAACAGAGTCGCTTTTTTCTTTTTTGAAAAAAGGAGCTGACTTCGTGAATACGGGCTGACCCTTTAGCACTCTATTTGTATTGTTAATTCTCATTGGTAAACTGATATTTGTAGAAGCTTCAACAATATATAGTCATCGGCAGATAGGTCTCTAAGAAGATGTTGCCGATGATGTCAGCCTTTCGAAATGCCTTTCCTAACGCAATGGCATCGGCAAATGGTGAACTGAAAAGTTAACTTCCAGTTTATCATCCAAACCTGCCGGATTTTACTTTGGGAATTTGCATTGCAAACTTTATTTATAGAATTTTCAGAATAGTATTGACAAATGCATTTTTATGGCCTATAATACCTGACTTTAGGAGTTTTATAGAAAGAATGGTGTTAATTTACAATAAAGC
>JAUNDC010000067.1 GCA_030526355.1 Bacillota bacterium | reverse complement strand
GAAATCTACTATGTGGATTTCCCGGAAAGCCGCGGCAGCGTACAGAAAGGTATACGTCCGGTAATCATTATACAGAACAACAAGCTCAACAGTAATTCAACAACGTATGTATGTGCTCTGATAACCAGTCAGATAAAAAGACTGGATCTTCATGAGCATGTACTTTTGCCGGAGATGAAAGGCCTTCCCAAAAGGTCTATGGTTATGGCAGAGCAGCAGGCGACTGTTGCTAATGAACAGCTGATGGATTACCGAGGCAGGGTTGACTGGGAAATTTTCAAAAAGATTAACAGTGCAGTACGCATCTGCGACAAGGTTAAGAAAGAACAGTACTAATATGTAAATTCGCATAATCACCGAAAACGCAGGTTTAACAGAAAAGGCCATGTGGGATATTCTATCCGTATCACATGGCCATGTGAGGTTTAGATATGAATTATGAAGCAACAGAAAATACCGGTTATAGCATTTCTGCCGAAGTCAGATTCTACGGAATATCTGATGTGGCGAGAATGACAGGCTGGAGTGAGAAAACAGTACAGAAGCTGTTTAACGACCCGAAGTTTCCCATGACGGACTTCGGCAAAGGAAAGGTCGTGCTGGAGAAAGCGTTAATTGAGTACTTCTCCGTAAGACACGAAAAAGCAAAGGACAGATATTGGAGGAAATAACAGATGAGACTTGAAGACTTCTATATTGGACAGGGTTCTTTCAGAGACACAAAGGCAGGAAAGGTTGAGTTTAATATTCGCTTTATAGACGAAAACGGAGACAAGAAAAGCAAATCCTTCACCGCAGATACAGAAGATGACTGTATACGGCGTGCTCTTGCTTTTGCAGAAGAATATACGGAAGAACTGGCATGCAGTGATGCAACCATTCCGGAGATATTGCATAAGCGTTTTGATAAGGACCTGAAGCTGAACTACTTAAAGCTTCAGAGCTACTATCGGAAGATTGAGACGCTTAAGATTATTGAAAAGAACTCTATAGCTAATATCCCTATCAGAAAGATTACAAAGCAGCAGATAAGCCGCTTTCTGAAGGAGATTACAGGATATTCCAACAGTACCATAGAGAAGATATTTCTTCAGCTTAAGATCGCATTCAGCATTGCGGAGCAGGAGGATATTATCGATAAGAATATAATGCTGGCTCATGACATCAGAAGACCAAAGTCATCAAAGGCAGATAAGAAAATTAGAGCGCTTACAGAAAATGAACAGAAAGTTTTCACAGAATGTGTAAGGGGTGACAAAGTCCCTTCAGGGCGCAACGACTACAGATGTCAGCTTCTCATTTCATTATATAGCGGTATGCGTATGGGTGAAGTGAATGCCCTCTCCCCTGCTGACATTGATTTTAAGCAGAATGTTGTTCATGTTAGAAAGACTATATCAATAGATATGAAAGGGCGAGGATTTCTTGGAGACAGTACCAAGACCTATGCAGGTGTAAGAGATATTCCGATAAGCAGGACTCTGCGGCCCGTTCTTGAGGATGCATTGAAAAAGATGAAGCCAAACAAGGATGGTCTTGTCTTTTATGACCATCTTAACGACCGGGTTATTACGACAAGCAATGTCAATTCATATTACAAGAGGGTCTGCGACAAGTGCGGGGTTGAATGTAACGGTCAGCATTCTCTTAGACATACATTTGCAACAAGATGCATTGAATCTGGAGTTCCTGCAGTAGTTCTTAAGAAATGGCTCGGGCACACCGATATCCATGTAACTCTTGATACCTATGCAGATGTGTTCGACAGGATGAATCATTCGGCTATCAACACACTTGATAAATACCTTTGCGAGATTGATAAAGAAAACAAGAAATAATATTTGAGGCCTTATCCGGCCCGGCTATACACGAGCATAAACGTGCAAGGATAAATACGGTAATCCGTAACAACCTTGCACGTTTTTTGTTTGCAGTGAATTACGGAGGAAATTATTAATGAATAAGGAAAAGATATTTAATGGAGAATTCTATTGTACAAAAGGCTCATATCGAATAAGAAATAACGGTAATATTGAACTTAGAGTGCGCTATTATGGTCATGACGGTAAATTACACGATAAAAGCTTTTCGGCTCCTTCTCTTGAAAAATGCTATGCAAAAGCTATCCAATTCTGGTACGAATACAATGATTTCCTTTGCAGACCAAGTTCAACTATACCTGAGATACTTGAGGCAAAGTTTGCGAATGATTTGAAATTGAATTTCATAAAGGAGCAGACGTATTTCTCAAATATTAAGGATACCAATCCTATAAAAAGACATTTAGTTGGGCAGATTCCGATACGAGATGTTACAGAAGAATTAATTGAAGATTTTCTCGAAGAAATCACTAAGTACGCTCCCGGCACAATTGATATAATTTTCATTGATTTAAAGATGGCTTTTCGCATAGCAAAGAACGAAGAGATTGTGGCAAAAGATATAATGCAATCTCGTGACATAAGAAAGCCTAAATCCAGTAAAATAACTAAGAAGGTGCAGGCTCTTACTATTGAAGAACAGGAACTGGTCTTAAATGATTTCAGAACACGCAAGTTGAATTATGGCTCCAATGATTACAGAAATCAGCTTTTGATTCAGCTGTATAGTGGGATGCGTATGGGGGAAGTAAATGCGCTGACCCCGGAAGACATTGATTTTGATAACAATGTAATTCATGTCAGGAATACAGTTATAAAGATTAAAGAGAAACCTCAACTTGGGGATACTACTAAAACCTTCGCCGGATGTCGAGATATTCCTATTAGCAATACTCTGAGACCTGTTCTTGAACAAGCTTTAAGCAAGATGAAACCTAATGACTTAAATCTTGTGTTCTATGATTTTAAGAATAACGGTCCATTTAGTACTAATGTCGCATCGAGGTATTTTTCCAGGGTGTGTAAGCGGGTTGGAATAGAGCCGAGAGGATCTCATTCATTGCGACATACTTTTGCAACCCGATGTATTGAAGCAGGTGTACCGGCAGTAGTGCTTAAGAAATGGCTCGGACATACTGATATCCATGTAACGCTGGACACCTATGCAGATGTATTTGACAGGATGCACAACGATGCAGTTGATAAACTTGATATCCACTTAGATGCTCTAAATAATGGGGACATCTAGTCATACTATCCTTTCTTCCAGAATCCCCGGGCATCAGCTTTGGGGATTTTACATTAAGTTGTATTCCTACGGTGAACCCGACGCGCCTCTCTACGATGCGGGCTAGATTAGAACATTTTATGTGACTTAGTCACTGATCAAGTTAGTGACTAAGATATGGCGGCAAACTTAATGGGAATAGATGCAGTAATCTTTAAATGAATCATCATGACGCTCTAGATGTCGCTCCAAGTGACGCCCTAAAAATGACGCGAAATGATAAATTGAATCAACATACAGTTATGAA
>JAUNDC010000030.1 GCA_030526355.1 Bacillota bacterium | reverse complement strand
ATTAGACCATATTATACCACAATTAGTTGGCTAGGTACATAAGTTGTGATATAATTACAATACGTGTGACCATAATAGAAATAAGATTTATTCAGGCACACATATTTTAAAGGAAAGGAGATGAAACCGTGCTTAGAAAACTGTTGAGAACAATATTGACAGTTACCGGCGCCATAGTAGGGTATGGTGTATTTTTATTGACAAAGTTCCTTGTTTCTCTGTCCGGACATGAAGATTGGATAAACTTCTCGGGAATACAGGAAATAAGTATATCTTTGTTATTTGCAATTATTTTCGGATTAATATTTTTCAGATTGACACCAGCCTTTACGAAGCAGGGGAACAAGGTTACAAAAACCATAGAGACAGATCTTCAGAAAATATCAACCAATGATATCGTATTGGGAACAATAGGCCTTATAGCAGGTCTTATTGTAGCTTTTCTCATAAGCCAGATTTATGTAGGCATCAAGATTCCGTATGTGGATGTGATCCTTAATATTATCACATACATCATACTGGGATATCTGGGAATAGTTATTGCGACAAGAAAAGGCAAGGATATTAAAACTGCCTGGATGACATCGCGAAAAGTGTCTTCGGTAGGAGGAGGCCGAGGCAGTCGTCAGAAAAATGCAGCAGCGCCTAAGATTTTTGACACCAGTGTAATAATTGACGGCAGGATATCGGATATTATGAAGACAGGATTTATAGAAGGTCCGATTGTCATACCGGAATTTGTGCTTGTCGAGCTCAGACATATTGCTGATTCCTCCGATGCTCTCAAGAGAAACAGAGGAAGAAGGGGGCTTGATATACTCAACAGAATTCAGAGCGATTATGGTATTGAAATATACAATACTGCTGAAGAGAAGGCTCTGGATGAAATTCCGGAAGTTGATGTCAAGTTGCTCAAGCTGGCTCAGATCATGAACGGCAAGGTTGTCACCAATGACTTTAATCTTAACAAAGTGGCGGCAATAAAGGGCGTTGAGGTTCTGAATATCAATGAACTGGCAAATACGCTGAAGCCTGTTGTGCTGCCTGGAGAGGAAATGATTCTTTCTTTGGTTAAAGAAGGCAAGGAAAACAATCAGGCCGTTGCGTATCTGGACGACGGAACGATGATAGTAGTTGAAGAAGGCAAGAAATTTATCGGACAGACGATAAAGGTTCTGGTTACGAGTGTGCTTCAGACTTCGGCAGGAAGAATGATTTTTGCAAAGCCTGCCGGAAACAGATAGGGGAACGTACATGTACAGAAACAAGAAAGTTGCAGTAGTAATTGCAGCAGCCGGAAAAGGTACTCGTGTCGGTGGCCCTGTACCTAAGCAATACCTGAAGATAGGCGGAGAACCGGTGATACTCAAGACTCTTAAGGCTTTTGAGCATATTGAAGCCGTGGATCATATTTTCATTGTTGCCGGTGAGCAGTATGTTGAGCATTGCCGCAGAATAGCGGAGGACAATGGGATAAGCAAAGTGGACGCAGTTGTAAAGGGAGGTCAGCAACGACAGGACTCTGTTTACAATGCGCTGCAGGAAATAAACAGGAAACGTCCGGGAGTAGCATATGTACTGATACATGACGGCGCCCGTCCCTTTGTCAGTGAAGAAGTTATTCTCAATGTTATAAAGGCAACCGCAGATAAAGACGCTGCAGTTGCATGTGTGGCTATGAAAAACAGCGTCAGAAAGATAAGCGGCGAAACAAGCCACAGTGTGGAGCGAAGCGACTATTTTTCTGTACAGACACCTCAGGGCTTCAGGAAATCAATACTGATGGACGCGTACGACAAGGCTCTGCGTGAAGGTTACTATGGTACGGATGATGCAAGTCTTGTTGAAAGAGCAGGATACAATGTGGAGATTGTCGACGGTGACTATCAGAATATAAAAATAACAACAAAAGAAGATTTACCAATGGAACACAGAATAGGAACAGGGTTCGACGTGCATAGATTCGACCCGGATAGAGAATTGATACTCGGAGGTGTTAAGATACCTCATGATAAAGGACTGGCAGGCCATTCCGATGCCGACGTGCTTGTGCATGCGCTGATGGATGCATTACTTGGAGCAGCAGCTCTGGGGGATATAGGCAGGCATTTCCCTGATACAGATGAGGAATATCGCGGCATATCCAGTCTTGTTCTCCTTTCCAGAGTAGGAGAACTGCTGTCGGAGAATTTTTACAGCATAGGAAATGCAGATGTGACGGTTATTGCTCAGAAACCGAAGATAAGCCCGTATATAGAAGAAATGAGAGATAATATAGCAGGCGTGCTGGGGATAGAGAAGTCCCGGATAAATATAAAAGGAACGACGACTGAAAGGCTTGGTTTTACAGGACGTGAAGAAGGCATTGCTGCGGAAGCGGTGTGCTCAATATACAGATAAGGAGATGTAACAGATGAAATTATCAAAGATGCATTTAAAAACATTGAGAGAGGTTCCTAATGAAGCGGAAATCCCTAGTCACATTCTGCTTCTCAGAACAGGCATGATAAGAAAGCTGGTATCCGGAGTATACGGATTCATGCCGCTCGGATGGAGATCAGTGAGAAAAATAGAAGAAATAATAAGGGAAGAGATGGATGCAGCAGGAGGTCAGGAGATACACATGTCGGCTGTACAGCCTGCTGAGCTGTGGGAGGAGTCCGGCAGATGGTTTGCATATGGACCGGAGCTTTGGAGACTCAAGGACAGAAACGGAAGAGAATTCTGCCTTGGACCTACGCATGAAGAAATTTTTACAGATATAATACGAAATGATGTTTCGTCATACAGGCAGCTGCCGCTTAATTTATATCAGATACAGACAAAGTACAGAGATGAAGCGCGTCCTCGATTTGGATTAATGCGAAGCAGGGAATTTATAATGAAGGATGCATATTCCTTTGACAGGGATTACGAAGGTCTCGACAAGAGCTACGATGAAATGTATGCAGCTTATGAAAAGATATTCACAAGATGCGGACTTACCTTCAGACCTGTTGAGGCAGATACAGGCGCTATCGGAGGAAGCAATTCACATGAATTCACTGCATTATCGGAGGTAGGAGAAAGTGAAATCGCATATTGTGAGAAATGCTCCATGGCTGCCACAACAGAAAGAGCCGAATGTGTAGATGCACCAGCTCAGGACGATGTTGAAATGCTCCCTATGGAGGAAGTATATACTCCTGAAACGAAGACGATAGAGGATGTGGCAAACTTCCTGGAAATCAGTCAGGAACAGACGATAAAGGCGCTTCTCTTTGTAACCTATGATAACGAAGGAAAGGAAAACGGGTATGTTGCTGCTTTCGTAAGAGGCGACAGGGAGCTGAACATGACAAAACTTGTCAATGCACTCGACATTCCTGAGCATGCTATTGAATTCGCAGATGAAGAGAAGATGGCAGCTGCTACAGGCTGTGTAGGAGGCTTTACCGGTCCTACAAAGCTTCACGATTGTAAAATCGTTGTTGACAGTGAACTGCCCGGACTTAAGAATCTCTGCGCAGGAGCCTGCAAAGAAAATCATCATCTGATCAATGTAAACTATGGCAGAGATTATGAAGGTGATATTGTTACTGATATCAAGGTGCTTGCTGAAGGGGATCCTTGCCCGGTATGCGGTGCACCTGTCAAGCATGCGAGAGGAATAGAAGTGGGACAGGTGTTCAAGCTTGGAACAAAATACAGTGAATCAATGGGAGCATACTATAAGGATGAAAATATGAAGGATCACCCTATAGTTATGGGCTGCTACGGAATAGGCGTTACAAGAACGCTGGCTGCTGTAGTAGAGCAGAATCATGATGAAAACGGTATTATCTGGCCGATGTCAGTAGCTCCTTATCATGTGATAATAACAGTAATGAAGCCTGATGATGAAATTCAAGCGAAGGTTGCAGATGAAATATATACAAAGCTTATACAATCGGGTGCAGAAGTTATGCTTGATGACAGAAAGGAACGTCCTGGCGTAAAATTCAAGGATGCAGATCTCCTGGGAATTCCTATCAGAATAACGGTAGGAAGAGGTGCAGCTGACGGCATGGTTGAATATAAGCTGAGAAGAGATGCGGATAAGGTTGAAATATCTGCAGAGGAGAGTATTGAACGTGCTCTCAGAACAATAAATGAAGAAAAATAAAGCTGATGAGAACAAAGCACAGTAAAAAACTGGATAACCTGAAGAAATATGCCAGCCTGTACTGGGAATTTTTTAAGATAGGTATGTTTACCGTTGGTGGCGGCGCAGCGATGATTCCACAGATTCAGCAGGTAGCTGTAAGGGACAAAGGGTGGATGACAGAAGATGAAATGCTTGACTGCATTGCTGTGTGTCAGGCTTTACCAGGTGTTATAGCTATTAACAGCGGAACCTATATCGGCAGGAAAATAGGTGGAGTCCGTGGTTCAATAGCAGCTACCACAGGCGTAATCACACCGTCATTTATAATCATTGTGCTGGCAGTAACGGTACTGGGGGCCATAGGAGAAAACCAGTATGTTATCGGAGCTTTTACGGGAGTTAAAGCTGCAGTCTGCGGGCTGATACTTGTTACGGCGGTAAGGCTTGGGAAGCAGTCGCTGAAATCGGTGTTTCAATGGATACTTGCTGTAACGGCATTTATAGTTATTGGTATATTAGGCATAAATGCAATCTGGGTGCTTATTGCAGGAGCTGTTCTGGGAATAATATACAGCAGCATCACCGTCAAAGCTGCGAATGAAGATGCTGAAGACAGCAGCTCTGAGGAGGTGGATAAATGATATATGTATATCTTTTTACCATGTTCTTCAGGATAGGAGCCTTTGGATTTGGAGGCGGTCTTGCTATGCTGCCTCTTATTTTTCAGAGTGTGCAGGAATTTGGCGTTATGTCTCAGCAGGACTTTTCAGATCTGGTAGCACTTTCTCAGGTGACACCGGGACCGATAGCAGTTAATGCGGCAACGTTTGTCGGGTATAATTATGCAGGGCTGACAGGTGCGCTGGCTGCTACACTGGGAGTTTCGCTGCCATCCTTTATACTGATACTGATTGTATGCAGATTCATTGAGAGGTTTTATGACAGCAAAGGCATTCAGGGAGCTTTCTTTGGTATCAGACCTGTTACTGTAGGTCTGATAGGAGCAGCGGTGATTTATGTCAGTGAGGATGTTCTGGTTAAAGGAGCATTGATTGCCTCAGAGTTATTCAGTGAAGGGATTGACTATATAAATATAATTCCGGTAATTATTTTTGCTGTGACTATAGTTCTTGTGGGAGTTTTTAAAATGAAACCTGTGAAGGTAATGATAATAATGGGGATAGCAGGAGCGTTTTTATGTGGATAGGCGGAGTAAGAATAGTAATACTTGATAAGGACAACAGAATTCTTATGGTAAAACAGCATCATGAGGATAAGGATATCTGGATGGTGCCCGGAGGCGGCATAGAAGAGGGTGAAAGCTCTATGGCTGCAGCGGTTCGTGAAATGAAGGAAGAAACAGGACTGGATGTTGAAATAGACAGACTGATATGGCATACAGAAGAGGTTTCTGATAGAGGACAGCGCTTTGTTAATTTCTTTATGGGGCGAATTAAGGGAGGAATGCTGGAGCTGGGTGAGGATCCGGAATTCGATAGAGACCATCAGGTCCTCAGAGAAATAAAATTTATGTCACGTGAGGAAATTGAAGGTGTTGAGCATTTGTATCCGGAATATCTTAGAGATGAATTCTGGAGATTTATCAATGAAGATTATCTGGGATATAATGCATTCAAGGTACGAGAAAAATAATATGCTGACGGTCAGCAAGATAAATGATATACTACTTAGAAATAGTGGAAATACAGGAGGACGAAAAAATGAAATATGTAAAAATTGAAATGGAAAACGGCGATGTGATGAAGGGTGAACTGTATCCGGATATAGCACCAAAGACGGTAGAAAACTTTATTAAGCTGGTAGAAGACGGATTTTATGACGGTCTTATTTTTCATCGAGTTATCCCGGGATTCATGATTCAGGGTGGATGCCCGCAGGGTAATGGAATGGGAGGTCCGGGTTGGTCAATAGAAGGGGAATTCACAGCCAATGGATTCCAGAATGATCTGAAGCATGACAGAGGTGTCCTTTCAATGGCAAGAGCCATGAACCCTAATTCAGCAGGCTCACAGTTTTTTATCATGGTAGCACCTGCACCGCACCTTGACGGACAGTATGCCGCATTCGGTAAAATAATCGAAGGTATGGAAGCAGCAGATAACATTGTTAAGCAGCCTAGAGATATGATGGATAAGCCTAACGAGCCACAGGTGATGAAGAAGGTTACTATTATCGAGGAATAATCAGTCTGACATGTACTCGGGAAGCAGTATTTGTGCTGGTTGAATATGAAATACAAGAAAAGTTAATGTAAAATTCACAAAAAGTTGTTGACACGCATATTCTACAGTGGTAACATAGCACCGTAATAATTTAATACATTAAACCGAAGACGAGGAAGTAAAACTGAGGGACGGTTTCACAGAGAGTCCGGGATGGTGCGATCCGGGCAGATGCAGTTTCAGTAAATGGGCCTCTGAGGGCGATGCGAAAGGTTGTTTTAACTGTGACTGAGTAGTTGAGACGTGACGCTGACGTAATGGGCGAAGAGTGTGATGGCACTCTGCAGAGGGAATGCAGCCGGCAGCAGCAGGCATATTGCATTAAACAAGGTGGTACCGCAGGCAGACGCTTGTCCTTGAGAGAGGATGAGCGTTTTTTTATGCAGATGCGAAACGCCTTAGAGAAGCTTTGCAGAGACACTTGAATGTAATGCAAAGAAAGAGAGGAAAACAAAATGACAACTGAAACAACTAAAATCCCTTACAAAATTTATCTTGAAGAACATGAGATGCCTAAGCAATGGTATAACGTACGTGCTGATATGAAAAACAAACCGGCTCCGCTTGCTAACCCAGGAACAGGTGAACCTATGAAGGCTGAAGAGCTTGAAGCAGTTTTCTGTAAGGAGCTTGTAAAGCAGGAACTGGATGACACAACACCATATATCGATATTCCGCAGGAAATACAGGATTTCTATAAAATGTACAGACCTTCACCGCTGGTAAGAGCATACTGCCTTGAGGAAAAGCTTCAGACACCGGCTAAAATCTATTACAAGTTTGAAGGAAACAATACAAGCGGCAGCCATAAGCTTAATTCTGCAATCGCTCAGGCATACTACGCCAAACAGCAGGGGCTTAAGGGTGTAACTACAGAAACCGGTGCAGGTCAGTGGGGAACAGCGCTTTCCATGGCTTGTTCATACTTCGGACTGGACTGCAACGTATATATGGTAAAGGTTTCATATGAACAGAAGCCATTCAGAAGAGAGGTTATGAGAACCTATGGCGCCAAGGTGACACCATCGCCTTCAGAAACAACCGCCATCGGAAGAAAGATCCTCGAGGAACATCCAGGCACTACAGGAAGTCTGGGATGCGCTATTTCAGAGGCTGTTGAGGCGGCAACATCACAGGAAGGCTACAGATATGTTCTGGGAAGTGTGTTATCACAGGTACTTCTGCATCAGTCGGTAGTAGGTCTTGAAACAAAAACTGCCCTCGATAAGTACAATATCAAGCCTGACATCATTATCGGCTGCGCAGGCGGCGGTTCCAATCTTGGTGGACTCATTTCACCGTTCATGGGTGAGAAGCTCAGGGGAGAAAATGATTACCAGTTCATAGCTGTTGAACCTGCATCATGTCCGAGCCTGACCAGAGGAAAATATGCATATGATTTCTGTGATACCGGCAAGGTTTGCCCACTGCAGAAGATGTACACTCTGGGAAGCGGATTTATTCCGTCACCAAACCATGCAGGAGGTCTGCGTTATCACGGCATGAGTGGAATAGTGTCACAGCTTTATGCAGACGGCCTCATGGAAGCCAGAGCAGTGGAACAGACAGAAGTCTTTGCTGCAGCCGTTGAATTTGCCAGAGTTGAAGGAATCCTCCCTGCACCTGAGAGTAGCCATGCAATCAAGGTTGCAATAGACGAAGCAATAAAATGCAAGGAAACCGGAGAAGAAAAGACAATCGTATTCGGACTTACAGGTACAGGATACTTCGATATGTATGCATACGAAAGCTTCAATAACGGTACAATGACAGACTATATCCCTACGGATGAGGATCTGGCAATCGGATTTGCAACACTGCCGCAGATCGGTAAATAGTATACAATGAACGCAGATGAGCGGACAATAAGCGTATCGCTGTAATCTGCTGAACGACAGGAAAAAGAAAAGCCATGTTGATGAGAAATCAAACCCATCGGCATGGCTTTTTTCACTATGCTTTTTCTGTGATAAATGATATACTTATAGCACAACCTTATCTGTAGAAGGAAGAATACATTGTTACAGCTACGGGGTGTCGGCAGAAATGTCTACTGTATCATATATTATAATAATACTGACAATAATCAATATTGCTGCTGCTGTTGCGGCAATCATTCTGGAACGACGTAATCCGGCGGCATCGGCTGCGTGGGTCATGGTCGTTTTTATGCTGCCGGGAGTAGGTGTGATATTGTTTCTGCTGCTGTCACAGAATATATCTGCCAGAAAGATATACAGACTTTCAGACTTTGAGGAAATGAAGATAAACACGAGCCTTGGCAGACAGATGCAGGAAATCGCAGATGGTACGTTCAGCTTTTCCACGGAGGAAGGAAAGCTGTGGCAGGATATGATACATCTGAATCAGCTGTATGGCAGAGCGTATTATTCGCAGAACAACCGGATAAAATTTCTCACAGATGGCAGGCAGATGTTTGAAACCTTGATGAGGGACATCGAAAGCGCACATGAAACAATCAATGTCATGTTTTTTATTATCAAGAATGATACTGTAGGCAGGCAGTTTATTGAGGCGCTGACGAAAAAGGCACGTGAAGGTGTGAAAGTCAGGCTTCTGATGGATTCTATGGGCAGCCGTCAGATAAATGACAAGGTGCTCAGAGATTTTATGGATGCCGGTGGTAAGAGAGCATACTTTTTTCCCAGGAAATTTAATCTGGTGAATCTGGATTTTAATTACAGAAATCACAGGAAGCTGGCAGTAATAGACGGAAAGATCGGATATACAGGAGGATTCAATATAGCAGAGGAATATCTGGGGCTCAAGAAAAAATTCGGAAACTGGCGGGATACTCACATCAGAATTACAGGGCAAAGTGTACAGGACATCAACGCCAGATTTATTCTGGACTGGCGAGCTGCATCAAAGGAAGATATGATTCTTTCAGAAGCGTTTTACAGTGGGGTTATAAGCGAAGGGACAACAGGAATTCAGATAGTGTCCAGCGGTCTCGACTCTGTAAAAGAAGAAGTGAAACGTTCACTTTTGAAGATGATAACTTCGGCGCAGAGTAATATATATATACAGACGCCGTATTTCGTTCCGGATGACAGTATACTTGAAGCACTTAAAATGGCAGCTCAGTGCGGGGTGGATGTACGGGTTATGATACCATGCAGACCTGACCATCCGCTTGTATACTGGGCCACATATGCATATGCAGGTGAGCTTGTCAGATCAGGAGGACGGGTTTTTATATACGAAAACGGATTTCTTCATTCAAAGACGATGGTGGTCGATGGTGAGACAGGTACAGTAGGGTCGACGAATTTCGACAGAAGAAGCTTTTCGATTAATTTTGAGAGTAACGCATTCATTTACGACAGAAGTGAAGCGCAGAAAATGAAAAAAATATTCATTGAAGACATGAATGACTGCGGAGAGCTTACGGAGGAACTGTACGATAACAGAAGCATAACGGTAAAAATCAGGGAAGTGGCAGCAAGGCTTGTTGCTGACCTGCTTTAAAGATTGGAGGTTAATATTTTGAGACGAAACATTGATATTTCTTTTTTGATACTTATTGTACTGCTGGCGTATAATTCCATCAGAAGAGGGGCGTTTGACGATCCGATGGGCTGGCTTATGAACATACTCATGCTCCTGCCGGCAATAATAATCGGACTGTCGTTTCATGAATATGCACACGCTGTGGTTGCATTTAAGATGGGAGACCCTACTCCTAAAATGCAGGGAAGAGTCACCATCAATCCGATGGCGCATATTGACTGGCTGGGATTTGCTGCACTGATTTTCTGCGGATTCGGATGGGGAGTGCCGGTAGAAATAAACCCTGCTAATTTCAGGAACAGACGCAAGGGTGAGCTTATGGTGTCTCTGGCGGGAGTATCCATGAATCTGCTGATAGCCATAGTATTTGCCATAGTTGCCAAGATTCTTGTGATGGTGCTGGGATACTCATTTCTTTCAGGCAGCCTAGGAAGCATTCTGTGGACAATGATCATGTATATCATTCAGATAAATCTGGTGCTGATGATATTTAATCTGATTCCTTGCCCTCCGCTGGACGGTTTTTCGGTTATCAGCGAAATTTTCAATATAAAGCATACAGGATTTTACTGGACGCTTTACAGATACGGCGACTGGATACTGATTGGGCTGATTATATTCGGAATAACAGGAATGATAATCTCGCCATGCGTAAACTTCATTTTTGGTTTGCTGCAGAACTTTATAATATAGTGGAGAAGAATAACATAATGACAGATATGAACTATTTAAATAAGCTGAACAGTGAGCAGCGAGAAGCGGCCACATGCACGGAAGGGCCG
Organism: Bacillota bacterium; assembly: GCA_030526355.1. Taxonomy (GTDB): domain Bacteria; phylum Bacillota; class Clostridia; order Peptostreptococcales; family Anaerovoracaceae; genus Lentihominibacter. The sequence continues at coordinate 13,645 of JAUNDC010000030.1, read as the reverse complement.
CTCCTTATTTTGGCTGGAGCAGGAAGCGGCAAAACAAGCACGATGACTCACAGAATAGCGTATATGATAAGAGAGAAGGGGATAGAGCCATACAATATTCTGGCTGTAACCTTTACCAACAAAGCTGCCGGGGAAATGAGAGACAGAGTGGAGGCACTTGTTGGCGAAGGCTTGAATATGTGGATTCTCACCTTTCATTCCGCATGTCTGAGGATACTCAGAAGCCATGCGGAGGTTCTGGGCTACGGCAGAGATTTCGCAGTATATGACCCGGCAGATCAGAAAACTCTGGTTAAGAATATTATCAAGGAGCTGGGGATAGATGGCAAACGGTTCACGCCTGCATATTTTCTGAGTGCCATAAGCAAGTGCAAGGAACAGAAAATATCTGCGGAAGAATATGTCAGATGCAGCGGAGAAGACCTTAAAGCAAAGCAGATCGGGCAGATATATTCAAGATATCAGGTGCTGCTTAAAAAGAACAATGCCATGGATTTTGACGACCTGCTGCTGAACGCTGTGAGGTTGTTTGAACAGGATGAAGCTGTGCTGCTCAAATACCAGAGAAGGTTTAGATATATTATGGTTGATGAGTATCAGGATACAAATCAGATACAGTACGAATTTGTCAGAATGTTGGCGGAGGCACATGATAACATATGTGTGGTAGGCGACGATGATCAGTGTATATATCAGTGGAGAGGAGCTGACATCAGGAATATTCTGGAGTTTGAGAAAGACTTCAGGAATGCGAAGGTGATCAAGCTGGAACAGAATTACAGATCTACGGGAAATATACTTGATGCAGCTCATTCTGTGATAAGCAATAATAAAGGCCGCAAGGCAAAGAAGCTATGGACCGATCAGGAAAAAGGACATAAGCTTATCTACTGCAGAGCTGAGGATGAACGTGAAGAAGCATATTTTGTTGCCAGCGAAATAAACAGAATGAAAGGTCCTGATAGAAAATACAGTGATTTTGCTATACTTTACAGGACAAATGCACAGTCAAGAACCTTCGAGGAAGCCTTGTCAAGAAGAGAAATACCGTATAGAGTTCTTGGCGGTCTCAGATACTATGACAGGAAAGAAATCAAGGACATGCTGTGTTATCTGAGGCTTGTACAGAACCAGGCCGATGATCTTGCACTTGTCAGGATAATAAACGAACCAAAGAGAGGAATAGGCGGAAAAACAGTCGAAAAGCTCCAGACCCTTGCGTCAGTCAGAAATGCCAGCCTTTTCAGTACACTTCTTGATACACAGGTAATATCTTCGTTTTCTGCCAGAGCTTCAAGTAATATAGCACAGCTGGCTCAGCTGATAACAACCTATGCAGAGGAAAAGGATAATATGAGGATATCCGATATATATGATGGACTTCTTGTAAGATCAGGATATCTCAAGGCCCTTGAAGATCAGAACACACTGGAGGCAGAAAGCAGGATAGAGAATCTGATGGAATTCAAGTCGGTTATATATACATACGAAGAGGATGATCCGAATATTTCCCTTGAGGAATTCATGGAGAGAATCGCGCTGATGTCCGATGTGGACAATCATGATTCAGATGAGGATGCCGTGGTGCTGATGACGATGCACAGTGCTAAAGGACTGGAATTTCCTTTTGTATTTATGCCTGGCATGGAGGACGGACTGTTCCCGGGTTGGAGGGCATTTGACAGCCCCGACGGCCTTGAGGAGGAAAGGCGGCTTTGCTATGTGGGTATAACCAGAGCAAGAGAAAGGTTGTGGCTGACAAGCGCCCAGCAGCGTACACTTTACGGTAAAACCGACTATACACGCGAATCACAGTTCCTCAGGGAAATAGACAGCAGGTTGATGGAAGGCGATGGAGTGTATGAGAAAAAAAGCAGAGCTGCAGGAAGAGAGATTTTTACTGACGGAGCTTCAGCACCGGAACCTTTCAGGCCTTTTGACCAGCTCAAATATGCCAGACAGCAGACAAGGAAGAATGCTCGGGCGTCAGCTGAAAGCTTTGAGACAGGTGATATGGTTTCTCATCCGAAATTCGGTGAAGGCAGGGTCATATCTTCGGATGGCAAAATAATAGAGGTAGAATTCGAAGCCGGCAGGAAAAAGCTGGCGGAGGGAATTGCACCGATTAAAAAAATACAAGCATAACCAGAGAGGTAGGATTACATGGATAATAAGCTGAAGCTTATGGAGCAGAAGGTTGCAGCGCTGAATGAAGCGGCTGAGATCTACTATCAGGGCATCGGTGAGAAGATTTCAAATCAGGAATATGACAGGCTGTATGATGAGCTTGAAGCACTGGAAAAAGAGACAGGCATTGTATTGTCCAACAGCCCGACAGTAAGGGTAGGCTATGAGGTTGTAAGCGGTTTGCCAAAGGAGCATCATCCGTCCCCTATGCTGTCTCTTGATAAAACCAAGGAGCCGCAGGCGCTGCGTCAGTGGCTGGGAGAAAAGGACGGTCTTCTTTCCTGGAAGCTGGACGGACTTACAATAGTGCTGACGTATGAAGATGGCCGGCTGCAGAAGGCGGTTACCAGAGGTGATGGTATTGAAGGTGAAGTGATTACGGGAAACGCCAAGGTATTTGAAAATATTCCACTGGTGATTCCCGAAAAAGGAACGGTTGTCGTCAGGGGCGAGGCGGTCATCAGCTATTCCGATTTTGAGGAAATAAACAGAACCCTTGAGGATGCAGATGCCAGATACAAAAACCCGAGGAATCTCTGCAGCGGTTCTGTAAGACAGCTGAACAATGAGATTACGGCGCGGCGGCATGTGAGATTTTATGCATTTTCATTGGCTCAGGGAGGTGAGGCGAAGTTCAGGCATGAGCAGCTGGAATGGCTTAAAACCCAGGGGTTTGAAACTGTGGAATATGTAAAGGTTAACGCCGGCAATGTTGAGGCCTGGGTCGATAGATTTGAGAAACGTATTGCTGATTTTCCGCTGCCATCAGATGGTCTGGTGCTGATTTTTGATGATATTGAATATGGAAAGTCTCTGGGTGCCACAGCAAAGTTTCCAAGAGATGCCATTGCATTTAAGTGGGCTGATGAACTCAAGGAGACCAAGCTTGTCGAGGTGCTGTGGAATGTTTCCAGAACCGGTTCGGTGAATCCTATAGCTGTATTTGAGCCTGTGGAGCTCGAAGGCACCACTGTCACGAGGGCATCGGTTCATAATCTCAGTATTGTGAGGGAGCTTGGACTTGGTGAAGGTGATACCATTACGGTATATAAGGCGAATATGATAATCCCGCAGATAGCAGAAAACCTGACAAAAAGCGGTACAATCAAGCCACCGGACAAGTGTCCCGTATGCGGCAGCAGTACTGTAATAAAGAATGACAATGGCGTTGAGACGCTTCATTGTCCAAATCCTGAATGTGCGGCCAAGAGGATAAAGGCGTTCACTCATTTCGTAAGCCGGAATGCGATGAATATAGAAGGTCTGTCGGAAGCGACTTTGGAGAAATTTATTGATGAAGGTTTTATCAGAGAGTTTGCCGATCTTTTCAGACTGGACAGATACCGTGACAATATTATAAAGCTGGAAGGCTTTGGAGAAAAGTCGTTTGACAATCTGACAGCTGCTGCGAAAAAGGCTTCAGAGACAACACCTGCAAGACTACTTTTCAGTCTAGGCATACCTAACATAGGCGCAGCAAATGCAAAGGTTATTGCCGGGGCATGCAGAAACAGCTGGGATAAGATTCAGAGCATTACAGAGGAAGAACTTTCGTCGATAGACGGGATAGGTGATGTCATGGCAAAAGGATATGTGTGCTTTTTCCACGATGAAAACAACCTCAGGACGATAAGAAATCTGCTTGAGGTGCTGACCCTTGATGAGAGCTTTGAAGAGGCAGGAGGAGGCATTCTGGAGGGGCTCACATTTGTGATAACTGGTAAAGTGCATATTTTTGAAAACCGTGAGGCAGTCAAGGCGAAAATAGAAGCGGCGGGAGGAAAAACAGCTTCCGCTGTAAGCTCCAGAACTGATTATCTGATAAATAATGATATTGATTCCTCGTCATCAAAGAATAAAAAGGCGAAGGAGCTGGAAATACCAATAATTACAGAAGAGGATTTCATTAAGATACTTGAGGGAGGAAAAGGCAATGCTTAAAGCAGGAAAACTGGACAGCGACTTATTAAAATCACTTGTATTCAATAAAATAACATACAGAAGTGACGAGGTGAAGGTGAGACCGGGCATAGGCGAGGACTGTGCTGTGATGGATTTCGGACAGTATGAATGCGTTATGTCTACCGATCCGATAACATCAGCTGTCAGCGATATCGGCAGGCTCGCAATTCATATTACATGCAACGATATTGCTTCAAACGGCGTTCAGCCTCTTGGCATAATGCTGGCGGTGATGCTGCCTGAAGGCACCACAGAGGAGGATGTAGCGCATATAATGGGACAGGCAGCTGAAACTGCAGGTGAGCTTAAGGTTGAAATTATAGGAGGTCATACTGAGATAACTCCTGCGGTAAAACAGCCGGTAATAGTATCCACCGCAATAGGAAAAACTCCTGAAGGCACATCGCAGAGCGGTGACGATATGACCGAGGGCGATTATATTATGATAACAAAGTCGGTTGGCCTCGAAGGTACAGGAATCATTGCCTGCGATTATGAAGAACAGCTCAGAGATGTACTGTCTGAGGATGAACTGGAGACGGCACGCGGTTTCCTTGACCTTGTGAGTGTTGTTCCGGAGGGTGTTGCTGCCGGCAAAGTCGGGACTCATGGAATGCATGATATTACAGAGGGAGGCATACTTGGAGCTGCATGGGAAATGTGCCAGATTGCAGGCAAAGGTGCGGAAATCTGGTATGACAGTATTCCGGTAATGCCGGAGGTTGCCAAGGTTTCAGGCTATTTTGATATTGATCCGCTCAGGCTTATTTCAAGTGGCTCAATGGTTATAATAGTTCCTGAGGACAAAAAAGAAAAAATGGAGACTGCTATGGATGCTGCAGGGGTGCCTTGCAGTATTATCGGCAGAGTCAAGCCTGCTGAATACGGCATTATGCTTATGAAGGACGGCGAGCTGACTGAAATAGACCCTCCGTATGCAGATGAGATTTACAAGGTTGTAGGAAAGCAGTGAGATTATGGAAGCGATATTCAAGAGAAGAAGCATCAGAAAATATACCGATGATAAACTGTCGGACGGACAGATTAAGGATATTATCAGAGCTGGCATGGCGGCGCCGAGCTGCAAGGCAAGCTGTGAATGGGTGTTTATCGTCCTCAGAGACCAAGATGATTTTGAGAAAATAATGGAAAATCACGGATACGCGCAGGCTTTGAAAACGGCTTCGGCAGCTGTGCTGGTATGTGCCGATCTGGAAAAGGAGCTGGAACCGGGCGAAGGCTGGTGGATACAGGACTGTTCGGCTGCTGTTGAAAACATGCTGATAGAAGCGACAGACATGGGAATTGGTTCCTTATGGCTTGGAATACACCCGAGAGAAAACAGAATCAGGTTTATGAAGGAACTGTGCGCTTTGCCGGAAAACATTGAACCGCTGGCTCTTGTTGCCCTTGGCATGCCGCAGAGGGAGAAAGCCCCTGTTGACAGATATCTGGATGAACAGGTCTTTGATGGCAGATACGGCGTTAAGTGGGAAAAGTCTTGACGTATGCAGTCAAAAATAATATAATAGCAAAGTATGAAATTGCCTTTTGATGGCTCCGCTGCATGGTTTGGGTCCTGCGCAATAGGACACCGTGAACCTTGTCAGGTCCGGAAGGAAGCAGCAATAAGCGGAGGCTCTTATGTGCCGCAGATAAGCCTTCTCCTAAGCTGCGGAGTCTTTAAAGGGCAATTTCTTTGTAATATTTATAAAATAGTGATTTGCAGCCGCTGCGGCTGGAGGAAATTCAATGTATACAGCTCTTTACAGGGAATATCGTCCTGAGGTATTCGATGAAATACTGGGACAGGAGCATATAGTAAGAATACTTAAAAACCAGATAGATACAGACAGTACCAGCCATGCATACCTGTTTTGCGGAACGAGAGGAACAGGCAAGACGACTACAGCAAGAATTCTTGCAAAGGGTCTGAACTGCCTTTCGGAAGGCAGCAGACCGTGTGGCAGCTGCAGTGCGTGCCGTGCCATAAAGGAAGGCACATATCTGGATGTAATGGAAATTGACGCTGCTTCAAACAACGGCGTTGACAATATACGTGAACTGCGGGAAAGCGTGAAATACCCTCCTGCTGTCGGCAGGAAAAAGGTGTATATTATCGACGAGGTTCATATGCTGTCTTCAGGAGCGTTCAATGCTCTTCTTAAGACCCTTGAAGAGCCGCCTGAATATGTAGTGTTTATTCTTGCTACAACAGAGCCTCAGAAGCTGCCGTCCACAATTTTGTCCAGATGCATGAGGCTTGATTTTAAGCGTGTGCCGGAAACGCTGCTGATGGAAGGAATGAGAGATATATGTACCAGAAAAGGTATTGAAGTCACTGACGGTGCACTTCGTATTATTGCAGCAAATGCTGATGGCTCTGTAAGAGATGGTCTCAGTATACTGGATCAGTGCATATCCGGAGGAGATCTAAGGATAGACACAGATGATGTGCTGGAGTTTCTCGGAGCATCCGGAGAAGAGACCTTTGTTGAGCTTACCGAACTGGTGAGAAAGGGGAGAACTGCAGATGCCCTGGTGCTTCTGGGACAGGTGCTGGCGGATGGAAAGGATGTACGTCAGTTCATGCGTGACTGGGTAAATCATTACAGAAATCTGCTGATGACAAAATTCATCAGAGAACCTCAGTCTGTAATCAATATGTCTGTCGAAAATATAGACAGGATAAGAAGGCAGAGCGAGGCTACAGACCTTGCGGACATAAACAGAGGGATACTGGAGCTGTCCAGAACCATGAACGAGGCAAAATGGTCCACTCAGCCCAGAATATTGCTGGAGCTGGCAATAGTGCAGATGTCATCAAATCTGGACAGGAAGGAACCCGAGCAGAATTCCGTACAGGAAAAAATCGAAACTGCAGAAAAACCAAAAGCTCCTGTTGCAGATAATCAATGGGACTGCGAAAAAATATGGAATGCTGTATTCCAGGATGGAGAAGCCGCGAAGGGAAGCTTTTATATAATCGGCAGCAGTGCAGCTCTTACGGAAATAAGCGACAACACCTTTACTGTAGCTGTTAAGAGTGAACATGTCAGGATGCATGCTGAGAAGAATCGCAGCCTGCTTGAGGATCTTATGGAAAAGCACACAGGCGGCAGAAGAACCATGAAGCTTGTAATGAATGGTGAGGGTGAAGAGGTGGAAGGAAGTCGGTCTGTTGAGGAAATCGCTCATGACGCAGAGGAATTGTTAGGTATTAATGTGGAAATACAATGATAAATGGAGGAAATTTCAATGGGAAAAGGAATGAAAGCCGGTAAAAAGCCAAAGGCTCCGGGAATGGGAAATATGCAGAAACAGATGCAGCAGATGCAGGCTATGCAGAGAAAGATGGATGAGCTGCAGGCTGAAATCAATGAGATGGAAGCCAGTGCATCATCAGGCGGCGGTGCTGTCACGGTTACAGTATGCGGCAAAAAAGAAATCACTGACATACAGATCAAGCCTGAGGTTGTTGATCCCGACGATGTTGAAATGCTGCAGGATCTGATAATGGTAGCAGCCAACGAAGCACTCAGACAAATGGAGGAAATATCACAGAATGAGATGAGTAAGCTTACTGCCGGACTTGGAATACCGGGGCTCTAAAGATGAAATACTATGCCAGACCATTAAACAAGCTGATAAACGAGCTGTCAAGATTGCCGGGAATCGGAGGCAAGACTGCACAGAGACTGGCGTTTCATATACTTTCCATGGATGATAAGGAGGCGTTTGAACTGGCGGATGCTATTCGCGGTGCCAAGGAATCTATGACATACTGCTCTGTATGCGGCAACCTTACGGATATGGATCCGTGCAGCATCTGCGCAGATGAAAGCAGGGACAAAAGCACCATCTGTGTAGTAGAAAACCCCAGAGACGTTGCAGCCATGGAGAAAATCAGAGAGTACAGAGGCTATTATCACGTGCTGCATGGTGCTATTTCTCCGATGGATGGGATAGGACCGGATGATATCAATCTTAAAAGCCTGATACTTAGACTTCAGGATGAGCAGGTGAAGGAGCTTATTATTGCCACTAATCCTAATATAGAAGGCGAGGCTACAGCTATGTATATTGCACGTCTGATAAAGCCTACAGGAATAAAGGTTTCACGAATAGCACATGGAATTCCGGTGGGAGGCGATCTGGAATATGCAGACGAGGTGACTTTGCTCAAGGCTGTGGAAGGACGAAGAGAACTTTAAGCATGTCATAAATAAAAAACAGTGTAAATATATTTAAGAGATGATATTCAGTCATCTCTTATTTTTTCACAGGAGGGCGGTATATGGATTTTGGAACTGAAACAGGAATATTTCTCGCATATGCATGTGGGCTGCTTCTGATATGTTTTTTCGGAAAGCTGCTTCTGCTTCCTCTCAAGCTGATAGGTAAACTTATATTGAACAGCTTGATTGGTGGTGCGGTTCTGATGGTTTTGAACGGTATTTTAGGTGGTATTGGAATTATTTTGCCCATAAATGCGATTACTGCTGCTGTAACAGGTCTTTTGGGTATACCCGGAATCATTGGAATTATAACGTATTTCACAGTCTTTTCTTAGTTTTAAGACACTAAATCCTCAAATATAAGAAAATTTTCTAAAATGTTGACACCTGCTTGCTAATAACCTTATAATAAGTTGTCTGAAAATTTGTCTGAAAATTCATTTTTCGTTTCATTTTGTTCAGGCCATACTAATCATATTTATTTGTTAAATATGTGAGAAGGAGGTTATTATGTCAGAAGAAAAAAAAGTTGTTGCTATGGAAGAAGATCAGGGCGAACTGAAACGTGGCATTAAGGGCTGGCAGGTTGCGTTTATCGGTCTTGGCGGCGTAATCGGTTCGTGTTACTTCCTGGGAGTAGGCTGGTGTATCCAGATCATGGGTCCTGCAGTATTTATTGCATTCGCAATCGTTGGTGTTATAGTATACGGACTTATGATAGCTTATGCGGAATTGCTGGTTAACCTGCCTAGAAAGGGTTCATTCGTTGCCTATACCAACGAATTCCTAGGACCAACGATTTCAACAGGTATGGGTTGGTCATTCTGGTTTAACTGGGTTTGTTATTGTCCGTCGGAAGCAATTGCGGTAGCTATGGTACTGCAGGCGCTGACCGGAACAGACAGCGACATTGCCTATGTTGCGTTTGCAGTAGGTGCTCTGCTCACTCTTACTATTATCAATCTGTGTGCAGTTGACATCTTCGCAAAGATCGAATCAGGACTTGCTATCACTAAGGTAATCGTTATCATCGTATTTATTTTACTCGCATTTGGTATCTGGGTAGGTCTCTGGGGAACTCCGGACAGTGCAATTCTCGGAGCAGTTGAAGACGGATTCAAGGGTATCGGAGTAAACTTCGGACACGGAACATTCGTTGAAGATCTTTTCCCTAACGGCATGAGTATCTGCCTGGTATGCATGGTAGTAGTTCTGGTAACATTCCAGGGAACAGAAATCGTAGGACTTACAGCTGCTGAATCAGAGGATCCGGACACTGCAGTTCCAAAGGCTTGCAAGAGCGTTACATATCGTATCGTAGCTCTGTACCTCGTTCCGATTCTTCTCTGCCTGCTGGTTTATCCTACAGCACTGGGAACAGACGAGACTCCGATATTCTCGGATATCATGAAGGCTTATGGATTCAATATTCTGGGAGTAGTATTCCTGGCAATCGTACTGGTAGCTGCATTCAGCTGTGCTAACACTGGATTCTACGGAACAGTTCGTGCTATGTACGGTCTTTCAGTTGAAGGTCTTGCTCCTAAGTTCCTGTCAAAGGTTAACAAGCAGGGTAATCCAAAGAATGCTGTACTCTTCACACTGGCATTCATGTGGGTAGTTCTTATCCTTGGTCTCATTTCAGAGCTGACAGGAATGTTCTCAAGTCTTTACACAATGCTTCTGTCACTGTCAGGATTCACAGGAACTCTGGCATGGGTTGGAATCATCGCTTCACAGAAGAGATTCAGAAGCAAGTATGTTAAGAACGGATATGATGTTGACAAGCTGCAGGCAAGAGTTGGAAAGAACTCAGGCTGGGTGCCTTGGTTCGCTATGATTGCTCAGCTGATATGCCTCATCATGCTGGCGTTCGGTGATATTATCGACCCTGAAGGAAATGCAGGCGGCGGTACTACAGTATTTATCGTAGCATGCTGCGCAGTAGGATTCCCTATGATTGGATATCAGATTGCTAAGAAGATGGGTAAACTCAGATCAGCAAATACTCTTCACAGCGGTGAAAAGACATTTGATGAAATGTATCCACCACTTAACAAATAGTCATTTATTTAGAATAATGTATAAAAAGAGAACAGTTTTGCTGTTCTCTTTTTGTTTAGTTTGCTGACTTATTTTAATGAATTTGCTTAGATAAAACAATAAAATTGCTGTCATTTTGCAATTGTCTGAAAATTATTGAAACTGTTTCGGGAAATGTTATAATGGGGCTGTAATCATATTTTAGTGTTTTATTTTTAAGAGGAGGAAAAAATGAGTCAACAACAAAATACTGTGATTGCTGAAGTTGGCGAACACGGGCTGAAAAAACATGACATTAAAGTTTCGACAGTTGTATTTATGATTTTCTGTCTGGTTGCAGCAGGCTGTTACGGAATTGAGGAAATGATTCCTGAATGCGGTCCGGGACTGACAGTAGTCATGCTTTGTGTACTTCCTTTTGTATGGGGACTTCCATTTGGACTTGTAGCATCTGAACTGGGTTCGGTAAGGCCACAGGAGGGTGGTTATTACAAGTGGGTACAGGAAGCTCTCGGAGAATTCTGGGGATTCCAGGCCGGCTGGTGGAGAACGATTTCCATCTATATTGATAACACCTTATATGTAATTCTGGCAGGCGGATATGCTGCGTCTCAGTGGGAACTCAGCTGGGGTGGAGAATTTGCCATCAAAGCTATCATGATTATAGTATTTACTTATATTAATATCAGAGGTGTTAAGGATGTAGGTATTGTAAGTACTATCCTGTCAATTCTGGTAATGGTTGCCTTCGGTCTTGTTGCAATATGCGGTTTCATGAACTGGGGAGAGGGAACAGATATCTCATTCCAGATGACAGCTTATGAAGCAGAAGGTATAGGCGACTGGTTCTACTTCATTGCCGGTGGTATTTCAATTGGTATGTGGATGTACTCAGGTTATGAATCCATGTCCACCATAGCAGGTGAGGTTGCGAATCCGCAGGTTATCCCTAAGGGAACTATAATTACAGTTCCGCTTATTATGGCGGTATATATTCTGCCAACTGTAGCAGGTCTCGGCTCACTTGGTCAGTGGGAAGAATGGGGAACTGAAGGAGATTGCGTAGGATATGCAACTGTATGTGAAACCTTCTGGGGTCCTGCAATTGGTGTGTTCTTTGTAGTAGTAGCTATACTGGCGCAGTGTTCAATATATAATACATATATTGCGTCAGGCTCGAGAGGATTCTTCTCGCTGGCAGATGACTATCTGGCACCGCCTATACTGGTGAAGTGTGACAAGAAGCACGGTGTTCCATACATATCCGTATTATCGGTTGGTATCGTTAATCTGATACTCTGCATGCTTCCATTCGGATTCATTATTGTACTCGATGTATGCCTGCTTGTTTCATCATATATCATGGTATACATCTCAGCTATGATACTCAGAAAGAGAATTCCGGAGAACGAATATCAGTTCAAGATTCCGGGAGGCTATGGATTCCTGTGTGTACTCTGTATCGTTCCTATATGCGTAGCAATATTCGCATTCTTCATCAATGGTTCCGACTACTACCTCGGAGGCATGGCAGGTCTTCTGACCGGACCGATACTTTATTTCATCTGGAGAAAAATGTACGGTGGACTTACGAAGAAGGATCCCGAAGCATTCCCTACAAATCCTAAGACAGGGCTTGCAGTAGGTGATACAAGGAGAATGTCATTCCTGTTCCTGCTTATGACAATAATGAACGTGGTTGCATGCTTCTTCATGCCTTGGTATGAATGCTGGGGAGATCCTGAAGATGGATGGGAATCAGGAGATTATTTCGATGGTATCCTTGAGAACCTCGATGTAAATTCGATCGTAGGAGCTATACAGATAGGACTGTATATACTCACGGCTGTATGTGCCGTTGCGTGCGTTGTATTCTACTTCGTATCAAAGAAGGTAGAGCCTGAAAAAACAAAATAAACAACTGACTCCAAAACATTGACATGTAATAAAACCGGGGTGCTGAAGCAGCGAATGAAATCAGTATCAATGCAGCAGCACTCCGGTTTGGTGTATGGGTGGAGTTTTTTTATATCAATGAATAGCCTTGAGATACCTAACAGCTTCAGTTGCTGCCCTGGCTCCGTCTGCAGCAGCAGTTACAAGCTGCCGAAGTTCTTTGGTGCGGCAATCTCCGGCTGCAAAAATTCCGGCTCTGCTGGTGCGACAGTCTTCTTCTGCAATAATATATCCATCATCATCCAACTCAACGATGCCTTCAAAAATATTGTTCTGAGGTACTCTGCCGACAGCAACGAATAACCCGCTGATGTTAAGCTCTGATGTTTTGCTGCCGGAAGAAATTATAATACTGCCAAGAACAACATCCCCTTTAAGTTGTTTTACAGTAGTGTTGAGCAGAACCTCAATGTTTTCTCTGGATGAAATCTGAGTTATAAGAGATTCCTCACCGGTGAGAGAATCGCCTCTCTGGATCAGATATACCCTCTTACAGAGCATAGCCAGATAAAGCGCTTCTTCAATTGCCGTATTTCCACCCCCAACGACTGCTGTGACTTTTCCTTTGTGGAAAGCACCATCGCAGACGGCACAGTAGGATAGCCCGCGGCCAAGATACTTTTCTTCTCCCGGTAGAGACAGGGTTCTGCTTACGGTGCCCGTTGATATTATCAAAGTACGAGCCTGGTAGGAATGTAACGTGCATTTTACAGTGATATAATCATCGCATGATATGGAAGTAACCTCGTCTGTCACCTGTTTGATATCAAGGCTGCATACCTGCTGATGAAGCTCGATGGCAAAATCGTAGCCGGTCGATGGCGAAAAAGCTGGGTAATTCTCAACCTCTGAGCTTGAAATAATCTGCCCTCCGTATACGGATTTCTCAATAAGAATGACTTCTCTCCCTGCACGGCTTCCGTATATAGCAGCAGACATACCGGCAGTGCCTCCACCTATTATGGCGATATCAAAAATATTTTCCAAAACAATGCCTCCTTAAACGATAATATGTGAAATACAGGCAGCTATTATACAACATTAGTTTGTCCTTAATAGCTATATTTATTTGCTGTATTATTATGGGTTCGGGAAAAATTTGCCTAAATGTTCGAAAACTCAACGGAATGCAGTGATTGCAGGAGTTTTCAGATTATTTCGTATTTTGATTTTAACTTGATTATTACTTATATATATATATATAACCTGACTTTAGGAGTTTTATAGAAAGAATGGTGTTAATTTACAATAAAGCAAAC
>JAUNDC010000066.1 GCA_030526355.1 Bacillota bacterium | reverse complement strand
TCCCATCTCTTATGCAGAGTGTTACATATGAAAGAAGATCCATCGGACCTTCAAATACTCTTAGCACCTCGCATTTTCTGTAGGGAAGACTGAAGCAAAATCTTTTGTCACTGCCGCTTATATCTCCCTTAAGATTCACATTTTTTGTGGATCTGTATGCCGCATGTCTGGGTTTCCTGTCATAATCCTGACCGACAAATATAACACTGTGATGCTTTTTGTCCTCATAAATCAGTTCGCTGATTTCCATTATCTCAATCAGCCACTTGTCAATTCCTCTGCCTAAAAGGTATTCATACATAATGTCATTTGACTCTGATGCTTCAGGAAGAACAAAGCTTTTTCTTTTTTCGAAACTACGTTTTGGTGCCCTTCCTCCCATGACTCTCATCACTTCATTAACGGCATTTGGAAAAGAATACCCTTTAACTTCAACCAGATAATCTATTGCCGTATGTCCTGCTTTGTCCCGTGACCACCAGTGCCATTTGCCATTTGATATCCTGAAACTGTCATGAGATCTTAAACAGAATTCATTTCTGGATACTCTGACAAGCTCCCCGGGGTCTGCAATCTGCAGATACGATAGGACATCATACTCACGTGCTTTTTCACATTTTTCCTTACTTACCCACATTTTTATCTCTCCCATTCCTTATTGCTTTTGAATCTTTCGCACTTCTTTACGATATCCCCATCCATAAGATCATGGGCGAGAAAGCTGAAGCTCCTGCCGCTTCCGCATCCTACAATAATATGATCCACAAGCTTTATCTCCATTATTTCTGATGCCTCTTTAAGCCTTTGCGTGGTAACAGCATCGTCCATTGACGGTGTTGGATTCCCTGACGGATGGCAATGAAAAGCTATATATGCACTTGCATTTGAGAGTACGCTGCTTTTTAAAACTTCTCTTGGACTCACAAGTGCTGAGGTTAGCGTTCCGATACTTACCATGTTCATGCTGATCGGCTTCCCATCAGCTGCGAGATTCAGTGTGCAGAATGCTTCCCTGTCAAAGTCCTTAATAAGGTTTTGAATAAGATTCACTGCATCATTTGCATTTGAAATAGGCTTCTCACTGATAATGGAAGGCTCCTTAACGAGCCTGATGTTTACGACTTCAAGCTCCTTGTATTCTTCTATAGTGTCCGTCTCTTTAGTCATCTTTTTCCTCCTTCCCGTCTGTTAATCTGATGGAAATAACGGTTCCGTCCTTGAGACTTTCAAGAACAATTTCCTTAAGCTCATCAATTGATTTGATAATTACTTCTGCCATTTCCGGCCTCCTTTCGTTTTTTTTGCAATAAAAAAACCGGAAAGCCTTTATGACCTTCCGGCATGTAACCGGAGTGCACTTTGCACTCCTTAAGTTCCTATTCTCTTCTGTTTTCAAGTAGTCTTCCAATCAATCCAAAACACACAGCTCCGATTGCTATCAGCACAATTCCTTTAAGAGTTCTCATAAACATCACTGCATATCCTACCTTCGGAATACTACATATCACTGTTCCAAAGATCTGTTTTGACTTCACTATGCCGGGATCTGCAACGCTGTTACTGTCACCCTTGGTTATATAACCACCGTCTGTTTCCTCAATTACTCTGTGGGTTATTATTGTATCCTTCGCCTTATACGAAATAATATCACCGGCTTCCGGCTCTTTCTGCTGACAATCCACGAGACACACACTGCCCACAGGAAGCTCAGGCTCCATGGATCCCGAGATAATCACATAGGGGTTTATGTCAAGAATTACAATCAGAAAACCAAGTCCCATTATCAGTGTTACTGTCATTACCAGCAGCATAGCTTGTATTACCTTATATATCCTTATCGCCATTTCTCCTCCTTATCAGCTGCTCTATCCCTACAAAGCTTGCAGCCGTAATCAAAGCCCATATCCATATTTCAGTATCATCTCCTGTCTTTACTGCTCCCGTACTGCCCGGTTCTTCATCTGCAACCGCTTCTGCTTCAACAGTAATTCCCATTACATTGCTTACTCTCCATTGCCATTCCTGCGGGAAATCAAAGCCCTGGCAGATTTCAACACTCTCATTTTCTTCAAAAGGTTTCTTGTAGTAGAACCAGTCATCCTTGTATGTCCAGTTGTCTTCCCAGTCATAGCAGTACTTTAAGATATTTATCTTCTGCGTTTCGGTCTTTGCAAAAACTCTGAGCCTCAGGTTACACTCGCTGCCTTTGTTTGTTATCACAGGAATATATGAAGTTTTATCTCCTGCCTTTATACGCACAAGCTCCGGAGTTTCATATCGTCTGCCATCCGTTTCCTGAAAGCTTTCAACAGAAATCTTAACCTTTCCCTCTCTTGCACTGCCGCTGAGATTCTCAAAATCCGAAGATGCAGCAAAGGCAGGCTGCACCATCATGCTTAATAAAATGAAAATGACTGCCGCTAAAGACAGCCATTTCGTCTTAATATTTTTATTTCCAGTCACCTGCCGCACCTCCATCCATAGTATTGATTACAACTGACTTATGACTGAAATACTGCCAGTTGTCCTTTTCATTTATGAAGGTAAACTCTCTGTAGTTTCCTTCTCTCATCACTTCTGAGCTTACCTCTTTGAATCTGCTTACCGGGATTTCTGTTACAGTATAATCATCTTCAGGAAATTTTTCTTTCGGGCCTGTGGCTATCCGGTAGCCACCGGACTTTGTAAAAGTCCAGCCTGCTGATGCCTTTTCATCATCAAAGGTCACTGATCTGTACCATACCTTACCGGTACCTCCTGTTATTTTGAAAAGGAACGTTGGTCTTCCGTGTCCATCTTCCAGCTGAACAGCCGAATCAGGAATCTTCTTTACTATCCTAATTTCAGGCACCTTAATCAGCGTCGTTGTCACTTCATTTGTAGTTACAGTCATATTATTTTCATAGGAAACATTTGCCTTGTTCTTTATCGTAGCTGTATTTTCTTCAAAGTCATCGACCTCTGCTGTGACAGTAAACTTCAGAACCTGCCCGTTATAATTGGCGGTATTTGTTCGCCAGACATCACCCATCGTGAAGGTGAGTTTCCGTGTAGATTCGTCGTATGACAATGTCCCCTGCGAAGTAATATTCGTTCCGCTGCCGTTTGTGAGCTTTGCACTTTTGTAGATAAGATGCTCCGGAAGAACATCTGTAAACACCAGCTTTCCATACACTGTCATCGCAGTCTTGTAAAAGGTACCCATGGTGTGACTTATGGTGTAGGTAAGCGTCTCCCCGGGTTTTGCCGTGCTTTTGCTCACAGCTTTTGTCGGTGGAGTAAACACCTTGGGATTTGTAGAGTACTGTGAATAGAGATTTATCAAAGTTCCACAGTTGCCTTCATAGAAGTATGCTGTGAACTTTCCTCCTGTAGTCGGTGCATAGATTCCTGCCTTCAGCAGCTCATTGTTACCTGTAACGGTATTGCCTCCGCCTGATGGAGCCAACACTTTATTACCGCTGAAGGTGTTATAGTTTGTACTGTACTTGTAGTACGTCCCTGTGTACCCGCCGACACTTTCCCATGCTTCACGGTAATAATCATCTGCAGCATCAAGGTCCCTTACAGCCTGAAAAAACGGTAAGTTTACTGTTGCTCCTGTGTCGTGATAATATATTGTCGCTGTGTACTTAACGGTTTTTTTCGCTCTGTAGCCGCACCCGTCGGTTATGGTAACTCCAACCTGAAAGCCTTCATCCACATTCCATATTGATGCAAAACCCATATATCCATCTGAGGTTTCTC
>JAUNDC010000065.1 GCA_030526355.1 Bacillota bacterium | reverse complement strand
GGCAAGAGGGAAAAAAGTCATTCTTAACTTGTACTTTTTCTTGACAGAGGACCATCCGCGATTGTCCATACAGCTGATACTGTCATGAACGGTCCAATCAGAACACAGAAAATATAGAGC
The DNA here is from genome assembly GCA_030526355.1 of Bacillota bacterium. GTDB lineage: Bacteria > Bacillota > Clostridia > Peptostreptococcales > Anaerovoracaceae > Lentihominibacter. Next base: position 3,753 of record JAUNDC010000065.1, on the reverse strand, counting down.
CATCTATACGCTTTCACAACTCCCAGTTTACCGTTAGTCAGGTAATCAAGGCATCTTTCACTGTAGTAATCCCAGCCAAGTATAGTTGTGAATGCAAAGAACACCAGACATATCATCAGTATACAAGGTCCAATGTTTCCCTCCCATGGAAGTCCATTCTTGAATGCTGCAGAAGTAACCTGAACTCCCTCGAGACCTTCTGCGATAGCTTTATCATAGCTTCCTGTAACCATAATAGTCAAACCAGTCATTGTACAAACGCAAATTGTATCAATAAATGTTCCTGTCATTGATACAAGGCCCTGTCTGACAGGTTCGTTAGTCTTTGCGGCTGCAGCTGCTATAGGGGCGCTGCCAAGACCTGCTTCATTTGAGAAAATACCTCTGGCAACACCTTTCTGCATAGCCAGAATAATTGCACCAAGTGCACCGCCGGCTACTGCTTTAACACCAAAAGCACTCTGTATAATTGTAACAACAGCAGCGGGAATTGATTTAATATTGAAGATTAATATGCAGATGCAAACGAGTACATATGCTATCGCCATAAATGGAACTACGATTGAAGTTACGCTGGCAATTCTTTTAAGGCCACCGATAACAACAAGTGCTACAAAGAAAGCAACTACTACAGCTGTGATGACTGTTGAAATTGAATAATCATTTCCAAAAACCGATACTGTATGTGCCATATCAGGATCAAAGAAACCCTGCGTTGCAGTTGCAATACCATTAACCTGCGTAAACGTACCTATACCCATAAGTCCAACGCACACACCGAAAAATGCGAACATCTTGGCAAGCCATTTCCATTTGTGTCCCATACCATATTCTATGTAGGCAAATGGACCGCCAAGGTATCTTCCATCTTCTTTCTGTTCTCTGTACTTGACGGCCAGAAGACCTTCAGAATATTTTGTTGCCATCCCAAGACATGCAGCTAATATCATCCAGAATAATGCACCAGGACCACCGGCAACAACTGCAGTAGCTACTCCTACGATATTGCCTGTTCCGATTGTAGCAGCCATTGCTGTACAAAGTGCTCCAAAGCTGGTTACTTCACCGGCTCCGCCTTCTTCGTTCTTAACCATATAATGGAGCGCCTTGCCAAGCTTTCTAAACTGCAGAAGCCCTAATCTAACAGTAAGATAAATGCCGGTGCCCATAATCAATACGATCAGGGGCACTCCCCATACCATGCTATCAATCTGATTCAGTAAGTTGTTGAAATTTTCCATTTTCACTCCTCCTCCATTTTAAATGAAAAAATAAAAAAGCTGACGCATTGCATCAACTTTCTGGAGTGGACATAAACTTTTTGTTTGCTCTGTCCTTTTGCCTGAGAGATATTATAATGATAATCTATCATTACTTTTACACCTTCGGCGCTCAAAAGAGACTCTCCAGAGAATCAATCGAAATAATCCGACATTTGTAATCATAACAAATAATTAATATGTTTGCAATAGCATATTGTATACTTAATACATTATCCAAACTTTCAGACAGTTCACCATTTCTTTAGCGTTTCATAACAGTCTTAACGTACTTATTATCAATACAATAGCATGACATTTCACACTTCTCGCAGCAAAAAACCGACAGCCTGTCGGAAATTCTTACTCAAATAAATATCTCTCATCATCAACCCTTCTTCTTCACAGGAATCCAGATCTCACAGTAATAATTCTCGTCCAGCGTTCCCTTTTCATATCCTGAAGGGTCATCGTAATATTCAACACAGTATCCTGCGGCGAATTCATATTCTTTGAGTGCCGGCAGCCATTCAGTGTAGATTTTTGTATTCACATCCTGCAGTGCATCCGGCATAGCCCCTCTGCACGGGAATACCGCCCAGTCAAAGGCCGGGATTGTTCTGGTCACAAAACCTTCCGGAACGTCATGCTGAGGATCATACGGATCAGCAATCAGGTATTCAAAATTCTCCTGACCCATCTCCACATCAATATTTATCCCGTAGCAGCCCATGACCACCGTACCCTTTCCTTCTCCAAAATGCTCCTGCCAGAACTGCGGCACTGCCTCCTTAGCACCCTCATAAGGAAAATTCTTCGCGTTAGCAATCACTGTAAAAGCGTCCTTCTTCACAATCTTGTAATCCATAAGATAACCTCCTTCTAATGATATCCTGATTTTCAGCGGCGCAAAGGATTTTAGCAGCACCTCGTCCCTCCGGGCAGACGAAGGTGTCACACCATGGAATCGGGTAAAAGCTTTCGTAAAACTGTCCGGGGAATCGTATCTGTACTTCATGGCAATCCGGAGTCCTGCCCGACAATTCCTGCTGAAATTTGTCCTGTTTTATTTTTTCCTGATTGGATGCCTGATTACTGTCTTCCACTTCTCTGGTGCCACTCTTCTGGCATCAGACAGATAAATCTCATGGTGCAGCCGGTCATTGTTAAAATCGTTCTCGTATCCCTGCTCTTCAATGTACGCATCCATTATTGCAACGCTCTCAGGTTCATTGTCAAAAAGCCCCTTATGCAATATCTGCACGCAAAGTCCTTCTTCGATTTCGAGGAACTCCACCTGAGAAAAGTCCTGTTTTTTCTTTTTCGTGGCTTCGTCCACGGCCCATCTGAACTCCTCCTCTGTAACAAAATCCGGCAGACGGATAACGGATATCCAGTGAAAATCCTGTTTCCGCCTCAAATCAAAGCCCTCGACTCCATCCTGCCACCAGAAACCCTCCAGCGGAGGAACAACGTAATCAAAATAGCCCTCAATCTGATGGTCGCCTTTTTTGCTCATCTTGATCGTATATGCTATTGCATACAGCTTGCCTATGGAAGCCTTGTATTGTCCGCCTTCCTCGTTGGGATCACCGGTTCCGCGTACAGCGATATAGTTCATTTTCGGCACAGTGACAATCGCCGGCTTCGCCTTCGGCATGTAAAATTCCTTGTACTCTTTTTTGAAATCAAAAGCCATAATACCCTCACTCCTTAATTCCGAATTCTCTATTCTCGATTCTCTATTCTTCATTCTTCGTTCTTCGCTCGTCCGGGGTTCTCCTCATCATTTTATCAGGAAATAAAGCTGTTGTGTTAAGAATTTAGAATTCGTCATAATGTAATTTCGACGCATTGAGTTCTAAAAGCAGACAACGCGTCGAAAAAATATTTCAAAGAAAACAAAGATGAGTTGTTTTTCGACGTGTTCAGTTCTGAAATGAATCAACACGTCGAAAAATTCATTAACAATTCAGTATATATTGGAATGGCGATGAATTCTATAATATATTTTCGACGTGTCATGGCTCTAAAGTATGAAACACGTCGAAAATGTATCCATCAGATTCAGTACTAAAATTCTTTTTCGACGTGTCATGAGTCTATAATACAAAACACGTCGAAAAGTTTAAAATTTGTTTACAACTTTTGCATAAAAGTCTGAGCGAAAACAGGCGAAACAACAGAAGGGCAAGCGAAAAAGCAAAACAAAAAACACCTTGGAATTTCAACGTTCTCAAGGTGTTTCTTTCCGTAATTGGTCGGGATGACATCGCTCGTAGCTTTCGCTACTCTCTCCGACTCGCCTTCGAGAGCCGGACCTTGCCGGTTCTCGGGCTCCCTGCTGTCCTGATTCTCTAACGAATCGCTCTTCGCGCTCTTCGGAGAATCAGGCAGCCTTCTTCACCTGCTCCGCAGGTTCGAATCCTCTTTTCTTGCAAAAGGGGCTGTCGCGTTAACGGTATTTTACCGTTAGGGCGGCGCCCTTTTTATG
>JAUNDC010000064.1 GCA_030526355.1 Bacillota bacterium | reverse complement strand
CCTATTGGATGTCTTAAAGACTAAAAAGAAGTAGTTGTTATAATAACTCCCGGTCAAACTCATAATGGGTATGGCCGGGAGTTATTTTCTTCACTTCAATATCTCCTTCAGATTATTCCTTATCGTCCTTATTCTGTGGGATATAGCAGAGGGCTTCACTCCGCAGGCCTCTGCGTAATCCTTTATGCTCATTCCTTCATCAAATATCTTCTGAATCAGATCCTTCTGTGAATCTGACAGAGCATCTATTGCCGCTCTTATATTGGCAGCATCTTCCTCAGCAGCAATCTGCTGATATACATCAGAGTCATAGCTTCTAAGCCATTCACTATGCTCAAGACCTGTATCAAGAGATACGTGTCTTCTTGTCTCTCTGTGATTGTTATTGTATTCCACTCTGTTTAATTCCATGTGAAGGGCATACATTTCTGCCGACACTTCAACTTCAACTGTTTCTGTAGCAAATTCATATTTGATTTTCATCTGTAACCTCCGAATTTTGAAAAAGCGATAATGTAACTTGTTCAAAATCCGCCGGTTACGGTCCTCTTACTAATTTCATTAAAAGCTCCTTACCGGAGCTGACTCACATCAGTAATCCGATAAAGAGCTTTGAATTTGCATACAAAAAGAGCCTGGCAAAAACATCATCCTAAAATAGGATTACTAATGTTTTGCCAGGCTCCTGATGGCGATCCCCAAATACAGTCTCATAACAAACTCTTGGATATCATCTGCTGACCATAAGGGTTCTCGTTGGTTGCCCAGTCCGACAGTTCTCGTGATCATCCTCAATGTATTCAGTTTTCATGCACCCTCCGGGGTGCGGGGGTAATAACTAATAGTTGGCTATGTATTCTTCTCCAAGCTCTTTAACATGGAGCTGCTTGTCCTTTATCTCGATTTCATACATTGTCTTGCATTTCTGGCAGTAAATCTCTGCACCATTTGCAGCAACTGCACTTATAAGCTTTCTGCCGCAGTTCGGGCAGGTAACAGTATAGCGTTTAATGTCCTTATTCACTTTGTTTCCCTCCTATGACCAAGTGTGATTACCGTTCAATCCGAATGATTCTCTAACTCTGCTAAATAGGGAAAGGTACATCCTGTGAGAATACATATTTTCATATGGCCAAGAGCTATTCTTACATAATGTACAGCTGGTCTATGCAGGCAAACGGGATATCTTCAGACCCGGTATTAAGTTTATATTGCATATAACTGCCACTTGCAATCCGAAAGGATGTACTTTAGCTTATATCTCTTCTCAATCCCATCGATTACACTCTGGCACTCATATATCACTGTTTCGATTCCGGCTATCTTCTGTCTGTAGCTGTCTATTCTTTTATCTATTTTGATAAGCTGTTCCGAGCCGTCATCGCGCTGAAGCTTGAATTTGTATGGTATCGGCGTCTTGCCCTCATACTCGAATACCACCATTGTTTTTATTGGCTTTGCTACAATCTTCACTTCATGCAGCCTCCTTCTATCCACTTCCTTTTATATTACATCCTTGAAAACTTTAACTGCTATGCCCTGTATGGTGCAGTCATCTACGATGATGTCTTCCATGCTGCTGTTTTCGGGATGCAGCCTGATGTGACCGTTTTCTTTGTAGTATCGCTTAAGGGTTGCTTCGTTATCAACAAGTGCTGCAACCACCTGACCGTTCTCTGCACAGGTTGCCTGCTTTATTACAACAAGGTCACCTGATGCAATTCCGATATCAATCATTGAATTTCCGTTGGCTCTGAGAATAAAGTGTTTTCCTTCGCCAAACATCGATTTGGGAAGCGATATGTACTCTTCTATATTCTCCTCTGCCAGATTAGGTGTGCCGCAGGCTATTCTTCCTACAATCGGAATACTTACAGTTGATATTACAAGCTTGTTTGTTTTCTCTGTAGCAATGGATTCTCCATCATAGGTAACCATGCCATTCTCACTCATATCCTGAAGATATCTGAAAACAGTTGTCTTGCCGATTCCGATACCTCTGGCAATTTCTCTAATGCTGGGAGACGTCTTATGCTCAAAGTAATACCGCTCTACATACTCTTTAATTTTGTTCATTGTATCCGGGCTCTTTGTTCTCATACAGCCTCCTTTCTCTTATCAGGGACATACTGTCCTTGTATTTATTATTATAAACATCTGTTCGTTTCTTGACAAGTCCCTTTTTCTGCAAAATATAAAAGCGGCGTTTATTGCCGCTTTTATATCACTTGAAACGATATTTTTCATTCTAGTCGGATTTATCCCATAGTATACTGTTCCGCCGGTACCATTATATGGACTCTGCTATTATCAGCTTCTGCGCCATGGTTGAAATCTCGGCTACTGCCTTGTCAGGTGATATAATCCTGATTTCACCTGCGAACTTGAAGACCCAGCTGTAGAAGTTCGGGCTCAGGGCAACTTCAGGATATGCAAAGAAGTTCTCTTCGTCTGCAATCTCAGTCTCCACCTTTTCTCCGAAACGGTCGATAACATATCTCATGTGCTCGTTCCGGCACTTTAGCTTAACTTTGACCGTCTTTGCAGCATCGTACATTTCAAAGACTTCACTGGAGTATTTGTCTATCCTGAAATCCTTGGGCTTCCTGACTGCCTTTTCATCTGTAATTTTGATTTCGGCAACTCTGTCCGCTCTAAAGGTGGATATGTTTTCGTGCTTCTCTGAGTATCCTACTATGTAATAGTAGTCCTGGTTCCAGAAGAGGGCATAGGGGCTGAGGGTATAAATCTCACCATCGTGCTTGAAAACCTTTTTCTTCTCAGGGGTGTAGTCGGTATACTTGAAGCTGATTTTTCTCTTTGCGGTGATTGCTTCATTGACAGTCTCAACAAATCAGAATTCAATGGCATCTTGCACCTCCCAATAATTCGTTAGCGGATACTCCATGATCGGAACGGGTACCCACGCATCTATTTCGCTGTCATATTCCATTCCGATAGGAACAGAATCAAAACTTAACTGATCTTGAGTATCTTTCATCATCTGGTCAAATCTATAGTCCCTGCGTTTCATCTTGTTTCCGGACACGAGATCCCATTGCGAAAAGATAATTGGCTCCCCGTCGGAACGCAACATCGTAAGTGCATCGCCGCATAGGATATTATGCTGAATAATATATCGAACAGCCTCCCTGGCCAAATCATTTGCATCTTTTTTGCAGACCGAGGTGTATTCTTTGTTCCAGATTTCATATATCCTGTTCCTACATTCTTGCGCGTTATCCTCAAGCAGTTCTACCCCGTAAATACTCGAAATAGCGAGTACAGAGTATTTTTCGAATTCAAGATGGTTTCTCTTATACTGGCGTTTTACAACTGCCATTTTACGTGACAACACTTCTGCGAGAAAATTCCCGTCCCCACATGCCGGCTCCAAAAAACGGCTATCCACCCTCTCTGTTTCTTGTTTTACCAAATCAAGCATTGCATTCACTTCTCGTTCTGAGGTGAAAAACTCTCCATGATCTGTGACTCGCTGTTTGGACTTTACTTGTTCTGTCATATATGCTCCTCCGACTGCGTTGTCTGATTTCTTATCTCTCTAAGTCTGTGATCTTCAGGCTTTTCTGCGCGTGCAGGAAGAATCCAGGTTTTTCCCATCAAAACGGCTCCTTGTATTCTACCTTCTTGGCAGAGCTTAGATACTCTGCGACGAGTAATCCCCCATTTCTCCGCCGCTTCATGTGTTGTTATGTAATCCATGTCTAACCTCCATTATCTTTATTCATTTTATTCCTGTAGAGGTATACCCGCAACCAGTTTTTCACTTGCCTTGTTCCAACGAGTAACTATTAACCGTTTACAACATTCTTATCAACTCAATCACCCCAAAAAGCAGCCCTGTCAACTCCAGGTACCCAAAAAGCTGATTTATCAACTCTCATTCGCATTTTCAGAGCAAAATCACGGTGTTTTTGAGGGAAAATATCAAAAGAAAAAATCCCGGGCCGAAACCCGGGGATTCCTTTATAGCATGGCCTTCAGGGCCTTTTTCACTCAACCCTTGACATCAATACTACGCACTCGACATGTGATAGATAGGCTATTTTGGGATATTTTCGCTAATCCTTGGCAAAACCATTAT
>JAUNDC010000063.1 GCA_030526355.1 Bacillota bacterium | reverse complement strand
TCGATCATTGGAAAATCAGGGTTTAATGAAATTATTTCGTATGCTACCCTAGCCAGAAGGAAGGCTCGGAGCGAAAGCTCCGAGTTCTTTGTTTTTCAAGGGAAGTCAGCATTTTCAATGACTCTGGCGATTTCAGTAAATCAGATAAACTGTGCATATGAGGGCACCTGAGGGCTTCTGAGAGCTCCTGCGTTCATCCGTACATAGTTATTTGTGGGGACAGAATGTGCGATTTGGAGACATATCTCGACGACAATCTATAAATTTAAAGAAAGGAACTGATAGTATGAGCAAAAAACGAAAAAAGAGTGTTCCTGTGATGCAGCCAAAACAGGAAAGGAAAATGGTTATCAACATGAATGAAATGAATCTGAAAAAGCAGCACATGACAGCAGGTTTTAGAACAGGCAAATTCATGACAGAAAAAGACAGACCACGAAAGAAAGACTGGAAAAGAGAATATGAAAGAGGCAAAGGATCCGGGAAGTATGGTGAATATGGAACGGGTCCTTTATTAGTGCTCTGCCCGAAGCAAGGCGAGGCGCGCAGAGCCTATGGAAAAAGTGCAGTGCTTTAGCATGTGGCACTTTATATGTAAACTTTCATTTGGAGGGATTGACAACGTTACTAAAAGCAAATATAATTTATGTTATATAACAATGGTTATAGTAAAAAGGAATGAAATTATGCCACCGAGAGCGAAGATTACGAAAGAAATGATCATTGATGCTGCATTTGAGGTTGCGCGTGAAATGGGTGCAGAAAACATCAATGCTAGAACAGTAGCAAAGAAATTGAATTGTTCGACGCAACCTGTCATGTACCATTTTGCAACGATTGAAGAATTGAAAAAAGCGACTTATGAAAAATTGGACTGGTATCATACAGAATGTTTGATGAAGATTGAAGAACCGCAGAAAGGAACTATGATTGGAATCGGAATAAATTATATCCGATTTGCGGTTGAAGAGCCAAACTTATTCCGTTTTCTATTTCAATCGGGTTTTGCAGTTGAGAATAATCTGCTTGAAATGATTGACTCACCAGAGCTTGTACCTGTTATTTCTGCAATGCAGAAGGCAATAGGCATGAATATTGAGCAGACAAAAAAAGTTTTTTTAACCATTTCTCTATTTGCTCATGGATATGCAAGTATCATAGCTAATAATTCATTAGAGTATGATGAAGAACTCATAAAATCTCATTTAGAACGGGCATACAGAGGGGCAATATTAGCGGCACAGGAGGAAATGAAATGAAAAATAAGCAAATTACAGGCAATAACAAAAGGGGCTCTGTTCTCACACTCATAGGTATAACAGTAATGATATTGCTGACTTTCACGAAAGTTGTTCCGTCCTCAAGTATTGCGAGTTATTCCGTGTTTGTTGGGATTGCATTTTTCTTCATTATAGAAGCAGTTGCCAAAACACCGAATGCTGAATCGGGCTTGCGATTTAATACGATAGTGGAGGATATTAAGAAGCCCAGTGTGATTGTTTGGATACTGTTGCCAAGTTTGAGTGGTATTGTAACTCTTGTTGTGGGAAACCTAATTTTTAGCGGAGAATTTGTTGTTCATGTAATGGGACGGACGAGTTCTATCTTGTCTTTCGATAAAACAGCATTACTGATAGGTCAGGTTATCATTGCGGCATTTGGAGAGGAAATTGCATATCGGGGTTTCTTCCTTGGGAAAGGTATGAAGATATTTCCATTTTGGCTATGCGCAGTTGTTTCATCGCTTACTTTTGCAGCTGGGCATATTGCCTCAGGAAATATGGGGATTGTAGTTTATGACATTGCCGCTGTATTCATCGATAGTTTGATATTCTCGGTGATTTATCATAAATCGGGTAATTGCGTTATCAGCACATTTTCACACATTCTCGGAAACGCGATATCCCTTGTTGCAGTATTTCTATTCTTTTAAGTTAGATAGGATGAGTGAGATAAATATCGCACATCCGTTCAGAGAGGGTAATGTGTTGTTCAGCACATTAGAAGCACCAGAGTCAGTCACATTAAATGATGCGGGTTTTGTTTAATCGCAGAAGTTCACTGCAAATTGCAAGTATCTGATTTTGCAGATTGTATAGCCAAAAGTCTCCCATTCAAATTAAATGAACGAGAGACTTTAAATAATTATCCGATTTTCTAAAGGCAGGTTGAGCTCCAAGTTCCTTATGGCGGTGGTTTTGCCGCGGCCTGGGCTTGCGGAAAGAATACCGAAGCCTTTAGTCTTTGCCAGATAGTCAAGGCGGAATACGGTTTCTTTGTATTCAGCAGTATCAACAAGTATTTCTTTGGAATTCTTTACAAATGGCAGATTTGATAACGGACATGAGATTTACAAAGTTATCATTGAAGAACACATATATTCCTACTATTAACCTGCTGGCATCGTCGATAAGTGCTATGATGTATACCTTGCGTTTTCGACCATCTTCGGTTGTCAGGTAAGGTTCTACACTTGAATCACCGCACCATATGGAATCTGCAGAAAAGAAAAGAACGCTCAGAGAAAAAACGGGGTTATCCAGAAAAGATTTTTCAATACATATTGGAACTCCACTTAGAACAGTTGAAGATTTGGAGGCAGGGCGCAGGAGACCTCCGGAATATGTGCCACGACTGATTGAGTATCAGCTAAAGTATGAGGAACTGATCAGTAAAAAGCAAAAGGAGGAGCAGGATGCAGAAGAATAACGAGATTGTAATATTTGAAACAGGAGATAAGCAGGTGAAATTGCCTGTTAATATAGAAAATGAAACAGTCTGGTTGACTCAGGCACAAATGGTTGAACTATTCCAGAGAGATGTTTCGGTTATTTCGCGACACATCAGGAATGTGTTTAAAGAGAACGAGTGGAAGAAAAAAGCAATTTGCATTTTTTGCAAATTCCAAATTCAGTGCTGAAGCAGTACATATTGCAGGGCTATGCTGTCAATCATAATCGTATCGCACAGCTTGGAGAGGTGATAAAGATTATGAAACGAACTCAAAATGAATTAGATTCACAGCAGGTGCTTAATGTGATTCAAAAGTACAGTAAAGCTTTGGAACTGTTTGAAATAACATCTGCTTCACGGTATTGCAAAACTAAAATCAGCAAAAATAGTACCATGAATTGAATATTTCCATCTATAAATCTGACACAAATAAATATATTACATACCTATACATATACTGAAGATGGATTTATTATAGAGAGTAATCGGGACATCTGGACATTCTGCTGATGAGGTGTCTTATCGCATAGGGAATATGGCTTTTATAGGTGATACGGTTCCGGTGAAGGAAGATATTCCTATTTTTGTTAATTTAGATAACACCAGGCGTTCGCTTGCGGTGCTTGAGAATATGTCCGGTGTTGAAGTATTCTATCCAGCGTGGGATCAGGAGTATTCTTTGGAAGTGATGAGAAAAAAGATTGTTGAAGCCCGGGAACTGATAAGTAATCTGGACGATGAAACTGTTATGATTGGAATATCGGTGTGTTAACTTGAAATATAATTGAATGGTGAAAAATGATAATTTAGGTGCATAAAGTATATTTAAAACAAGGAGGGAACTGGGATGAAGAAATTGATTCCATTTTTATTGGTAATAGTTTTTCTAGCAGGCTGTGCGACCTCTACTGAACAGGAAAAAAACAGCTATCGGCAGGTAAGTATGGAAGAGGCAGTGACCATAATGGAAGAAGAAAGCGGTTATATTATTCTAGATGTACGCACAGCAGAAGAGTATCATGAGAAACATATTCCTGATGCGATCAATATCCCAAATGAAGCGATTAGTTCAAATGAAATTGAGGAACTTCCAGATAAAGATCAGTTGATTATGGTGTACTGCCGCAGTGGAAACCGAAGCAAACAGGCGGCCGAGAAACTGATAAAATTGGGCTACACAAATATTGTGGAATTTGGTGGAATTAACGACTGGGCAGGGGAAATCGTTTCAAGCGAAGAATAATACTATTACAGATAGAATGAGAAGAGTCAGAGATGATTCTTCTTTTTTAGTGCTCTGAATGCTTTCGAGAAGCATGTGTGCTTAAGAAGCAGTGTGTTTTATATTGATGTGGTAGAAAGGACAGAAGGTTGTCAGAGGGCAGTATATCGGTAATGTCGGCAGCACCGG
>JAUNDC010000062.1 GCA_030526355.1 Bacillota bacterium | reverse complement strand
TTCTTTATATTACCCTAATCATTCCCTTTTGTCAACGACTTTTTTCATCTTTTTTAATTCTTTTTTATTTTTTCCTGAAACCTTGGATAATGTCACGCCGAATTAGAATAGCCGAAACAATTATGTACATTATATATATTTGATACATGATACATCTGACCCTATATGGCTCCGTTTTAATAACACCATACAGCAAATACACGTCTGCCGCTATTTATGCATTGTTGTGTATTAATAACCATTTACTGAGCCTCACCCTCCAAAAGCCATTCTTAGATTGACTTTTCTGTAAATTGCAGATATAATTTAACATATCTGAACAGAATGTATGGTGGTGTTTAGTACATTCTGTTTCTATGCATTTATTTTTTGCTTATTTAGTAAGGAGGAATTATTATGGGTAGAAAAATCCCTATGTGGCAGTGTCTCCTTGTAATGGTAGTACTTCTGGTATTACTGTTCTGGGGCATCATGGTGGACACTGATGCAGGCGAAGGTCATGTTGCTCTTATCCTGGCAGGTGCTTTCGCAGCTGTTATTGCAGCATTCAACGGCTGGAAATGGCAGGTTATGGAACAGGGTATCCTGGCTGCTATCAACAGATCCATGCAGGCTATGCTGATTCTGGCAGTTGTAGGTCTCATGCTGGCTTCATGGCTGGTTGGCGGAGTTATAGCTTCAATGATGTATTACGGCATCAAAGTTATCGCTCCTTCAATCTTCCTGTTCACCGCATGTCTGCTGTGCGCAATCGTATCTCTGGCAACAGGTTCATCCTGGTCAACAGCAGGTTCCATGGGTGTTGCTCTTATCGGTGTTGGTACTGCGCTTGGATTCCCTGCATATATGACAGCAGGTGCTGTAGTATCAGGTGCTTACTTTGGAGATAAGATGTCACCGTTATCAGATACTACTAATCTGGCTCCTGCAGTAGCAGGCTCAAATCTGTTTGACCACATCAAGCACATGATCTGGACTACAGGTCCGTCACTTTGTATCGCACTTATTGTTTATCTCATCATGGGTTTCTTCGGTGATCATGCAGGATCTGCCGATACAGCTACTATTGATGCTATTCTCGGATTCATCACAGACAACTTTGAAGTAGGAATTCTCTACCTCATCCCACCTGTATTCGTAATCGTAGCGGTAGCACTGAAGCTGCCTGCACTGCCGTCACTTATCGGTGGTGTTGTTCTGGGTATCCCGTTCATGGTTACACAGACTGTACATACTGGTCTTACTCTGAAATCAGTTCCTTCAATCCTGAACTACGGATATGAAGCTGCTGTTCCTGAAAATGCATCAGGCATTATTCAGGAAGTAGGCGGACTGCTTTCAAATGGTGGTATGCAGGGAATGATGTGGACTATTTCACTCATCATGTGCGCTATGGTATTCGGTGGTATCGTTGACTGCACAGGAATCATGGGAAGTATCGCTGGAGCACTGCTGAAGCTGGCAAGAGGAACCAGAGGCGGCCTTGTTGTTATCACAGTTATTTCATGCATTCTTGTAAATGCACTCTGCTCAGACCAGTATCTCTCAATCATCCTTCCAGGAAGAATGTACAAGGAAGCATGGGAAGACAGGAAGCTCAAAGCCAAGAACCTTTCGAGATGTCTGGAAGACTCAGGTACTATCACTTCCAACTTCATACCTTGGAACACATGTGGGGCTACAATGAGCAGCTTCCTCAAGTGCCCTCAGTGGGGAGCAGGTGGATATGCGCCATTTGCAATACTTAACTGGCTGAACCCTCTCGTATCAATATTCTATGGATTCACAGGAATTTCAATGGAAGAGATGACTGAAGAAGAATATCAGAAGGTTCTTGAAGCCAGAGAAGCTGAAAAAGCAGCTGCTATGAAGGCTATGGAAGCTTAATCAGATATCCGGTTAATATAGACAACAACAGGAACAATCTGATAATAAAGTTACAAAAATAAACACCTGTATAAAACGGCACATCAAAATGTGCCGTTTTCTTTCTTAAATTATAACAGTTTGGACTTTTTTATTAATCAATTATATGTTACCATTTATTATATAAAGATAGCAAGGAGGAAGCTATGTCATTTAAAAGCAACGGGAAAAAGAGAGATTTCAAGAAGCTTCTCAGCGGATTAATGTGCCTTATCATAGCAATTGCTTTTTTTGTTTCATTATTCAAATATGAGTTTTCTATAGGTAGGCTAATATTTGGCATAATATGCTTATATTTTTCTACAGCATTCTATCGTTCCTCGAACGAATATTAACTCCGCTGCATACATATTGATTCATATTCACGTACCTTACATACCAACCCCATCACCTGAAATGGCGGTTGGTTTTTTCATGCAAAAAATTTCCTTTCATGAATTTTTTTGCACATTCACGAGTTCTATTTCGTCTTACTATTTTTTACCGCGTTCCATAAACGGCTTAGTTTCAACGTTTATATTTTTTATTGCAGCTGCATTTTACTTGGCACGATTTATGCTTTATAATTAGTTGTATAAATGATATAATTCCTCAAATAATAATTTAACATGTAAACAGAACGACAGCTGCCCGTGAATTGCCTCTACTTGCTGACAATTCACGGGCAGCTGTCACTTTTTGGTCTATCTGCACAATTCTATCTGAAGAAGCTCAGATAATTCGCTTAAACGTTTCCTGTCCATAGGTTTGACACCTTCAAGACGATATTTCATATTGAGCTTTTCATATTTGTTCAGTGCCATAACATGATAACCCAGCAGCTCTGCCTGATAAAGGTTATCAATATGAGCTCTTATAAATCCCGCCAGTTCCTTTATATTCTCTTCATTATCGTTTATTCCCGGCACGATAACCTGTCTTGCCCATATCGGCGTATTATGCCGGTTGGCGAGCTCGATAACCTCCAGAAGCTTATTCTGACTGCAGCCGCTGATATAATTAAATTTATCCGGGTCACTGTGCTTGATATCCATGAGCAGCATATCACACTCAGCGATTATATCCTCAGTATATTCGTCTGTATAGGTACCACTTGTATCAATAACGCTGCCTATATCATTGGCTTTTAACAACCTGACGGCTTCCAGCAGAAATTCCCCCTGCACCAGAGGCTCGCCTCCGGAAAATGTTACGCCTCCATCCTTTCCATAATAAGGCACGGATCTTCTGGCGGTATGAAGCACCTCCTCCAGCTTTATCTCATCGCCACCGTCCGTTTTCCATGTATCAGGATTATGGCAATACAAGCATCTCGCAGGGCACCCCTGCAGGAAAAAAATTGTCCGGATTCCTGGACCGTCTACTGCTCCAAAGGTTTCAATGGAATGCAGCCTGCCTGTTATCATACCGCATCACCTCCCTTCGAAAAGCCTATAGGTATTAAATAGCCTCATGGAAGGTTCTCATTATTACTTCCTTCTGGTGATCCTTGGAAAGTGCATTGAATCTCACTGCGTAACCAGATACTCTTATTGTCAGATTAGGGTACTTTTCAGGGTGTTCATAAGCATCTATCAGCATTTCTCTGTTGAGCACATTAACATTCAGATGGTGCGCTCCCTGTTTGAAATATCCTGTCATCAATCCTACCAGTGTGTCCTTCTGCGCCTCTTTTGTCTTGCCGAGAGTGTCAGGAGTGATGCTGAAGGTGTATGATACACCGTCTTTACAATCTTCCCATTTAACCTTGGCAACAGAGTTGAGAGATGCTATTGCTCCATGATCATCTCTGCAGTGCATAGGGTTAGCCCCCGGTGCAAACGGCTCTCCTGCCCTTCTGCCATCAGGAGTATTGCCGGTCTTCTTGCCATAGACAACATTTGAAGTAATTGTCAGTACTGATAATGTATGTACCGCATTTCTGTATGTAGGATGCTTTCTCAGTTCCTGAATGGTGCCTTCCGCCAGTTCCACTGCTATGCTGTCAACCCTGTCATCATCATTGCCGTATTTAGGGAAATCGCCCTCTGTTCTGTAATCAACAATGATGCCGTTCTCATCTCTAATAGGATATACCTTGGCATACTTGATAGCACTGAAGGAATCGGCTGCTACAGAAAGGCCTGCGATACCAAATGCCATAAGCCTCTTAACCTTGCTGTCGAGGAATGCCATCTGAATTTTTTCGTAGTCGTATTTATCATGCATGTAGTGGATGATATTCATGATATTTACATAAAGACCGCACAGCCAGTCTC
>JAUNDC010000010.1 GCA_030526355.1 Bacillota bacterium | reverse complement strand
AAAAATGTATATTGTAAAGGACTTGCTAAATGAGTCAATTACAATATACCAGGAATGAAGTATGAAACCACATATAGGATGCCGAGAAAAGACGGAACGTGGTTTTGGACAGTTGACAGAGGCGAGGTGATCGAAACAGCTGACGGTCGTCTTGCTATTATCAGCGCATGTCTTGATGTTACGCAGGAGTATGAACAGCAGGAAGCAAGGAAACGAGAATCCGATGCTACCGCTTCCAGGGACAGGATTCAATCCGATATCATCAGTGCTCTATACAGCTATAATGCCACCGTGAATCTGAATACAGGTAAATACAGCCTGCTAGTCGGTAACGGAATGGAAGAATTTATCCAACAATTTTCTCAGACAGATGATTACGAGGATGCCTGTAACCTGCTTCTGTCAAATGTATTTCCAGAGTATATCGATGAAATGAACCGGCAGTTTTCACTTGAGGCTCTGCGTAAGAAGCAAAATCAGCGAGGACACATTGGCCAGATGGTGTATGCCGGTGTCACTGAGGCTGGCATTGGATGGTTTGAGGTCAATGCATTCATGGGCGTGGATGATGAAGGAACAGCAATTGCAAGCGTTTTTGGACGTGATGTAACGGAGGCGCATGAAAAGGCAGATACCAAGGCACAGCTTGAGATTGCAAACGCTGCAAATGCCGCAAAATCTGCTTTTCTGTTTAATATGTCTCATGACATTCGTACTCCGATGAATGCCATTATTGGATTCAGGGATCTTCTTGAAAAGCATCAGGAGGAGCCTGAAAAGAGAACAGATTATTTGAGAAAAATCGAGGAGGCGAGTACCGTTCTTCTTTCCATCATAAATAATGTGCTCGAGATGGCAAGAATTGAGAAAGGCACTATGGACATCGAAGAAACTGCATGGAGTGCAGAGCAGCTAAATGATACGCTGTATTCGGTATTTCATGAGATGATGGTTCAGAAGGGTATCGAATTCACAAGGCAGGTCGTTGTAAGCAATCATTATGTATTCTGTGATCCGATTAAGCTCAGAGAGATATTCCTGAATGTTCTTTCCAATTCCTACAAGTACACAAAACCGGGAGGCAAGGTGAATATGCATCTGGAAGAAATACCGTCTGATCGGGAAGAATATGCCTTGTATCAGACCACAATTTCAGATACGGGAATTGGAATCAGCGAAGAATTTCTGCCGCATATTTTTGAAGAATTCACAAGAGAAAATAACACTACCGAAAACAAGATTGAAGGCACAGGTCTTGGCATGCCTATCGTGAAGCGTCTTGTAGAGATTTTGGATGGAACTATAGAAGTAAAGAGTGAAAAGGGTGTTGGTACAACTGTTATTATTACGCTGCCGCACAGAATTGCGGAAAAGTCAAATCTGGTGATGCACACAGGAACGGAACTGGATCCAGAATTGTTTCAGGGTAAACGAATCCTTCTTGCGGAGGATAATGAGCTGAATGCGGAGATTGCTATTGAAATTCTAGGGGAAGCCGGTTTTGTGATTGAACTGGCTGAGGATGGAGCGATTTGTGTGGACATGCTTAAGAAAGCACCTTTTGGATATTATGATTTGATTTTGATGGATATACAGATGCCGAATATGAATGGGTATGATGCTACTTGTACAATCCGGTCACTTTCGGATTCCGGGAAAGCGAATATTCCAATACTGGCTATGACTGCCAATGCATTTGAAGAAGATAAGCGTGAGGCATATCGCTGCGGTATGAATGGACATCTTGCTAAGCCGATAAATGTTCGCGAATTGATGACGGAATTAGCAAATCTTCTTGGATAAAACATTAAGACGTTTCAGTTATTTGAATAAAGGAGTTCATAGAATGGAAAGAACAGGATTTCGACTATTGTCTGGATTGCTATGCATTTTCATTTTTTTGATAGCAATTTATCCGATGCCTGCTATTGCAGCTGAGTCTGCTCCTAAAACTATCAGGGTTGGATATTTTGAAATGGATGGTTATCATATGCAGGATGAATTGGGGAACAGATCCGGTTATGGTTATGAATTTCTGCAGAAGATTAATCGCTATCTTCCATATCAATTTGAGTATGTCGGGTATGAAAAAAGCTGGAATGAAATGCTGAAAATGCTGGAAAATGGTGAGATAGATATTCTGACCTCAGCGGCTAAAACTTCTGACAGAGAGGAACAATTTGAGTATTCCCGTAATATCATCGGCATCAATTATACCATTTTATCTGTAAAAGAGGGCAATACTAAGCTTGTTGCCAGAGACTACTCTACATACAACGGTGCAAAAATCGGATTGCTGAATAACAGTACAAAAAATGATGCTTTTCAGGAATATGCAGAGGCAAAGGAATTCACTTATGAGCCTGTCTATTATGAAGATTTTGAGAAAATGGAACAGGATCTTCAATCAGGGATTATTGATGGAATCGTCAACAGTAATCTGAGAAACACAGATGGTGAATGGATACTTGAACAGTTTAATCAAAACAATTTTTATGTTATTGCACCGAAGGGAAAACGAACAATTCTGAATGAAATTGATAATGCAATAGATAAGTTGGATTTAGATGAACCGGGCTGGCGAACAGCTCTTATGTATCAGTCATATTATAGCGGCGAGAAATATGAGTTCTCTTTGCGAGGTGATGAGCAAGCCTATTTTGATAAACTGAGAGAGGATAAAACTGTCTTGAAGGTTTTAATGAGTCCTGATCGAAAGCCATATTCGTATTTTGAGGATGGTGAGGCTAAAGGCATTATCCCGGCTATATTTGCAAATCTGGCGGATACAATAGGATTTTCATATGAAATTATGGAAACGAAAAACCGTGAAGAATATTATGCTGTCCTGGAATCCGGAGGGGCAGATATTTGTATGGATGCTGCATTTGATTATTCAAACGCAGAAAAAAATGGATATAAGCTGACAGAAGCATACATGTCTACGGGGATTTCCAGGATTACTAAAGGAGGATTCGGCGGAGAAATTAAAAAAATAGCTATTATGGAGGACTCTTCACTGATCAGAAGTTACGTAGAGAAGTACTTTGCTGACCTACAGTTCAAATATTACGATTCAATAGATGCTTGTGTGAGTGCCGTGGATAATGGTGAGGTTGATGCAACATTTCTCTATAATTATACGGCGCAGGACATCATTAACCAGGACTATAGAAAGAAATACTCGTCGCAGTTTCTCAGTGACAGCCACGTTTCTTTTGCTGTTGGTGTGAACCGGTCTTGTGATAGCCTTTTGCTTACAGCATTAAACAGAGCGGTGATAGATATCAGGGAGACTGATGTAGGAAGCCTGATTCTGGAAACAACAGAATCATATCAGGAGAAGGATGGTATTGTGTCTTATTTGTATAAACATCCGGTTTATCTTTGGGGGTTATTATTTGCATTAGGTATTTTCTTTATAATTGTAGGAGTTGCTGTTTCCGGCCAATATAATCAGCGGAAACTACGATTAGTGAATGAGCAATTGAATGAGGCAAATAATGCAAAACGAGAATTCCTTACAAAGATGAGCCATGATATGCGCACCCCGATGAATGCGATTATCGGATTTACAAATATTGCTTTGAAGCAAACCGAATCAGAAGAGAAAGACAAGTGTCTGGAAAAAATCTCTTCCAGCTCCGAGCATTTGCTTACGCTTATTAACGATGTTCTGGATATATGTCGCATTGAAAGCGGAGCAACTGATTATAAACCTGTACCTACAAATATTTGTGATGTGACAGAATCTGTTATTGATATCACAAAGGGTTTCCTGACAAACAAAAGGTTGAATTTTAAAGTACAACAACCAGTGGAAGATGGACACTGCTGTGTTATGACTGATGGAGTACGCATACGTGAAATCCTGGTAAATCTTCTCAGCAATGCTGTAAAATTTACGGATGATGGCGGTACAATCGAGTTTTCCATGGGAACACGGCCGGGAGAAGATGATAAGCGCATTTATATATGGTATAGGGTATCTGACACAGGGTGCGGTATGAGTAAAGAATACCTTGAACATATTTTTGAAGAGTTTTCTCAGGAAGATAATGGCCCTAGAACTCAGTATAAGGGCTCCGGTCTTGGTATGCCGATAACCAAGCATTATGTTGATCTCATGGGTGGCAAAATTGAGGTTAACAGCAAAAAAGGTGAAGGCTCATCGTTTTACGTTGAGCTGCCGGTAGAGGTGGCGGAAGAAGTGACCGTGGAAAGTTGTACAGGTCATTACTCGGCGTCAGCGAATCTTAACGGCAAAAAAGTGCTTTTGGCTGAGGATAACAATTTGAATGCTGAAATAGCCATAATACAATTGGAAGAAATCGGTATTGAGGTTACCAGAGCAGCAGATGGTAAAGAAGCTGTAGAATTATTTGCAGGCAATCCTGCTGGTACTTATGACGTGATTCTCATGGACATACTTATGCCAAGGATGAATGGTTATGAAGCTACTAAGGCAATTCGTAATCTGAATAATCGTCCGGATGGATGTACTATCCCGATTATTGCAATGACTGCAAATGCATTTTCTGAAGATGTTCAGGCATCATTTGATGCTGGAATGAATGGGCATTTGTCAAAGCCTATTGTGATGGATGAGGTCGTAAAGGCTATTGCAAGAAATTTGGATTAATATGACAATTTTAAAATGTACATCATAGACAAGCAGCCGTTGGAATTTGAATCCTTCTGACGGTTGTTTTTTTGTGACAAAATCACAGAAAGAATTCAACAAAGAAGCTAATATAGAACCAGCATAATTATGGAGGTAAAAATGAACGAATCAGGAAAACGTATCAGAAAAGCAGTACTAGAAAGTGATAAGTGTGTAGCGTGCGGATGCTGCAGGAAGGTTTGCCCTGCATCGCTAATTACACTCAGGGAGGTGGTAAGATGAAAAAGCACTGGTATGATTATATCTGGATATTCACATTGACATATCTGACCTTGGGTTTTTTTAATATTTTATTCGCATGGCTTGGACTTATATGTTTTTTTGCACCGCTGATTTTCGCGATTGTAGGAGGAAACAAACTGTACTGCAACAGATATTGCGGAAGGGGCCAGCTGTTTGCGCTTATCGGAGGCAGGTTCGGATTGTCATCCAAAAGGAATATGCCTGAGTGGATGAAGAACAAGGGTTTTGGGTATGGATTTCTTGTTTTTTTCTTTGCGATGTTTTTCGTAATGCTTTGGAATACATATCTGGTTTTTGCAGGCGCAACGGATCTCAAGGAGGTTGTGACTCTGCTGTGGACTGTAAAGGTGCCTTGGCATTGGGCATATCATGGCACATTGTTTTATCAGGGTATTGCTCAGTTTGCTTTTGGATTTTACAGCGTTATGCTGACATCCACCATCCTTGGACTTGTTACTATGTTAATATTTAAGCCAAGAAGCTGGTGCGTGTATTGTCCAATGGGTACGATGACTCAACTGATATGCAAGGCTAAGCAGTGATGAGTGCCTTTAGCTTGTCAGGAGATTTTATTTCAATTGATTTTCGTGACAGCATCAAAATCCCCTCGTTCTGAAAATATTTAAGCATGCGCGTGACTACTTCTCTGGCTGAACCTAGGTGGTTTGCGATTGTTTCGTGGGTTATGCTTAAGTGAGTGGTTCCTTCCAGAGCAGACTCCTCGAGCAGAAATGACGCTAATCGTTTATCGAAGCTCTGCCACATTATCTGTTCGACAAGCCACATAACCTGAGATAACCTGTCTGCCATTAATTCGTTTGTGAAGCTGGCGGTGGCTAGATTCATATCTGTTATGTTTTTATAAACATCTGTAGGGATTACCCATAGCCGTGTATCTTTCTCAGCTTCAATAACAATGTTCAGATTCATGCTGTGAAAAGCGCAGGATGCAGTAAAAAGACATATATCCCGATCAATCAGTCTGTATAACGTTATTTCTTTACCATCCTCAGATAAAATGAACGCTCTGAGCCTGCCGGACTGTACCAGAATAAGACCGGTGCAATCTGAGCTTCCGTTATGAATAACAGTACCCGCGGGGATATTCCATTCCAGCGCGGATTCTGTTATTTTATTGCGCAGACTGGCAGGAAGCTCATCCCACACAGGATATATATCAGATATCTCCATGATAGTGTTCTCCTTTGCGTAGTATTTTTGTATGACCCTCACAATCTATTATATGTTGTTATAAAAAAGAGAGCAACTCTTTTCAGAATCACTCTCTTGGTTCTCATTTCTTATTGAAATTTCAGGCTATGCAGCTATTAGCCGAAGTATCTCTTGAGCAGACCTTCGAATGCCTTGCCGTGTCTAGCTTCGTCTCTAGCCATTTCGTGAACTGTATCGTGGATAGCGTCCAGATTCTGAGCCTTAGCCATCTTAGCCAGTTCGAACTTTCCTGCAGTTGCGCCGTTTTCAGCATCAACTCTCATTTCGAGGTTCTTCTTAGTTGAGTCTGTAACTACTTCTCCGAGAAGCTCTGCAAATTTAGCAGCGTGTTCAGCTTCTTCGTAAGCAGCCTTTTCCCAGTACAGACCGATTTCAGGATATCCTTCTCTGTGAGCAACTCTTGCCATAGCCAGATACATACCAACTTCTGTGCATTCGCCGTTGAAGTTGTCTCTCAGACCCTGGATGATTTCAGGATCAACATCCTTTGCTACGCCTAATACATGCTCTGCAGCCCATTCTCTTTCGCCTTCTTCAACTTTATTGAATTTTTCTGCAGGTACTCCGCACTGTGGGCATTTTTCCGGAGCTGTATCTCCCTCATGAGTATATCCGCATACTGAACAAGTCCATTTCATAATTCTATTCCTCCTTAAAATTTTATATCATTTTAATTGATTACCTTTTGTTGAAATTAGTGTACCATTTTAGTAAAGAATAGTCAACACCTTTTTTATAAAATAATATGATAAAAAATACAAATACCTTTCACTTTACCTGTCTCTTAAAACATTGTATAATAAAAAAGTTAACAAGTACAAAACGTAATATATGACTTCAGGTTTTAAGAGTTTTGTAACAGAGACGATAGAAAGGTGATTCCCTGTGAAAATATATAGATTAACTGCATTTATTATAACACTGATTTTTATTGCTGCAACCTTAACAGGCTGTACAACTTTTGATAATTTTAAAGAGGCTTTTATTGAGAAGCCGCAGGATTCCAAAGCTACTATTCAGATAGGCATATATGAACCGATGTCGGGTGCGGATAAGAAAAATGCTGAAGATGAGATAAAAGGCATCAAGCTTGCCTATGAACAGTATCCGACAGTGAACGGTAAACTGGTGGAGCTTGTGGATGCTGATAATGCTTCGGATATCTATGCTGCAGAAACAGCAATAAAGGAGCTGCTCCTCAAGGAACCGACGGTTATACTGGGCAGCTACGGGAGCGTGTACTCTCTGGTGGCGGGGGACTATATAAGAGATGCCAAGGTTCCGACAATAGCAATTACCAATTCAAATCCACTGGTGACAAAGAACAATTCATATTATTTCAGAGTATGTTATGTGGATTCAAATCAGGGTGATATACTTGCTAAATATGTTCTTGAAGAGAAGAATGAAAAAACAGCAGGCGTTCTTCTGCCGAAGGATGATGATGCTGCCATGGCTATGGCTACGGCTTTTACAGACAGAATAAAGGCAGAAACCAATAATGAGGATGCTGTAACTGTGTATGAAGAATATGTACCAGGCGGCGATGATTTTTCGGAACAGCTGAATATAGTTAAGGAATCGGGAGTAAAGAATGTACTTCTCCCGGGAGAGATAAATGATTCTGTCAAGATTATCAAACAGGCACAGGAAATGGGACTTGATACGGTTTTTCTCGGTGATTCCGACTGGACGACAGATGAGTTCACGTCCCTTTACGGCAATGGAACAACGATAAATAACGCTGAATTCATAAGCTTTTTCGGAAAAGAAGTATCCGAAAACAAAGAAGCTGAAAAGTTCCTGAAGGCTTATTCCCAGAAATATGGCAAAGAAAGCAAGCCATCGGACGCTGTTGCTCTGGGCTATGACGCATATGTAATAGCGATAAATGCTATTGACAAGGCCAGTGACGATGCAGAAGCGGAAGAGGTCAGAGAGGTTCTGGCTGGACAGGCTAAATTTCAGGGTGCATCCGGAATGATAACCTTCAATGGGATGGGCGATCCAATTAAGACTGCTTATATCAGTGTCTGGGAAAATGGTGAGATTAATACAGTAGCGACAATAAATCCGACATTATAGGATTTAAAAAAAATATTTTTGCAAATAATAGAGAAAAAGGAGAAAAAAATGGAACAGAAAATCAAAGATGCATTGGAACAGATAAGACCTTTCCTTCAGAGAGACGGAGGAGATATTGAGTTTGTTGAATATACCGATGATAATATCGTAAAGGTAAGACTTCAGGGTCATTGCGCCGGATGCCCGGGAGCACAGATGACAATCAAGGGTGTCGTAGAAAAAATCTTAAAAGAAAGCTACCCTGAAATTGCAGGCGTGGAATCTGTAATGTAAGACCATGGATCTGTTGACAATAGTAAACAAAAAAATAGAAGAGAATAAGGCAGAGATGATTGAGTCTCTGTCTGCTCTTATTTCCATACCTAGTGTTGCAGTTGAAGCCGTGGGAGATAAACCTTTTGGAGAAAACGTACACAGGGCATATATGTACATGCTGGACATGGCTGAGAAGGACGGATTTGCCATATTCAATGCGGATAATTACGGCGGACATATTGATTTCGACGGCAGGGAAAATGGTATTGTCGGTATAGTAGGACACCTTGACGTGGTTCCGGAAGGCGAAGGCTGGGATTTTGAACCATATGGCGGTGAAATAATAGATGGCAATGTGTGCGGCAGAGGTACCGTAGATGATAAAGGTCCTGTTATAGCTTCATATTATGCAATGAAAGCTTTGAAGGAATGTGGTTATGAGCCTCGAAAAACGATAAGGCTTATTCTGGGCCTTGATGAAGAGACCAACTGGGAAGGGATTGAGCACTATTTATCCGCTGTGCCGGATGTTCCGGATTATGGTTTCACTCCCGATGGCGATTTTCCTGCTATTCACGGCGAAAAAGGAATTATTGTTTTTGATATTGCAAAGAAATTCCCGCGTACAGGTGCAGAAGGCATTATGTTGAAATCTGTAAAAGGAGGAACGGCTGCCAATTCCGTAGCAGATCGGGCAAGAGCGGTTATCAGCGACAGCCAAGGCGGCGGCTATGAAAATATAAAAGCTGCAGCAGCAGAGTTTCGTGCAGAGACCGGATGCAGAATAAACTGCAAGGGAATAGGCAAAAGCCTTGAGGTTACAGTGCAGGGTGTTTCTGCCCATGGTGCAAAGCCGGAACAGGGCGAAAATGCAATTTCCATGATAATGGATTTTTTGGGGCGAATAAATTTTGCTGCTGAGGAAACTAACGAATTTATAAGCTTTTACAATAACCACATAGGATATGAACTCCATGGAGAAAATATTGGATGCGATTTTGCAGATGAAGTTTCCGGCAGGCTGGTGTTCAATGTCGGAATGATTGATATGGATACCAGAGCAGCAAAGGTAACTGTGAATATCAGATACCCGGTTACTTATGATGATGAAAAAGTGTACGAGGGTATCATGTCTGTACTTTCAGGTTATGATATGGGTATAGTGAAGGGAAAACATCAAGAGCCGATATTCATGCCTGAGGATGATCCTCTGATTAGTGTTCTTATGGAAATATATCGCAAGCATACTGGCGATACAGAGAGCCGTCCGCTTGTAATTGGAGGAGGAACGTATGCGAGAGCTGTAAAAAACACCGTTGCTTTTGGTGCGAGATTTCCGGATGAACCGGAGCTTGGTCATCAGAAAAATGAGTGTATTTCGATAGACAATCTTATGAAGCTCACAGAAATTTATGCGGAAACGATTTACAGGCTGTCCGAGCTTGAATAATTTATTTTGTAAAATGAACTCATCGCGTCAGAACGGGATTCTGGTGCGGTGATTTTTTTGTACGCTGAAGTGAAGCGATTGTTTTTTGACGTGCAGGAATAGAATCGGCAGATTGGTGTTTGGAGAGCAGTTGCCGATGAACCCGGCAGTTCAGAAGCCCAGTGCCAGCCGTTTCATTGGAGAACAGTGTCATCAGGGGAAAAAGTAACAGATTATTACAAGTCATTGTAATATGGGTAAACCTTGACAAATTGAATCTATCTGTTATCATTGAAATGCGCATGTATATTGAAAAATACACGTTTGGAGAAGTTATGAGAATTGATATTAAAGGTATTTTTGAAAAAAGTGAAGATAGAAAACTGTCAGTAAAGGAAATTTGTGAAGGTAATATACAATCTGATTCAAGTGAAGATAATGTAGCCGACTCAGTTGCCAAATCTGATTTGACTTCTGGTATTGATGTGGATACAGCGACAGCTGCAGACACACAACTAGTATCGGAACAAACCTCGAATCCAGATTCAGAGACTAATACAGAACAGATATCTGAACAGGATGTAGATTCAAACCCAGATTCAGACCAAGATATAGACACAGAATCAAATCTGGATACAGCTTCAAACTTGAACACTGAATCAAACATTGATGCAGAGATTGAAGATAATCCAAAGACAGAATCGGCTTTAAACTCAACCGAAGCCCCATCATCAGAACCAACCCTAGACCCAACCCCAGAGACAGCTCCAGACCTAACTCCAGAGCCAAATTCAGACCTAACTCCAGAGACAGCTCCAACTGAGGAAGCACCAGCTAAACTGGCAGCTAAAATCAGGAAATACATGGATCTCATTGTAATCGCAGCAGTTTTCATACTACTGGCAGGCACAGTGTTTTATTACACCAATATGATCCCGAGGGAAGTATATGCCTCTATTGACGGCGAGTCTGAGATAATAACCAGCAAAGCATGGACAGTGGAAGAATTCCTCGAAACGGAAGGTATTGCGTATTGCAGCGAGGATTATATATCCATGCCGGTTACAGGGTTTATACACGACGGTATTGAAATTACAATACAACATGCAACAAATTATAAGATAACTGCAGACGGGCAGACAAAAGCATACAAAACTCTGGAGAAGACCGCGGCCAAAGCCCTTCGGGAGGAAGGTATCATACTGGGAGAAAATGATATTGTTGAACCAGGACTTGATGCACTGATAGAGGAAGACATCACGATAGTCGTTAAACGTGTAAAGATTGAAGAAAAGACGATAGAAGAGAAAGTTCCTTTTAAAACTGAAACCAGGAAGGATTCTTCAATGAACAAAGGCGATAAAGAGGTTGTGCAGAAGGGTAAGGACGGTAAAGCGGAGGTTACGTACAGAATAACATATATTGACGGGAAGGAGGCCTCCAGAAAGAAGCTGAAGAGTAAAACCATTGTTTCCGCTGAGAAGGAAATCGTAAAGGAAGGAACGCGGGCTACCATCGACGGGTTTGCATATACCAGAACGATGACTGTAAAAGCATACTCATATACAGGCGGAGGACGTACTGCAATGGGTACAAAGGCACGAGTCGGTGAAATCGCAGTGGATCCGGGAGTGATTCCGCTGGGAACCAGTGTGTATATTGAAGGGGTAGGAGTAAGACGTGCAGAAGATACAGGAGGTAATATCAAAGGTAAAACGATTGATATCTATATGAATTCCAGATCGGAATGTCTCAATTGGGGTTGCAGATACGTTACTATATACCTGCCATAATATATTGAACTGGAAAAGTGCCATAAATAGCAAAAAGTCTCCAGATCCTTGCCGTGATGCATTGATTGGAGACTTTGCCAATTACTTAAGATGTTTGCATATTAGATCAGCGAACAGGTCAGCATCCTTCGATGATGAGAAGATTGCTCTTGCAGATACTTTGTTTCCACCACCTTTGCCGTTATAGAATGATGCATATTCTTTGACTAGTCTGCCGCAGTCAGCAGAACCGTCGGATACGAGAATATACGATGTGTCCTTTTCGGAATAAAGCAGTATCAGTGGTTTGCAGCTGTTCATATAACGCTTGCCCATATTGAAGGTGTCATCAAGCGAGAGCAGAGGAACCTTGTATACTAGAGCATTTGCTGTGCAGCTGTCCAGGAGCTCGTCAAGCCTGGAACAGTGGCTGTCGATAAATGCTTTCTTTATGTGAAAGAGTTCATTCTTTGCAGCCGCAAGCTTCTCCTCCTGAGCACGCAGCTTATCAGGGAAATCTTCAATAGACGAAGAGTAGCCGGCGGAAAGCTCACTCAGGATATTATGCTTGGTGTCATAATCCTTGAGAGCGCGAGCCCCTGCTTCGAAGTAAATACGGAACATTCCCTTGTAGTTTTCTACTTTATATATTTTCACGAGGCCGACCTGACCGGCTGTTGACGGATGAGTACCACAGCATGCGACGCAATCAGCGGCGTTTTCAACCGAGCCGACACAGACTATGGAAATATCCTCATCAAAGGCAAGTGCCTTCCTAAGCGGCATTTTTTCAGCATCTTCTCTATTGTCAAAGCGCAGCACAGTTACAGGAGCATCAGACCATATCACCTTATTGGCACCAAGCTCAGCTTCAAGTGCCATCTCGTAGGTTATCTGGGTAACCTCAGGCTTGGCTTCGAGGCTGATGTCTATTGTCATATAATCCTGCCCCATATGGAAACCACGGTTGACCCCTCCGAACATGTCAAAGAATATACCTGACAGAATATGCTCACCGCAATGTCTCTGCATATTGTCAAATCTGCGCTCCCAGTTGAGCGTGCATTTTGCAGACACCTCTGCAGCAGGAGGAAGCTGCCCGGACATCAGTCTGACGGTGTGAAGTACAGTATCATCAGCTTCCTGGACATCTATAACCTCGTAATCCCCTATCGAACCTATGTCGCAGCTCTGTCCTCCGCCCTCAGGGAAAAAGGCTGTTCTGTCAAGCGTCAGAGTGAACAAATTGTTATCATTTTCGTTGGCAAGTACTGAAGTGATTTCAGCCTGCCACTCTCTGAGATATACATCTTCCTGGTATAGTTTTGTTGTATTCATTGCAAAATCTCCGTTAAAATAGCAAGTCTATGATAAAAGTTTATATTTTTATAACAAAAAAGTCAAATTAAATACTGAAATATTTTGAAAATTGTTTTATAATGTAATATATATAACTAATTTGCGGTTGATAGGAAAAGCCTCACCGGAATAAAATCCACAGAAGAAATAAGTGAGGTGCAACATGAAACGCAAAGCAGGTATAGCATGTCTTGCAGCAGCATTGATATGTGGAGTAATTTTTGTTCCGTCTGATAAAAATATAGCCGCAGAAATAAGCAACAGAACAGCAGTATCTGTGATTGTGCTGGATCCTGGTCATGGCGGCATGGATGGAGGCGCCCAGAGCAGTGCGGGTATTTCAGAGAAGGATATAAATCTTTCAATATGTATTATGCTCAGAGAGCTGCTTGAAAAAGATGGCTTCAAGGTGATTATGACAAGAGAGGATGATAGAGCTCTGTGTGATGAAAACAGTCAGGGAACGATCAGGAGCCGCAAAACAGAGGACATGAAGGAACGAAAGCAGATTATTGATCAGGCAGGCGCCGACCTGGCGGTAAGTATACATCTGAACAGCTTTACTCAGGATCCGGATGTAAAAGGTGCACAGGTGTTTTATCCTGTGGCAGCCGGGGACAGCAATTGCGTGAAGAGTAATGAAGCGGCAGAGCTGATTCAGCAGAGTCTCAATAAAACAATAAACGTGGAGAAGGATCGTACAGAGCTTGGCAAGAATGATGTCTTTATTCTTAGGAACATCAGTTGTCCTGTCGTGATAGTTGAATGTGGATTCTTATCAAATCCTCAGGAGGCAGAAGCCTTAAATAAACATGCATATCAGGCAAAGATTGCCAAATCACTGCAAACAGGTATTTGCAGTTACATCAAGGCTGCAGCCCAGTAAAATGCGGAGTTTTCAAGGCTGATTAAGAATATTTATACAAAGTGAAATAAGAAAAGAACAACCTGTGGATAACTTCGTATTAAAAAATGAACTTGACAAATATAAACGTTGAAATTTCAACAATTTACAAAAAATAGATATCCACAGGTGCCTTTGGATAAAATTGTATACAATTTCAAAAAAGCTGTGGATAACTTCTGAAATGCTTTAAATTATAGGTTTGCTCGCTTGTTGAAAAATGTCGAGCAAAAAAGAACATAGGTTAACATAATACTGTGCTTTTTACAGGAGAAGAAAAATGTTAAAAGAAAAAATCATTTACAAGGACCAGTTGCCTGTCAATGTTGTTACCGCCGATATCGATGAGTACCCGATACACTTTCATGATGACATGGAGGTGGTGTATGTTCTGGACGGAAGTGTGATTCTGCGAAACGGATATTATACATACACGTTGAAGCAGGGGGACATATATATAATAAATGACAGAGAAATGCACAGCTTCGAAAAAAACGGAGAAAGCAACATGGTAATGATGCTGCAGCTGGATCTGGCATATTTCTCAAGATATTATGATAATCTCAAGAATAATTTTTTTGTAACCGATATGGAGGACGACAGTGACGAAAGCCTTGAGGTTCTGAGAAATATTATGGCCAGAATCATGATGGAGGTTCTTCAGAAGGGCTACGGGTATGAACATAAGGTCATCGAAAGCACACATAATCTTATTGCATGTCTGATGTCGGATTTTCAGTATTTTGTTATGGAGGACGGCAAATTCAAGAATGAATCCAGAAACAAAGGAAATAAAATTCTGGCAGGCAGACTCAACAGAATAACAGATTACATGTATGACAATTACTCGCGAAAGCTGACGCTGAGCGAAATAGCAGACAGAGAGCATCTGAGCATATATTATCTGTCACATATTATCAAGGAAGCAACCGGGCTGAGCTTTCAGGATTTGCTGAGTTATATCAGAGTTGAGGAATCCGAAAAGCTGCTGCTCGGGACAAATAAGAAGATAGGAGCTATCGCTGAAGAAACGGGATTTTCTGCAGTCAGATACTATATTAAGCATTTTGAGCACTGGTTTGGTGTTCATCCTCTGGAATACAGGAAGAAATATATTGGAAAGATAATAAGCCGTGAGATAGAAGCCAAATATGTGAGAAGCACTCCAGCACAGATTGAGGAAGCTATCAGAAGACAGGTAAAGGGTGTATATGCAGATTATGCAGATAAGCTCAAAGCCAAGCCGGTTATAATAGATGTGGATATTTATGATGACTATGCCGAGATTCAGAGTGAGCCTCCGGTAATCGCCGAAATAATGGACAGGTCTGTCAACAGCATTCTGGCAGAGCCGTATAGGAAGCTTATGGCACTGGATGAAAATGTGATATCTTCAGGCGAAAATTACGTGGTCACAACCAGATGCAAATACCCGGGAGCTTTGGACAGTCTCAGCATATTATTATATAACTTTGATGAAAACGCCGGAAAATCTCTGAGAAAAATAGTGTCGGAGGAAGATCTTCTGAGGATAGTGAAGAATTATGATGACGAAATAGAGTTCCTGATAAGGTGTACAGGGCTGTCAGGAAAATTCAGGATTCTCAGGTGCAGGCTGGAAAGGGAGAACCTCATCACCAAGGTTGAGGGGGCTCTGAACCCACAAAAAACAATGGATATGAGAGAAAACTTCATTAACAGGCTCGCTTCAGAAGCATCGGTTTCTTCGGGCTGTTATACCAGCTCCGATGCGCTGAGCCTGAGAACCACCTTCAAGGGGATAGGTGCAGAGCTGATATTGATTGACAGAAAATCAAAATAACAAAATATGATATAAAATGCCGATAATAACCGCAAATAAGTACTGTTTTACAGCAAAGGACTTATTGAAATTTTCAGAAAAATGGAATATCATAAAAACATCAAAGGCAAATAAAACATTGATTAAATGATATTTTATGGAGGTAAGGTTATGAAATTACTTATTATCGGAGCTGGCGGAGTTGGAACATCGGCTGCTAAGATTATCGCTAGACAGGGAGCAGAAGCTGACTGGGCAGAAAAGGTTGTAGTAGCAGACTATGACAAGGCAAGAGCAGATAAAGTAGCTAATGAAATCTGCGGTGGAGGCAAATTCGTGCCTGCACAGATCAACGCTATGGATGCAGAAAGCATCAAGGCGGTAGTAAAAGAACATGACATTGATTTCGCAATGAACGCATGTGACCCTAGAATGAACGAAACTATCTTTGATACATGTCTGGAAGCTAAGATCGGATATCTCGACTGTGCGATGACGTTAGGTAAGGAACATCCTGAGAAGCCTTATGAACTGGCAAATGTTAAATTAGGTGACTATCAGTTTGCTAAGCAGAAGGAATGGGAAGCATCCGGCAAGATCGCAGTATGCGGCTCAGGTGTAGAACCTGGTATGGCTGACGTATTTGCTAAATATGCAGCAACTCATCTGTTCGACAAGATAGACAGAGTAGACGTAAGAGACGGTGACAACTATGGAAATACTGATTCAGACTTCGGATTCTCCGTATGGACTACTATCGAAGAATGTCTGCAGCCGCCTGTAATCTGGGAAAAGAACGAAGAGCATCCTGAAGGACACTGGTTCTGTACAGAACAGTTCTCAGAGCCTGAAGTATTCAACTTCCCTGGCGGAATCGGCGATGTTGAAGTAGTAAACGTAGAGCATGAGGAAGTACTGCTGGTACCAAGAGAAATCGACTGCAACAGAGTAACCTTCAAATACGGTGTACCTGCAGACTTCAGAAAGAAGCTGTTAGTGCTCCACGAATATGGACTTGCTGACAAGAGAACAAAGATCAAGGTTGGAGACGCAGAAATCACACCAAGAGATTTCGTATGCAAGGTAATCCCAAGCCCTGTAGATGCAACAATGACAATGACAGGAAAAGGCTGTGCCGGAACATGGGTAACAGGCTGGAAGGATGGAAAATACAGATCAGTATACCTGTATCAGGTAGCAGACAATCAGGAATGTATCAAGAAGTATACTACAAACTCAGTAGTAGCACAGACAGCAGTAGGACCTGTAATCATGATGGAACTTATCGCTAAAGGAATCTGGAATGATGCAGGAGCATGGGGACCTGAACACTTCGATCCGGATCCATTCGTAGAAAGACTTGCAAAATATGAATTCCCTGCAGGAATCAGAGAAATGGATTCAGAATATGCAGATGCAATGAACGAGAAAGCTATGCTTGATCTTCTGGCTAAATAAGACGATACATAACAATAAAAGAGAGCTGTTCCAGGTGAGCAGCCCTCTTTTTTTGTGGATATGTTAAAAGCGACGTGGATTTATTTGCCGAAGGCTTCGGCAGCTGCCTTCATTGCTTCGATAACAGGAAGCGACTGAGGGCACTTTTCTTCGCAGGCTCCGCAGCCGATGCAGTCAGAGCCGTGCTTTACAAGCCAGCTGTCATATTCCAGCTTGGTAGAAGGATTGTGTTCATACACATTCCAGTCGTTATAGTAGCCGATGATTTTCTGGATTTCAAGCTTTTGCGGGCATGGCATGCAGTATTGGCAGCCTGTGCATGAATAAGGTATGAGCCTGTTGTATTCATCGGAAACCCTGTCAATGAATTCACTTTCCTTATCTGAAAGTGTACTTATATCTGCGTCCGAAAGTATGGCGATATTGGCTTCAAGCTGTTCCATAGAGCTCATTCCGCTCAGCATTGTGGTGACTTCAGGCATTGCTGCCAGCCACTTGAAGGCCCACTCGGCAGGTGTGCGTTTTGTATCGAATCCATCCATAAGCTCCTTGACTGTAGGAGGAATCCTGTCCGTGAGACGTCCGCCCTTGAGAGGCTCCATTATTATCACGCCCAGACCTTTGGATGCAGCGTATTTAAGACCCTCAACTCCTGCCTGGTGATTTTTGTCCATATAATTCAGCTGGATCTGACAGAATTCCCAAGGGTACTCATCCAGAACCTCTTTAAACAGATCCGGAGTATCATGAAAAGAAAAACCGATGTGCTTTATTTTTCCCTGAGCTTTCATTTCATCGAGAAACGGCATGACATTGAGCTTTTTGCATCTTTTCCAGCTTGATTTGTTGACGTTGTGAACAAGATACATGTCAATGCAGTCGGTATCCAGCCTTTCAAGCTGTGTATAAAAAATCTGCTTCATTGCTTCCTCGTCCTTAGCGAGCCATACAGGCATTTTATCTGCCAGCAGCACCTTTTCTCTGTATCCGTCCTTCAGAGCTTTGCCTGTGATTACTTCGCTGATTCCATCGTGATACATGTAGGCCGTATCGACGTAATTTACGCCTGAGTCGATAGCGGTTCTTATTATGCTGATAGCTTCTTCTTCGTTTACACTGCCGTCATCGAGAAGCGGGAATCTCATTGTACCCACCCCGAGGAGAGACACCTTCTCGTTGATTTTATCAAAAGTTCTGTATTGCATTTTTTTACTCCCTGATACATGTTATAATAGTTCATGCTGCGGAACCGCTCCGCAGTGTCAAAAATATTATACTTAAAAAGGAAATCAACTGCAATGATAAAAGATAAAAAGGAACTTGATAAAATATGCGAAGCTTTTCTCGATAATACCATGGAGCTATACGATATTCCCGGTGTTGTAATTGGATTGTCAATAGGCGATGAGTATGTGTTTACAGGAGCCAGAGGCTTCAAAAATTATATTACACGTGAGCCGTTATCAGATGATGACATATTTCACTGTGCTTCGGTATCCAAGCTGTTCACTTCAATGGGGATAATGACGCTTGTGGAAGATGGCCTGCTCGGGCTGGATGACCGACTTGCAGATATTTTACCGGAGCTGTTAATTGCCGATAAACGATGGAAAGATATCAGGCTTTATCAGATGCTTACGCATACATCGGGACTGGGAGATGTGGAGGATTACCACTGGGAATCTCCTTCTCTGGATGATGAAGCTCTGGAGACTTATGCAGCATCTGATGAGGTGAGAGAAACTCCAATGCTGTGGGAAGCAGGGAAGGGCGGATTTTCGTACAGCAATCTGGCTTATGAGCTGCTTGGCCTTATAATTTCAAAGCAAACAGGAATGACATATGAGGCATATATGGAAAAAAGACTTTTGAAGCCTGCGGGTATGAATTCGTCCACTTTTCTTACCTTTGAAAGGACGGGAGGAAGCCTGGAGCTTGATGTTATAGACAGAACCAACATGGCAATGCCGCACAGAAAGGCTGAGGACAGGTCAATTGTGCTGGAGAAGCATTACCCGTATAACAGGCAGCATGCACCGAGCTCAACGCTTACATCGAATGCAGGAGATCTGCTCAGATGGGCGAGAGCCAACATAAATAAAAGCATAGTATCGGAGGAGACGTATGATAAAATATGGAAAGAGTACGCTGTCGTTCCAAATAACGGAGAAAAGATGGGGCTGGGATGGTTTATGAGGCAGCAGGAAGGCTGTGAATTTAAAGGCCATGAAGGAACAGATGACGGATTCAGGGCAAGCTTCTGGATGTGCAGCAGTCCGGAAACAGCCATCGTTGTGCTGTCCAACATGTCAAAGGCTCCGGTTAAAAAGCTCAGCAAGAAGCTGTTCGAAGCTGTTATTCATCACGTATGACGTCAAGGAAATCCTCAAAGTCTTCGAAGTCACTCTGGATAAATTCAAATAATACGGGTTCCTTGAATTCGTATTTCGCAGTAGGCATTAGAAAAGGTGCCAGCGGGCTTGCGGCGAGCTTCTTTTCCAGCTGATGTATCCCAGGAAGACTGTAGGCGGCGATAATGAGCTGACCGTAGTCCGTAAGGAAATATATTCCTTTGACATCATTGCTAAGTCTGAATATGCGGTTATCAACATGAGAATTGCTCGATCTGAAGGCCATGAAAAGACGGCCGTTCTCATGTACAGACATTACGGTGTTTAGAGCGACTGTGAGCTCTCCGATGTTATCATCCATATCTGAATCAGACAGAAGAACCTCATATACTGTAACAAATTCAGGCTTTGCAAGCATCATTGCAGCCTCTGCCGTGCTTATCGCAAAACCCGAGCAGTGGCTGAAGCCCACAACCTTGAGGTCTTTTACCACAACTCTTGAAATGACTGTTTCGTAGCAGCCGTTCATTTCAATAAGCGATTCACAGAGATATGCTGCTGCACCGTCAGGATAAACGGAATCTTTATCGATTACATTTTTGCAGAAGGTCGCCTGTCTGTAGCTGTCATAGATATCAAGCGGGAAATCTCCGTCTGCAAGGTAGGCTGAGCCGGTGTAGTCGCGGCCGAAGGATCTCATAAGAAAGTAATTGATAACCTGATAATCAGATGTTATGCTGCCGCATATCTGAGCCATGAGGGCATGATTTTCGTCTTCGGACAGAACTGTAGCCGGTTCAAGAAGAAAGCCGTATTCGCTATAATTGTCAGGCATAGGAAGGTTGTGCTTTTCGTTGAACTCCATGTACCATGTCAGGAGTCCTTTAAGCTGACGTTCGGTCATATCGGTTTTTCTGGCACCAAGACCGCCGATCAGAGCCTGTTCAACCATTTCTATTTCTGAAGTGTCTGCATTTTTTAGGCTTTTGTATGTTTCAAGACCTGTTTCTTCACAGTCAATATAAAAGAACTGGTGAAGCTCGGTTCCTTCGAAGCCGTCAGGCAGATGCCAGTGTGCGTGAACAGCAAGAACTCCCATCAGACGTGTATCGGTAACGTAAGCAGAGATGAACTGCTTTGGTCTTTTATTCATTGAAGCGGACAGACCGCCTTCTATAACTGTGAATTCCGGTTTAGTCAAATCAAATACCTCTTTTTTTCATTATATGAAAGAGTATACCCTATTTAAAAAAAAATACAAGAGGGCTGCAAATTTGTATTTTTCAGCTATTGACAGTGAGATTAATTAAGCTATAATAAAGTAAGAAATTAATAAATGTCCTTATTAAGAGCGGCGGAGGGAATAGGCCCTGTGAAGCCCGGCAACCTGCGATGTTCACTTTGCAAGATAAGAGAACAGGTTAAGGTGCTAAATCCTACAGGATATATTATTCTGAAAGATGAGGAAAGATAACAGAAACTTGAGCCTCTTTTGATTTCAGAAGGGGCTTTGATATTATTCAGACGGAGGTAGTTTAATGAAAAGATTATTTACATCAGAATCGGTTACCGAAGGCCATCCAGATAAAATATGCGACCAGATATCGGATGCTATCGTTGATGCGATACTGGAGAAGGACCCCATGGGGAGAGTGGCGGCTGAAACGACTGTTAATACAGGGTATGCAATGGTCATGGGAGAAATCAGTACAGAGTGCTATATTGATATACAGGAAATCGCCAGAAAGGTTATTTGTGACATAGGCTACGACAGAAGTGAATATGGTTATGATGGTAATGTATGCGCAATACTGACAGCAATAGATGAACAGTCGCCTGATATAGCCATGGGGGTAGACAAAGCTCTTGAATACAAGGATGGAGAGCTGCCTGACGAAACTGATCTGTCTGATGAAACAGGAGCCGGGGATCAGGGCATGATGTTCGGATTCGCATGCAATGAAACTCCGGAGCTTATGCCTATGCCTATAGCGCTGGCGCACAGACTTTCCAGAAGACTTGCTCAGGTCAGAAAGGACGGCACACTTTCGTACCTCAGACCTGACGGTAAAACTCAGGTGACTGTTGAATATGATGAAGACAAGGTAAAGAGAATAGATACTATTGTTATTTCGACGCAGCATGACCCGGATGTTACTCTTGAGCAGATCAGAGCAGACCTCATCGAGCATGTAATAAAACCTGTTGTTGACGACAAGCTTCTTGATGACGAAACCAGATATTTCATCAATCCTACGGGACGTTTTGTAATCGGAGGGCCTCATGGCGATTCCGGACTTACAGGCAGGAAGATCATCGTTGATACTTACGGCGGATATGCAAGACATGGCGGAGGCGCGTTCAGCGGCAAGGACCCTACGAAGGTTGACAGATCTGCTGCATATGCGGCCAGATATGTAGCCAAGAACCTGGTAGCGGCAGGTCTGGCAGATAAATGTGAGATTCAGCTTGCCTATGCAATCGGTGTGGCAAGACCGGTATCAATTCTGGTGGATTCCTTCGGCACCGGCAGACTTGATGATGAGAAGCTGGCAGAGATCGTTGCAAGACATTTTGACCTGAGACCGGCAGCTATAATCAGAGAGCTGAATCTGAGAAGACCGATTTACAGACAGGTTGCGGCATATGGACACTTCGGCAGAACAGATATCGAGCTGCCGTGGGAAAAAACTGACAAGGCAGAAGCCCTGAGAAAGGAGATACAGGAATAAATGGGACTTAAGGTAGCAAAATTCGGCGGTTCATCGGTTGCCGATGCTTTACAGATAAACAAAATTAGAAATATCATAGCAGATGACGAGGATATAAAATACGTTGTAGTGTCGGCGCCGGGAAAGAGATTCAGTGAAGACAGCAAGGTTACGGACCTTTTATATCTGTGCAAAACGCACATAGAGCACAAGCTTCCGTATCAGCAGATATTCCAGGTTATATGTGACAGGTTCATGGCAGTGAAGGTTAATCTGGGCGTTGATGTTGACCTTAAAGCTGAATTTCAAGTAATCAAAGAGAATCTTGAAAGTGGTGCATCAGCTGACTACATAGCCAGCCGCGGAGAATATCTCAATGCTATGCTCATTGCGGCATATCTGGATTATGATTTCGTGGATGCTGCGTCAATGATAAGGTTCGATGAGAAGGGTAAATTTATGGAGGAACTTACCAACACAACTATCGAACGTGAACTGTCAAAGCATGAGAAGGCAGTAGTTCCGGGCTTCTACGGCGCAAGGGTCGATGGTAACGTCAAAACATTCTCCAGAGGAGGTTCGGATATTACCGGGGCGCTTATCGCCAGAGCGATGGGTGCTGACGTATATGAGAACTGGACTGACGTTTCAGGCTTCCTTATGGCTGATCCGAGGATTGTCAAGGACCCTAAACCTATAAGCACAATATCATACAAGGAGCTTAGAGAACTGTCATATATGGGAGCATCGGTTCTTCATGAGGATGCTATATATCCGGCAAGAGTTGCCAATATCCCGATTAATATAAGAAATACCAATAAACCTCAGGATCCTGGAACGATGATCACAGCTGAGCCTGCAAAGCTGGAGGACGGACAGATTATCAGCGGGATTGCAGGAAGCAAGGGATACACTGTAGTTAACGTCTGCAAAACAGGTCTCAGCAATGAAAAGGGATTTCTCAGGAGAATGGCAGGAGTACTTGAGGATAACGATGTAACGATAGAACATATTCCGAGCGGAATTGATACTGTGTCCGCGGTACTTTCGGATAATGCTGTAGATGGAAGAATAGATGAAATCATAGAAGCTCTGCAGCAGACTCTGAAGCCTGATCACATTGATACTTCCGACAATATGGCATTGATAGCCACTGTAGGCATGGGAATGTCAGCTAGACTGGGAGTATCGGCGAAGCTCTTCACGGCGCTGGCAGAGGCAGGTGTCAATGTCAGAATGATAGATCAGGGCTCCAGTGAAATGAACATTATTGTCGGAGTGGAGAACAAAGACTTTGAAACAGCCATAAGGGCAATATACGAAGCCTTCGTGAAATAGGAGGGGCGAGTGTTTGTAAAAGAAACGATATTGATATGTTATGTAGCAGGCTTGCTGCTGGGAGTTTCAGGACTTACAGTAGCAATGCTGGCAGGCAGGAGGCACAGATCTGATTTAAGCAGAGCCTGTGCTCTGTTTCTTGCCGGAATGCTGGTAATATGCTGCTATGACATGATAATCTATTACTGTGACTATGTCATAGGTGTTCTCAGCAATTTAAAGGTACTGCGTATCGGTAACTGTGTTATTGCAGGAACCATGTTCCTGTGGATAAATATGCAGGAGCGCATTGTCGAGCGTGAGGCACTGAGGCTTCTTGACGAACTTGTAAAAAGGTATCTGATATTCTATATGGCTATGTGGGTGCTGCTGACTGTATTCCTGAAGATAGAGCATTTTTACACGCTTAAATGGCTGTTGCTGGCGACGGATATTATACTTATCGTTTCATTTATGGCAGCTTCTGTCGGGCGTGTCATATATGCTGCGGCAGCGCGCAAAAGGATGGAACTGTACTATATGATAACTGTCACAGCCATGCTTCTGTGGAACTACATATCATACTTCTGGGGAGAAACATCGGTATACTGGGGAAACAGCAGATTTATAAGAGAACCGCTGGATCTCACCATAATCTTCTGGCTTATTATTAATGCCGCGACGCTTGTATATGTTTACCGCCAGATTTTTTATCCTGCATTTGACCAGGTGGTTGAGGAGGAATCTAGTGCCAGAAGCCTTAAGGACAGAATTGACGATATATGCACTATGTACAAGCTCACACCGAGGGAGAAGGAACTGATGGAGCTGATATATTCAGGAATGAGTAATAAGGAGATTGCAGAAACCTTGTTCCTTTCGGAGAGCACGGTTAAAACTCATATATACAATATTTTCAGGAAGCTGGAGGTAAAGAACAGAGTAGGAGTTATTTGTCTTATTAATGGAGATGCGGACAAAGCAACAGATGAGCAGAAATAAAAAAATTGCATCGGTTATGTAGCCGATGCAATTTTTTTTATCTCTTCATAGTTTCTTTCCTGCGTGAATTTCACGCTGTATCCTATGTCAACGAACCACCATACTCCGAATGTCAGCAGCAGTATTGACAGCTTGCAGAGAAATAATTTGACTCCTGACTGATACAGTCTGTCTATACCAAGTATGCCGAGCAGGATGGACAGTATCAAAGTGACCTTTGGATTTCTAAGATGAACCTTTTCCAGGAGCGCTGCATCGTTGTCGATGAGTGCCCTGACTTCGGCTTCATGTTCCTTTCCAACCATATAGCTTAAATCATTGTTGTTCATGTTAGTCATACCTCCTGTGTCAGACTATCTGCAGATGAATACCGGCAGACGACTAAGAATCCTGTTTATGGATGCATGATAACAGAAGAGTGAAAAAAAGTAACTCGGGACAAAGTTGCAAGTCACTGTTTTGAAAGTATGAAAAAAACAGACCTGGTTTAATTCAGTAGTACCTGAGTGCTAGATGGCATGATACTTTAAAATAGTACTTTACCCCGATTGTTAGAAATTCTTCCTTTACATATTATGTGAATGTGTTTTATTACTTGTTTTTTTATTACATAAAAAGGAGGAATTATTATGGGTAAGAAGATCCCTATGTGGCA
Source organism: Bacillota bacterium (assembly GCA_030526355.1). Classification (GTDB taxonomy): domain Bacteria; phylum Bacillota; class Clostridia; order Peptostreptococcales; family Anaerovoracaceae; genus Lentihominibacter. The sequence goes on along the minus strand of JAUNDC010000010.1, from coordinate 72,131 downwards.
GTGTCTTCTTGTAATGGTAGTACTTCTGGTATTACTGTTCTGGGGTATTATGGTAGACACTGATGCTGGTGAAGGTCACGTTGCTCTTATCCTGGCAGGTGCTTTCGCAGCAGTTATTGCAGCATTCAACGGCTGGAAATGGCAGGTTATGGAACAGGGCATCCTGGCTGCTATCAACAGATCCATGCAGGCTATGCTGATTCTGGCAGTTGTAGGTCTCATGCTGGCTTCGTGGCTGGTTGGCGGAGTTATCCCTTCAATGATGTATTACGGCATCAAGGTTATCGCTCCTTCAATCTTCCTGTTCACCGCATGTCTGCTGTGCTGCATCGTATCTCTGGCAACAGGCTCATCATGGTCGACAGCAGGTTCCATGGGTGTTGCACTTATCGGTGTTGGTACAGCGCTGGGATATCCTGTGTATATGACAGCAGGTGCTGTAGTATCAGGTGCTTACTTCGGAGACAAGATGTCACCGTTATCAGATACAACAAATCTGGCTCCAGCAGTAGCAGGCTCGAATCTGTTTGACCATATCAAGCACATGATCTGGACTACAGGTCCTTCGCTTTGTGTTGCACTTATCGTTTATCTCATTATGGGCTTCTTCGGTGATCATGCGGGGTCTGCCGATACAAACACTATAGATATTATTCTGGGATTTATTGAGGATAACTTTAATGTAGGTATCCTGTATCTCATCCCGCCTGTATTCGTAATCGTAGCTGTAGCACTGAAGCTGCCTGCACTGCCTTCACTTATCGGCGGCGTTGTTCTGGGTATTCCGTTCATGGCTACACAGACTGCACATACCGGTCTGACTCTGAAATCAGTTCCTTCTGTTCTCAACTATGGGTTCGAGGCAACAGTGCCGGAGGGTGCACCGGATGTGCTTCAGGAGGTAGGCGGACTGCTTTCAAACGGTGGTATGCAGGGAATGATGTGGACTATTTCACTCATCATGTGTGCTATGGTATTCGGCGGTATCGTTGACTGCACAGGAATCATGGGAACTATTTCAAGTGCACTGCTGAAGCTGGCAAGAGGAACCAGAGGTGGCCTTGTAACGGTAACCATACTTTCCTGTATTATAGTAAATGCACTCTGCTCCGACCAGTATCTGGCAATCATTCTGCCGGGAAGAATGTACAAGGAAGCCTTCGAAGACAGGAAGCTCAAAGCCAAGAACCTTTCGAGATGTCTGGAAGACTCAGGTACTATCACTTCCAACTTCATACCTTGGAACACATGTGGGGCTACAATGAGCAGCTTCCTCAAGTGCCCTCAGTGGGGAGCAGGTGGATATGCGCCATTTGCAATACTTAACTGGCTGAATCCTCTCGTATCGATATTCTATGGATTTACCGGAATTTCAATGGAAGAAATGACGGATGAGGAATATCAGAAGTTATTAGAAGAGAGAGAGGCAGAAAAAATTGCTGCAGAAAAAGCTATGGAGGCTTAAAATCCTCCTTAACTGAATAAGTAAACTCAGAAACCCGGACACCACCCGGGTTTTTGAGTATGGGGCGAATATGCGCGAAATATGTCTGATTTTGTCGTTATACCAATGTTGAAGCAATATTACCCTTTTGATAAAATTAACCCGCAAGCATACGTGGATTAGAGGAAACCGGATATGAACAAACAAAATAACAGCGGTCATTTTATATTTGTTCCAGTTATTATCATGGTTGTTGCAGCTGTTGTCGCAGTGTACTCTCAGATGCTGCAAAACGCGGTAGAAAACACAACAAAGAGCAATATTTATGAGATAGCAGAGCTTAATCGTAATACAATGTCGGAATACATTAAAATTGCATGGGAGGATCTGGATTATATCGGAGAAAAAATATGCTCGTACAAATGTACTTCTCTTCAGGAAACTCTGGAAAAATTGAATCTGGATCGAGCAGGAAGCCGGTTTGAGTCACTATATCTGCTGGACGAAAACGGAGTTGTATACAGTGATACATATGTAAAATACGAGCCGGGAGAAAATGAGAATTACAATTTTCAGAAGCTGATAGGTGCCCCGTCAGAGAAGTTCATAACAAGGGAGGACAATATCCTTCTGCGCAGCGGCAGAACCAAGCTTCGTATTCTGTACAGTGTTCCGGTTGAAAAGCTTCAGGTGGAAGGAATAAGAATAACAGCAATTGTAGGAGTCTCTGATATTTCATCTCTACAGACCCGACTGATACTGAAGGGCTTTAAGAACGAGGGCAGAACAAGGTCATATTCAACCATATTGGACATGGAAGGCAATTTTCTTGTTAATCCTGATGGGCTGGTGGTAGTTAATCAGAACGATAATCTGAGAAGTATTGTAAATGCTGCCTACAGTAGCGATTATACAGGGGATGATATCAGGAGACTGATGCAGAAACGAGAGACATTCGAGTTCAGGTATGCGGATAAAGAAGGGGATTATTTCGTGTATGCCCAGCCTATTTCAGATGATATAGACTGGTATTTTGTTATGTGCGTTGAACAGAGCGTATTTTCTGAACAGAGCAGCCGTTTGATGACGATGAGTATAATAATGGCTGTCACTATTCTTATTATTGCAGCCATATTGTTGCTTATCGCCATGAACAACCGCGCCAGAGCAATGGCAGCCAGGGCTGATGCAAAGGCAAGAAGCGAGTTTCTTTCCAATATGTCTCATGAAATCCGCACTCCACTTAACGGGGTGCTTGGAATGGTTCATCTTTCCCGTAAACATCTTATTAAAGGAGGATCTAAGGAGCAGGTGCTGACCTTGCTTGATAAATCGGAAATCACAGCTAATTATCTCCTTGCACTGATCAACGATATTCTGGATATGAGCAAGCTGCAGGCAGGAAAGATAGAGCTGGAGGAAGCTCCGCTGAATATTGCTTCGGTGATGGACAGTCTGCAGACTATGCAGAGAAACAATATAGAGGGCAGGGGGATAAGGTTTGTTGTTGAACAGGAGCTTGCAGCGCCGGATATTATTGGTGATGAGATGCGCATCAAGCAGGTGCTTATGAATATACTGGGAAATGCGGCAAAGTTCACTTCTGAGGGAGGTACAATCCGGTTTACTGTAGCTCAGCAGCTGAATGGCAATTATGTAAAAACGACTTTTGAGGTGGCGGATACCGGTATCGGCATGACAGAAGAATTCTTAGAGCACATTTGGGATTCCTTTACACAGGAACGGAGCCGCACATCGGACAGCATTAAGGGAACTGGACTTGGAATGGCCATCAGCAAACTGATAGTGGATTCCATGGGAGGAGAGATATCGGCAGAAAGCAGACTTAACGAAGGCTCGGTTTTTGCCGTAACCATTAATTCCCGTATCGCTGAAATCGGCAGCAGTGCAGCATGTCAGGAGGAAGATGGGACGGGGCAACTGAAGCAACTTAATATTCTTATTGCAGAGGATAATGAAATGAATGCCGATGTTCTGATTGATATACTTCAGGAGGAAGGCATCTATCCGGATCTGGCAAAAAACGGACGGGAGGCAGTGGAAATGTTTGCGGCTTCAGAGCCTGGATATTATGATATCATTCTTATGGACATGCAGATGCCGGTTATGGATGGATGCGCTGCAGCGAAGGCGATACGCGGGCTTGACAGGGAAGATGCAGGAACAATACGGATATTTGCCTGCACCGCCAATACCTTTGTGGAAGACCGTGATAAGGCAATCGATGCAGGTATGGATGGGTTTATCACCAAACCGATAAAAATAAATGAAATGATGAGAAAAATTACAGAAGGGAGAGAATAAACGGGATGAAAAAGAACGTAATAGTTATGCTTCTGGTGATGGCGGTGTCTGCAGTGATGCTTACAGGCTGCAGCAGTACCGGCGGAAAAAATGAAATTACTATAATAGTAAAATGCCCTCCGAATAATATCAGTCAGGGTATCAATAAGCAGGTCACTGAAGCTCAGTCCTTTCTGAAACTGGCAGGCGAATCCTTTGCTGAACAATACGAGGCTGCGGATGTTACTGTAGATGTGCAGCTGTTTGATTATACAGATGAAGCGCAGGTTATTACGGAATGCTTTGATACCAATAATGCTGCAGATGTTTTATTTGAGGGGTATTTTAATATGGCATCGTATATTCACACCGGGAGGGTAGTTCCTCTTGATGATATAATCAGCGATGAGCTTAGAGCCGACATAAACGATGCAGTATGGGAACTTTCACAGGTGGATGGCAGAACCTATATGATGCCTTATATGGATCTTCAGAATGTGCTTATATATAATAAGAAGATGTTTATTGACTGCGGTCTGGAGGAATATGTTTCTGATTCACAGGAAATTCAGAGTTGGAGCACTGAAGAATTCACATACATACTTGATACGCTTGCAGCCAATCTTCCTGAAGGAACCTACCCGATGATGATGTATGCTAAGAATAACCAGGGAGATACGCATATAATGTCGCTGCTGCGTGCGTATGGATGCGATATATTTGATGCAGATGGAAACTTCAACCTGAACAGCAGTGAGGGAATCGAAGCACTGAACTGGATCCAGGAGGGCATCGGGCGCGGCTGGTTTGCACCGCACTGTGAGAATATGGAGATTCTGGACAACCTGGATTTGTTCAATAGCGGAAAGCTGGCAATTTATCTATATAATATTGCCAGCAAAAATGACTTTGATCTCAATGCCAATGGCTTTGTGAACTGGCCGACAGAAGATGGAGAAGGACTGTGCACCTCATTCATGGTCGGATTCGAAGTGTTTGATAATGGTGATGCAGACAGACTGGCAGCATCAAAAGCTTTCGTTGAGTATATTTATTCTTCTGATGAATGGACTGATCTGGAGTCGGCAAATATCCCTGTGCAGAAATCCGTCAGCAGCAAATACTCCGAGCTTGGGATGCTGGGAGCATTTGCAGATAATGCCGCTAAAACTGTCAATTTTATGAACAACAGCCCCAACTGGCAAGGCAGGGACGATTCTGTACGCAGTGTTTTCTGGCCTCACATACATGAGCTCCTTGCCGGTGAGGTGACTCCTGAGGAGTGTGCCAGAGGAATAGATGCGGACTGCAGCAAAGCAATTGAGGCAGGTCGTAAAAGCAGCAAGCTGCATGAATAAGACATTCATATTATTTGTTATAAATCATATTTCCTTTTGAAACCAAATCATGATATACTATTATATTGGAATATCATACACCAATAGATTTTTCATGAACTGGAGGAATATTTTTTATGGGTAGTGACATAACTGCCGATATTATAGCAATAGTTATACTGATATTATGCTCATCATATTTTTCAGCTACAGAGACGGCCTTTACATCCATAAACAAGATCCGTCTCAAGAATATGGCCGGAGATGGGGATAAAAAGGCAGAAAGAGTACTTAAGCTTTCGGAAAAGTACGATAAGCTGCTGACCACAATACTGATAGGCAACAATATCGTCAATATAGGCATGACGTCCATAGCAACCGTGCTTTTTATAGAATTGCTTGGTGCGTATGGAGCATCAGTAGCGACAATAGTAATAACTGTTGTGGTTCTTATTTTCGGGGAAATAACTCCTAAGAACATTGCCAAGGAAAAGCCCGAAAGCTTCGCAATGACATCGGCGCCGGTCATAAAGGTTCTGATGACTATTTTAACTCCTATTAACTTTATCTTCACAAAATGGAAACAATTAGTTGGTAAAATATTTAAACTGGACTCTGATGACACGATAACAGGAGATGAGATACTGACTATGGTGGAGGAAGCAGAAGAAGCCGGAGGAATAAATGAAACCCAGAGTGAGCTTCTGCAGAATGCCATTGAGTTTTATGATCTGACAGCAGAGGATGTGATGACTCCGCGTCCTGAGATGAAGGCAGTGGATACCGAGTGTCCCAAGGAGGAGGTTGCGGAAATATTCAGAGAGACCGGATATTCCAGACTACCTGTATATGAAGAGGATATTGACAAAATAATCGGGGTGCTGAATCAGAAGGATTTTCATAACTATATTGCAGGTACAGGCAAAGCAATAATGGATTATGTGGTGCCCGTTGTATTTGTAGGAACAGCGATGAAAATATCCGACCTGCTGAAGAAAATGCAGCATCTCAAGATCCATATGGCTGTAGTTATAGATGAATATGGCGGAACCGAGGGAATTGTCACAATGGAGGATATTCTTGAAGAACTGGTAGGTGAAATATTCGATGAGCATGATGCAGTTATCTCAAAGGATATAATGCCGCTGCAGAACGGAAGCTTCAGAGTCAAATGCAGCGCCAATATAAGCAAGGTGTTCGACTACTTTGAAATAGAGGAGACGCCGGATGTGGTGACTGTAAACGGCTGGGTTGTGATGGAGCTTGATAAGCTTCCTGACAAAAACGATAAATTTGAAACGGTTATTGAGAATAAGAGGCTGAAGGTAAGAGTTACAAAGGCCGACAGCAGAAAGGCACTGGAGATAAATCTGGTGGTAGAAGAACTTGAAGAAGAAAATTCCAGGAAAGGGGAAAGATAAATGGGTTTGTTAGAAAAAATATTCGGAGACCTTAATGAGAAAGAAGTAAAAAAAGTATCAAAAATTGCCGATAAGGTAATGCAATATGATGAAGAAATGCAGCAGCTGACAGATGATCAGCTCAGGGAGAAGACACAGGAGTTCAAAGAAAGGCTGAAGGCCGGTGAAACTCTTGATGATATTCTGCCGGAAGCATTTGCTGTATGTCGTGAAGGCGCATGGCGAAGCCTGGGAATGAAGCATTTCTATGTGCAGGTTATCGGCGGCATTGTTCTTCACCAGGGCAGAATCTCCGAAATGAAGACTGGTGAAGGTAAAACTCTTGTGGCTACGCTGCCTGCATATCTCAATGCTCTCGAGGGTAAGGGTGTGCATGTTGTTACAGTCAATGACTATCTGGCAAAGCGAGATATGGAATGGATGGGCAAGCTCTATACCTTCTTGGGACTTACAGTAGGATGTGTTATACACGGAATCAGTGAGGAAGAGCGTAGAGCCGCATATATGGCTGATATCACATATGGAACAAACAATGAATACGGCTTTGACTATCTGAGAGACAATATGGTGATCTACAAGGAAGAAATGATGCAGCGTGAGCTCAATTATGCCATCATAGACGAAGTTGACTCCATACTGATAGATGAGGCCAGAACCCCGCTGATAATCTCAGGACGCGGAGATAAATCCACGGATATGTACAAAAAAGCCGACGGGTTCGTAAGAACCCTTAAGGTTGAAGAGGATTTTACAATAGAGGAGAAGGACAAGCAGATTGCACTGACTGATGAAGGTGTGTCAAAATGCGAAGAGTATTTCGGTGTCGATAACTTCTCGGATCCTGAAAATATGGAAATCAACCATCACGTGCTGCAGGCTCTCAAAGCCCGTAATATGATGAAGCGTGATGTGGATTATATAATTAAGGATGGGGAAATCGTAATAGTAGATGAATTCACTGGACGTCTCATGTTTGGCAGACGCTACAGCGACGGACTCCATCAGGCAATAGAAGCCAAGGAAAACGTACTTGTGCGTTCGGAATCCAAGACGCTTGCCACTATTACTCTGCAGAATTATTTCAGAATGTATCAGAAGCTTGCCGGCATGACAGGTACAGCGAAGACTGAGGAAGGTGAATTCAGAGATATATACAACATGGACGTTGTGGTAATCCCGACCAACAAGCCAGTGGTAAGAGAAGATATGCAGGATGCGGTATATGCCACAGAAAAAGGCAAATACAAATCCATTGTTGATACAGTTGAAGCGGCTCATAAGACAGGACAGCCGGTTCTGGTAGGTACAGTATCCATCGAGAAGTCCGAGCTTATAGCTAATGCTCTCAGAAAGAGAGGCATCAAGGACTTCAACGTGCTGAACGCGAAGCATCATGAAAAGGAAGCGCAGATCATAGCTGAGGCAGGAAGACTGGGAGCGATAACCATAGCTACCAATATGGCAGGTAGAGGTACCGACATTATTCTGGGAGGAAATCCTGAATTTGAAGCCAAACGTGAAATGGCTGCCAATGGATATGACAGTGAGACGATAGCCTTTGCCACAAGCTTTGTTCAGAGCGACGATCCGGAGCTTAACAAAGCGAGAGAAGAATTCCGCCGCCTTCATGAAAAATATAAGGAAGAGAGAAAAGAAGAACAAGAAAAGGTACGTGAGCTTGGAGGATTATGCATAGTTGGTACAGAAAGACATGAATCCAGACGTATAGATAACCAGCTCAGAGGTCGTTCGGGAAGACAGGGCGACCCGGGAAGAACGCAATTCTGCATATCCATGGAGGATGAGCTGATGAGACTCTTTGGTGGCGAGAGGATGCAGAATATAGTTCAGAGACTCGGAGTCGAAGAGGATGAAGCTATCGAAGCTGGTATGATAACAAAGCAGATCGAGAATGCTCAGAAAAAGGTTGAGGGAAGAAACTTCGGAATCAGAAAATACGTGCTGCAGTATGATAATGTTATGAACAAGCAGCGTGAGATAATATATGGAGAAAGAAAGAAGGTGCTCTTTGGCGAAGATCTGAGGGAGGATCTGGTATCCATGACACATCAGCTGATTGATGAAGTAGTGGATCCTGTCGTAATTGCCTCCAGATTCCCTGAAGAATGGGATTTCGCAGTGCTGAACAAGGGACTCAAGAAAATCGCTCCAAAATTCACTGATCTGGAGTTTACTGAGGATGAGCTGCAGAGCATGGATGAGGAATCTCTCAAGGCGAGAATATATGATGATTTTGAGAAGCTTTATCAGGAGAAGGAAGCAGAAATCGGCATAGACAGACTTCGTGAGGTTGAGAGAATGATCCTTATCAGGGTTGTGGACAACAAATGGATGGATCACATAGATGCGATGGATCAGCTGAAGAGCGGAATCGGACTGAGAGGTCTTGGCGGTCAGGATCCTGCTGGGGCTTATGCACAGGAAGGTTTTGATATGTTCGAGCTGATGGTTAATTCCATCAAGGAGGAATTTGTCAAGTTCTGCTACAACGTAACAGTGGAAACAAAGACCGAGAGAAGAAACGTGCTTGGTACAGGTAAGGAAGTCAAGGAAGACTTCCATGAGGACGATATGCCGGCAGCAGGAAACGGAGACATGCCTCAGCAGACAACAGTGCCGCAGAGAGAACATAAACAGGAAACAGTAAGAAGAGAAGCACCTAAAATAGGACGAAACGACCCGTGCCCATGCGGCAGCGGCAAAAAATACAAACACTGCTGTGGCAGGACGACTCCCGGCGAGCAGTAGCGAGCCGCTGGAGTGTCCACCGTCATATGTCGCAGGAGCTGTGAGCCGTAGCGACCAACGATAATATAGAAAAGGAAGTGACAAGATGATTCAGCTTGATCAGATCAAGATGCAGATACCTGAACTGAAGACATCACTTCAGGAATCATCTGATGCTCTTGACCCTGAGGGTATGAAAGAAAAGCTTGATAAAATAGAACAGCAGATTGCAGAGGACGGTTTCTGGAATGATCCGGAGGCAGCACAGAAAGTCATGAAGGAGAAGAAATCTCTGGAGGACAAGGTGGATGAGCTGGATAAATACAGCAGCATGCTTGAGGATCTGGAGCTCATGATTGATATGGCCGAGGAAGGAGAGGATGAAGCATTAGCAGCAGAAGCAGAGGAAACCTGCAGGCAGCTTGAGAAAATGCTTGAGACATTGAGACTCAGAACGTTGCTTAATGGAAAGTATGATAAGAACAACGCTATCATTTCTGTACATGCAGGCTCCGGAGGAACCGATGCTCAGGACTGGGCTGAAATGCTGTTCCGAATGTATACAAGGTGGTGCGAGAAAAAGGGCTATAAAGCAAAGCTCATAGATATGCAGGATGATACAGAAGGAGGTATCAAAAGTGCAACCCTTCTGGTAGAAGGTGAAAATGCATATGGATACTTAAAAAACGAAAAAGGTGTTCACAGAATAGTAAGAATATCTCCGTTTGATTCTTCGGGCAGAAGGCATACCTCATTTGCATCGCTGGATGTTATTCCTGAAATTGACGAGGATATGAGCGTTGAAATCAATCCTGAGGATCTCAGAGTTGACACATACCGGTCAAGCGGTGCGGGAGGCCAGCATGTAAACAAGACGGACTCAGCTATAAGGATAACTCATATCCCGACAAATATTGTTGTAACATGCCAGAATGAGCGTTCACAGCATCAGAACAGAGAGACCGCGATGAAGCTGCTGATGTCAAAGCTCATTGAACTCAAGGAGCAGGAGCACAAAGAAAACCTGGACGAGCTCAAGGGTGATTATAGCCAGATAACCTGGGGCAGCCAGATAAGGTCCTACGTTTTCCATCCATATACCATGGTCAAGGATCACAGAACAGGAGCAGAGGTCGGTAATGTGAATGCAGTGATGGATGGAGATTTGGATTATTTTATTAACGAGAAACTTAAACAGAAGGAGTAGGCCGGATGGATATAACAGCAGTACTTGCCGGAGAATTCGGGCTCAGGCAGAGCCAGGTTGAGCAGACAGTGAATCTTATAGATGAAGGAAATACTATACCTTTTATTGCAAGATACCGAAAGGAAGCCACAGGTGGATTAAGCGACGTGGTTCTGAGAGATCTTGATGAGCGTCTCAGTTATCTCAGAAACCTGGAAGAAAGAAAAGAAGAAGTCAAAAGGCTTATAGACGAGCAGGGCAAGCTTACAGAAGAGCTGGAGGCTCAGATAAATGAAGCGGAGGTTCTGCAGAGAGTAGAGGATCTGTACAAGCCCTTCAAGAAAAAGAAGGCGACGAGAGCATCCAAGGCAAAGGAAAAGGGACTTGAGCCGCTGGCAATGATTTTCATGAGTCAGGAAGAAGAATCGAAATCGCCTGATGAAATTGCAGCAGATTTTATCAATGAAGAAAAAGGTGTGGAGGAAGCAGCTCAGGCAATACAGGGAGCGTGTGACATTATTGCGGAAATGATATCAGATGATCCGGAGCTTACTGCCGCAATCAGGGAAAAAACCCAGGAAACAGGTGTAATAAGTACCGAGGCGGTCGATCCGGAAGAGAAGACGGTTTATGAAATGTACTATGACTACAGCGAAGGCATAAAAAGCATTCCTAACCACAGAATTTTGGCCATTAACCGCGGTGAAAAGGAAAAAAAGCTCAAAGTCAAGGTTGTTACAGACAATGAAAAAATGGAAGCGCTGATAACGGAAACCCTTATAACTAATGAAGCGTCCGTTTTTACACAGCTTCTTAAAGACACTGCAGCTGACGCCTACAAGAGACTTATGGCACCTGCAGCAGAACGGGAAATGAGAAACATGCTTACGGAGCGGGCTGAAGCAGAGGCAGTTAAGGTTTTTGCAAAAAATACAGAAAAGCTTCTGATGGTTCCTCCGGTGAAGGGTGCACGAATAATCAGTATAGACCCTGGCTACAGGACAGGCTGCAAGGTGGCGGTAATCAATGAGACAGGAAAGCTGCTGGCTTATACGACAGTTTACCCTACTGAACCGAAAAATGATATAAAAGGCACGGAGGCTGTGCTCAAAAAGCTTGCTGATAAGTTCAGGATAAACACAATAGTGATAGGCAACGGAACGGCATCAAGGGAAACAGAGGAGGTCGTTGCGAATTTTATTAAGAAATCAGGTCTTGATATCAGTTATACAATAGTCAACGAAGCTGGTGCATCAGTGTATTCTGCGTCAAAGCTTGCGACAGAAGAATACCCGGATCTGGATGTTACCGTCAGAGGAGCTATGTCCCTGGGGAGAAGGCTTCAGGATCCACTTGCTGAGCTGGTGAAAATTCCTATCAAGAGCATAGGAGTGGGACAGTATCAGCATGACATCAACCAAAGTCTTCTGGAAAACGCACTTGATAATGTGGTGGAGGACTGTGTAAACAGAGTCGGTGTGGAGCTTAATACAGCATCTCCTTCACTGCTGGCACATGTTGCGGGCATTAATATGGGAATTGCCAGAAATATCGTTGCTTACAGGGAAGAAAACGGTGTGTTCAAGGAGAGAAAGGAACTTAAAAAGGTTTCAAAGCTAGGTGAGAAGACTTATAATCAGTGTGCCGGTTTTATACGTATTTCTGATGGCACAAATCCGCTGGACGGAACCTCTGTTCATCCTGAATCGTACGGCGCTGCGGAAGCGATGCTGGATAAGCTGAAGATAGAAGCGTCGGAGCTTCAGCATGGAGGAATAGCAGATATAGATGACAGAATATGGGCAGCGTACGGCAGTCAAGAAAAGCCTAAGCAGCCGAAGACGAGAGCAAAAGGTCTTGCTGCGCTGGCAGAGCTTACCAGAACTGAAGAAAAGCCGAAACGCAACATGAAGAAAGCTATAGAAAAAATGGCTGCAGAGCTGGACATCGGTGTTCCTACACTTACAGATATAATATCAGAAATGAAAAAGCCGGGAAGAGACCCACGTGAGGATGCCCCTCCTGTTGTGTTCAGGAACGATGTTAAATCCTTTGATGATCTTAAAATAGATATGGAGCTTGACGGAACTGTCAGAAATGTTGTGGACTTCGGAGCTTTTGTCGATATCGGAGTCAAAAACGATGGACTTGTCCATATATCCGAGATGAGCAATAAGTATATAAAGCATCCGATGGATGTGGTTTCGGTGGGTGATACGGTCAAGGTAAAGATAATAAAAATAGATTACGAAAAGCAGAAAATAGGGCTTACCATGAAGCTAAAATAGTGTTTTCCTTTGTATACAGTATTTATAAAAATACACACTTGTATTGGAAAAATATATATGTTAATATTTTAGCGATGATGCGAAAGGTGCATCTCAATGTCATTTAAAGAAAAGGAGAGACAAAACCATGGGAGCCATAGCTGATACACTGGTTAACCTCTGGGGCGACACCGGAATTGCCAATTTTACTTATCAGAACGGAATTATGATCATAGTATCATTCGTTTTCCTGTATCTTGCGATCAAGCACGGATTCGAACCATTGCTGCTCGTTCCTATTGCCTTTGGTATGCTGCTTTCGAACCTGCCTGTTACAGGTATGTTTATTGAAGAGATTGCTCACGAAGGCATAACGAATTCCAACGAGCTTACGAATGCGGGTATCCTGACGATATTCTATACGTTGAAGCCTATCCTGCCTTCGCTGATATTCCTTGGCGTAGGCGCGATGACAGACTTCGGTCCGTTGATTGCAAATCCTAAATCCCTTGTAATGGGAGCTGCGGCACAGCTAGGTATATTCTTCGCTTTCTTTGCTGCCATCATTCTGGGATTCAATGCACAGGAAGCTGCTTCCATAGGTATTATCGGAGGAGCTGATGGCCCTACCGCAATATATCTGACAGGCAAGCTTGCAGATCATCTGCTCGGTCCTATTGCAGTTGCTGCATATTCATACATGGCACTGGTGCCTGTAATTCAGCCGCCTATTATGAAGCTGCTGACAACCGAGAAGGAGAGACAGATCAAGATGGAACAGCTGAGAGTAGTATCTCAGAGAGAAAAAATTCTGTTCCCGATTGCAGTAACTGTAGTAGTAGTATTACTTCTCCCTTCAGCTGCACCACTGGTTGGAATGCTGATGCTTGGTAATCTGTTCAAGGAATGCGGCAGAACAGCAAGACTGTCTGACACAGCATCAAACGCACTGATGAATATTCTCGTTATTATACTGGGAACATGTGTAGGTGCTTCAGCAACAGGCTCAACATTCATCACTGCATCCACACTTAAGATTGTAGTTCTTGGTATCTGTGCATTTGCAGTAGGTACAGCAGGTGGTGTTCTTATTGCCAAACTGATGAATGTGCTTACAGGCGGCAAGATCAATCCGCTTATCGGTTCAGCAGGTGTTTCAGCAGTACCGATGGCTGCGAGAGTATCGCAGAAGGAAGGTCAGAAAGCTAATCCGACGAACTTCCTGCTTATGCATGCTATGGGACCAAACGTAGCAGGCGTAATCGGATCAGGAGTAGCTGCATCCGTAATGCTTTCCATGTTCGGAGGATTCTAAACTATACATAATTAACGAAAATCTCTAAAATCATTTTTATACACCGAGAAAGACCCGAGGTTCTTATGGACCCCGGGTCTTTCTCTTTATACAGAAGAGATAAAATATGGTATTATATTAATTAGAAACAAATGACTGATTCCGGTAATCTCTGACCTGATATCTGGAAATAAGTGAAGATACGGTTGATGTGTTGACAATCCAAAAATGCTATTGTATAATGCAAAAACAAAATATCATAAAATGCTATTGCATAATGCAAAAATACGATAACAGGGTCGGAGAAATAGTACCGGGGAATATAAAAGGAGAAAGCTATGATAAAAAAAGATACGATACTATTTGACTTTGACGGGACGATAATGGATACCAACAATGTGATACTGATGTCATGGCAGCATACGTTCAGAACATTGGAGAACAGAGAGGCTGATGAAGGAGAACTTACAAAGACCTTTGGCGAGCCGCTTGATATAACTATCAGAAGATTTTTTCCTGATGTTCCTGTAGAGGAATCGATAGAAATATACAGAAGCTATCAGAGGGAAAACTTCACCGGACTTATTACTCTGTTCCCGGGGATGTCAGAACTGCTTAAGGAGCTTAAAAAGCAGGGCTACAAAACAGGCTTAGTGACATCCAGATTGTATCATACAACGGTGCAGGGGCTTGAGAAGTATGGCATTAAGGAGTACTTTGATGCTATTGTAACTCCGGAAGACACAGACAGACACAAACCGGATCCTGAGCCGATACTGATAGCACTGCAGAAGCTGGGGTCAGAACCGGAAACTGCAGTAATGCTGGGAGATACATTATTTGACCTTAAATGTGCAAAGAACGCACATGTCGAGTCAGTCCTCGTATCATGGAGCCTTGCTCTCAGAGGCGCTACCAGGGAGACTTTGGGAGATGATGCTCCTGATTATATAATTGACAGCCCCGAAGAACTGTTCGAGATCCTTTCGCCACAGGGAGGACATGATGACAAAGGAAAACAAATGGATATATGAGGAGTTCGCAGATATTCAGGAGGATGAAAACGGCTCGTTAAAGGATATTAAATTTAAGAATACCGAGAATTTTAATTTTGCGTATGACGTTGTAGACAGACTTGCAGCCAAAAATCCGGATAAGACAGCTATGATCCATATCGCTAAGAATAAAAGAAAACGTGAATTTACGTTTGGCGATATGAGTACATATTCTTCCAAAATCGCTGCATATTTTCAGTCGCTGGGAATAAAAAAAGGCGATAAAGTAATGCTAGTTCTGAAAAGGCATTATCATTTCTGGTTTGCCATACTGGCACTGCACAAGGTAGGTGCAGTTGTGATTCCCGCAACAAATCTTCTGAAGCAGAAAGACTATGAGTACAGATTCAAAGCTGCCGATATCAAAGCAATAGTATGCACAGCTGATGATGATGTGGCTTATCAGGTTGACCAGGCTACGCAGGGTACGAACAATGATGTAATAAAAATCATTGTTCGCGGTAAAAGGAACGGATGGCAGTCTCTAAGCAGAGCTGTATATGACTTCGATGAGAGCTTTGTACCGGAAGAGAGAGCAGGGGGCAGCGATCCGTCAATTATGTTCTTTACATCAGGGACAACAGGTTATCCCAAAATAGTTACACATGATTTCAGATATCCCCTGGGACATATAGTTACTGCGAAATACTGGCATCGCGTAGATCCAGATGGTATCCACTTTACAATATCGGATACAGGTTGGGGGAAAGCCTTGTGGGGTAAAATTTATGGACAGTGGTTGTGTGAAGCCGCTGTGTTCACCTACGATATGGACGGTTTTGAGGCCGGAGAAATGCTGGAAATGATACAAGAACACAGAATTACTACTTTCTGCGCACCGCCGACAGCTTACAGAATGCTGATAAGAAAGGACTTTTCCAGATATGATCTTAGCAGTCTAAAACATGCAACGACAGCCGGAGAAGCGCTGAATCCAGAAGTGTTCAATCTGTTCAAAGAGAAAACAGGGCTGCTGCTGCATGAAGCCTTTGGTCAGACAGAAACAACACTTACCATAGGAACGCTAAAAGGGGATTTGCCAAAACCCGGCTCAATGGGTAAGGCTTCGCCTGCATATGATATTGATGTTGTCGACAGCAAGGGACGTTCGGTGGAGCCAGGGAAAACAGGAGAAATAGTGGTGCGTACTGACAGAGGTAAGCCTGTAGGGTTATTTGCAGGGTATTATGACAATGAGGAGCTTACACTGAATGCATGGCATGACGGCATATATCATACAGGCGATCTGGCAGTAAGAGATGAAGAAGGGTATTTCTGGTATGTCGGACGTGATGATGATGTTATAAAATCAGCAGGCTACAGAATAGGTCCATTTGAGATTGAAAGTGTTCTTATGGAACTGCCGTATGTTCTTGAGTGCGGTGTTACTGCCGTGGACGGAAGGCTCAGAGGTAAGGTGATCAAAGCCTGCATCGTACTGGTGGAAGGGACAGAAGCCACGGATGAATTAAAAAAGGAAATTCAGAAATACGCCAGACAGAAAATGCCGTCATATAAATATCCGAAGATAATTGAATTCAGAGATGAACTACCAAAGACCATAAGTGGGAAAATACAGCATAATAAACTGTAATTCTCATAGTTTTGTGATGCTTGTGCGAAAATTTACCCGGTAACCTTGACTTTGAAATCCGGAAAAGGTATTATATTCACAAATAGTTTGACTATCAAAGTATTTGAAATACAAAATAATTTCGGAGGTAATTGAATTTGGGCATAAGGATCATTGGTGTAGGGAAAAACCTACCTGAAAGAGTCGTTACAAATGACGAAATGTCACAGTATATTGACACGGACAATGAATGGATATTAGAGAGAACGGGTATTGCGCAGAGACATGTGGCTACTACTGAGAAATCCATCGATATGGCAGCTGCAGCTGCAGAGGAGGCTCTTGAAGGCATCGATAAAGAAACAATTGATCTTGTTATCGTAGCGACAGTTACACCGGATGACATAACCCCGAGCATGGCAGCTCAGGTGAAAATGGCAGCAGGACTTCCCAATGCAGTTGCCTTTGACATCAATGCAGCCTGCAGCGGATTTGTATACGGACTGTGGATTGCAGAGTCGCTGATGAAAGGAAGCGCGGCAGGCGGCTCTGTTACAAACGGAATGAAAAGAGCACTTGTTATAGGCACTGAAAGGATGACCAGAATAACAAACTGGGTAGACAGAGGAACGTGTATACTGTTCGGAGATGGAGCTGGTGCCGCGGTTCTCGAAAACGACCCTGATGAAAGAGGAATCCTCAGCACATTCATCAAGAATTATGATGATGTCAACGGCGTGATGAAGTGCAAGGCAAACTACATCAATCCACCGTTCTGGGAGGATGATCTGACACCTCAGCCACTCTACATGAGGGGAAGGGCAGTGTTCAAATTTGCTGTTAATGCAATAGATGAGGTTACCAGAGGTGCATTGGAGAAAATAGGACTTACACTGGATGATGTGGACTGGTTTGTACCGCATCAGGCAAATGGCAGAATAATACATGCAGCAGCGCAGAAGCTCGGTCAGCCTCTTGAAAAATTTCAGATAAGCATCAAGGAAAGCGCCAATGTATCATCAGCAACAGTTCCTATGGCACTTTATGATTTAGAGAGTAGCGGAAAACTGAAGAAAGGTGATATAATAGCAGTAATGGGCTTTGGCGGAGGACTTTGTGCCGCAGGAGCCATTATTGAATGGTAAATGATAATTATAGCTTGCCGGCTTTTAGTAACAGGAGGAGAATATGGAAAATGTTTGTGAGATTTTAGGCACCGAATATCCTATAATTCAGGGTGCAATGGCAAGAATTGCAGATTGTCATCTGGCAGCTGCAGTCAGCAACGGTGGTGGACTGGGAATCATAGCGGCAGGAGGTCAGTCGGCAGACTGGCTCAGAGATCAGATAAAAAAGACAAGAGAAATGACAGACAAGCCGTTTGGTGTAAATATCATGCTGCTGGCTGATAATGTAGAAGATCTGATTCGGGTTGTTTGTGAGGAGAAGGTTCCTGTAGTCACTACAGGCGCAGGAAATCCTGGCAAATACATAGCAGGTCTCAAGGAATGCGGAATCAAGGTGATTCCGGTTGTGGCCAATGTTACATTGGCAATTAGAGTTGCCCGTGCAGGTGCAGACGCCGTTGTAGCAGAAGGAACAGAGGCAGGAGGCCATATCGGTGAAACTACAACAATGGCACTGGTTCCTCAGATGGCAGATGCAGTGGATATACCGGTGATTGCAGCAGGAGGAATAGCAGACGGCAGAGGAATCGCTGCAGCATATATGCTTGGTGCTAAAGGCGTTCAGGTTGGAACTAGATTCCTGGTGGCAGATGAATGTATAGTAGCAGACGGATACAAAAATGCTATAATCAAGGCAAAGGATTCATCAACTGTAGCTACAGGCAGGAGCACAGGTCATCCGGTTAGAATTATCAAGAACAAGCTTGCGAAAAAGATTCTTAGTCTGGAGGCACAGAATGCCCCTGAGGAGGAAATCAACCAGCTGTGCACAGGCACACTGGCAGCAGCAGTAAGAGATGGAGACGCTGATAACGGAAATATCATGTCAGGTCAGATTGCAGGTCTTGTTAATAAAAAACAGCCGGCAGCTGAAATAATAAAAGAGATGTTTGAGGAGGCGGAGAAGGTATATGAAAATAGGAATAGTATTTGCAGGACAGGGCGCTCAGTATAGCGGTATGGGCAAGGACCTCTATGAGGCATACCCTGAGGCACAGAGAATCTTTGACATGGCAGGCCAGCAGATAAAGGACTGGTGCTTTGAGGGTGATGAAGAAACTCTCAAGCAGACACATGTGACACAGCCGACGATATATACAACAACAATGGCGGCCTATGAAGCGCTGATGGCTGAGCTGAAGAAGCAGCAGCTTGACGGTAGCCTGGAGGTTACTGCATTTGCAGGCTTTTCTCTGGGTGAGTATTCTGCATTGACAGCAGCCGGTGCTATAGATGATATAGCCAAGGGCATTGATATCGTGACAAAGAGGGGCATGCTCATGCAGCAGGCAGGTCTTGACGAGGACGGCAATGCGAAGGGTGGTATGGCAGCAGGTCTGGGAGATCGCGATGCTATTCTGGAAGCTGTTGAAGAAGCAAGAGAAGATGGTATCCTGGAGGGTGTCAATTTCAACTCGCCTAAGCAGACTGTAGTAGCTGGTGACAAGGCAGCTCTCAAGAGATTCAGACGTGCGGCCAAGGCAAGAGGTGTCAAGGCTATACCGCTCGGAGTAAGCACTGCTTTTCACAGCCCTATGATGGTTCCAGCAGCAGAGAAGCTCAGAGATGTACTGGCAGTAGCGGAACTGAAAGCTCCAGAGAGAACCGTATATGCTGATGTTACTGCCGATGATATGATGAGGGACTTTGATGGAAGTGATGCAGGAGCATACCTTACAGATATGCTGGCAAAACAGGCAATGAGCCCGGTTTACTGGGAAGAAATCATCAGAAGATTTGAAGCGGACGGAGTTAAAGCGATTATTGAAGTTGGCCCTGGAAAAACATTGACAGGTCTTACTAAAAAAACCTGTCCTGATATTGAAGCATATAATGTAGAAAATGTGGAAACCCTGCAGGCAGCAGTTGCTGCACTGAAGGAACTGGTATAAAGTGCCGAAAGGAAAAAGAAAGCAATGGATATGTTAAAGGATAAAACAGCAGTTATAACAGGGGGTGTCAGGGGCATAGGCAAGGCAATCGCCAGAGTCTTCTGTGAAAATGGAGCAAATGTAATACTTTGCTACAGAAGCAATGATGAGGAGGCTGAGAAAACTGCAAATGAACTTACTGCTCTGGGAAGTCGCGTTAAGGTGATAAAGGGTGATGTGGCGGATCCGGAAACTGCCGCAAAGGTAGCAGCAGAAGCTAAAGCGGAATTCGGCAAGGTTGATATTCTTGTGAATAATGCCGGGATGACAAATGACAAGCTCATGATGAGAATGAAACCGGATGACTTTACAAAGGTTATCAATGCAAACCTGAACGGTGCGTTTTACATGATGAAGGAAATATCATCGCTTATGGTAAAGCAGAGGAGCGGAGTGATAATCAACATGGCATCTGTATCCGGCCTCAAAGGCAATCCTGCACAGGTGAATTACAGTGCTTCCAAGGCAGGCATTGTAGGTATGACTTTGTCCGCTGCCAAGGAACTGGGCAGAAGAGGCATCAGGGTAAATGCCATTGCTCCGGGATTTGTAGAAACGGATATGACGTCGGTTCTTACAGAAGAGCAGAAGGCGTCGGCAGCTCAGAATATCACACTGGGCAGAATGGGACAGCCTGAAGATATAGCAAATGCAGCACTTTTCCTGGCATCTGATATGAGTTCGTATATAACAGGACAGGTGCTCAGCGTAGATGGCGGAATAATAATGTAGCCAGTATATCGTCGATGATAGCGGAGGTGGAATAATGGAAAAAAGAGTTGTAATAACAGGAATGGGGGTTGTATCTCCCGTAGGCAACAATGTGGAAGATATGTGGGATTCCATAAAGAATGGAAGACATGGAATTGCAGAAATAACATCATTTGATCTGGAAGGGCACAAGGTTACTATGGGTGCAGAGGTCAAAGATTTTGAATATGGAGATAAAAAGGCTGCCAGAAGACTTGATCTGGCTGACCAGTTTGCTCTGGTTGCTGCCAGAGAAGCTATGGAGGACAGCGGTATAATAAGCGGAGAAAACGTTGATGCCGATCGTTTCGGTGTTTATGGTGGAACAGGTATCGGTGGAATGCGCACTCTGGAAGGAGAAGTTACGAAGTGTGTGAAAAAGGATAAGCCGGCGAGAGCGTCTGCATTGCTGATTCCTATGGTAATGCCGAACGCTGTTTCTGGAAATATTTCAATGGAGTTCAATGCAAAGGGTGCCAGCATGGGTATCGTATCAGCATGTGCTACAGGAACCCATTGCATCGGTGAGGCATACAGAAATATCAAGCATGGATACAGTGATGTTATCCTTGCAGGTTCAACAGAGTCTGTTTTCTCGCCAGTATGCTTCTCGGGATTTGCCAACATGACAGCAATGTCGACACGTAAGGATCCGGACAGATGTTCTACTCCGTTTGATGAAGAAAGAGACGGATTCATTCTGGGAGAAGGAGCAGGCTTCCTGGTGCTTGAAGAGCTCGAGCATGCCAGAAACAGAGGCGCACGGATTTACGGAGAAATCGCAGGCTATGGGGCAACCTCAGATGCTTACCATATCACTTCTCCTGCACCTGATGGCGAGGGCGCTGCAAAAGCTATAAGAATAGCAATAGAAGAGGCGGGAATAACTCCGCAGGATATCGATTATATAAATGCACATGGAACAGGCACTCCATATAATGATGCATTTGAGACTATCGCTGTAAAGAAAGTATTCGGCGAGGATACCAAGGTGCCGATGAGTTCAACAAAGAGTATGACAGGCCATCTGCTGGGAGCAGCAGGAAGTCTGGAGGCTGTTATATGTACCAAAGCAATAAATGAAAGCTTCATTCCTCCGACAATCGGACTTGAGAAGCCGGATCCTGAGTTGGATCTTGACTATGTACCGAACGTAGGCAGAGACGCAGATATTAAATGTGTTCTTTCCAATTCGTTGGGATTTGGTGGACATAATGCAACACTTATCATCAAAAAATTTGAAGACTAATTGAAAGCAGGTATGATGAAATGCTGATGGATAAAGAACAGATAAAAGAGATAATACCGCACAGAGAGCCGTTTCTTCTTGTGGATGAGGTTCAGGAGATGGAGGTAGGCAAATCGATTGTGGCCACAAAATATGTCCGTGAGGATGAGTATTATTTCCAGGGACATTTCCCGGGACAGCCGATAATGCCGGGAGTGCTTATTGTAGAATCACTTGCACAGGCAGGTGCGGTGGCACTCCTTTCCATGCCGGAAAACAAAGGAAAGCTTGCGGTGTTTGGCGCTATCAAAAACGCAAGATTCAGGAAGCAGGTCACACCGGGGGACGTACTTACGCTGAAGGTTACACTGGACAGACTGAGAAAAAGCACAGGAACAGGAATTGCAGAGGCTTATGTAGGTGAAGAGCTTGCCTGCAAATGTGAAATCATGTTTGCTTTCAGTTAGGAGACCAAAGTGGATAAAGAAATCAAAAAGATCAACGATATTCTTGTAAATCTTTTTAATTTGGTTCTTAAGCTGGAAGAAGAAGCTATTCAGGAGGATTCCTCTCACAATGTCTCCATCAAGGAGATTCATACAATGGTTGCCATAGGAACGGGAAGACCCAAGACAATGACCCATGTGGCAAACCTGCTGGGTATTAATGTAAGTACCTTGACAATAGCTATCAACAAGCTGGTGAAAAAGGGTTATGTTAAAAGGCTGCGGGATGAGAAGGATCGGCGTATTGTGAAGATAGGTCTGACGGAAGAGGGCGTTTCAGCGGTAAATGCGCATGAGGCGTTTCACTCAAGCATGATTGAGGAGGCCATAGCAGATTTTCCGCAGGATGAACTGCAGCAGTTCATAGCATCCCTTGACAACATCGAGCAGTTTATAATGATTCGCAGTGCCGGATACCATAAAGGTGCCGGGTCGTCATGTATGGCTCCAATAAGACTTGGTGTACACCAGCTGCCTGTTCCAATCGTTCAGGCAGGGATGAGTATGGGAATTGCAGCAGGCCGGCTTGCTTCGGCAGTCGCTGTTCATGGTGGACTGGGACTTGTAGGTACGCTTGAAATGGGTCATCGTGATCCGGAATATACAACTGACAGGCTTGGTGCCAATCTGAGAGCTGTTGCGAGAGAAGTGAATAAGGCGAGGGACCTGACAGCTGCTGCCGGAGGCAAAGGGCTTATTGGTGTTTCGGTAATGTGGAACAAGCCAAACGCGGAGAAATTTATTGAAACTGCAGTAAAGGCAGGCGCTCAGGTAATAGTTACAGTCGGAGGTATTCCTAAGGATCTGCCAAAGTACTGCAGCAGCAAGGATGTTGCACTGATACCGACAGTGTCGTCAAAGCGTGCGGCTTCAGCCATTATCAGAGCTTGGTCACAGAAATACAACAGGGTGCCGGATGCCTTCGTTTTCCAGGGACCTGGAGCAGCCGGGCTTCTGGGATTCAAACCGGAGCAGCTCGACAGAGCAGGAGAAGAACAATACAGGATAATGGCTTCTGTAAAGGCAGAGCTTTCAAAGCTGGAAAACTGTCCGCTTATTTTTGGCGGAGGGGTTTTTGGCAAAGAAGATGCGATCAAGGCGTATCAGTACGGAGCTGATGCATACCTTATGGGTACAAGATTTGTAACAACAGAGGAATGTGAGGCCCCTGAAGAGTTCAAGAAGCTGTATTTGAACTGTGGAGAAAATGATGTTACAATAATCAGGAGTCCTATGAAAACATCTGTACGTGTTATGCGCACACCTTATGCCTGTCGCCTTGAAGAAGATGGAACCGAGGATTATGATATCGTTGAGGCGGCTCTCAGAGGAGTGCAGGGAGATACTGACAATGGTCTCGTGTTCTGCAGCAGTGATGTGGGCAGAATAAACAGGATTGAAACAGTCGGAGATGTTTTCAGGGAGTTCGAAACTCTTAGGAAATGAGGATGACTGATGCTGAACATTTACTACGGCAGTGAGGCCGCAGATAAAGCAAAATTCATATTTGAACATATTAAAGGCAGAACCTTGCTGCTTGTACCGGATCAATTTTCCCTGCAAGCAGAAAAGGATGCCTTTTTTTATCTTAAGACAAAAGGCCTGATTGATCTGATGGTTGTTGACTTTTCATCCTTGGGGCACAAGGTGGTGAAGGAGGCCGGCGGCAGGAAACCACCGCTTATTGACAAATACGGCAGACATATGCTTCTGACTAAAATACTGAGAGAGGTAGAGGGTGAGCTTGGGGTTTACCGGGGCATGAACTGGCAGAATTCATTTATCGATATGCTGAACAGTCTGATTTCTGAAATGAAGCGTTATGGTACTGTTCCGGAGGATCTTGCTGAAGTTATGGATAAGCTGGATGAAGGCAGCTATCTTAAGTACAAGCTTGCGGATGTGCATAAAATATTTGAAGCATATCAGAAGTATATCGAAGGAAAATACCTTGATTCTGAAGATTATATTACATTTTACGGTGACAAGATAACGGACTCTCCTCTTGTTAAAGGTACAGATGTATGGATATATGGATTTGACACCTTTACACCAAAGAACCTTCTGGTGATACAGAGGCTGCTAAAAACAGCTCATTCTGTCAATGTGGTTATGACATATGAGCCTGCAGGAAGCCGAAGCAGTGAAGATGGCTGGTCCGATGCGCGATTTCTGGCAGAAGCAGACGGCAGGGAGCTGTTTGCTCTTACGGGATATGTGATTTCAATGCTCAGAAAGGCTGCAGAGGAAGCAGGTGAAGAAGTTCGTGTCGAAGCAATCGTCGGAGAAAAAAGAAAGAATGTGTGGAGTGAATATGACAGGCTTCATCCGGTAAGTATGGTGAAAGCTTCGAATATATACACTGAGGCAGAGAGCGCAGCGGCATACATTCAGGGTCTGGTAAGGGATGAGGGCTTCAGATACGGAGATATCGTTGTTGTCTGCAATGATTATGAAGTCAGAGGCAGTGTCCTCAGGAGGACTTTCATGAGATACGGCATCCCTGTATTCATGGATCGCAAAAGAAAGGTAATGCACCATCCTGCTGTTGGATTTTTGCTGGCTCTTATGGAGGTCATTTCTGAAGGCTATAAGGATGACGCAATTATGCGAATGATAAAATCAGGACTTATGGGACTGAATGCTGATGATGCGGAGCTGCTGGAAAACTATACGGAGGAATTCAGAATAAGAGGTACTGTATGGAAAAATGATTTTACACGGCACGGTACCAGATACTCCGATGAAGATCTTGACCTGCTGAACAGGATGCGGGCAGAAATAGTTTCGGTAATCGAAACAGCCAGAACGCAGGTGGGTGCCAGAAACAGGGCTTCAGAAAAGATCAGCGGGCTTTACAGATTCCTGGAGGATGATTTTCATATCAGAGAAAGGCTGGAGAATATAATCACAGAGCAGATGGACGCAGAGCTTGCCGAGGGTGCAGCGGAAACCGCCCAGAGCTGGAATGTCATATGCAATATCTTTGATCAGATCGTTGAAACTGTCGGAGAGGAGAAGCTGTCAAACAGTGAGCTTCTGAAGCTTATGACGGCAGGATTCGAAGAAATAGAGATAGGGCTGGTGCCTACTAATTCAGATTGTGTTATTATCGGAACGCTTCAGAGAACCAGACTCAGCAGAATAAAAGCGCTGGTGGTGACGGGGGCCAATGAAGGTGTTCTGCCTATGCTGGTAAAAGATGAGGGTTTGCTGAACGACAAAGAGAAAGAGACTTTGGAAAATCTGGAGCTGGAGTTAAGTAAAAGGGACGGAATCGCCAGGCAGGAGGAGTGGCTGGCCATCTATAGAACCTTGTCGCTGCCTGGGGAAAAGCTGTATATGAGCTGCAGCCGTGTTGACGAAAAGGGTGAAGATATCAGACCGTCGGCAGTGTATGAGCTGTTGGCGGATTTTGAAATGCGAAAGGGAAATGGGGCTCCGGCAGGAGATCTGGGTGCGGATGGAAACATGAATGAACTTCTGATCTCTCCTGGAGGCACTCTGCCTTATGTGGCTGAAGTACTACGCCGCTGCTGTTCAGGCGGGGAATTCAATAATAGCTGGATGCCGGTAATCAGCTGGTATCAGGAGCATCAGCCGCTTTCTCTGGATTGTGTAACATCAGGCGTATTGTTTGATAATGAACTCGGAAGGCTGGGAGAAAGCTTTGCCGATGAGCTGTACAGAGGAGACAGCGATGCTATACAGGTGAGTGCATCGAGGCTGGAGGGGTACAGCAGATGTCCTTTTGCACATTTTGTTAAATATGGACTCAGGGCTGAGGAAGCGGGCACATTTGGTATCGGTGCAGGCGAAATTGGAGATATATATCATGAATGTCTTATGAGACTATCAGCAAAACTTACACCTGAAGCTTCAAGCGGTATTAAGGTGAATGACCCTGAATCGCTGTGGATGACTGTAACTCGTGAGGAATGTGATAGTCAGGTTAAACATATTCTGGCAGAAGATATGGAGAATTTCCGTGAGGGAGTGCTGTCATCGGGCCCGGAAGAATCGTACCGTGCGGAAAGGATAACAGAGATATGCTCAGGGATTGCCTGGATGATGATACAGCAGGTGAGGAAGGGACATATCAGCCGAATGTACTTTGAAGAGCCCTTCGGCAGGGGCTGTAAGCTACCGCCCGTAAATGTCGATGTGGGTGGAAGAAAGGTCATGATCCGCGGAATCATTGACAGAATGGATATCATGGAGGTGAATCCTTCCGGCGGAAATTCTGATGTGAACACGGATGGCGCCGGTGTACCGCAGGAGGCGGTCAGAATAGTTGACTACAAGACAGGAGCAGAGTCGGTTAATGTGGATTATTTCAGAAGCGGCTACAAGCTGCAGCTGATGATCTATCTTAAAGCTGCAATGAGAGAGCCTGCAGGAGTTTTTTATTTCAGAATAAAGGATGTTGATGTAGATGCTGATTCACAAAAAACTCCAGATGGGGATGCTGAAGCTGCACTTCAGGATCGTATGGCTGAGGCATACAGACTTGAAGGAATAGTTGTCAACGATATGGATATTATCGAATCCATGGATGGAGAGTTCAGCAGCGCTTCGCAGGTGATTCCCGTGAAGCTCAGTAAAAAGGATAATGCGTATGCAGCTGCCAGGGGTGGTTATCTGTTTACCAGAGATGAGTTCAATGAGCTCAGCAGGCAGGTTGATGAGCAGGTAGCCCGTATCTGTCGTGAAATCTGCAGCGGGACAATAGATATCGCTCCCAAAGTAGAACGTGAAAAGGATATGGACGGTAAGCTCAGAACTTCCTGCAGATATTGCACATACAAAAGCATATGCATGTTTGATTCTGCATTTGCGGGATGCAGATATCATGAAGCCTAGGTTTCGGTCTGCATCTATGGAGTCTTAAACCGCTTGACTCAAGCTGTAATACATAGTAAAATACATCTATCGAGCCACTGTAGCTCATTTGGCAGAGCAGCGCATTCGTAACGCGCAGGTGGCCGGTTCGATCCCGGCCAGTGGCTCCATAGACGATATGATAAAGACAGCCGCAGTGCTTCTTAATATAACGATTATGTGGGGGATTAGCGCAGCTGGGAGCGCGCATGACTGGCAGTCATGAGGTCACGGGTTCGAGCCCCGTATTCTCCACCAATCCCAACAGAAAACACCTTGAAACCGTTGAAATTTCAGGGTGTTTTTGCTTTTTTTGTTTTCGCCTATTCTTTTGGTATTTCGCCGATTTTCGTTCGGACTTTTGTGCAAAAGTTGTAAAAAATATATCAGGCAAGAAAATCTGGAAGATTATCTATTGCCGATTGCATTGTTGATTTGGATACAAATGTATAATATTTGGCGGTGACTTCCACAGATTTATGACCCATCAATTTGGCAGCCGCTTCTATTGGTGCTCCGGAAAAGCATAGATTAGTACAGAACGTCGCTCTATAGGCATGGAAGTGCTTGTAAGGAATGTTATTGTTCGCATACATTCTTTTGAGAGCCCGCCGAATATTTTTATCATCAAGCAGCTTCCCGTTTCGGCTTGTAAAGATATAGTCCGTTTTGTAACCGTTTTCCTCCATTTCTTTTCCATGCCATTGTTTATGTTTGTATAGTTCTTCTATCACTCTTGGATGTAATGGGATATAACGCTTTGAATCATATTTTGGGTTGCATATCTCTCCCTTATAATACTGTCTTTGCACGTGTAATTGATTATCATCAATATCTTTATATTTAACGCTGATAAGTTCAGAAATCCTGAGGCCTGTGTATATCTCCAAAATTACAAAGAACTTAAGCCTATTATTTTCCAGAGATGCAGTAATCTTTTCAAGCTCATCATCCGTCCAGACAACAATTTCCTCATGTCGCTTGTTTTCTTTTTTTGTAGGCAGAATTACAGATGGCATAACATTACGGATTTTTTCTGCGCGCGATGCCCACTTAAAGAAAGCTACCATAAACTTATGAACACCTTTAATCACGCTCATGGTAACGTCAAGGTTATTATAGAATTTCTGAATATCTGAAGCTTGAATTAGAGATGCTTGTATCTCTGTAAATTGCGCATCTTTAATATGCACATTATAGGAAGACAGATATCGTATTTTTGTACCGTGTGCATATTTTTGATCAACAGATAGAATATTGTCAGCATAGTATTGCATAAGAGTTCCAATAGGTTTCGTGTTATCAGTAATTACTTCTTTCTGTTTATGTTGTTCTTCAAGATATTCTTTATATTTTTTCTCAGCGTTTCCTTTACTGGTACCAGTGAACTGCTTTTTAATAGGAACCTTTTTACCATTCTTCCATTCGTGGCCGACAGTTCTGGTGATCCTGAAATATTCGTATGTTTTCCCGTCCTGACTCTTGACGGTGGTATTCTTCTTTGTTGCCATCATAACTTTCCTTTCCTGATTTTTTGTATAAAAAATACACCTGTACAGGTGCGAAAGGACTGTGTTATAATCAGCTTGAACGTACTGTACAATCCTTCGCGGTGTACGGTCTATAGACAGTCCTGTTGGCGCAGGGCTGTTTTATTATGTTTTAATGACATACACTGCAGGGAGTGTAGCCGACGTCACTTCTACAATTTGATTATTTTGATTGTGTCGGAATCGACGTATCGCTTTATCAGATCTAAATGTATAGAAGCATATTTTTCAATATTTTTAAAACCTATGCATTCTTTTGCGGTGCATAAATATAATTCATCTAGTTCTTTGCAGAAATCAGTTTTGTATCGTATACCATCTTTGTATGTTGATAAATCATATGGATGATCGTTAATATATCTATTTATAAACCTAAATAAAGCAATACATGTAAAATTATAAGATGTATTTCCTTTGCATATGGAATATAGATATTGTGGGCTGCCATCATTAAATGAGCCAGTAGATGCATATATACCATTAATATTTTCAACAAATATAGGGAATATATTGTCAAATCCTTTTGCGAGAAGTTCATGTTTTTCTGTTTGCTTTTGAAGTTTTATGTATATCATTTCTTTATTTCTTGGCAATTCTTGCATATACTTTGAAAGTCGATTCGTTTTATTATGTTTCCATAAGTAGTATATTCCGATTAAAACTATAAAAATAATTAAACCCTTTGAAATAAACACTTTGCACCTCTCTGAATAATACAATTAAAAACTTCTCTTCATTTCAACGACTTTTCCTTCAACGACCACAGGAAGCTCTTCGATTTCCTTATTGCTATAAAAATGCGGAGGATACACAGATGGATTATACGCAATAAGAGTAATGCCAGCTTCACTTTTTTGTACCTGTTTAAGTGTTGCTTCATCACCATTTATTCTTACAACTGCAATATCACCATTTTCAACATCGGGCTGATGACGTACAATAACTAAATCGCTATCTTGAATGACCGGAGACATACTATCGCCTTTTACTTTAAGGCATATAAAATCTCCAGTTTTTGCAAGTGAGTGGCTTATTTCCTCATAACCAAGGATATCCTCATATGCATCAGCTGGCATACCAGCGACAATAGTGCTCACTATTGGTATGGAAACGCCAGTTGATTTGGAAGTATTATTATTTTCAGAAGGAAGTTCAAAATCTCTATTTGCGAGTTCATCCATATCAACACCAAACAGTTCGGCGAGCTTGCCGAGCGTTTTTAATGGCGGTTCAGAAACGCCTGTTTCCCATTTTTGAATTGTGGTATATGATTTATACCCCAAAGAATCCGCCAAATAATCTTGTGACCAATTATTCTTAAGTCTTAAGTAACGTATGTTTTTGGCAAGTGTCATTAATATACCCTCCTTCCATACGCTCAATATAGCATTTATAGGAATAAAATTCAAGTATATTTGATAAAAAATAAAGAAAACATGAAAAAAATTCAAGAAAACTATTGACACATGAAAATAATTCATGTAATATTTAGGCAAGAAAGGAGGTATCAAAAATGAGCGAACAGAAATTTTCTTTAAGAGAATTACGTGCAAGGAAAGGATGGACACAACAGGAAACTGCTGATAAATTGGGCATATCAACGCAAACTTATAATGCATGGGAAAAAGACATATCGGGAGTGGCAGTTAGCAAAGTGCAGGCTGTCGCTGATTTATTTGGCGTCAAACTGAGCCAAATTTTTTTTACTCAGTTACATGAAAATAATTCATGTAAATAACCGTAAACGCGTATTAAAAGAGGAGGTGAATAAATGTCATTAGAAAAATATTGGAAAGCTTTATTTCGCAAATATTACTTAAGTGTTGCATTTCGACATATGAGAGGCACTGAAAAGAACATAAATAGAATTATCAACATGCTTTTTCCAGATGAGAAAACATTTCCTCCTTGTAGCGCAGAGAGTTTTGAAAAAAGCAAAAACAAGGAGAAAATGCTTTCATCTCAAGCAACAGGGTTAGATATAGATACTGAAAAATTATTGCTGTTAATTAGCAATAATGGTTGCAACTATGTCGGAAGCGGTAGCGATAAGCGCAATAACAGCGGAGATGACAGCCACTGCGAATGAACGTTGTGCAGTTCTTTTAGTATCAGCCAGTTGCTGTTTATAGAGGTTGTCGCATTCCTTGCGATACTCATAGTCATCAATATACTTTCGACCTTGGACAGTAACATTGACAATATCTTGATGAGTACCGCTGTCTGTGTATCCTAATCTGCACAGATCAAAGAAATGTTTCTCGACATCTGCAACCTTATAATCGAGTTTTTGAAAGCATTCCAGGATTTCATATCCAGTGAATAGTTTATCAGAAGTGTCGAGCAGCTTAAGAATTTCATACTTAATTTCATTCATTGTAATTACCTCACTTTCGAGGTAATTGTACCACAAGGAGGACACATGAATAAAGCAACAGCAAAGAAAGCTCTGCTGGAAAGAGCGAAGAGAGAGTTTGAACCGTTAAAGTTTAAAGAGTTTAAATGCCCGGTGTGTGGCGGAATAGCAACGGTATCCTGTATTGATGGATCTTTTGTAACAGAATGTCATGCATGTGGGCTGAGAGCAGGGAGGTATGAAGATGACTGAAGTATTGGTATACACTTGCGAAGAAGCAGCAAAGGCTTTAAAGACTGATCACGAAACTGTGGCAACAATGCTTAGACGAGGTGAGATCCCCGCTTACAGAGAAGGACGAAACTGGAAAGTGCCTAAGACATTGCTTGTTGCATATGCAGAAAACAGAGCAATTGAAGAAGCAAAAGAGCGAAAGAGACAAGCTCAGGAGGAAGAAAAATGAAAAAAACAAAGATTCGTGAAGGAAGTCCCGTTGCCTGGATAAGAGACATATCGGTAGGCGGATTTATGGGACTTGTGTTCCTGGGAATATATTTGATGGGGCTGTAATGTTAAAGGATGAACTGATAGCAGCGAGAGAAGCTGAATTTAAAGAAAACCAAATTAACCGATATATAACCAAGGTTCTTACCGGCAGGAGAAAGCCTCCGGATGAGTACATAGTGAAAAAGCTGAATGAAAGGAGGAAGCGATGGCAAACTGGCTACAGAAAAGATGGAAGAAACCGGGATATAGAACCTGCCCGAGCTGCGGGTTTAACCGTATCAGAAAAGAAGATAACTATTGCATGATGTGTGGAGTCGATGTGAGAGGAGACAGTGACGATGAGAGAAGACAAGCAGGGTTTTGTAAAGAGAGTAAAGCTCGTACTGATATCAGACCCAAGGAGCAATGTTGAGGATATTGAGTATATCAGCAATTACGAAAAGAGCCGGCTTGAAGTTGTAGAGATTAAGTACCAGGGCGGAGGCAAGGCGAGGATAAATGTTACTGCAAACAGCCTTGGAGCTATCTTTAGAGAAATAGGTGCAGAAGTTTACGGCGCAGGAGCAACCGGAAGATTTTAGGAGGAAGATATATGTTAATGATTAAAGGTGCGTTTTGTACTGTAAAGGGCGATGGTAGAGAAATTTATGAAGATATTGTTAGGGCTATCTTAACTGTACATAGCGCTGTAGCAAAAAAAGAAGGCAAGGAGTATGCGGACGAATTTATTGTAGCAGCAGGAAGGGACGCTATGAACTTAGACCATAATATCACACCAATAATTAATGAGAGCCGGGAAAAACATGAGAAATAAAAATGTCCGCCATATGGAACAGCAATTCCGGCGGACAAGCTAAATTAACACTTAAAGGATAAACCAAATTAAATGGTTTGTCAAATGGAGGTAAGAAAATGGGAAAGACACACTGGAAGAAGCTTAATAATCCGGATTATCTCGGAGCATATGCTCTTGAACCGGGTGAAGATATGATTCTGACAATTAAGAGTGCTGGAGAAGAAACGTATGTAGGCAATGCCGGTAAGAAGGAAACTGGACTTCTGATTCATTTTATGGAGCGTGACGTAAAACCGATGATCTGTAATGCTACCAATGCAAAAGCTATTACCAAAGTAGCAGGTTCGCCTTACGTTGAAGATTGGAGAGGCGTAAAGATATCACTGTATGCTGCAGAGGTAAGTGCATTTGGTGATACTGTTGAGGCTTTAAGAGTTAGGACTTTTGCACCAAAGGTAGAAATATATTGTGAGAGCTGCGGCCAGCCAATAAAGGCGTCGAACGGTAAAAGTCCAAGGCAGATAGCGACATCAACTAAAGAAAAATACGGAATGGAATTGTGTGCTGCATGTGCAATGAAAAAGTTTGAAGAGATGAAGAATGAAGAGGCAAGCGAGGAGGTAACTGTAGATGAAAACAACGAAGATTAAGATAAAAAATCTATTTGGCATTACTGAAACTGAGCTTGATGGTAAGAGCATCGAGATAACAGGAACGAATGGGTCAGGCAAAACATCTGTAATAGACGCAATACGATACGGGCTTACTAATCAGTCTGACAGGGACTATATCATAAAAAAAGGAGCCAGCGAGGGCGAGATTATTATTGAGACTGATACTGGGTTATATATTGACAGGAAAAAGAGAACAGATAAAGCAGATTATAAGTCTGTAAAGGAATCCGGAAGAGAAGTCGCTGGACCTGAATCAATGCTTCGTCAGCTTTTCACTCCGCTGCAGCTGGATCCGGTTGCCTTTATAGGGATGACAAAGCAGGAACAGAACAGAATCATCCTTGATTTGATTGAATTTGATTGGGACCTTAATTGGATTAAGGAACAGTTCGGAGAAATTCCGCCGGGAGTTGATTATGATCAGAATATTCTTCAGGTATTAAATGATATTCAGGCTGATAACGGAGCATATTTCCAGAACAGGCAGGACATTAACAGGGATATCCGTAACAAGAGAGCCTTTATTGAGGAGATTGCAACCGATATCCCGGCAAACTACGATGCACAGAGGTGGGAAGAATATGATCTTGGAGAAGCTTATAGAAAGCTTGGTGAAATCAGAGAAGAAAACAGCAGAATCGAACGCGCTAAGGCTTTTAAAGAATCATACGACAATAAGCTCAGAGGACTCCAGGCAGAAAAGGAGCTGCAGATATCGGCTGAAGAAAAAGCAATAGCCACAGAAAGAGATGGCCTGACAAGTAGCATAGAACGACTTAAGGCAGAAATAAAGGCTGCTCAGGATAAACTTGCGGGGCTCGATGATAAATTGAAAGATAAAACAGAGCTTGCAGAGAGCCGATACAACGAGAAAAAAGCAAAGCTGGATAAAGATATCGAGGTTGCTGACAAATATATCTCTATGGAGCCTACGGACTGCTCAGAGCTACAGGATGAGGTGGATACTGCCGAGACGATGAAAAAGCACTTGAACGAATATCACAGAATGAAGTCTTTGGAGGAAGACGTTGAGTTTTTAAAAGGTGAATCAGAAGAGCTAACCAGAAAGATAGAATTGGCAAGAACATTGCCAGGACAGATTCTTGAGACTGCAACACTCCCGGTTGAAGGTCTTACTGTAGAAAACGGCATTCCTCTTATACATGGCCTTCCGGTAAGCAATCTGTCCGAAGGCGAGAAACTGAATCTCTGTGTTGATGTGGCGCTGTCTAAACCAAATAACCTGCAGATGATCCTTATCGATGGGGCAGAGAAACTGTCTGATGAAAACAGGGACAAGCTCTATAAGAAATGCGCTGAAAAAGGGCTGCAGTTTATTGCGACTAGAACTACAAATGACAACGAGCTGGAGGTGAACTATTTATGTTAACAGCTGAGAACTATTTTGACAGAGAAAACCAGGAAAAGTATTTCAGCGTATCGCAGTTTAAGGCTTTTGAAAAATGTGAAGCTGCTGCGATGGCAGAAATCAGAGGAGAGTATGAACCTGAAAAAACAGTATCCATGCTTGTAGGCTCATATGTCGATGCACATTTTGAAGGTACGCTAGATATTTTCAGAGCAAAGAACCCGGACATATTTACGATAAAAGGTGAGCTGCGCTCCAATTTCAAACAGGCTGAAGATATCATCCAGAGATTAGAGAGAGACGAGCTATTTATGGAGTATATGTCTGGACAATCACAGGTTATTATGACGGGAGAACTCTTTGGATATCCATGGAAGATAAAAATGGATAGCTATCATCCGGGGAAGATGATTGTTGACATGAAAATTGTAAAGGATTTTCAGCCGATGTGGGTTGAGGGTGAAGGCAAGATTCCTTTCATCGAAGCGTGGGGATACGATCTTCAAGGTGCCGCATACCAGGCAATTGAAAAGAACGGACTCCCATTCTATATTGCGGCAGCGACAAAAGAAAAAGTTACTGATTTAGAGATATTCAACATTCCTCAGGAAAATATGGATATTGCGTTAAAGATTGTTGAAGCGAAAATTGACAGGTTTGCAGATATTAAGGCAGGGCTTATAGAACCTATAAGGTGTGGCCATTGCGACTATTGCAAGCAAGCTAAAAAACTTTCAGAGCCTGTACCATATACGGAGGTATATCGATATGAATAATATAGTTATACATGGACGTCTCGTAAGAGATCCGGAAGCAGGAGAATTCACTACGAAGAAAGGTGATAAAAGGTCAAGCTGCAAATTTACAGTTGCTGTTGATAGGAGATATGGAGAAGAAACAGATTTCTTTAATTGCGTATGCTTTGGCAAGCTTTCAGAGGTTATCGTGAAATTCTTCGGCAAAGGAAGTGAGATTGTTGTATCTGGAGAAATGCAGTGCAATCCATATGAAAAAGATGGCGTTAAGCGTTATCCATGGAATCTTGTTGTCGGCACTATGGACTTTTGCGGTAGCAAGAAAGATAAAGACAGCTCCGGAAATGATGGCATACCAGAGGGATTCAAAGCCATTGAAGACGAAGACGTTCCGTTTTAGGAGGTGTGCTTATGCAGATACAGATTGATTCTAGAGAAAAAAGCAGGGCAATCAAAAAGATTGTGGAAGAGTTTGAGAGACAGGACGTCAGATATTTTGTCAGCAAACTTTACGTGGGTGACTACATAAACATGGAGAGACCTCTTGTAATTATAGACCGTAAGCAGAATATTGCTGAGATTGCAGCTAATGCTACCAGTGGACATAAAAGAGTAAAAAAAGAGCTTGAGAGGCTGGATGAAATGGGTGCGAAAATGTATTTCCTTATTGAGCAGGATAGGATAGATGGCAAGCCAATAACGTGCTTGGAAGATATCATGCTTTGGGAGCCAAAATACGGAGAAATTATAGGAGAAAGAGTGTACAGGATCCTCAAATCTTGGGAATATAAGCATAACATTGAATATGTTTTCTGCTGTAAAAGGAACACTGGCAAGGAAATAATCAGGCTACTGAGGACGGAGAACAGCCATGACAACTGACCTTGCACGAGAAATATCAGGAAGACTTAAACTCAAAGACGTGATGGAGTTTTATGGTGTTCAGTTCAATGGGAGGGGTTTTGCCAAATGCCCCTTCCATGGTGAAAAAACAGCAAGTCTTTCTATAAAAAATGAACACTATAAATGTTTTGGCTGCGGAGCTTATGGTGGAGTAATTGATTTTATAATGAATTACCATGGCCTTAAGTTTCGACAGGCTCTGGTAAAACTGGATACCGATTTTTCATTAGGCCTTATAAGGCATCATAAGCCTACACTTAGAGAACAGCGTGAGGCAGCAGAAAATAAGCGTATCAGCGATGCAAAAGTTAACTGGGAAGCAGATATCCATAACGAATATTTATCGCTGTGTGAGGTTCATTCTATTCTTTTTAGGCGATTTATAAACGGCGAAGAGTGGCTTGAAAATGTCATAACGCGGTTGGATATATTGTTGGACGATTTCACAGGAGAGGAGGCTCGTTTATGGGAGATGGCAATAACGATGTAAAAGTATACACAAAAGAAGATTTTCTTGATCACGGGACTCCTTTTGAGGAAGTTTATGCATACATAAATGATCCGTTTGAACTTGGTAGACAGGTAGAGAAAATGTGTGCCGTTGCTAAGGCGTGCGGGGTAAACAATTTTAAGACTCTCTTTAAGGGATACTGCCAGAAAATGAAAATGGTAAACAATCAGACCTATGCCGATAACGCTACCAATTTTAGTGACCAGGAACTTGAACTGGCTACCGGAGCATGGAGGGCTGATGATTATGGAATTACTAGAGAAGGAGCTTTTGGCAGTGAAATTATAGCATGTGTACATCCGATAATGCCGGTAGAGAGACTTGTAAATATTGATACAGGTATTGAAAAATTACGCATTGCATACCGTAAAGGTAGACAATGGAGAAGTATGATTTTTGAAAGAAGGCAGCTTGCTTCTGCAAGTTCTATAGTTGGACTGTCAGATTATGGCGTTGCTGTTACTTCAGAAAATGCAAAATATCTAGTTCAATATATCCATGATGTGGAGAATCTAAATTATGAATTGATCCCGGAACACAATTCAGTGTCCCGCCTGGGCTGGATTGGCCAGAACGACTTTTCTCCATACGTAGATGACCTTATTTATGATGGTAATGTTTCTTTTCAGCATTTTTACGACTCTGTAGCGCAGAAAGGCAGCTTGCAGAAATGGGTAGATTTTGTTAAGGAAATCAGAGCAGAAAATAACATTCCTACGAAGATTGTTCTTGCGGCATCATTTGCATCAGTCCTGGTCAAACCATGCAATTGCCTCCCATTTTTCGTCCATTTATGGAATGGTTCCGGAAATGGTAAAACAGTGGCATTGATGTTGGCAGCATCTGTATGGGCGAATCCTACAGTTGGTGAGTATATACATACATTTGATGCGACCGACGTAGGCCAGGAACTGTCTGCAGGATTTGTTAATTCTCTGCCTCTTATTTTGGATGAGCTGCAGATACAAAAGGACAGGAAGGACTTTGACAAAACTATTTATAAATTGTCTGAAGGCGTGGGACGAATGAGAGGAGCCAAGACAGGCGGGCTTCAGAAGATGCATACATGGAAGAACTGTATTTTGACAAATGGAGAGTCCCCTATTACATCAATGAGTTCCGGATCGGGAGCAGTAAACCGTATCATTGAAATAAATACTGAGGGAACAAAGTTCTTTAAAAACGCAAAGAAGACTGCTGATTTTATCACTGAAAACTATGGACATGCTGGTAAGTATTTCGTCGAGAAACTTATGGATCCTGAAATCATGGAAATGGCGAAGAAGCTTCAGAAGGATTTCTTTGAAAAATTGTCTGGTAAAGATATCACTGAGAAGCAAACATTGGCAGCAAGTTTAATACTAACAGCAGACGCTCTTATCGATATGTTGATATTTGAGGATGGGAACGGACTAAGGATTGATGAGTTATCACAATTTCTGTCGACTCACGGGGAAGTATCATCGGACATGAGGGCATATGAATGGCTTATAGATTGGATTGCACAGAACAATAAAAAATTCTCTGTCAGAGACGATATCCCGGAGACGTGGGGCAAAAACGAACCTGGGAAAATATCCATAATCAGAAATGTATTTAACAAAGCTTGCCTTGATAATGGGTATAATGCGTCGTCATTTCTATCCTGGCTCCGCAGGAACAATATGATTGAAACAGAAGGCAGAGGTTATACCAAGAGAGTGAGGATAAACGGCATGAAATGTCAGTGCGTAGTACTCAAGACAAATATTAGTCCTGAGTATGGATATACAGAAATCCCGGAAGGTTTTCAGGAGGTTATGGACGATGAAAAAGTGGATTTTTAATAATTATGTACGGACGTATGGACACTCAAAAATCCTTTAACGCGTTGAAAATACTTGATTGTAGAGTTTTGCATTTTGTCCGCACTTTTTGCCGTTGTAATAACATCTTATATAGAATGTGTATGTAGGGTAAAAAATGGAAATATATATATTTTCAACTTGCTATATAGTTTTTAAAAGTGGTTCGGCAGTTCGGACACCATGTAAAAACGTTGAAATTTCAATGCGTTTGCTGTCCTAACAACATGTACGGACTATGTTCAGACAGTACGGACAAAAGGGAAGGTGATGGAGATTAATGCCAAACAATGGACGAATAACATTGTGCCCGTATTACAGAGACGAGAAGAATCTGTCCATATCGTGCGAAGATACATTCAGGAGATTTAGATGGCCGGCACAAAAGGTGCGATGGATGGATGATTATTGCGATAAAGATTGGGAGAGCTGCCCTTATGCGCAGGACCTGAACAATCTTTACAGGAAAATTGAAAGAGGTGATGAAGAAATGAATAGTGTTGAACGATTACGTCAGAAAAATAAAGCTCTGGAGAAAGAACAGCGAAGACTTATATCAATGCTTGGCAGATCTGAAAAGCGCGAGAAGAGGAAAGATGCTGAGATTAAAGAACTCAGAGGAAAGTTCCAGCGGATGGAGAGCTACAGCATAAAGGTTTCCAGGGATAACAGCGAGCTCAGGGAACAGATTCAGGGGCTTGAACTCTATAAAGCATCTATGATGGACGCTTACGAAGGTAGATTGGCTTATCTTATGGCAAACTATTCCGGAGGGGTTTTGGATGAAGTCGCTATGAGCGAATGGGGGAAGAAACATAAATACAAGATTATAGCAGATGAAATCGGTAAGGATGCTAATGGTAAGGATATCGGGCTTAAGTGGAGAGTTATTATTGAGGAGGTAAGTGAAAATGAAAATAGAAAGCAAGGATCTAGTAACAATCCTGCAGAAGTGGCAGAGTGATTCAAGCGCATATACCGGGCTTAAAGAACCTGCACTGCTGCAGAAAGTTATTGATGAAGTTGAGCATATGGCAACAAACGAGGAGATAAAGCAGCGGATCAAGAGAGCTGATGCGGCAGAAGGACATGCTACTGCTACAGACCTGATAGAGATAGCAAAGGCAGAATTCTGTAATGGCTTTTGCAGCAAACAAGATGAATGCGATAAATCCGATTGGACGATAAAATGTCCGATTAATATTCTTTAGGAGGAGTAAGATGCCTGAAGGAATAATAATAACCAAAGTCGACCGGGTACCTGATAGCTGCTTTGACTGCGAGATGCATGATGATGTGGACTGGTGCCCGTTTGCAGGGGAGTGCGTTGGTATTTACGCTAGGATTAAAAAGATGAATCCGAGGTGTCCGATAAAGCCAATGCCGGAAAAGAAGACAGATAACGACTCGAGTTATCAGTTTGCTTGGAATTGTGGCTATAATGTTTGTCTGGACAAGTTATTAGGAGGAAAGCGATGAGTAGATTAACACAGTGGATAGACGACCAAGCAATCCCAAGAGTAGATATAAGGAATAATGGATATGAACGATGTACTAATAAACTCGCCCACTATGAAGACCTAGAAGAACAGGGCAGACTGATAGAGCTGCCGTGTGCTGTGGGGGATACGGTGTATGTGATTAATAAGCATTGTCCAAGTCCGTGGAAAAAAGAGTATTGTGATGACGCGAGAAATATACTACCAAAAGACCCTTGTAGTGTATGCCCACACAGAACCGCATATATTGCACCAGGTAAATATAATTTAAAATATCTGACGAGAGAATCAGAAATATTTTATACAAAAGAAGCAGCCGAAGCCAAGTTAAAGGAAATGGAGGGTGCGGAATAATGTTTATTGAAATAACTGACAATGAAATGGTTAATTTTAATCACATAGCAATAATACGCAAAGGGTACAGCACAATGTACAATTGCTTTGCTATCTTTTTAAATACCGTTGGCGAAGACGGGGTCGTTCTTAAATTTGACACCGAAGAAGAAATGGAAAATAAGTGGAAATGGTTGATGCTTACAGTTCCGAGATAAGGAAAGAGGTGCGGAATGAACTATAAACGAAAAATGGCTCGTAAAAACTTGCCGAAAAAGTATAAATGTTGCGGCTCTGAAATGCTATACAAAGAATCGTATGGCGAATATGTGTGCGAAGAGTGCGGAAGAATCAGAAGACCTGCAAAGCAGGAAGGCGGTGCAAAATGACTGATAAATTAAAACCGTGTCCGTTTTGCGGGGGTGAAGCGAAAATCGAATGGGAAGCATGGATAGAGTTTCGTAATCCGTATGGGGTGCATCGGCTGACAGTCAGACACAAACCTGAATGTTTTTTTGTGCAGATGAACGGCATTAATAATAAAAGCGAAATGATTGCTAATGATGAAAAAACACTTATTGAAACATGGAATAGAAGGGCAGGTGAGCAGTATGTGTAGAAATGAAGATGTTATAGTTGATTGCCATTATTGCGAATATGCTACTTGCTCTGACCCAAATAGTTGGTGCAATTGTAATGTAGAAGATTTTGCATATTTTGACCACAAAGTTAAAGACAGTAAGAAAGAAGCAGAAGAATGTAGCTGGTTTGAGTTTTGCGACATATTTCCAAAATATTAACAGGCAGGTGAGCAGGAATGAATGAAATTAACATAAATACAATGCAGGAAGGACTACATAAATTAATGGGCGAGGATTATTCCGAATGTAGCGGCACTGCACATAAAAACGGATACATGGCTTTCTATCATCAGCGAGGGTTATATTCAGTAGAGCACAAGGATTCGGGAATAGTCAGCCTTGTATATGCTAAAAATCCGTTTGAAGCAATCGACTTAGTCGATGAGTTTAGACGAATGGCAGGTGAGTAGGGATGGCAGAATTAATTGATAAACATGATGTTGCAGAAGTGGTTAGATGCTGTAAATGCAAAAACTATGAACATATGAAACAGAACAATAAGTGCTTTTGCAATGAATACGGCGGGAATGTTACTGAGAATGACTTCTGCAGCAGGGCAGTATTAGCAGATTCAAAAGATATGAGAGGTGAGTAGGAATGACAAATAAAGAGATTATTGAACAGCTTAAATCCTTAAAGAGCCATTGCGAGGATTTTAGGGAGGACGAGGAGAGTGTATGGGCAAAAGACGTTGAAGCTCTAGATAGTGCTATTGAAGCATTAGGAAAGCAGATGCAGAACTGTGAAAATTGCCGACACGCTGACTGTGTACCAAACAATCATATGATTTATTGCCTTGAACATAGTTGCGTAATGAGCGGTGATAACTGTTGCAGAGATTGGAGTGATGAAGATGAAGCCTGAAGAAGCAATAGAGACTATCAAAATAGCCATTGCAGAGGTTGAGTGGAATTATCCAATGGACTATGCAGCTGCGTTTGAAACGGCTATTGAAGCACTGGAAAAGCAGGTGCCGATAAAGCCAGTAAGCAAATATGAATATAGGGATAATAAGAATGTATGTCCGTCATGTGAAACTAAGAATAGCTGTAGAATTGTTATGTTTTGGGAAAAGTTTTGCCCTGACTGTGGACAGGCGATAGATTGGAGTGAAGAAGAATGATTGATGAAAAGAAGCTGAATCGAGGGGACTTATGCGATATATGTAGAAGCGTAGATTGTGCAAACTGTTTTGGCGATGAGGATTTTGAAAGGTGGATAGAAAGTCAGCCGAAAGTTGAAAACATGTACATGTCGCCAATAACAATAATGCAAAGCGAAACGAAAATGCGGCTTGAAGGCGAAATAATGAAAGCTGTAGCTAGATATGGAATTGATGTTGATAAAGACGAACTTATAAAAGCATTAAATTATGACAGGCGGCAGTATGAAAAAGGTTATAAAGACGGATTGAATAAAAGCAATGAGTGGATACCAGTATCAGAGGGACTGCCAGAAGAGAGCGGAACATATATTGTGAATGCTATTGAAAACTGTATCGTCCATGTTACTTTTGCAAAATGGATGAAGAGAATGAAAAAGTGGAATTTGACTGGAAGTAGAAGTTACTGGAAAGTTACAGCATGGATGCCACTACCTGAACGGTACGAGGAGAATAAATAATGGCAATACCTAGAGCAAAGAAAAAGAAAGATAACAGCCTTATAAAAATGACAATGCAGGAATACAGAAAATTTAAGGCAGAAATTCAAGAGTTCGTAATGAAAAGAGCATTCCTCATTGTTATAGCATCATTTTATGATACGGCAGATTTGAAATGGAGAGACTACTTCAAAAGCAAAAAGAAGAAAGATGAATTTCTTGATAAGGCAATCAAGCGTGTAGAAGTCTACAAAGGTCACGTAGACCAAAGAAAAGTTATCCACATTGACGAAATAGCAGACACGGTTCACAATCGCACAGGAATTGACTATAGAACCTACTGGGCGGAATGTGCGAGGGACGATAGCGAAAGATTAAAACAGGAGTTGAGAAAATAAAAAGATAATATTACTTACAACTAGAGAGTGTGCAACACTCTCTTTTTTTGAAAAGTAAAATTTTTTTAAAAACCCCCTTGACTATGGGTGTACACCGATGTATAATAATATCATCAAGAGGGGGAGAGAAAGAAAGGGAAGGTAAGGAAATGGCAGTTGGAACAGTTACAAGAATATGCGAAAAGTGTGGTAAAGAATATGAAATCCGCAAGAAGTTTATGAACAGAAGGGAAGCCGATAGCTGGGAAGAATATATGAACGGCTTTGAAAAAACAAACGGACTTTGCGGAGAATGCTATCACGAAAAGATAGAAGCTGAGAGAGCAGCAAAAACTGAACAGTTTAACATGGTTGAGCTGAACGGATCTGAAAAACAGATTGCTTGGGCTAACAAAATTAGAACAAGGCTAATTCTGATGGTGACAGAACAAAGAAATGTTAATGATACATTTTGGGAGTATGTTAATAAAAAAACTGATGCGTCTTGGTGGATTGACCACAGAGATATTTATAGTTATAAAGAATTTGCAGAAGCGCTGTTGAAGTAGAAAGGAGAAAGGAAATGGAAATTAGCAGAGAAATATTGAAGTCTAAAGGTGAAAAGGTCGCAGAGGGTGATTTTTATAACAATGGGATTTACGCAGGAACAGAACGATTTTATCTTTACGGTGGACGTTTATACAGAATGCTCGACTTTGATAACAGAATGAATTATAACGGACGAAACATTACAACATTGGCTTTGGATAACCCAAAAGACTTGCGCACTTTACGTTGCGGAATCGAAGTTAGATGCCTTGAATGTTATTATCAGATGTGTGAAAGGTTCGATGTGGAACCAAACCTATAAATGAAATAAGGACTATATCAATAGTCCTTACTACATTAATACCCTTATTATTTCAATCCACAGCCTTACGGCTGACAACAGTTGATTAACTGTTACAAATGAATTGTAAATCAATCAATTCAAAAAGTCAATATTTTACAGAAAAAAGGTGAAGGCAATGGGAGCTAAAGAAAGATACGATGCAGCCAATACAAAACAGTTTAAAATGAAACTGAATGTTAAGACAGACGCAGATATCCTCGCTTGGCTGGAAAAACAAGAAAGCAAGCAGGGAGCAATTAAGGATCTCATACGAAAAGAGCTTGCTAAAACAAAATAGCAAGAAGAGAAAAATAATAATCACATATAGGGGGAGAAAAACAAAGTCTCTTTTCTGTATCTTAAATGATATGGAAGGGAGGCTTATTTTTT
Source organism: Bacillota bacterium (assembly GCA_030526355.1). Classification (GTDB taxonomy): domain Bacteria; phylum Bacillota; class Clostridia; order Peptostreptococcales; family Anaerovoracaceae; genus Lentihominibacter. Next base: position 28,020 of record JAUNDC010000010.1, on the reverse strand, counting down.
ATGGCTGGGAAACCAAACGGCGGCGAGAGATATGATTGGACTAAGCTTAAAACAGAATACGTAACCACAAGACTCAGCCTTAAAGAACTGGCCGAAAAACATGGAATCCGCTATCGAACTGTTGCAGATCGGAGCAGGAAGGAAGGTTGGGTGGCAGATCGTAAAGAGTATCTGGAAAAGGTGACACAGAAAGCGGTGTCCAAGGCGGCAACTAAACAGTCTAATGCGCTGGCGAAAGAACTGTCCGCTGCAAATGCTATATCCGAACTGATTATATCTGCTCTCAGAGACCCTGAACAATTCCAGAGACATCTGGTTCAGATGAGAGAAAAAGAAGGTAAAGAAGAAAGCTGGTGGGTTGAGGAAAAGGTGTTCAATAAGTTCGATATGAAATCCCTTAAAGATGCTGCACAGGCATTGAAGCTCGTCGAGGAAATGAAGCGAAGCATGGATAATATCCTCACAATGGAACAGAAGAACAGAGAGGAAAGAGAAAAACGAAAACTCGATATCGAGGAGAGACGCCTTGCCCTGGAAGAAAGTAAACAGAATATTGGAAGCGGTGACGATGAACAGCACGGAGTTGTAATACTGTCTGAGATACTGGAGGATGAAGATGAGTAATGTAATTTGGAGTCCTCAGCCTCAGCAGAAAAAATTTATGGAGCGACCTGAGTTTGAGTGTCTTTATGGAGGAGCTGCCGGTGGTGGTAAATCCGATGCGCTTGTTGCCGAAGCTCTTCGTCAGGTACATATCCCGCATTATAAAGGGCTTATACTGAGAAGGACTTATCCGCAGCTGTCAGAACTCATCGATAAGAGTTTGCTTCTGTATCCGAGAGCATTCCCAGGAGCCAGATATAATACAACATCGCATACATGGACATTTCCAGCAGGGGCAAAGATTGTATTCGGGTCAATGAATAGAAAGCAGGATAGGATTAATTATCAGGGTAAAGCATATGACTTTGTTGGATTTGATGAGCTGACGCATTTCGAATATGATGAGTATTCTTATCTATATTCTAGAGCCAGACCAAACGGGCCCGGAACTAGAGTATATATAAGAGCTACAACAAACCCCGGAGGTAGAGGTCATAACTGGGTAAAAGATAGATTTATTACTGCAGCACCTCCTCTTACACCGGTCAAAGAAAATGTTATTGTTGAGACTCCAGACGGACAGAAGATAGAAATTGTTCGTAAAAGGATATTTGTTCCTGCTACGGTATTTGATAATAAGAAATTGCTTGAGAATGACCCGAACTATATAGCTACACTTGGAATGATGCCTGAAGCAGAAAAGAGGGCACTTTTATATGGTGATTGGGATTCGTTCTCAGGACAGGTGTTCAGTGAGTTTGTAAATGACCCTGAGCATTATAATGACAGACGCTTCAGCCATGTTATTGAACCATTTGAGATTCCAGATTGGTGGAAAATATATAGAGGGTTCGACTGGGGATTTGCTGCACCATTTTCTGTAGGCTGGTATGCGGTTGATCCTGATGGAGTCCTTTATAGAATCAGAGAGCTTTATGGTTGTTCCGGAGAACCAAATACAGGTGTTAAATGGCCGGTGGAGGAAGTTGCTGCAAAGATACGGGAAATAGAAACAACAGACCCGCAGATAAAAGGCAGACAGATTATAGGAGTAGCAGACCCTGCAATATGGCAGGAAGATGGTGGTCCATCCATAGCCGAGACCATGAGCAAGAATAAAGTGTATTTTAATAAGGCAGACCATAACAGAATAGCTGGTAAAATGCAGTGCCACTACAGACTGGCATTTGATGAAAATGGAAAGAGCATGTTCTATGTTTTTAATACATGCAAACATTTTATCAGGTGTATTCCGTCACTGATATACGATGAGGTTGATGTAGAGGACGTAGATTCAAAGCAGGAAGACCATAACTACGATGAATGGAGATATGTGTGTATGGCAAGACCTATCAAACCAAGAAGAAATATTGACAAAGGTATGCCATCAGGAAGAAGCGTTGATGATCCGCTTAATATGCTGCGTGATCAGTACAAGCCGAAAGCTACTGGGTATATGAGTTTAGTGTAGAGAGGAGTAAAGATGGATAAGGAAGAAAAGAACAGAAATCCGGAAGAGGTTTCACAGGAGACAATAACGAACGATGATGTTGCCAGGTATTATGAAATGCTGCTTGAATATAGCGATGGGAAGAAGAGCATTGACGAAAAAGCAACTGCTAATCAGGAATGGTGGAGGATGCGGCATTGGAACCAGATGGACTCTAAAGAAGGAGACGGTGAGGAAAAGGCGGTATCAGCGTGGTTGTTTAACAGCATTATCAATAAGCATGCTGACATTATGGATAACTATCCAAAGCCAAACATTCTTCCAAGAGCCGTTGATGCCGAAGCAGAAGCGAGGATGCTGACGAATATTATTCCTGTAATAGATGACAGGACAGGCTATGAGCAGGTATATGATGACAAAGCTCTGGATCTGCTGATTGATGGAGGTTGTATTACATCTGTGCTTTGGGACAACTCACTAAATGATGGACTTGGTGATATCTCAGTAAACATTGTGGATGTTCACAATATGTTCTGGAAGCCGGGAATAGAGGATATACAGGATTCGCCGGCAATATTTGTGGCAAGGCTTTACGATAATGAGACGCTTGAAAAACAGTATCCGCAGCTTAGTGGAAAAACTGGAGGAATGAGGATGACTGTCGAATACATTAACAAAGATGAAAATGTTGATGAAGCTAAACAGACAGAAGTCTGGGACATGTACTACAAGAAGACAATAGATGTTCCTGTAATGGAGGATCCTGAATCAGGAAAGAAGATTACTGCTCCAAAACAGCTACTGCATTTTGTTAAGTTTTGTAATGGCGAACTGCTTTATGCGTCAGAAAATGATCCAGCTCTTAAAGATAAAGGATTGTATGACCACGGCAAATATCCTTTTATTGTAACACCTCTGTTTAAAATCAAAGAAAGCCCGTGGGGATTCGGTTATGTCGATATAATGAAGTCCCCACAAGCGAGAATCGATGTGCTTGACCAGCTTATAGTAAAAAATGCAGCCATGGCATCTACATCAAGGTGGGCAGTCAACGAAGGCTGTGATATTGATACTGATGCTTTTCTTGATTGGAACAACCCTATTGTACCGGTAGCTACATCAGCAAGTCTTGATGAATGCATGAAAGAAATACCCGTAAAGCCAATACCTGCATATGTAGTAAATCATCAGGTAAATCTGATTGACCAGCTGAAAGAAACGTCAGGGAATAGAGACGTTTCCCAGGGCAGCACTCAGTCAGGCATTACTGCAGCAACAGCAATAGCAGCTCTTCAGGAAGCTGGTGCGAAACTTCCTAGGCAGCTGAACAGAATCCTTTACAGAAGCAGACGCCAGGAAGATTACCTGAAAGTCGAACTGATAAGGCAATTCTATACTGAGCCACGTTCATTTCGTCTCGATAAAGATAATGGGGACTATGAGTTTGTTCAGTACGATAATTCTATGATAAGAAATACTGATGGCAGAAATGGAGCTGTATTTGATATCAAGATATCAGCAGAAAAGCAGTCACCATTCAGCCGAGCCGCACAGAACGAAACCATGAAGGAGCTTTACGGAATGGGTATGTTTGCTCCTCAGAATGCAGAACCGGCTCTAGTGTGTCTTGATGGTATGGAATTTGAGGGCAAGGATAAAATCAGGCAGCAGATTCAGCAGAACAGTATATTTATGCAGCAGTTCCAAATGATGCAGCAGGCTATTATGCAGATTGATGCAATGAATCCAGGTCTTGGTGTAGCTGCTATGGTTGGATTGGGGCAGGCTCCTGTACCTGATTCGGGTGGCAATGTACCTGAAAAAGGAGAAGGCACGGCAGAAGAAAGAGCTGCCAAGACAGAAACGGACAGTACGAGAACTGCAAAAGCCAGAGTAAAGGCTGGAAAACAGTCACAGATATCTTAAGGAGGAGACTATGACTAGAGTAGTATTGAATTATATAAGAGAAACAGGACCGCTGTACTTCGACTGTTGTGGGCATTCGGATTATAAGAATGATAATGGATATAACGATGTATGTGCGGAGGTATCCACACTGTGTTCGATGCTCGTAAGGTACGTGGTTAATCTAGGCATAGAACCACCAATCTGTAAAGATGGTCATGTCAGGATATACATAAAATGTCCGTGCGAAAAAATAAACGAGGTGTTCGGGGCTGCAATGCTTGAATTTAGGCACCTTGCGAACAATTATCCGGAGCACATTAAAGTGTATTGATATGTGGGGGGAGAGATTTTTCTCCCTCTTTTTTATACTTATTTCACGATAAGAGGTCGTGTCTCTTTAATCCACAGAAAGGAAAAATAATGAACAAAGAAATATTAGAAAAACTGCACACACACATGTTTGATGGAGATGGTGATGGAGCAGCAGCCAGTACCTCTACAGAAGGAGGAACCGAATCAAGCGCAGAGCCTACAGTAGTTTATGGAAAGGCCGAGGCGGGAGAAGAGGAAGGTCAGGTCGGCTCTGACGATACAGCAGCGGGTTCACAGCAGGGTGAAACAGACATTGAAGCTGAGTTTGAACAGCTTATTAAAGGGCAGTATGCACAGCAGTTCAATAATCGCGTTCAGGGCATCATGCAGCAGAGATTCAAGAATGCTCAGGATAGCCAGGCTATTATTGATGATTATGCCAGAGCGACTGCACCGCTTTATGCAATGTATGGAGTAAACCCTGGAGATATAAAGGGACTTGAAGCTGCGATAGCAAATGACGAGAGTCTGTACGCAACAAGAGCAGAAGAGAACGGTTATGCTACAGCAAAACAGTATAGAGATAACCTCAGGCTTCAGATGGAAGCTGCGCAGGGCAGAAGTATGCGTGAGGAAATGCAGAGACAGGCAGAGAAGCAGCAGACATTTAACAGATGGGAAATGGAAGCAGCTGAACTGAAGAACTCATATCCTGGCTTTGACCTTATGCATGAGCTTGATAATCCTGATTTCTCTGACAAGCTCAACCGCGGTTACTCCGTAAGAGATGCATTCTTTACAGCTCATATGGGAGATATCTTAAGCGGAGCAATGGGAGAAGCGAAGAATACAGCTACTCAGCAAGTTGTAAATAACTTCAGGGCAAGACAGGCAAGACCAGCAGAGAATGCAGCATCACAGGCATCTGCTGTTATCAGAAAAACAGACCCGTCGAAATGGACAGACAAAGATTTCGCCGAGGTGGAAAGAAGAGTTATGAACGGAGAAAAAATCCGGTTGTAATGAAATCCCCTTGTCGAAAGAGAAGGGAGAAATAAATTAATGGTTAATGTAAACGTATTAAAAAAATTACATACACATATGTTTGACGCTGCACTCAATACCAACGTCACAACACAGACAGGTTCGGGACAGGATTTATCTCCTGAAATGAAAACGTATTACGATATGACTCTGATCAGAACTGCAGAACCGTATCTAGTACATGACCAGTTTGGTCAGAAGAGACCTATTCCGGCAAGATCCGGAAAGACTATCGAATTCAGAAGATTCCCGTCACTGCCAAAACAGATGACTCCTCTTACAGAAGGTGTAACTCCAGACGGACAGAAACTTTCTGTAACATCAATGACAGCTACACTGTCCCAGTACGGTGGATACATTGTATCTTCTGATATGCTGGAACTGACAGCTATCGATAATGTGCTGCTCGAAACAACAAAGATTCTGGCATCACAGGCGGGGAGAACATCTGATGCAATCACCAGAGAAGTTCTGGCAGGTGGAACAAATGTAAGATACGCAGGAGGTAAGACTTCTAGATCAAACATCACCGCTTCTGACGTTCTCAAGGTAGCCGATATCAAGAAAGCTGTCCGTGACTTGAAGGCTAAGAATGCTGAAAAAATCAACGGATACTATGTAGCCATAGTACATCCTGATACAGTATTCGACCTGTGGAATGACAGCGAGTGGGTGGAAGCATCCAAATATGCAGGTTCCGAGCAGATTTTCAAGGGTGAGATTGGCAAGCTCTATGGAGTAAGATTCGTTGAATCTACAGAGGCTAAAATCTGGGATGTCTCAGGAGTATCTGTATATGGAACTCTTATCCTTGGAGCAAACGCATATGGCGTCACTACTCTTGGAGGAAAAGGCATCGAACATATCGTTAAACAGAAAGGCTCAGCTGGAACTGGTGACCCTCTTGACCAGAGATCATCTGTAGGCTGGAAGTTACTTAAGACAGCAAAGATTCTTGTTGATGAATACATGGTAAGAATCGAACATTCAGCATCGCTTCCATCTGCAGCTAACTAAGAAAGGAGATATTGATGGCTACAAAAACTAGGACAGAACAGAATGGTTCAAACGAAGACATCAAAAATGAAGATAATGCTTTAAAGGAAGAACTTAAAACTGAGCTTAAGGCTGAAATCATGGAGGAAGCCAAAGCGGAGCTCAGAGAAGAGCTTAAGGCTGAAATCATGGAGGAAGCCAAAGCGGAGCTCAGAGAAGAGCTTAAGGCTGAACTTAAAGCTGAAATGGAAAGTGCATCAAAAGATGATAAGCCAGAAGAAAACAGCGTTGAGCAAGGCGAGACCGAAGAGCAGAGAGCACATTCGATGGAAAAGGTATCGTATATTCTACCGATCATACCGGGCGAGCCTGAAGAAGTTAATGTTACAATTAACGGAAGGACTCTCCAGATTTTGAGAGGTGAACAGGTCGAAATACCAAGAATGTACGCTGAAGTTCTCAATAATCAGCTCGAACAGGCAAGAGCCTTTAAGAAGTTTCAGGAAGACAACAAAGAACAGGTTACCTATGCAGACTGATTCTTCAACATAATTAATAAATTCATGGAGGGAGTGGCGGAAAGCCACTCTTTTCGTTATCACGGAGGGAATTATGAATTACAAGGAGTTTAATATATCGCTGCCAGTGGATGTGAATAATGTTGTTCTTATCGATGGTATTGTGCAGTACGATACCGCTAATATTGTTAACGTAAGGCTTATGAGCGGCATCGAACCGTTTGATTTCACAGGATATACAGAGGTCTTTATAGACATATTGAAACCTGATGGCAATAAGATTCAGTCTTGTGTTACAGATGATCCGAGCATTATTAACGATAATGATCCGTATACAATTCAGGTGGTGGATCCAGCAGAGGGACGAATAAGTTTTACTCTGCAAGGACAGGCGACAGTTCTGGAGGGGACACATTTTGGACAGATAATGATTTCCGGAAATGGAAAAACACTCACATCAACAAGGTTTAATTATCGTGTAGGAGAAAACCTATCAGATGGAGCTTTGCCTGATAATGTTGCCAGCTCTAGTGAGTATGCATCGCTCTTGACACTTATCAACAGGAACTCTGCTATTGCTACAGCTGAACGAGACAGGATGGACTCCGAAACACTAAGGAGAGTGGCTGAGCTTGCACGTGAAGAAAGAATCGATGAACTTGAAGAATACATTAGGGAATATCTGACGAATGCAGAAGGATATGTCAATGCATCAGAAACTGCTGCTAATATTGCAGAGCAATACGCTCAGCTTGCTCAGAATCCATCAGCAGAACTTCTGGCTCAATTGATAACTGATATGGACCTAGCATCTGTTACTTATGTCGATAACAAAATATCCGACGCTGTAAGAAATTTTATTGCTGGGCTTTTTACAGACACAGAGGATATAAAGAAACTGCTCAAGTTCAGAACTGGAGATTTATCGGATTTGCCAGTGCTTGATTCTGGAGAACCGGGGTTTGCTACTGATGCACAGACACTATTTATAGGGACTTCTTCAGGCAATATTCCTATAAATGGAACATACCAGGCCGGGGACACTGCGCCAGAGCGAACTGACATCTTATGGATTGATACGAGTGCCGGAGGAACAATCAAATATCACAATGGAACTTCATGGGAGCCGGCAGTTACTGTAGCTTTTGCATAAGGAGGTGTCATTTTGGCTACAACAATACTTAATAGTAAAAAATCTACATATGGTGGTCCTTATGCGTATTATTCGGTTGCCGTCAGTATAAATAGCAGAACTCCAACAAAGGTATCTCTTACATTCAAAATTACTGGTTGGTTGCAATATTCATCATCCTGGCTTGGTACAGGGCACGAAATAACAGCAAAAGTATATGTAGGTGGGTCGTGGCATTCAGTAGTATTAAAGAGTTCAAGCAGCAAATGGAGTGGCACAACAAAACATTCCAAAGAAATGACAGTATCTGTAAATGTCAGCCCTGGGACAGCAACTCTCACGAAAATTAAATTCAAGGCATCCAACTCTGGAGCAAGTGCATGTGACCTTTCCGAGACCAGCTGCAGCAATATATCTATCACTAATATTTCCGCTAAATACAATAATGTTGTTTTGTCCGAAGTAAGCAAGAATCAGGCATATGCTACGGTGAAAATATCAGGACTGCCTAAAGCTGTCGGATATGATTCAATGATATACTGGTATAACGGCAGCACATACATAGGAGCTACATCTGTATCAAAGTCGAGCCAGTATACAGAGTTCCCGTGTACTTTTTATAGTCTTCTGCCAAATACAACATACGGAATAAGTGCATATGTGAAATATGGGGATACTCAATTGAAATATGCATCGTTATATATAACCACGCCTCAGGAGACTGGTTATTTAGCCCTTTCTCCAAAATCGACGTACATTACGGCGAGCATTTCCGGTATGTTTGATTATCCAAACTACACCAGAACCATCGAAGTTCAATACAAGAAATCATCCGAGAGCACATATAAAACATATGCCACATTGTCGAGCCAGAGAACTACAGCAAGCGTTAATATATCGGGACTCACATCAAACATCAGCTATGATGTGAAGGTGCTGATAAAAATGGGAGCAACGGTGCTTGTAACATTGACTGCATCAGCAAAAACACTACTGGATACATCCTTAGTGCCTACTGCCAGAATCGATAACATTACACAGAAACTCGGCACCAGGGAATGTACAATAGAATGGATGTCTGATAAGGCTGTGTCCGGAACAACATATAAGGTGCAGGCGCAGGTTGAAGGTGAGAGCACATGGGCTACTTTAATGGAAATAGGCAGCGTAAGTTCTCCTGTTTTGGTGATAGCTCCTGCCGGCAATAAGAACATAAGCTTCAGAATAATATCAAACAATGAATTGGTATCAAGCGGAGTAATCAATTATTCTGATGTGTTCAGCTTTTATGTGCGTGATGACTTCTTGTGGGATAGTGAAAAGATTTCCGGACAGGTTGTAGTAATCACTGCAAATGAATGGAACAGGCTGAGAGATTATGTTATAGCTAGAAATCAGGCAATCGGCAAGGCTGTAACAATACCGCTGGTAAGAAGCGGCGATGCAATAACGGCTGAGACATACAACATAATGAAGAATGCCATATCTCAGGTTATTGCTGTGGATATTGCAGATAAGGTCAGAGGTGACGCGATGAAGGCCTCTGATATAGATGCTCTGAGGGTAGCAGTTAACACGAAAACGACATAGAAAACATAGGGGGCGAGAATTCGTCCCTGTTTTTTTATACTTCCATTATGGAGGTGAAACGATGAAATTATCGGAAGTTATTGAACAGGTGAAAAAGGAAAAACCTAATTCATTTGGAGCAGTTCATTGTACGCTTTTCATATCGGAAGTTGAGTCCATGGTACAGGAGTTTCTGAAGATTCCATCTGATGAGCGAATCAAATATATATGGGAACGTGATGGTAACAGAGAACTTGTAGCTCCGGATCCATACAGTGCTCTTTATATATCTTACCTCAAAGGTAGGATTGATTATTCAAATGAGGAGTATCAGTCGTATGCGAATAATCAGGCACAGTTTATAGAGGATTTCAACGAATTCAAGAGTTATGCCGTTAGAGAAGGTAAAATTCGGAGAACTCGTGAATCCAGAATAATGAATTGGTGGTGATAATATGAAGCTTGCACCGCTTGCATATCAATTAAATCCAAGTCAGGAAAGGATATTGGAGTTTAAAGGATATAATAAAAAATCTGTAATTGAAGATGGTGAGATGCGAGATATGTATAATCTGTCCTCAGATGAATACCCGTGTTTGTCTCAGAGGAAATCAAGAGGTATTTATGAGACAGGAATACCAAATCTCACAAAACCTACTGCGGTTATAGTAAAGAACAAGAAGCTTGCAATCATATCAAACGGGAAGTTTTATTACAACGGAACAATGTATCCTTCCCTCGCTTTATCCGATAAAACCCAGATGGTAGCTATTAATACTAGGATATGTTTTTTCCCTGAGAAGCTATTTTTTAATACACAAACTGGAGAGACTGGAAGCCTTAATGCCGCAGCCGGTGCGGAAAATGTGACATTGACAGTAACGACATCTTCATTAACATTTCCTTCGAGTGCCGGACTTAAGCTGTCTGAAAAGTTCAAAGCCGGTGATGCTGTCAAAATATCTGCTGTTGGTAAATCAGATCTAAATGTATCTGCCGTTATCCAGGAAGTATCGGATAATACAATTACTTTTCCTGATGAGACTTTCATATTTGTAACAGCTGACGGCAACACCGAAGAAAACGTTGCTGTTCAGAGAATTGCAATTGGAAGGTCATGCCCGGATCTGGATTATGTTATGGAATCAAATAACAGGCTGTGGGGCGTATCGAATTCAGATAACACTATTTATGCATGTAAGCTAGGAGACCCTACAAACTGGACATATTATCAGAATTCTTCTTTGGATTCGTATTATGCGGAACAGGGCACCGATGGTGAATGGACAGGGTGTGCGGCGTACAGCACGCATATGCTTTTCTTTAAAGAAGATTACATCCATAAAATCTATGGAAGCAAGCCATCAAATTATCAGATTGAAACCGCACAGTGCCATGCTCTGGAAAAAGGTAGCAATAAATCAATTGCGATAATTAATGAGACAGTGTTTTACAAGTCGAGGCTCGGGATAATGGCATATGCCGGTGGTGTTCCGGTTCTTGTATCTGATAATTTCGGTACAGACAGGTATGTTGATGCTGTTGCTGGTACAGATGGCATCAAGTATTTTGTATCAGTTCTTAGGGATGGAAAGCCTGAACTACTTGTATACGATGTTGAGAAAATGATGTGGCATAAGGAAGACGACGCCAGGGCGAGAGATTTCTGTTATCACAATGGGAAGCTACTTTACATAGATGAAAGCGACAACCTTATTTATGAGATATCCTCCGGAAAGCCAGAAGAGGATATTGAGTGGTTTGCAGAGTTGGGACCGTTTGATGAATTCATTGAAGATAAGAAGGTGTATTCAAAGCTTAAGATGAGAATGAAGCTCGAGGTAGGCTCGTCGCTTACTGTATCAATAAGCATTGACGATAATCCATGGGAGGTTATTGAAAATATTCATTCTGAAGATGATAGAGCCTTGCTGCTTCCTATAGTTCCAAGGAGATGTAACCGGTTCGCAGTAAAGCTCGAAGGGATTGGGCGCTGCAGGATTGAATCTTTAGTGAGAGAGTACAGGCTTGGAACCGGCGTAAAGGATGTGAGATTATGATTATAGAATACGATAATAGCCCCAATATAACCTCTGAGCAGAAAATAAAAAGCCTTAAAGAATCTGTTCAAAGAGCACTGGAAGCTATTGAATCAGAAATTGAAGCTGGTTCTGGAACACAAGGAGAACGTGGACCTCAAGGTCCAGCAGGACCCAAAGGCGATACAGGTCCTCCTGGTGAAAAAGGAGAACCCGGCGAAAGAGGATTGTCTGGAATAACTGCTCCGATAAGTGGATTCTTCACAATGTCAGTAGATGATGAAGGAAATTTGTATGTACATTACCCTGATGGCGGAGATGTACCTCCGTTCAGATATGATGTTGCTTCAGGTGATTTGTATTACGATATAGTTTAGTGTAAGGAGAGAGACATGCAATCGTTTTTAATTGGAAATATAAGAGGCCCTGAAGGACCTCAGGGACCGAAAGGAGACCCGGGAGAGCAAGGACCACCGGGTGTTGCTGGCGAAAAGGGTGAAAAAGGCGATGTCTTTACTATCAAAAAGACATATACCTCAGTCGCTGAAATGGATCTTGATTATTCCGGAACAGATGTAAAGATTGGTGAACATGTAATAATCAATACGGTAGATAGAAGTGACCAGGAGAATGGGCGTATATACAGAAAAGATGCAGAAGCCTATGAGTATGTGGCGAACATATGTGGTCCTGAGGGCCCGCAGGGGCAAAAAGGAGACCCTGGGGAAAAAGGCGAGCCGGGAGAAATAGGTCCGCAGGGACCTCCGGGACAGATTGAGAATTTATCTGAGCAGACCATAGAATTTACTGAAGCTGATACCACTGCCCCTATTACGAGTGGAGATACGCTTGGAAATCTGATGGGTCAAATTAAGAAGAACCAGAAGGATGCAAGTCATGATTCATTGTCCGTCGCTTCGATTGACTTTACCATTACCGATACAGAATACACAGAGCTCATGAATCTTCTGGGGGGGTAGCGGCTAAGTTAATAGATTATATATACCCTATAGGTTCTGTTATTGCATCGGTTAATACGGCATTTGACCCTAATAAATTGTACAGTAGTCAGACATGGGCAAGGTTTGCACAAGGAAGAACGTTGGTTGGTGTAGATACTAGCCAAACAGAATTTGATAAGGTTGAAGAAACTGGAGGTAACCCTGATGCGATAATACCATATCATTATCATTCTGTATCTGCTGTTTCAATAGGAACAAGTGGTACACATAATCATCAAGTTATATGCTCTTTAGATAACGGTAGTACTCAATCTGGTTCTGGAAACGATTATGTTTATAAAAATAATTCTGGAGGAAGTAGAATGCTAACAGAAACATCAGGCGGACATACTCATTCTGTACCAGCTCATAATACAGCATATGCAGGTACAAGTGGAAATACTAAAAACGCAAACTTACAACCGTACATAACCGTCTACTACTGGAAAAGAACAGCATAAAACGGCTCCTTTCTCGGAGTCGGGAAAGGAGAAATATGAGATTATATGAATTAATTAAACAGTGTATAACCAATATCAGACCAATCAAATATGGCGGTACAGGAGCAACAACTGCAAGTGGAGCAAGAAAAAATTTGGCAATAAGTAGTATATTTTTAGTAAATACACTTACAACATCAATAACTATCTCTGCTAGTGCAACTGCTACAGCAAGTATCAATGCAGCAAAAAGCGGATATACTACATTGGGTATAGTCGGATGGTCGGTTGGCGGCAGTGCATCATCTTTTGCTAGAGTGTATGACGTTTCTTTACTTAATGGGGTTGCTAGATTATTTACAAGAAATACATATACATCATCAGTAACTTGGACAGTAAAAATAACAATGCTATACGTTAAAAATGATTAATATAAGGAAGTGATAAAATGATACCTATGAATATATTGATTAAATATCAAATGGGATTTGAAGGGGAAACCCCTGAAGATGTTAAAGAGAGATATGGTTTAGATTTTTGGAGAGTTTTCTTATTACAGACAGACCATATACCAAACAAAATCATGGAAGCTCAGGCACTGGGAGAAACACCAGAGGACTACACGGAGATATTGAATTATAGGCAGTTTGCAAGGGATGAAATAAACAGGCTGTCAAAATAATACTATGTATTAACCCTAGGGGCGAGAAATCGCCTCTATTTTTTTATCATTTTATAAAAAAGAAAGGAGAACGACATGGCAAGTACAGGATATGTGAATGCGGGCACTAAACCCAAGTTTACAGAGGAATACAAACAGGCTGCGTATAATTCTAATTACCAGAGTCAGATTGACAGCGCACTCGATAAAGTGACGAACAGAGAGGAATTTACGTACGATCCTCTTAAAGATGCAAACTATCAGGCTATGGCAAAGCTTTATCAGAAACAGGGAGAGCAGGCAGCTCAGAACACTCTAGGGGATGCTGCTGCGCTAAACGGAGGCTTCGGATCAAGTTTTGCGGTAACTGCGAGTCAGCAGGCAAGGAACGATTATAACCAACAGCTGGCAAGCCAGATTCCGTCATTGCAGGAGGCTGCGTATAACAGATATCTTAATAACTTTAACATGAATCTCTCTGCCCTGGATGCGCTGCGTAGTGCAGATGATACGGCTTACGGAAGATATCGCGATACAGTTGGCGATAATCAGTGGCAATACGAGATGGATTATGGAAAATACAGAGATGATGTTGGCGATTATCAGTGGGGTACAGGCTATAACAGAAGCGTGTATGAATCCGATCGTGATTACAAGTATCAGCAGAGCAGAGATAAAGTTGCTGATAAACAGTGGGCAAAGGAGTTCGCACTGCAAAAAAAATCAGCGGCCGCTAGGTCAAGGGGCGGATCTAACGGCAATAATGGATATATAGGCCCTAGCTCAAGTTCGAGCTCTTCAACTTCATCGAATTACAGTAAGGCAAAAAATAATGCTGGTGAGAAAAAATATAACAACGGATTAACCCAATCTCAATGGGAAGCTTATTTGAGAAAAAATCAAAAGTAATATCAGGAGGTTCAGATGCCAAATCCAAGAAGAGGTGGAAAAACCACAAACTATAAACATGAACAGAGAAAAGAAGCTGCTAAGAAGGCAAGCTCTGTCCTTAAAGAAACAGCAAAGACAGTGAAGCAGACTGCTGAAAAAATCACAAATAATTCAGCAACAAGCAGAGCTGCTCAGTCTCAGCAGTCTCACTCGAGCAACAGCAGAAAAACTTCAACTCAGAACAGACAGCAGAATTATCAGATGGGTAATTCCAGATTGCGTTATGGAACAGGTGCTTCACAAAATAGAAGTGGTGGTAGCAAAAGCACATCTTTTCAGGACAGAATGGAAAAGTATCAGGGAAATCCGAGAAAGAGGATGCCTCAAGAAGCAAGGCAGAAAGCTGAAGAACGTTCTGAGCGTCTGACCAATCTTACAAAAGGTACGGCTCGTCAAATCGCCGGAAGTCATGTAAAGGCACTCTCCAGTCTTTATGCTACGGATGAGGAAAAGAACACTGAGCGCACAGGCGTAAATGGAGTAGGAGGCAATGCCAGAAGACGTGGAAGCAGATATGTTGGACAGAAAGGACGTAACGATCGTAGGACTCAGGAACAGAAAAGAAACGCTGAATTACAGCTGCAGAAGGCTCGAGAAACAAATGTTTCTGTAAAGAACGCCAAGAGCAGGAATGCGAAAAAAGCAAGTGAATGGGCTTCTGGCCAGATAGATAAAGGAACTGAAGAAATTGAAAAAGGTAAGAAAGGACTGGGTAAAGCCGGTTCTTTCGCTGCAGATGTATATAGTGGAGGACTTGGACTTGGTGCTGATGCTCTTGCAGGTCCTCTTGCAATACCTGCAATGTTTTCGCGTGCATATGGTTCTTCTTATCATACTGCAGAAAAAGAAGGAGCCAACAAAAAACAGGCATCGTTATATGCTGCCGGCGCCGCAGGTCTTGAAGCTGCATCAGAAAAACTCTTTGCTGTAGCGACGCCGCTGAGGAAGCTTTATGGAAAAGGTGCCGGAGATGAGGTTGCAGACCGTTTCATTAACAAAGTTGTAAGTAAAATGAGTACTCAGACCGGAAAAGATGTAGCATATCATGGAACCAAAACCTTAATGGCTGCTATAACCGAAGGTCTTGAAGAAATGGTTTCGGAAGGGCTCGAACCTACAATAGCGAATCAGATTTACGCGAATGCCCTTGGGAATCCGCACGAGACTAGCGTAAAAGATATATTTTATGCCGGTGCTGTAGGCGGAGCTCTTGGTGGTATCCTAGGCGGAAGTGGACAGGTTATTGAATACGGTCAGGGAAAAAAGGTCCAGGATATTTATGGAGAGACTGGTATCAGAGATCTAGCTAGAAAAGCTCAGGAGTCTGATGAGGATTCCGGAGATGATGTAAAGGGCGCTGCAATAAATGAGATGATAAATAACGGACAGGGTGTAGCTGCAGGTCAGGCAAATGAACTCTATAATGCTGTCTATAAGCAGAGCATCAAGGATATGCAGAGAGAGGACCTTGCAATAAAATCTGCAGAGAGCATCATGCAGAGAGAAGGATTGCAATCTCCTGTTAAAGTAAATGAAGAAACCGGTGAGATGCTTATCGGTAGAAAAACATCTGAAAACTTTGAGGCTGCAAAAGCTGAGGCATCTGATGTTATGGAACAGCTGCAGCTTCCTGATGTTAATTCAGAGAAGATTGTAAGTGCAGTAGCCGCTATACAGACAGGTATTGCCGGAATTGATGAAATAAATATGTTCACAAAAGGCAATCCTGAAGCGCGAACTGTATATGAAACCATGACTGGCATTAAGCTTCCGGAAACAAATAAAGAAACCAGAGAGCTTTTATATGAGACCATGGCCATAAATCGTGTTAATTCCGCAAGGGCAGAGACTACAGATTATTTGGATAGGCTCAAAGGTTCGGTGCAGCAGGATGTCACCAGAAACTATGAGAAGGCAGGGCAGCAGGCATTTACTGAGCTTTTTAAAGATGTTGATGCTGAAAACAAAGATAAGTTCGAATCGTTCATTATAGCGTTCGATGATTATTACAGTGCTGGTAGAGCCGGCATAGATTATGCTGCCATTGCATCTATAGATAATCCTGCCTATAAAAACATAACTGTTCAGGCAAGGAAAGCAGCTTATGAGGCTGGTCAGCAGGACAGATTCTTAGCCGATGATACAGCAAATGGGCTTCAAATAAAGATTGGTCAGACCGCAAAAGAAATTCGCTCTCAGACAAAAACAGGAGCTTCCAGAGGCAAGCTCATTTTTGACTTGTCCCGGGAAAATAAAGCTGCAGTTACTGCCAGTGAACAGAATATGTTTCGTATGCTGGCCAAGTCTCTTAATATCAATATACATATTGTGGATGATCTTGACGGTGCAAATGGATATTATCTTGATGGTGAAGTTTATCTTGCTATGAATGCTGACAGAGGACTTGAGTATGTGTTTGCCCATGAAGTTACTCATCACATGCAGAAGTATGCTCCAGAAGAATACAATAAGCTAAAAGAGCTGGTAAGAACAAAATGGACGCAGCAGGGCGGGATGAACGATGCCTTGGGAGAAAAAATAGCTCAATATGCGGCACATGATGTTGAGCTTACCAGGGAAGATGCGCTGGACGAAATAATCGCCGATTCTACGTATGAAATGTTGCAGGACGAAGGATTTATCGATGAAGTGTGTAAAACCGACAGAGGGATTGCACAGGCTATTCTTGATGCCATTAAGGCAGTGTTGAAGAAGTTGCGTGCTGTACTGTCAGAAGGAGATGAATATACACCGAAGCAGAATGCAGAGCTGCTGTCGAACCTGGATATCCTTAAAGAATTCGAAAGGCTGTGGGCAGATGGACTCGCGAGAGCTGCGGAGAATAGGGCGGCGGTAGGCTCCGTGGGCACAGAGGCAAGACAGCAGGCAAGGCAGAGGGTGCAGCCTTTTGATATAACGAGAGGCGAGATTCTCCAAAATATGAAAACGGTAACAGACATGTCTCCTGTAGTCACGCTTGATGGTTCCGGGTTTGAAAAGCGGGAAGGGCGTTCACTTTCGCAGGCTGTAATGGATTACTATGGAGGTAAGGAGTTTTATGTAAATAACCCAACTCTTGGAGACGTGAAAGTCGGCAAGCGCGGGATAAAATCGAGCGTTCAGCATAGACCGGTATATGGCACAAAAATAGAGGGCTTCAAAGCGCTTAAAGAAATAATATCGGGTGGAGAGGTGATAAATGCCTCTCGAAATTATGCGGGTAAGCGTAATGATAGAATATGTGTAGCGGCGCCAATTAAAATAGGCAATGATATTTATTATGCCGGAGTAATAATAAACAGAAATGCTGATGAAGGTATGCAGAACTATTATCTGCATGATGTGATAACAATAGAAAAAAACAGTTTCTCCTTAAAAGATACGGAGGCTCAAAACGAGTCTGCACGTATGGATGAAACTGTTTCTCCTTATACTATACTCCAACAGCTCAATAATATCAATAACTTATCAGAAAAAGACGTGATTTCTGATGAAGGGAGATTCTCCTTACCTGAACTCTTTCCGGAAAGAACAGTAACAACAAATGAATTGGTAGAAATGATAGATGTGAAGTCTGCCTTAGGCGTTAGAGGGTTAGCTGATGATGAGCATTATGAAATAGGAGATACATTGAGAGAATCCTTTGATTGGGACTACGAAAATGATGTATCAACATACGATACAGATAATCCTCAACCTTTAGGAGGAACTAGCGCATATAATGTTGATATTAACTGGATCATGGATGACAAAGAAGACATGGTAGAAAAACTAGATAATGCCGCAAAAAGCAATTACCTAGGAGAAAAGGTGCTGATTTCTGGTTATGAAGCCGAGTATGGTGCTGATTATAATGAAATCATAATTCCTAATGCTGTTGTGGTTGCGAAATATAATAAAGCTGATGGAAGGTGGATAGTTTCTTCAAAAGATGTTAAATACTCTCTTCCGGACGAAGACGACATAAACGACTACATCAACAGCAATCATACAGAATTTGTCGATGTACCGCCGGTAAAGGATTATGAACGTGAAGCACAGAGAATAAAGAATATGTCAATTGGGGAGCTGCAGGAGCAGGTGAAGAAACTCCGTAATGATAAACTCTTCACAAAAGGCAAAATCTTGGACAAAGAATCGGTCAGAGAAGAGATGAACAACCTTGTTAAGACATTGGTAAGCTATAGGGAGGGAGCACGCAATAAAACCGACTGGAATATTCTCGAGATGCTTATGGAAAATGCATCGACGATCTATACGGCAATAAAGGACGGTGATGTTTCCGGAGCATCAATAACAGCCTGGGAAGCTGCATTAAATGTAGTTGAGAATCTGAGGCTTGTTGATGATTCGATGTTCAATGAATATAAAGACCTCAGAGATACTATGAGAAATACTCAGGTAACAATATCCGAGGATGACAAAACAAGCATACCTGACTTTAAAGATTTCCGTAAAAAGAACATGGGTAGGCTAGCTATCGTAAATGAAGGTGGCATTCCGGTAGATACTCTTTATGGAGAGTTGTGCGATAAATATCCTGAATTATTTGATGCTGAAATCACACATCCAGCTGATCAGCTTATAGCAATGGCAGAAGTAAGAGACAGTCTTGAACCATATGATGTGATGCTCTCCGATGAAGAAACTGAGCAGCTCGTTAAAGAAACGGCTCAGGACATACTTGATATATCTGCTAGAGGTAAATCGTGGAAGTCTTTTGCCGACAAGAAAAAGGAATACTATGACAACAAGGTTAAGACGTTAAAAGCAAGGCATATTGAAGCGAAGCGTGATGCTATAGCTAAACGTGATGAGATGTGGGAAAAACGTCTTGCAGCTGAAAAGCAGAAGGCGAAGGATATTAAAGCAACAGAACGGGAGCGCGCTGATAAAAGAGTAAATGCTGAAAAGCAGAAGGCGAGGGATAAAGCCGATAAACAGAAACAGAGAAAAGAACACATGAAGCGGTTCGGCAGCATCTATAAAAATTATAAATGGCTCTCTGACAGGTTGGTGACTCCTACAGACGATAAGCATATTCCTGAAGGTTTCAGAGCTTCAGTAGCAGATTTATTACAGCAGATGGATTTCCAGACCGAAAGGTCCATAAAGCTTGAAGCAAAGTATGGTAAATCAGGAAATACTCTGAGGATGGAAGAACTCAGGAGGAGGTTAGCGGAAATCTCTAAGGAAGATGGCTCTGGTATTTTTGAGTATGATGGATACATCTTTGAACTTATGGATGCTCTTGCAGAGAAACTTGAAGGCAAGACGATTGACCAGGCAACAAATGAGGAGCTTGCATCTATTGATACACTGCTGAAATCGATAGTTTGTAATGTGAGGAATTATAACAAAGCATTTAGTGACAGTATTAAAGAGACCATATCTGCTCTGGGTGATAATGCTATTAATACGGCGAAAGATGTAATTTCTCATAGGAAGAAAAGAAGGTATGACCGAACCGGAGCTCTTGGCGGGCTCGATACGCTTATGAATGAATCAATGCTTACTCCTAGAGATTTCTTTGAGCAGATAGGCGGTGGCATGGAAACTGTATTTATGGCTATGAGAAAAGGTTTTAACAGACATGTCGATAACATTACGAAGACACGTGACTTTTTCGATACTGTATTTGCGCCGTACCACAAGAAGACATTGCTGAGGAAGCGTGCTAAGCCAGGAAGTGAGATTGAATCCTGGAGAGATGATTCGCATACCCAGACATTCAATCTTGATTCAGGAGATACAATAAAGCTTAATCCTGCACAGATTATGTCTCTTTATTGCCTGAGCAAAAGAGAGCAGGCTCAGGGGCACATACTTGGTTCTGGAATAATAGCAAGTCGTGTTGACAATGCATCAAAGCTAAAGCAGGCACTTGGAGCGAAATTAGAAACAGAAGGTTCTGCAGTTATGGTTACTCTATCTGATTTGAGTAAAATAATTTCAGCCCTTACTCCGGAACAGATTGAAATGGCAGATAAGCTTCAGGGATATCTGAATGATGAATGTGCTGAATGGGGCAATGAGGTTTCCATGAGGCTTTATGGTTACAAAAAGTTTACGGAAGAAAACTATTTCCCTATCAAATCTGCTGATGCGTATCTTGATAGTAACTTTGAAAGCAGGGAACAGGTAGAAAGGATAAAGAATTTTGGATTCACTAAAGGCACTATAATAAATGCCAACAATCCTATTATGGTAGATGATATCTTCAGAGTAGTTGCTGATCACATCAATAAGATGAGCCTTTACAATGCCTTTGCTGCACCTATATCGGATTTTACCAGAGTCTATAATTACAAGCAA
Source organism: Bacillota bacterium (assembly GCA_030526355.1). Classification (GTDB taxonomy): domain Bacteria; phylum Bacillota; class Clostridia; order Peptostreptococcales; family Anaerovoracaceae; genus Lentihominibacter. The sequence continues at coordinate 7,081 of JAUNDC010000010.1, read as the reverse complement.
AGAGATGAAGGCGGTCTTTTGACTGGTTCCGTAAAATCATCTCTGGAAGACGCCTACGGTAGAAAAGCAATTAATTATATCAATAGGTTCATGGCCGATGTAAACAATACGACAAAGACAAGAGTTGAGGGCATGATGAGATTTGTTAATAAATCTCTTGCTAACTATAAAAAGGCAACTATTGGATTCAACATGAGAGTAGCTTTACAGCAGCCTACTGCGGTAATGAGAGCGTTTGTATTGATGAACCCGAAATATTTTGTAAATGGCAGCCTGAATGTTAAGAAGAATCTTAAGGACATGAAGGCTCATTGTCAGATTGCCAGATGGAAGTCGTGGGGATATAACCAGGTTGATATGGCTAGAGATATAGATGACATTATGATGAACAATGAATGGTCTCGTATCGATACTGTAACTATGGAAATATACGGTGCTCTGGATAATATAACATGGTCAACAATCTGGGCTGCGGTCAGAAAGGAAACCAAAGCTAAATATCCTGACGTAAAGGTGGATTCGGACGAGTTCTATAGACTATGCAACGAGAGGGCTTCCGAAGTTTTCGATAAAACACAGGTAGTAGACTCTGTATTCCACCGATCGCAGGTAATGAGAAATACAGAGACAATGAGTAAGATGATGACATCATTTATGGCAGAGCCGACCAGAACATTCAATATGGTAAGGACAGAGCTTGTAAAAGCACGTGACCTATGGAACCAGGGAGAAAAGGGTAAGGCTGCAGGCAAAGCCAACAGGGCATTGTCGGTATTTGTTCTTAATGCCGCTGCGGTATCAGCAGCTGCTGCCATTGCAGATTCTCTCAGAGGTAAGGATGCTGATGACGACGACGAACCTGATAAATGGTGGGAAAATGCTTTGGCAAATTTCTGGGATAATATCAACATACTAAATATGATTCCTGTAGCAAAAGATATTTGGGGGTTCGTTGATGGATGGGGAAGTCAGAACATGGCCCTTGAAGGATATGAAGCCCTGGTAAAATCTATAATGGAAATCCCTGCAGCTGAAAATAAATCCGAAGCTTGGCTCAAGGTTGCAGAAAGCATGGGTCTTGTTATGGGACTACCTGTAAAGAATGTAATACGCGAGCTTAAAGTGCTAGGTATTGATGTATACGCAGCTGAGGTTGGATCTGAATCCGAGGATAAAGAGAAAAGTATTATCGATAAAATACCTGGGCTGAGCAACATAAAAGGTTTTGTGTCAGGACTGATCAAGGATGGCAGTAGCCTTGATAATGTACTTAACAAATTCGGACGAAATCTTACAGATGAAGAAAAAGAACAATCCGAATATGATAAGACACTGAGCGATATTAATGGTGATATAGAGGGATTGTCCGGAACAGAACGTGAAGAAGCAATCTGGAAAAAGGTAACTGCGGATTATACTACTTATATTAAAAACGGAGAATTCTCTGAATTACGTAAGATGAGAAAAATGCTTGGAGACCTTGGAGGAGATGTTGAGAAGTTTGACGAATCTGTTTTGAGTAAAACCAAAACAGCATTAAAGAAAAACATCGGTGAAGATTCAGTGAAGGTGTGGGAGTATCGAGTATTCCTTAAAGACCAGTATGATATGACTGACGGTAAAATAAATCAGGAAGTAATAATGAAATCTGATGCTTCTAAAGAATTCCAGAAAGCCGCTTGTTTTGACGATTATGATGGTATGGTTAATACGATCAGTGCGTTATATGATGCGGGACTTTCTGAAGGTGAGCTTGATATCCTTTATGAGAGCAGATCTAAAGCAATTGATGTTTCAGAACTCAGCACTGGTGAATTTACCTTCCCGGCATCTGGAGAAATTACATCTTCGTTTGGATACAGAAATGCGCCTACTGCAGGAGCATCATCATATCACGAAGCAATTGATATAGGAGCTGCTGCTGGTTCCGATGTAGCTGCTGCTGATGGAGGACAGGTAACTTATTGTGGCTGGTATGGAGGCAAAGGTAATATGGTACGAATCAAGCATGGTAATGGCACATACACTGAGTATAGTCACCTGCAAGGATATACTGTCCAGAAAGGAGATGCTGTGGCCAAAGGCCAGACTATAGGATTGGTCGGAAGCACAGGAGTATCTACTGGACCGCATCTTGACTTTAGAGTAAAAGTAAACGGTACATACGTAGACCCGATGATTTACTTTAAGTAGGGGAGATATATTTTCAACGATAAATTATATTTAAGTATATGTTATATGCTACCTCCTATTATATATAACGGGAACACCCTAGGGGCGAAAGTCTTTGGGGTGTTTTGTTATTGTGGAGAAAAATGAAAGGAGATCTATATGAAGTTTAAACATGCTTTAAATGAAATGAAAAAAGGTGCGAAGATAAAACTTCCGACTTGGGGTGGATATTGGTACTGGGATTCGGAGAAAGAAACAATCATCATGCATACCAAAGACGGTGAAGAACTCGATATCAGGGAAACACAAAGAGTCGAATACACAATGCTCAACGTTGCATCAGAAGACTGGATGATTGCCGATGAAAAGAATTGCCCTCAGCTTGGTGGTGAAGCAACATTCGGATTTGGCGATGCGATAAGACTGATGAAGCGTGGGCTGAAAGTTGCCCGTAAAGGGTGGAACGGTAAAGAGCAGTATATCGAACTGGCATCAAATATCAGTTACCAGAATCCAGATGGCAGCATTATCAATTGCGAACATGATGCAATTGGAAATCAGGCCATCGCATTTGTAGGTACCAGTGGTGTACAGATGGGCTGGTTAGCTTCTCAGGCAGATATGATTGCTGAAGATTGGGTTATAGCAGAGTAGAAAGGAAGGGGAATAAATGGAAACAAAAACTATCATATCAGTTATCGTTCAGTTTGTTGTGGCTGTTAATGAGGTGCTTATGGCATTCGGCGTTACTAAATTTGAGAACGTGACCACCGATACCGTATACGCAATCGTATCAACAGTAGTGATGGTGGTTGCTTGGGGCTATGGCATCTGGAAGAATCATAACTTTACGCCAGCTGCTTGTGAAGCTCAAGGCATACTCGACCAGATGAAGGGCAAAACACAGGACAATATTGTTGTTGAAGATATGGAGGGCGAAGACGATGAAAGCAATGCTTAGTCAGCCTATGGGCGGAAAGACAGATAAAGAGATTGTATCTACGAGAGAAAGAGCCATCAAGGCACTTGAAGCAAGGGGATACGAAATTGTAAATACTCTCTTTACGGATGAATGGTACAGCAAAGAAAAGATGGAGGAAAGAGGCGTGGTTCAGATTCCGCTATGCTTCTTGGCAAAATCTCTTGAGAATATGAGCCTGTGCCATGCCGCATATTTCTGTAAAGGATGGGAAGACGCACGCGGTTGCAGAATCGAGCATGATGCAGCAGTAGCATATGGGCTTGATATTATCTATGAGGAATCTGGAGGTGAAGACGATGAGTAAAACCTTCAGACAGTATGATTCTAGATGGGGTAAGAAAGGATATCCTTCCGGATCCGGCTGCACTATGTCGGGTTCTGGATGCGGTCCTACAGCATGTGCGGATATCGTGGTAAATAACCCTAAGTACAAGAGCAAAACACCAAACGACACGAGGAAGTTTATGTGTGATCATGGATACGCCATCGCAGGGCATGGAACAGCGTGGAACGGGATTGACGCTTGTATGAAACACTTTGGATTTAATGTGCAGAGGTTTGATAGCATGGATGCCTTCTTTAAAGAGATGGCGAAGTCAAACCGCTGGGCAATTATCCTTTTTCGCGGCGGGAGCAAAAGCGGTGTTACATGGACAAGCTCCGGACACTTTGTTTGTGCATCAGCTTATAAGGTGAAGAACGGAAAGCATTATCTCTATACCAGAGACCCTGGACTCCGTAACAACGATGGCTGGCACTGCTATGAAGATACAATGAGAGGACTTATTGTTAAGCTGTGGGTGTTCTCGTTGCCCTCTTCAACAGCTTCTGCTCCAGCTACTACCAAGAAGACAAAGAAAAAGTATACAGGAGTCTTTCCGAAATTGCCTTCAAGAGGATACTTTAAGAAAGGCGATTCAGGAGCCCAGGTTAAACTCTTACAGAAGTTTTTAAATTGGGCACTTGGCATAAAGCTCAAGGTAGATGGAGAACTCGGAGACAAGACTTCTGATGCTATCTTGGCATTCCAGGATAAGTACGGGCTTACCAAAGACAGGAAGTTTGGCACTAAGTGTCTGAAGAAGGCCAAGTCTATAAAGAAATAGGAGGGCGGCATGGATATTGTAACAGGAATAATCATGGCAGCCGTTCCATCTGTTTTATCAGGCATAGTTCTAGCGGTAGTAAGTAAGAGCCAGAAAAAAGCCGATGAAAGAGAAGAAGAACGAAATGAAAGGGAAAGGTTGACTTTAGAATCTTTAAATGCTATCTTTTGTGTGACTAAAGAATTGACCGAATGTGTCCTTAACGGGAAAGAGCCTAATGGTGAATTACATATTGCATACGAATACAAACAGAAGGCTAAGCATGACCTTGAAGAGTATGAGAGGAAACGTGCATCAAAGTAGTTGTAAAAAAGTTGTAAAATATTGTTTTGCAGTCTGTAAACGTTGTGATTACTAGGCGTAGCGTAATCATGAGGTCACGGGTTCGAGCCCCGTATTCTCCACCAATGAAAAAAAGAGAGACGCTAGGTCTCTCTTTTAGTATAAGGGATGTGAATGTGTGGTATGACAAGAAAGGCGGGATATAGAATGATAATAGTATATAAAAGCAAAACAGGCTTTACGCAGAAATATGCAGAGCTTATTGCTTCCGAAACAGGTTCGCAGGCGCAACCGTTTGACAAGGTCGATATGAAAAAACTGAAAGAGCATGATGTGGTAGTCTTTGGTGGAAGGTGCTGTGGAGGTGTTGTTGACGGGCTGGAGGATTTCAAGAAACAGGCAGAAAAAAACAACGTCAGCAATCTGGTGGTTTTCTGTACAGGAGCAACTCCGGCAGCAATGACGGATATGATTGAGGAAATGTGGCAGCAGAACCTTACAGAAAAAGAACTCGTAACGATACCGCATTATTACATGGAAAGCGGAATATGCTATGAGAAAATGAACTTTGCAGATAAGATGATGATGAAAGCATTCCGGCTTATGATGAAGAAGAAATCTGATAAAACAGAATATGAAAAAGCGCTGGCTAAGGCTATCGAACATTCATATGATAATTCTTCTCCGGAAAATGCACGTCCGCTGATAGAAAAACTTAAGGCTTATCAGGAATAGATCAGTGATACTATATAATAGCTGAAGTAAAGAATCTGAAAGGAAGCTACATACAATGCAGAAACTCTTCAGAATAGAAGGAAGCAGTCTTCTGGGCGACAAAGTGGATATCAGACCCCCTCTGGAGGCTGCTGTGAAGATAATCAGGGTAACCGGCAAGCTGCCGATTCCTGATAAGAGATCAGGAGGAATCTCAGCATCAGACCTTAAAGAACTGACAGATGCCGTTGAAAGATGCCTCAGTGAAGATGTTGGAGGAGATATAATGAATATCACTACAGCAGAAGGAATGAGGCTGAGAATATATGTGGAGCAGCCATGAAACCGACGGAGCGGAATGGGGGTATCAGATGATATGAAGATAACAATCAGAACATCAAAGGTGAACTTTTCGATGCCGGTACCTCTCAGCATGGCCGGCACTGCTGTCAGAGCGATACCGGAAGCTGCATTTAGAGAATTGAGGCGTAAAGTGCCAGCACCATATGACAGCCTGATAACAAAAGAGAATATATTGATTTATTTTAATGAATGCAAGGATATTTTCGCACGGAATAAAGGTATGAAAATAATTCATATTGAAGGACATGATGGAACTTATATTTCTGTAATATTGTAAAGGTTTGAAGGGGACATAATATAAAATGCATACAAGGAAACTGACTGAACGAAAGCTTATTGCATGGATATCTGTGATGGTTATAATAATGATGGCGGTAATGTCATCATGCACATCTCAGAATCAGATTAAGGATGAAACCGGCGTTGCGATTCCTGCAGAAGGAGAACTTACAATGTATTTCCTTGACGTAGGGCAGGCTGACTCGACTATTCTTGTATCAGACGGAGAAGCCATGCTGGTGGATGCAGGCAACCGGGATGATTCAAATCTTATTTCAGGATATCTCACTCAGTTGGGAATAGATGAGCTGAAGTACATAGTTTTTACGCATCCTCATGAGGATCATACGGGTTCGGGAGAAGCTCTCGTAAGCAGTATGGAGGTAAAAAAGATATTCATGCTTGATGAATATGATGAGGGAATCGAGAAACGCCTAAAAGAAGCAATCACTTCAGCTGGAATAGAAACGGAGGCACCCAGACCGGGAACAACAGCACGGCTGGGAGAGTGTACTATTGAGTTTCTGGGACCCGACAGAGGCTACGAAGATACAAATGATGACTCTATATGCCTTAAGGTGACTCATGGCAGCAATCGTGTGCTCTTTACAGGCGATGCAGGCAGAGTACCCGAAAAGGACATGATAGAATCGGGGCAAAACCTTGAAGCGGAACTGCTGCAGGCGGGACATCACGGAAGCAGTACGTCAAACAGCTACTATTTCCTCAGAGAATCGAATCCACGTTATGTTGTTATTTCATGTGGGGAAGGAAACATGTACGGACACCCGCATGAGGAGGCTTTAAGCAGGTTCAGTGATCTTGGTGCGGAGGTATTCAGAACCGACGAACAGGGAACAATTGTTGCAGTAAGTGACGGGAGTGAAATAGAATTCAACTGTGAAGGACATAAGGCCGATAAGCCGTATACCAAGGACAGGGAAGAAGCATCGTACATAGGCAATGTAAATTCGAGAAAATTCCACAGCCCGGATTGCGGAGGCTTGCCTGATGAAGACAACAGGGTATACTTTAAAACAAGAGATGCTGCTGTCAAAGCAGGCTATGATCCATGTGGAAGATGCAATCCGTAACTGATAATTGCATAGTTTAAACTGATGTGTTATGATACCTGACTTTAGGAGTTTTATAGAAAGAATGGTGTTAATTTACAATAAAGCAA
>JAUNDC010000061.1 GCA_030526355.1 Bacillota bacterium | reverse complement strand
GAAAGCTATGGAAGCAAACTATGGAATTATATGTATAGTCCCGGTGTTGGTGACCCTTATATGTGCACTGATAACAAAGAGGACAACAGAGCCGCTTTTGCTGGGCGCGATTGTGGGATTCATAATTGTGTCAGGCAAAGGATTTTTGGGAAGCATAGTCGGTGCGGCCTATACGGTTATTGCTAATGACACCATAATCTGGATTATACTTGTATGCGGACTTTTCGGAGGGCTCGTTGCCTTGTTGGAAAAGTCAGGAGGTGCGTTGGGCTTTGCGGCTATTGCAAAAAAAGTTGCAAAGGGCAGAAAGTCTTCACTGTTGATAACATGGCTTCTCGGTATTGCAATATTTGCCGATGACTATTTGAATGCGTTAGCTGTAGGCGTTGCCATGAGAAAGGTTGCGGATGCCTATCGTATAGCCAGAGAATTTCTCGCCTACGTTATAAACTCTACAGGTGCGACAGTATGCGTACTTGTACCGTTTTCAACATGGTCTGCCGTAATGATTGGACAGATGGAACTTTCGGGAGTATGCGGAGAAGGTGAAGGAACGGCAGCATATATCAGCACAATGCCATTTATACTATATGCATGGATTGCAATTCTGATAGTGCCTCTCTTCATGTTCAAGGTCATTCCTGAATTCGGACCTATGAGAAAAGCGAGCAAGAGAGCGTTGGAAACAGGACAGACTTTGCCGGACAGCGTAGCGACTACAACTAAGGAAAACGACGAAGAGATATTGGAGCATCTTAAGGGAGAACCAAAGGCAATGAACTTCATAGTTCCTATTCTGGTTCTTGCGGTAGTTACACTCTGGACGGCGGAAATGCTTTACGGTGTGCTGGCAAGTCTTGGCGTATGTGCAATCATGTACGGATTCCAAAGACTGATGTCACCCGGTGAGTTTTTCGATGCAATTTGGGAAGGCTTTTCATCAATGGTTCCTATGCTTGCTCTGATTATATCAGCATGGATTTTGCTGCAAGCCAATACTGAGCTGGGGCTGGCAAACTTCGTTATTGAAACGACAACACCTTATCTCAGTGCGGGAATTTTGCCCCTAATCGTATTTATCATTACGTCAATACTCACATTCTGTACCGGCAGCTTCTGGGGAATACCTGCAATAGTGTTCCCGGTAATGATACCTATGGCAATGTCTCTTGACGTTAATCTCCTTCTGACAAGCGGAGCGATTATTTCAGCTGCATCTTTCGGAAGTCAGGCTTGCTTCTATGGAGACGGTGTATCGTGTACATGCGTGTCTACTCAGATTAAAAATATTGATTACGCAAAAACAGCAATTCCGCTAATCATGGTACCGTTTGTACTGGCGTGTATAGCTTTCCTGATAGTGGGCGTGATTATGGCATAAAAAACAAAAAAATCAAAACTCCTCAGGGTGGTGTCTGAGGAGTTTTTTGTGAGGAAGATGTTAAAATCTTTTAAAAATTAGCTGAGAAGTAGCCTTTGCAATTTGTTATATCGCTAACATATGATGCAGCGGCTGCATCACAATTTGCTATAGAAGTACAGGATTTTAATCTCATTGATAGAATGTCCTGCTTCATTGATGCATCCATACCGGTGAAATAACCCAGTGCTGCGTTTGCCTGTTTACCAATCATTTTTGCGTTAGAATAAGTTCTCATAAATGCACCTCACTTTCCGTTAACAACGTGTTTTATCTTGTTTATGAGCTAATTATAGCGTACAATATTACATTAGTAAAACGAATAAAAATAATGGTATTATTAAATTTACTAATGTAAAAGCCAATACAAAGGTAAAGCAGAGAGGAGACCAAAATGATTTCCAGATATGAAATTTTTTGCGAGGTAACAGAACAAAAGAGCTTCACAAAGGCGGCAGAGAAGCTGGGGTACACTCAAGGAGCCATAAGCCAGACTGTTAAATCCATTGAAGAAGAATTGGGAACTCGCCTTCTGGAGAGACGGAGAGACGGTGTAACACTTACCCGAGGCGGAGAAAAATTCTACCCTTATATAAGAGATATTTTCATAGCCGAACGAAGGCTGAGACAAGAGGCGGAAGCTATGAATAATCTCGATACAGGTGAAATTCGTATGGGTATATTCACCAGTGTCAGCAGGATATTCCTGCCTCCTGTTATGAAGGCGTTCCGAGACGAACATAAAAACGTAAAATTCTCTGTTCGACATGGAGAATACTCCGAGGCGAGAGAATGGGTGATGAACGGTGAGGTGGACTTCACATTTATAAACAGTCTTGAGGGAGGAGAATTGGAGCTTTATGAGATGTTCGACGATGAACTTTGTGCGATACTCAGACCGGATCATCCCTTGGCAAAAAAAGAAATAATTGAGTTGGAAGATTTAGCATCGGAGCCGCTCATTTTAATAGACGAACAGCCCAGTGAGAACCTTCTGGTTAAGGAATTCGCAAAGGCAGGGGTGGAGACAGGTGCTTCATTTGTGGGATATGACGAATATTCCATATACGCCATGGTAAAACAGGGATTAGGGGTCTCTGCTGCTTACAGCCTTTGCATAAAAGGTTTTGAAGAAGGGTTGGCTGTCAGGAAAATTCGTGGCAACCCATCAAGGCGAATCTGTATAGGATGGAAGTCTTGGGAAAGTATGTCATATGCGGCGAGGAAATTTGTGGAGTACATAAAAGAGCTTCATGAACAAGGATTTGATCCTTTAGCCGAATAAATATTACGATTTTTTAGAAAATTGAGTAAATTAACACTCTTGTGCTATTCCATTTTGATGCTTAATACAGTATTTTTATATTAAGTAAAAGTCAAAATGTGAAAGGATGAGTTATGAATAAATCTACTACATGGCATATGAGGAAATGGCTGAAGACGGTGAATTGACTTAATCGTTAAAAGAGCTGTCGCACTAATGGAAATATGCCGTTTGGAGTGGTAGCATTTAAGTGCAGTCGATAAACCCATAAAACAATGATATATTAATAATAAGGAGGGTTTATCTATGCAATATGATAAAGAATTTAAGCTTCAAGCCTTAGAACTATCTGATGACATTGGAGTAAAGAAAGCAGCTGAACAGCTTGGAATTCCATACTTTACGCTCGCTGAATGGAGATCCATTAGAAAGCATAGAGGCACTGGCGCTTTCGTTGGAAGCGGTCATCAATCCCAGCCTTTAAACGATAAGGATCTTCGAATCAAACAGCTTGAAGCAGAACTTCGTGAATCTCAGCGTGCAAATGAAATTCTTAAGGAAGCTCTGGGTTTTTTCGCCTCGAGCCGAAAGAAGTAAGAACACACCAGCGCTACGCCTTCATTTACAGATACAGTAAACGCTGGCCTGTTAATGTACTGTGTCGCGTTCTTGGAGTTAGCGAAACCGGCTACTACAAGTTTAGAAGAAATCTTGGAAAACCAGGGAAGGACGCCATTCTTTCGGCAGGTACTAAAAGGATTCCTGACGAATCTGCTTTTAATGATAACTATGGTGTGCAGCGTATGCAAATTGCTCTTTATAATATTGGCATCACAGCAGGAATACGCAGAATAACCGGAGTCATGCGTGAAAACGGATGGCTTCACGAACGCAAGCGCAGACCTCTTGGTCTGACGAAAGCCACTACTGAAATGCAGGAAAAGGAGAATCTGATTAAACAGGACTTCCATGCAGATGCACCTTTTACGAAGCTTCTAACTGATATATCTCAGATTGCCTGTAAGGATGGCAAACTATACATTTCTCCAATTATGGACTGCTTCAACGGCGAAATCCTATCTCTGATAATGAGAGATAACATGAAGAAAGAACTCTGTATTGATACACTGAAAGCTGCCTGCATGAGATACCCGGTTACAGGTGCAATCCTGCATTCTGATAGAGGAAGCCAGTATACAAGTGATGCTTTCAGGAAGGAACTTGATAAACATCATATAGTTCAGAGCCTAAGCGGTATTGATCACTGCTATGACAACGCTCGTATGGAAAGCTTCTTCGCTACACTCAAGAAGGAACTGCTATACAGAATTCCAACCTACAGAATGACCAGAGAAGAAGTTAAACGAATCGTCTTCAACTATGTATTCACGTATTACAACCAGAAGAGAATCTATACATCAAATCCGAACAGTCTTCCTCCTGCAGCATACAGAAGACTGTTCGAAGAGGATATTCAGTGTGCTGCTTAGACTGTCAGAAACTTTGTGGGTTTAACAGACTGCACTTTTCTTGACAATTCCAT